>JBEKBH010000024.1:0-56353 GCA_050015495.1 Verrucomicrobiia bacterium
TGCGGGGGCGGTATGTGGAGTTTAAGGGGCGGCTGGCGGAGGAGTCGCGGGGGAAGAATGCGAAGTTGGGGGGGTGAAGGGGGGTGTTGGGGGGATGCGGTTTGTTGGGGGTGAATTTTTTTGGTGGGGCGGGGGAGGGCAGGGGTTATGGGGGTTGGAGGGGAAAATGATTTTTGAACGAAACGAAACGGGGTCGTGTCTCATCTTATGAGAGTGAAGACAGATACGTGGGTGCCCGTGAACATCCACAATGGTGGCTGCGCTTCTCCTAGCCTCACCTGGCCTCACCCAGGACACCACCGTTAGTTTGCGGGCACCCGCCAATTTTTAGAGGTGGCCGCGCGCTTTGTAGAACTCGTAATTCTCAATCACATCCGCAACGTACTCGCGCACTGAGGGATACGTGATCGCCTGCACGAATTCATCGGCCGTGGTCTGCTGCGCATGCGGGAGCCAGCGCAGCACGTTCGCATAACCCGCATTATACTCCGCCAACGCAAATGGAATCCGGTCCTCCGCGTCCTTGTCCGGCCACCGGTTCAACCCCCGCGCCAGATACCACGTCCCGGCCTCGATATTCGCCCGCGCGTCCCACAGCAAGCTTCGCCCATAATCCCGCCGCTTGACCGCCCGTGCCCACTGTTGACCCGCGCCATCCGTTACCTGCATGAGCCCAATCTCCCCGCGGCTGCCAAAGATAAACGGATCGAATTTGCTTTCCCGACGGATCACCGCTTTCACCAGGTACTTGTCCACGCCGTACTGCGGAGCGATTTCTTCGATCAGACGGTCGAACCGCTCCTCGCGGTATGCCCAGCGCCACCAGACAAACCCCGCCGACCCGACCGCCCCGAGCACCAACACCAGGGCCAGCCAGTTCCCCACCCGCTCCAGTCTCTTCGCTCTCCGACGGGACATGCGCGGAGTATAACGCAAGCGTGGCGATCGAGCAGCGGACTTTTCGAGGAGAATTCCCCAGCCCAGCGGCGGTATCCTAATTTGCCGTGTGGAGGGACGCGCTCCGTCGCGTCCGTTGTAGCCGCGAATCTCATTCGCGGGCCACTCGTCGTATCCCCGGTCGCAATCTCCCCTCCAACCAGCTTCCGCTTGCCAATTCGACGGTCCAATCCTCTCCCCCGCTTGTGGCCTCAACTTGGGTTCGTTTTTGGCTTTGTTTCGGTAGCTTTTCCACGCCGGCTTGACCGGATTTGGGTTCGTTTTGCAATTTTCATTCTTCTACGCCCTCTCCATCACCCCCAACCGGTTGTGGTGCCCCCTCATCTGTCAAAGCCGAGCGGCAAGGGTAGCCGCGAGACGGCGTCGCGTCGTCTCGACGCCCGAAGGGCGACGCGAAGGGGACTGAGCCGAGCCAACCAAGCCGCTGGGGGCGGCGCGACGCAACGCCGAAGGCGGCCCATCCGGGCGAGCCGAGCGGGCGCGAGCGGAGCCGAGTCCGACGAGACGCGACCACGTCGTGCCTAGGTCGCAATGCAAAACAAATCCTCTATATCAAAGAACCACCCCGCAGCATATCATAATGGGATACCAAGTCAATCGTAATATGATTAAGCCGACGAAGCCCAGGCCCGCGCCCTTCCGCTGTTGTAGGCCGTGTGCCCCCACACGGCGCTTTTCACCACGAATTCGTTTCGGGCCTTTCGGGGTTTACCCGCCTACGGCGAGCTTGCCCATCCGTCCGCCAATTTCAAGCGGAGATGACCAAGTCGTCGTTCAGGCACACACCTTCATAAATCGGATTGCCAGCGCCATGGACGGGACGTAAGATAGCGCCGCGTTCCCAAGCGTAATGGAGCAGATGGATCCATGACACCCACAGAAACAGCCAGACAGCAGCTCGACGCCAACCCGCTCGCAGTGAGCATTCGGGAGAAGATGAAAAAGTGCATGCTAGACTACCGCCTCTCTCCAACAGGCAGGATCGTAGTAGGCGTATCCGGAGGTAAAGACAGCACAACCTTGTCCATCCTGCTGCGGGATTTGGGCTACAATGTCGTTCCAGTTATCGTTGACCTTGGTTACGCCAACTTCCCTTCGTCGAAAATAGCCGCTGCCGCGCAGGCGCTAGGCTTTGACCCCACGGTTATTAGAACTCGCGACGCCCCCTACCTCTCCAACCTCGATCAGGAAAAAAGAGAGCGGGTACAGCGTAATTTCGCCGCAATTGATGATCCAGGCTGTCAAACTCCTTGTGGGCCGTGCTCTCAAGTCAAACGCATTTCCCTGCAGCAGTTTTGCCAGATTACACATTCGGCCTGGGTTGCTCTTGGGCATCATCGTGAAGATTTTATAGCGACTGTACTAAAGGATTATTTCGTAGCCACGTATTACCGTGAAGTGGGGAGATTCGAGCCCTCACTCTTTGCCAAGTTCCTGACTAATGCCCCAATCGACATCCAGCTACTCCGCGATCTAGTAAATCAGGGCCTCGCGGCAACCATGGGGGTGAGACTGCGCCTCGACAAGCGCACCACCCTGTTTCGCCCCATGGCATACGTGCCGGAGCGCGACATACAACACCTACGAGATAATCTAAGCCTCGCCACGTTCGGGTCGGGTTGCGCCCACGAAGTATTCTCCCATGGCATCCAATCACCCGTCACAAAACGAGAAATGGTCCTCCATGAATTGAGGAAAAGGCTTCACTGCGACCCGAATCTTGGAGACGAGCTTCTTAGCGCCGCCTTGGAAAGCCTCACTATAGATGGGCTCCCAAAGTCAGACCCACGAAAGGAGCGCGTCGCGCGATTTCCAGGTTTTGACGACGAATAACCCGGTAACTATATGTACACTCGGTATTCCCTCGCTGTCTCCGGTATCCAAGGCAGTGGAAAATCCACTCTTGCCCGTGGTCTGGCGAGGCGTTTCGGTTGGTTTTACTTGGCTGAAAGCCAGACGGCACAGAGATACATCCCCGACCTTTTCGAAGACATGGCGCGTTGGGCATTCGAGGCGCAGCTCGGATTTTTCTGCAACAAAGCCGTGATGATGTTGGACAGGCTTCGTGGGGGCGAAAATATTGTCGTCGACAGGACTCTACATGAAGACTGTTACGTGTTCGCTGAGTACTTCAGGAGAATTCGTAAGATCGACGATAGAGCATACGCCACATATAAATCGCTCGCCGAGTATTTCTTCGCTCAGGTCCCTCCCCCTGACCTTGTCTTGTACTGCAAGTGTCCGCTACCACTGGTCGAAAAACGGATTGACGAGCGGAAACGCGAGTTTCAGAAGCACTATCCACCGAACCACCTGCGCGACATTGAAGAGCTGTATGAGGCGTGGATTGCCGGGTATAAGAACAGCCCGGTATTTGAAATTGATAGCGCGCGCTACGATTTCAGGAGTGAAACAACGATTGCGCGCATATATCACGAAGTCTTCGACTTGCTAGAATCTGCGCAACCACGCAGCACACAACTGGACCTGTTTGCCATTGCACCCGACGCGCAGCTTTTCGATGACGTGCCTATCCCGAACATTCTCCGAGAGTTGGTACCCATGAGGCAGCCCACCGTGGTGAGGCAAGCCTTATCAACTCAGATAACGCTTAGAACCGACGTGCCTGAGTTCCCCTTCGCCTATGTCGCTGCACCCTTTACCTCATTGACCGAAACTCGCGATGCCCCATCGGAGCGTTCCGAACTCTTTCCTTTCGTTCGGCCACACGGGACAATATCCCGCGGTGAATTCCGAAGCTGTCTGCTGGCGATAGCACGAGCATTGGACACGTTCGGCATTAACGCGCTCCTGCCGCACAGGGACGTTAACGAGTGGGGTAAACGCGTCTTGACACCGCAACAGGTCTATGAGTCGTGCACGTCGCACGTTTCAAGCTGCGATCTCTTTGTCGGGCTTCTTGGCGAAAGCTGTGGTGCGCACTACGAATTCGGTTTGGCCCAAGCTCTAAACAAGCCACGAATCATTATCCGGTGCGGCGAAATGGCGAGCTCGTTTATGAGCCAAGGAATTGCAGATACCCAAGGGAATACGTTACTATTGCAGTGTGTAACAATGAAGGAAATACCCGAAGCTCTCCGTACGCCCCGCGTGCGAGAATTCCTCAGGATGTTCATCCCAGTGAAGGAGAACGCATGAAGAGAGTAATCAGACTCTATGAATCGATGCCAAGTTGGGCACAGCTGTTCATCGGCTCGTTTATTCCGGCAATCACATTTTACATGGCAGCGGTGCTGTCAGCATGGGTGGCACAAACGGCCTCCGTGGAGGGCTGGCATATGGTAGCGTTATATGGTTTCGTATTCGCCGTATTCTTTGCCATACTTGTGTTTGCCGCCAAGAGCTTCATTCTGGTGCGAGAACAGGCGAGGGTTGAACAAGAACAGGAGCGCGAGACCTTTCTCCATGCTTACACACTGTGTGATCGTACCATCACGGACGCACTGCGCGCATTGCACGCAGTCAATATTTCACCGGGTGAGCTGATAGAAAAGTTTACAACATCGCTGGATCACATCCAACGCGCTGTCGACGCTGCGTACAACACGTTCGAGGCGGCTTATGGGAAACATGTGCGAACCGAGGATCGGATCGATTTTGAGGTGACCTTCATGACCAAATCCTATCTCGATGGGCATATTACGATTCCCGCCTGCGCGAATCGGGACGGCCGTAGTCCTCGAAGCATGGTGCTACGTCGACAGAAGCCAACCATCTACGACACGACGGAAACGGCAGCGATATACCGAGCTGACAGGCCTACTGTCCGAGTCGTAGAAAATACAAAGGCCGTGAAAACGTACGCTGAGCTGTATCCCGGGGAGACGGATCGCATTCGATCATCAGTAATCTACCCCGTGCTGTCGGAGTCCAATGAACTTCTCGGCACGCTGGTGGTGCACTGCGACAAGCCGGGCTTTTTCACAGCTGCAAAGGAGAAGTATTGGTGTGACCTGATGGAAGTATTCGCGAAGCGTATCGCCTTACACAAACGCAAACTCGACATTCTCTGCCAAGTCCAACCGCCACAACCCTTGTCAATCCAATTACCGCTTTCAAAGCCATTCTAACCGGGTCCGAACATCCAGTCTGTAGCCCAGAAACCAAAAATGAATGAAAGACCCGGGATCAGGTCTCAACATTGTAACATTTGATCGCCGACCCACCCACCGCCTTCCAATTTCCGGCCAAGACGTTGCGAGGAGGTTTGCCTGATTTGTCCTCTCAACAAATCGGGCAAAGTTTCGCTGGGTCGTTCTCAGCGATCTCTGCGTCTCTGCGTGAGAGAATCCGCCTCCAAACGGCTGACAGCGGCTCGTCTCCTGTAGTATGCTGTGTGCGTGACCAACTCTATCGCCAAAATCGTGGTCGATCTTGCGTTGGACCGCGAGTTTGATTATCGCATCCCACCATCGTTGGCGGGCGCGGTGCAAATCGGCTCGCGCGTGGCGGTGCCGTTTGGGAAGACGACCGCGCAAGGCTACGTGGTCGGCCTGGCGGACAACTCGACCTATCCGCATTTGAAAGAGATCGCCGAGGTCATCGGCAAGAAACCGCTGCTCGGCGACAAGATTCTCGAACTCACCCGCTGGATGGGCAAGTACTACTGTTGTCCCGTCGAGCTGTGCGTGAAATGCGCGCTGCCCGAAGTCGTGCGCAAAGCGAAAATCAGTTGGAAGGAACGCCAATACGTCAAGCCGGGCAAGATTTCGACGGAAGACCTCGCCAAACTCAGGAAACGCGCCCCGAAACAGGCCCGGGTTCTCGACATTCTCCAGAAATCCGACGGCATGTTCGTGTTCAAGCTCGTAAAACTCGCGGACACGGACGCCTCAACAATCAAGAAACTCGCTGAAAAGGGTTACGTCCAACTCAGTGACCAGATCGACGACCGCGATCCGTTCGGCGGCGAGGTGTTCCTTCCCACAACGCCGTTGTCTCTCACGCCCGACCAGCAGAACGCGTTGGAACTCTGCAAAACGGCGATTGATCAGGTCTCCTCCTCACCCATCACCCATTATCCATTACCCATTCTGATTCATGGTGTGACCGGCAGCGGCAAAACGGAAATCTATTTGCAGGCGATCGAACACACACTGCATCAGGGCAAAGACTCGATCGTGCTCGTGCCGGAGATTTCGCTCACGCCGCAGACCGTCGAACGGTTCCGCGCGCGTTTCCAGAATCAGCAAATCACCGTGCTGCACAGTAATCTCAGCGCGGGCGAACGGCATGATCAATGGCACAAGATTCGTGACGGCCAATCGCACATCGTGATCGGCGCGCGCTCTGCCGTGTTCGCGCCTGTGCAGGCGCTGGGGCTGATCGTCATCGACGAGGAGCACGAGACCAGCTACAAACAGGACGAAGCCCCCCGCTACAACGCCCGCGACATCGCCGTCATGCGCGCCAAGATCGAGCGCGCCGCCGTTGTGCTCGGGTCCGCGACTCCCGCACTCGAGTCCTTCTACAACGCCCGGCGTGGACGGTACACCCTCGCGACGTTGCCCGCGCGCGTCGACAACAAGAAGATGCCGGTCATGCGCATCGTCGACATGCGTCAGGAAGCAATCCGACAAAAGGGGCACTACGTTCTCTCGCGCAAATTGCGTGATGCCATTCAGGCGCGGCTCGACAAACATGAACAGGTTATCCTTTTCCTCAATCGCCGCGGGTACGCCACGCACATGTTCTGTCCGAAGTGCGGGCACATCGCCAAGTGCCCGAACTGCAGCGTGTCACTGACCTATCACCGCAAAGCCGGGCAACTTCTCTGTCATCTCTGCGGATACGTCGGCGGTGTGCCAAAAACCTGTCCCGAATGCCACGACCCAGCCATTCGGTACGCCGGCATGGGGACGGAAAAGGTCGAGTCCGCCATTCAGAACGCGTTTCCGAAGGCCCGCGTGCAGCGGATGGATTCGGACATGATGACGCGCAAGACGCTGTACCGCGAAATCCTCGGCGCGTTCCGCATTGGTAAGATTGACATTCTTGTTGGCACGCAAATGATTGCGAAGGGACTGCACTTTCCGAACGTGACACTCGTGGGCATCATCTACGCGGACATGGCACTGCATCTGCCGGATTTCCGCGCCGGCGAGCGGACGTTTCAGTTGCTTGTCCAGGTCGCCGGCCGCGCTGGCCGAGGCGACGTCGAGGGCGAGGTCGTCGTGCAAAGCTTTACGCCGTTTCACTCCGCCATCCAATACGCCCGGCAGCACGATTTCATTGGCTTTTACGAGGAGGAAATCGAATTCCGCGAGCAGTTGCGTTATCCTCCCATATCGCGCCTCATTTGCATCACGGCGCGCAGCCGCAGTGAAACGAAAGCGGGCTTTTATGCCCAAGCTTTGACGCGTGAACTGCAAAAGCGTGTCCCCGACTCCTTGGGTGTTGTCGCCGGACCGACACCCGCACCGCTGTCGAAAGTGCAGAACCAATACCGTTTCCAGGTCATGCTGCGGACACAGCACATTATGCAGGTCGTCGAATCTCTCAATCAGGTGCTCGCATCCCTCAAACCACCGGACGATGTCAGCGTCGCTGTGGATGTCGATCCGATTTCACTTCTGTGAGCGCGACCGCAAAAACTTCAACGGCCATCTTCGTGGTCGCACTCGCCCTGCGGTTGATCACCCTGGCCTGCGTCCTGCCAACGTTGCGCGCCGACGTGGACCCGGATTCGTACCGTTCGCTGGCACGTAACCTTGCCGAGGGAAAGGGATTTGTGGCCGTGGCACCTAATGGGCGCGAGTTGCCCAATGTGGCCCGCACGCCGGCGTATCCGCTGTTTCTTGCCGGCCTGATCTGCGTGGGGGGAGATCGCTTGGGGTTATTCCTCGTGGTGCAATGCGCTTTGGGAGCATTGACTTGCGTCCTGACCTTCCGGATCGCGGCGCGATGGTTGCGGCCCTGGCTGGCGACGCTCGCCGGGTTCTTGGTCGCGGTCGATCCCAACTCGATCTTGCGGTGCGCGGATTTGAGGACCGAAACGCTGTTCACACTGCTGCTCGTCTGCGCGGCGTGCCTGATGGTCTGGCGATCCGACAGGGGTTGGGGATGGTTCGCGAGCGGCCTCGTGTGGTCACTCGCCGCGTTGACACGACCAATCGCCGTCTGGATTTGGGTCATGGCATCGGTCATGGTGTTTGTGGAACGCGTTCCCTGGCGTAACCGCATCGTATATCTGGCCGCGTTCCTGGCGGGATTCGTTCCGCTGATCGCTGTCTGGGCAACTCGCAACCACGCGGTCACGGGCCGGTATTTACTGTCGTCGATCTCGACGTACAACCTGATGTTCCGCGCGGAAGCGATCGAGGCGGAACCGCAAGGCCGCAAGGTGGAGGACATCGAGCAGGAGTTTCAAAAACAGTACGGCGACATCCAGTTCGTCGAAAGCCGTGAGCGCTTCGAGCAATCCTTCGAGGCATACCAAACGTCAGCCGTCCAGGCATTCGCGCGGTCACCACGGATCGCTTTCAAACAGGCGTTGCTCGGGTGGGGTAAACTATTGTTCGGGCCCGGAGCGCATGCATTGGACAATGCCCGCAACCAGGCCGGGCCCGTCGCTCGGCGTTGGTCGCTCGTGTACGTTCTGGCGCTCGTCGCGGTGGTTTCGTTGAGCGTCCTTGGGGCGTGGCGGCTGGGACGCGAGGCGATTGTGCCGGTGATGTTGACCCTGTATTTTGTCGGGCTGGCTAGTGGTCCCGAATCAAACAGCCGGTTTCGAGTCCCTGTGACGCCCCTGTTGGCGGTCCTGGCCGCTGCTGGCATCCGTGAAGTGGAACGCGGGAAATGAACACCGGACTTTTCATAACTGGCACCGACACCGGCGTTGGCAAAACGCATGTCACGGCGGCGTTGCTGGCCGAGTTGCGGTGGCGTGGCGTGCGTGCGGCGGCGTTCAAGCCGATCGCGTGCGGTGCCGGTGGAAGACACGACGCCGAGATCTACGCGGCCATCATGAGGCACGAGCAACCCCTCGACGTGATCAACCCGATCTATCTTCGGCGTCCACTCGCGCCGAGCGTGGCGGCGCGCCTTGAACACAAACGTATCGACCTCCGCCGGATTCGCGAATGTTACCGTCAATTGGCGTCCATCTATTCCATTGTGCTCGTGGAAGGGGCTGGCGGATTGTTGGTGCCCGTCCGCGACGACTATTTCGTAGCCGATCTGGCCCGGTCGTTGAAGCTGCCCTTGCTCGTGGTCGCGCGGCTTGGTCTGGGAACGATCAATCACAGTCTGCTGACAGTCCGCCAGGCGCGAGAGATGGGCTTGACGGTGCGCGGGATAATTCTAAACGATACGGTTGGCGGCAAACGCGACCAGGCGGCAAGAACCAATATCAGGACCGTGCCGGAATTGTGCGACACGCCATTGCTGGGCGTCATGCCACATGGCGCGAGAGGCCGCGAGATTGCCACGCGCCAGATCTGCGACCGGCTTTTCGGCAAGCTGTGATCCGGTGTCCGGGCTTACGGCGTGGGCGGGAAAAACCGCTTCAAAAATTCTACCGGGTCGTAAGATTGTCCATTTCCGTCCCGCGCTTCAAAATGCAGGTGGGGAGCGATGGCCATCCAGTTGCGCGCGTCGGCGCCACGGCTCGTCTGTCCCATTCGACCAATCTTGGCGCCCTGCCGAATCCGTGATGATACGGGAAACGCGGACACTTCGGCGAAGTGGGCATAGACCGTAAAGAACTTCGCGCCGCTGCGAGGCCAGACGTGTTCGATGACGACGTGCTTTCCGAAGTCCGACATGTCTTCATCCGCGACGACCTCCGCGACGGTGCCGTCGAAGACGCAGAACACATCGTCGTGCGGGATGAATGTGGGCTCCTCGCTCTCGAAGTCCTTGTTGGTCGTGCAATCGGTGAACACAACACGCGTAGTCCCGCCCGTCGCTGTAACCCGAACAGGCGGGATATCGCAGCCGCGATGGAACCGTTTCCCGCAGTCCCGCGTCCAGCCGGGCTTGCCGTAATCCGGATTGACGCGCGTGCGGACAAAGAATGTTGCGGGCGTATCGAAAAGAAAATGGTTCGCGGTCGGCCACCCGATGCGCAGGCGTTCGTCCTCCGGCAACGCGAGAAACTGGTCAGTCATGCCGCCGTTCGAGGATGGCGAGATTATGCCGCGCCTCGGCCAGGTGCGGGTTCAACGCGAGCGCGCGCTCCAGATGTTCGCGCGCGTCCGCGTTCTTTCCTTCCAGCAGACACACCGCGCCCAGCCGGGCCTGCGCTTCGGCGAAGTCAGGTTTCAGGTCGATACACTTCCGCAGTTGCGCGTCGGCCGTGGGCCAATCCTTTTCGCCAATGGCGCAACCGGCCAGACTGTAGTAGCCGATCACCGACTGCGGGTTCTTCCTGACGCAATCAGTCCACAAGGTCTTCGCGTCGTGCCAATCGGGAATGCGCGCGAGCGTCAGCCCGAGCAAACACGCCGCCGAGAAAGGGCCGACGATCGCGAATGCGGCGCGGTTCTTGTGCAACAGTAACGCGACCAGCACGAAGACGCTGAGCGCGGACACGTATAGATACCGGTCCGCGCGCAACGTCGGATGCGGCACAATCTGCAGCACCGGCGCGAGACAAATGAGAAACCAGGCCAGCGCGAATGTTGACCACCGGCGAATCGACCGCGCCCGCCACGTGAGCGCCGCCCACGCCACGAACCACAAGATGGTCACCGCCACGCCCTTGCTCGCCAGCGTGTCGATGGCCGTGACGGTGTAATGATTGCTCAGGTGCGTCGGCCAGAGCAATGTGTCGAGGTAGTTGCCCACAACCTTTGTCATCGTCAGGATTCCCTCGGTCACGTTTCGAAATGGGCGGACGAGTTGTCCCGACTGCGCGTGACCGAGCACGCGCAGGACCGCCGCAAACGCCGTGGGCACAAAAAACAGCCACGTCCGGCGGAGCGCCTCGGTGAATCGCGTGCGGCGCAGGCAGAGTTCGTAGGCGATCAACAGGCCGGGCATCACGATTACCAACGCATGGGTCAACGCCGCCAGCAGGAACATTCCCAGCGCCGCCAATCGCCACGGCTGGCCGCGCTGCGAGTCGTCCGCTTTGAGGTAGGCCAGCCAGGCGAGCAGAAATAGGAATGTCCCGAGCACGGATTTGCGCTCGGCGATCCACGCGACGGTTTCGACCTGCACGGGGTGCCAGCCGAACCACGCCCCGGCCAACAGCGCCACGCCAAGTATTTCCGTCCACCGCCATACGAGCAACACCACGAGGAACACGTTGGCGCCGTGCAACAAGGTTTGGGTCACGTGATAACCGAAGAACTGGCCGCGCCAGACGACGTGGTCGATGGCGAGGCTGAGATAGGTCAGCGGATAATAGTCCGTCGAAAACGGCGCGGTGAAGATTTGTCTGAGTCCCGCCGCCGGGGACATGACCACGAGCGGGTTGTGCAACACGTTCTCGTCGTCGTCCCAGCCCAGCATCTGGCCCTTCCACGTGGGCGCGAACAGCACGACGGTCAGCAGCCCCAGCAACGCCGCGGCGACGATCACGCGTCCGGGAATGCGCGCGGTTTCGCTGGCGGGTTGATGGTCTGGCAATGGTGCCGGCTTCACGGTCGCCAAGTGTAGCAACCGCCGTGAACAATGAGCAATGGAAAGAGTTCCCGCCGCTTTGGTGGCGCAAGCGTCCCTGCTTGCGGTCTTTGGTCGCGCCGGAGCCGAGTCCGACGCGGATTGCCAAAACACGCCGGCCTGCGGTAGGATACGCGGCAACGGGAGAAGTCAGCATGGACATCACCTTTGCGTGTGAATCTTGCGGACAAAGCATCGTGATCGACGAAGCCGGAGCGGGGCTTCAAGTCGAATGTCCAAAATGCGGGGCTTCAGCCACGGTGCCAAGCAGTATCAAAACCAACCCTGCTGCTCCCCCCGCTCCTGCCCCAAGGAAGTGGGACTTTAGACTCCCGCCACAACGCGGCGCGTACTCTGACAGTATGAAGCAATGGCAGGAGAAGAACGTTCCAAAGTCAAATCCCATCCAAGCGCTCGTGCAGCGAAAACACGTTAGTAAATTAAGAGCTACTTGGAAGCACTTTATTTTGGGAGGTTGTATCGGGGTATTTATTTTCTTCATCTTCTGGTCGACTCGTCCCCAACAAGAAAGGGAAACGGTCGAAGAAGAAGCCAAACGTGAACTTCGGGAATTACTGGGCTTGCCTGCTGTCTCTTCTCAAGAAAAGTATACGCAGGGGTATAATGAGGGATATGCGTCGGGAAAGAAATCGGCCCTTCAAGCTATCGAATATCGTCTCGGGAGGGATACTGCGTTTTCTTCCCCCTCTTTTTCTTCCCCGTGGGCAGGAGACCCGGGTCTGAGGCTGACGGACGTTCAACTGCACGGCTTGGAATACGTTAGCGGTTATGAAGCGGGGTACAGCAAGGGATTTCACGATTACTACGGTTGGTGACGGCTTCTTCGATGCGGACGCGGAATACGGGATCGACACCCATGGCTGCCGAGATGACTCAGCTTCGAATACTATTGTAGACACTTCCACAATTTAGGAGGTTGCTATGGCACTCTGCGATTGGTTTGCTGAAGCCCGAGACGATTATGTGTCAAATTGGGCCTTACTAGATAAGACCTTGTACGATCTCTGTGACGCGCACCCGCGGCACGACACCATACTGGCCATTAACGCAAAAATCCAAATAATCGGATTGAGCTATCAAACGGGTATCCAACGGCATGTTGATTTGGGCCAGTTCGAGGGGCTTCAAGGGGGAGCCATCCGTCGGGTAACCAACCACTTGTTTGACAAACGCGAGGATGTGGATGCGGTCTTCGTGAGGCTGCGGGAGCTCAGAGAACCATTATCAACGGAACAGTGCAACGAGGCACTTTGTTTGCATAATCAGCTTCTAGAAATCTTGACGCCTATAACGCGGGGGCTACGATTGGTATCATTTCCAGCCAAGTACATGCACTTCCACTGCCGCGCGATGCCTATATTCGATCGCATGGCATACGACTTCATCCGTTATGTCTGCGACGTTCCAAGAGAGCTTAACATTAATCCTGACAACGACTTGGTCAACCCGGATTACCTTGAGTACGTGCAGCGCTTCTATAGTTTGTATAAGAAGTTGAGGGAGAACTGCGGGAATACGAGCGTCAAGCTTGTCGATCACTTTATCAACTTCGCGAACGAATCAGACCACCGCGCACAAATGATTCATAGCATCAACGGCGCCTTCGCTGGCCAGTGAAGTAGGCAGCATCAGAGCGCCGAGACCACATTCAGTTCGACGTAGTCATCGTTGACGGTGGTGCAGGGACAGAGTTCGAGGCGGTAGCGGATTTCATCGCGGAGGGAATCGAGGGCGTTGACGGCGCTGAGGCCCGTCGCCTGGCACTGCATGCTTTCGCATTCGGCCACGAAGCCGTCGCCGCCGGACCCCACTGTGACATCGAATCGCATTGCGACCTTTAACAATCGCCGCGTGAGGGTTCCGAGCCCGGCAAACACGGCTCGGGTCTCGTCGGACTCGGCCTGCGGCTACAACATCCAGAAAAACCTACGCCTCGGAATCGACGCGGTCAACGATGCCAATGATGATCGAGCGGAGCGGCGCATCTTTGTTCTTCACAACCTGCCGGGCGGAATTGCCCTCGTCGATCACCAGCACGCGTTCGCCGACCCCGGCGCCCACGCCGCCATCGACGGCGACGAGATAACCGCCCGCTTTGCCGGCGAAATCCTCCTTCTCGACGATGAGCAGTTTCTTGCCGTCGTAGAACGGATGATTGATCGTCGAAACGATGTTACCCCTGACGGTGCCGAGGATCATGATTCATGATGCAGTTCGTCGACGATGCCGATGATGGTGTGATCGACGGGCACAAACCACGGTTCCAGCGCGAGCGCCGCCTCGCGTCCGCCTTCGTAGTAAATCATCTCATCGGGGCCGGCCATCCGCGTCGCATCGCACGCGACCAGCGGCTCGCCTTTGACGTTGCCCTGTTTGTCGAGCGGCTGAATCCAGAGCATCGGAACGCCTTCGAGTCCCTTGTACACCACGCAGGGCGTCAACGTGCCGATGACCTTGCCGAGGAGCATTACGACGCCTCCTCGCCTTCGAGTTCGTGCAGCTTCGCGTCGTTGTACCGCGTCGTCTGGTCGAGTTGCTGGGTAACGACCTCGTGGGGACTCGCGATGATACGGTGGTGCGTGAACGCCTGCCGACCCCGCAGGAAATCGTTGGCGATGGCCATGGCCGCCTCGATCTCGGGCAACTCGCCCGCATACACGCTGATGGCTTTGCCCGACATTTCGTATTCCGCGAGTCGCAATTCGACGAGTTGCACTTCGGTGCCCTTCACCGCGGCTTCGGCGGCGCGAACGTTGGCGGCGATGGTGTCGGTCTCCAAAATCGCCACGGTCTGCCGTTCGGTGCCGGTGCGCTGGCCGAGCACGGCATCGTGCACTTTCGGGTGAACGTCGGGAAGAAACGCGTGATCGAGCACGCTGCCCGCGCCGATGGTCAGCGCTTCGGTGAGCGATTCGCCAACGCTGCCCGTCGTGCCGCCGAAAATGATCAGATAACGGCCACCGCTGACCGTGCCGCCCTTGATCATCGCAATCGGGGCCTTCTTCAGGATCGCGTCGGCGGTGTAGATACCGTCCGCGATGCTGCGGAACTCGACAACGGCGATAGCGGGATATTTTTTCACACAATCCTGAACGCGCCGACCAGCGTGCATCGCCGCCAGCGCGAGAAACTTTTCGGCGTCGTCATGCCTTCGCCCGTGGGGCTGGCAATCGTGAACGACGTCGGGCCTTCGCCCTTGAACCCAAGCCCGGCCAGCGATGGGCCGTTTTTCACGAAAACGCTGGCGTTGCATTCGCGCGCCATGCGGCTGAGGTTCGAGAGATTGTCCGAGTGCATGACGAACGTGTGCCGCCGCGGGTGTTCCAATTGCATCGCAAAATCAATGCCCTCGTCCGCGTCGCGCACCCGCGTGACCGGGAAAATCGGCATCATCTGCTCGGTCCATAGCAACGGGTGATCGTGGTCCACTTCGCAAATGCCGAGGCGAATGCTGTCGTCGCAGCGGATTCCCGCCTTCTGCAAAATGACGCTGGCGTTCTTGCCGATCAGCGAACGCTCGATCTCGGCTTCCTGGCGCGGGCCGTGGGTTTTCGTGAACACAACCTTCTCGACGGCAGCCAACTGCTCCTTGGCGATCAAATACGCGCCGTTGTAGGTCATCGCCTTGATCAATTTGTCGGCAACGCTCGAAACGACGAGACATTCCTTTTCGTCCGCGCAGATGATGTTGTTGTCGAACGACGCGCCGAAGACGATGTCCCGCGCCGCTTTGTCGATGTCGGCGCTCTCATCCACCACGACCGGCGGATTGCCCGGCCCGGCGCAAATTGCGCGTTTGCCACTCGACATCGCGGCGTGGACGACCCCGCCGCCGCCCGTGACGACCACCAGCCGGACGCCGGGATGTTTCATCAACGCCTGCGCGCTCTCGACGGTCGGATTGATGATGCCCGTAATCAGGTTGCGCGGCCCGCCCGCAGCAACAATGGCCTTGTTGATCAGCGCCACGTTGTGACAGGAGACGCGTTTGGCGTTCGGGTGAACGTTGAACACGACCGCGTTGCCCGCCGCGACCATCGCAATCGCGTTGTTGATGATTGTCGAGGTCGGGTTGGTGGTCGGCGTGATCGCGCCGATGACTCCGAACGGCGCGGCTTCGGTCAGCATCAGGCCATCATCGCCCGTGACGGCGTTTGACAACAGGTCTTCCGTGCCCGGCGTTTTGTCCGCGACGAGTTGGTTCTTGAGAATCTTGTCCTCGTACCGGCCAAGCCCGGTTTCCTCGTAGGCCATGCGCGCCAGCGCGTTGCCGTGCTCGCGCATCGACTGGCGGATGGACGCGATGACGTCGTTGCGCTTCTTCAATCCCAACTGGTCGAACTGGCAGAAGGCGATGCTGGCGGCCTTCACCGCTTCGTCGATGGTATCGAAGATGCCGATGTCGCGTAGCGGAGCAGGGGAGGAACCCGGCGACGATGAGGCCGTCGCGGACGCGCCGCCGCGTCCCGTCAGGTCGGTGACGATGCGTTGCGCGATAAGCTCGATTTCCTGGTCGCTCAACCCCATGGCGTCAATCCTTCCGATACTTCTCGGTGCCGCCGATTTCCCACGTGTCCACGATTGCCATGATGACGGCGTCGCAGGGGCGGTCCTTGGTGGCGAGGGTCTGGCGGGCCGAACTGCCCGTGGCCACGAGCACCAGCTCGCCCGGGCCGACGCCCACCGCATCGACCGCCACGACCTGGCCGCCGGTTTCCTTGCCCTCGCTGTCCACGTGCTTGACGAGCATGAACTTCAGGCCATCCATGCTGGACTCCTTGCGCGTAGCGACGACGGTGCCGACAACTTTGCCAAGATTCATGCAATCTTTTCCGGTGGCGCAAGCGTCCCGGCTTGCGAGTCCAATAACGGCCGCAAGCACGGAGGCTTGCGCCACCTTCAAGCCTTACTTCTTGGCAGCTTTGGCGCCGCGTCCCAACGGGATGACGTCGTCGACGTTTTGGTGCGGACGCGCGATCACGTGGACCGCCACGACTTCGCCCACACGGCTGGCGGCGGTGCGTCCCGCATCGGTCGCGGCCTTGACCGCGGCCACATCGCCACGAACGACGGCGGTGACGTACCCGCCCCCCGTCTTCTCGTAGCTGACGAGTTCGACCTTGGCCGCCTTGACCATTGCGTCGGCCCCTTCCACCATCGCGGCGAAGGAACGCGCTTCCAGTAGACCTAATGCATCTGCCATGTCTGTGTCTCCTTACGTTATTGTGATCGTTTCAAAATCGCCGTTTACGCGCCGCCGCCACTTTTCATCTCGCGGCCGGTGACGCTGTTGATCGCCTGCTCGGCGGCCTTGGCGGCCACGTCGATATCTTTCTCCTCGCCGCCGAGGTAAATGCGGCCGAAACTGCCAAACGCGCGGATTTCGAGGATGTTGATCTCGGCGGCCTTCTCGGCCTCGTTCGCGGCGAACGCGGCATAGGCGGCCGGCGCGCATTCCAGCGTGAACAATGTGTGGCCGGGGAGGATCATGTTGCCGTGGCGCGTGCGATTGATGAGCATCGTGTGATAATCATCGATGCGGCGGATGACGCTGTTGCTGTAAATGACCGGCTTGTAACGGCCTTCTTCTTTCAAGTTCAGCGCGCCCAAAATCGCCGCGCCCGCCTGGCGCACGTCGGCCTGCGACTCGGAATGGATTTCCAGCATCCCGTACAACCGCTCGATGATCTGCATCCCGGGCGTGACTTTCGTGGACTTGAGCGCGACATCGGTGACGAAGTTGATCTCCATGCCCGGCGAAATCTCGACGAACAGCGAGGCTTGGCCGGCGATCGGCAAAAAGCCCTGCGAGACGGTCGCAAAAAACGACGCCACCTGCGGCTGCAAACTATCGAGGAAAATGTACGAGCGTAAATCGGCCATGATGCGTTCCTTTCGTCGTCAATACTTCGCGCCTTCGCCGGAAACCACGTCGCCGGCCGCTTCTTTCAAAATCTTCAGTCCGCTGGATGTGCCGATGCGCGTCGCGCCCGCGGCCACCATCTTCAACAAGTCCGCCAGCGACCGTACGCCGCCCGACGCCTTCACGCCGAGTCCCTTGTCGCGGACGATGCGGCTCATCAATGACACGTCTTCCACCGTCGCGCCGCCCGTGCTGAAACCCGTCGAGGTCTTGACGAAATCGGCATGGGCTTTCACGGCCAATTCGCACGCGCGCGCCTTCTCTTCATTGGTGAGGAGCGACGTTTCGAGGATCACCTTGGTTTTCGCGCTGCCGTCGCGGCAGGCCTCGACCACGCCGCGAATATCGCGCAACACCAGCTCGTCATCGCCGCTCTTGAGCGCGCCGACGTTGATAACCATATCGATTTCCTTCGCACCCGCGCGGATCGCGGCGCGGGCCTCCATGGCCTTCGTCTCGGGCGGCTGCGCGCCGAGAGGGAAACCGACGACGCAGCAGACCTTCACCCCGGTGCCGTCGAGCGACTGGCGGGCAAACGAAACCCAGGTCGGGTTCACGCATACCGAATAGAACTTGCTCTGGCGCGCTTCGCGGCAGAGTTGCTCGATGTCGGCGCGGGTCGTGTCGGGGCGCAGCACGGTATGATCGATGAGCTGGGCAATCTGCGCCGGGGAAAGCCGCGTTTTTGGCGTCGAGGCGGCGATGGGCGGATTGCCCTGCGCGGCGAGGAGTTCCTGGACGCGTTTGGCGATGCGTTCGAGGTCGGTTTGCGAGGCCGTCACGCGCGGATCTCCAATCGCGGCCAACAATGTCGCCTGGTGCGCTCCCACGCCAATGGGGCCATCCTCGATTTCATTGATCAGTTGTACACGCTTTCGGTGCCGTTCTTCAACACATTCGCCCGCCAGGAACGTCTCGACGATTTGTTTCGCCGTTTCCACGTCAGTCTGCCCGGCGCCGAGAGTGAGCACGTTGGCATCGTTGTGTTCCCGCGAATTTTTCGCGAGGCCGACACTGTAGCACGCCGCGGCGCGCGCGCCACGGACTTTGTTCGCGGCCATCGCCGAACCGATTCCCGCGCCGTCCACCATGATGCCGCGGTCGCAGGCGCCGCTGGCCACCAGCCGCGCGACGGTGTAGGCAATGCGCGGATAATCGACCGCGTCCTTGCTATGCGTGCCGCAATCCTGCACGAAATAGCCGCGACTTTGCAAGTAACTCAGAAGCTGGTTCTTCAGATCGAGTCCGCCATGATCCGAACCGACCGCGATCTTGATGTTTTTCCCCATCTGGCTGTCAACCTTTTTTCACATTCGCCGGACAAAATCAAGAGATGAGTGATCGACATCGAATCGGACGCACTTTGGGAGGTCGGACATTCGAACTCGAGCAAGACTTCTGCGCTATTGCACGCTGGAGTCGGGAGGCCTACAATCAACTCGTCCCGCAACGGTGGAAACTGCGCCGGAGTTGCGGTGTTTATATATTTGGACGGGAAAGGTAAGGAGAGTCTCAAAAAGAATACAGCACATGAATACGATAAAACTGTCTCACAAGAAAGCTACGATTGTTTTTGCGGTTGCCTGCATCACCATTGCCGGGATGTTGTGGAACGCGAGCAGCGCGCTGAGCAGCGATGCCGCGCCCCCGGCAAATCTGTCGCCCGCGTTGCAGGAGGTGGTGAAGCTTGCCCAGGCCCATCTGGGTGATGATGTCATTCTGGCGTACATCAAGAATTCCGCGGCGTCGTACACGTTGAGCGCTGACGACATTGTGTATCTCAAAGGGCAGGGGGTCTCCCAAAATGTCATCTCGGTGTTGCTCCAAAAAGGATCGGCTGGCGGTCCTGCAGCTCCCGCCAGTATGGAGTCGGCGCCGCCTCCGCCACCTCCACCCGAGGCGCCCGCGCCCAGCGCGGCGACGCCGCCAGCTCCGACACAGGCTCCTCCGCCTTCGGCACCACCGGACATGGGCAGTGGAGCGCCGCCGCCCGCACCCGCTCCGGCACCGGCTCCTGAACCCACGGTGAATTTCGATTATTTCCAGCAGCAGCTTTCACCCTACGGCTCATGGATCAATGTGCCGGGATATGGCCAGTGCTGGCAACCGTACGGTCTCCCCTACGGCTGGCGTCCATACTACGACAACGGGTACTGGGTGTACACGGACGCGGGTTTATACTGGCAGTCGAGTTATGCTTGGGGCGCGATTCCGTTTCATTATGGCCGCTGGGCGTACGTGGGGGGTTACGGCTGGATCTGGGCGCCCGCGTACGAATACGCGCCCGCGTGGGTGTTCTGGCGTCACAGCGGGGACTATGTGGGTTGGGCGCCGCTGCCCTACGGGGCGGTGTTTGTGGATGGCGGCTGGGGATGGCACGGCCATCGATACGCGGCGGACTTCGACTTCGGGTTCGGCGCGTCGTTCTTCATCTTCGTCGGCGGCGGGCATTTGTGGGAGCATGACTACCACCACTACACGTTGCGCGGCGAAGAGTTCCACCGCGTGTTTGCGGCGAGTGCGATCAACCGGTTTCAACGTGATGACCATGGCCGATTCATCCCGGAAGGGCTGGATCGCGGGCACCTGGAACGTATGACGGGTCATCCGGTTGTCGTGGCGCGGCATGAAGACGTCCGGGCTCGCGAACGCGAAGCCCTCCGGGTCGACCATGAGCAGCGCGTCACGCATGGCGAACCTCGGGGCGGCGAGCCGCGCCGGGAAGAATCTTCTGGCCACGACCGCGACCACGACCGTCAGGGCCCGTAATCCTGTCGTTCCGGTAGGATGAGCGGTCGCCGATAAGCGGGCCGATTGTTAGAGACGGCGCCGCAGCAGGGCAAGCCCGGTCCAATGGCCACTGGGATAAACTTTGGCAACCCAACCAATGGTCGGCAGCGTCCAAATGCGCCTCGGGAACAGGCCAGCACCAGAATTGTGTTGAAAAAAACACGCTTCTGTTGGATTCTGACGACGGCTGGCGTGGTCCAAATGATCAGGAGGAATCAGATGCGAGCGAACATTTCCCAACGGAAGACTTGTGGCGTTTTTTGGGGGCTCACCTTTGTGGCCGTGCTATTCGCCGCCACGGCACACGGGGCAGTCCTGAAAAAGATCGTCGCGGTGGCGAATTTCGAGAACAAAACCTCGTGGCGCGGGCAGGTTGAGCTCGGCAGCGGCATGGCGGATCAATTGTCGGATGCGCTGATGCAAAGCGGCCAGTTCACCGTCATGGAGCGTGCGGCGCTTAACGAAGTGGTATCCGAACAGGATTTGGCCAACAGCGGGCGCGTGCAGAAATCGCAATCAGCGCAGACGGGCAAGCTTGTCAGCGCGCAGATTCTGGTCAAAGGGACGGTCACGGAGTTCGAAGAGAACAGCGCCGGCAGCTCGTCCGGTATCAGCTTCGGCGGGGTCGGCATTGGCAACAAGCGGTCGGAAGCGCACGTGGGTTTGATCGTTCGCTTGATCGACACGACCACTGGGGAGGTATTGGCGTCGCAACGTGTCGAGGGCAAGGCCACGGCGGGCGGCGTGGCACTTGGTGTGAACACCGGCGGCGTGCAATTCGGCACCTCGGGCTTCTCTAAGACGCCGCTCGGCAAGGCAATGCAGGAGACCATTGACAACGCGGTCGCCCTTATCGCGGCAAAATTGAAGGATGTTCCGTTCCAGGCGCACATCATCAAGGTCAATGGTGACGACGAAGTGCTCATCAGCGGCGGCGCCAAGACGGGGATTGCGGAGGGCGACGTGTTTACCATCTACAGCGTCGGGGAAAACCTCGTGGATCCCTCGACGGGCGAGCAACTGGGCTCCGAGTTGGAGAAGAAGGGTACCGTCAAAGTGGTTAAGGTCGAGGAGAAATACGCCAAAGCCAAGGCCGACGGCTCTCTGGCGGGGATCAAGGCCGGCGACGTCGTGAAGGCACAGTAACCCCAGGAGAATCCACCATGAGCAAGAAATTCGTTACGGCTGCATTCGCCCTCGGACTGCTGTTGATCTGCGGCTGCGAAAGTGTCAATCAGGGCGCGAACCAGGCTGGCCAAACCACCGGCAGCGCGATGCGGGTGCCCAACTCGGTCAGCGAGGGCGCGGCGCAAGGTGTGGCGGGCCAGCCGAACGCGAATCCGTACGGGCGCTAGATCGGCCGGCGGCTCGACCATGCGTCCTCGGCGTGAGGGGCGCGGCCGACGGTGTGCACGACAAGGGTAGGAGGACCCGATGAAGAGACTGGCTATCATGTTGCTTTTGCTCGGCCTTGCGGTGGCCCGAGGGGAAGAACTTCCGTCCATTGCGGTGGCGGACTTCACGTCCGATACGCGAGCGGATTGGGAGTGGTGGAAGGATTTGACACATGGTCTGCCCGATATGCTCTCGGACGCCCTCGTCAATTCCAAGCGGTTTGACGTGTACGAGAGAGAAAAGCTGAACACGATCATGAAGGAACAGAGCTTCCAAGGTTCTGGTTTCGCCGACCCACAGACCGCCGTGGCGCTCGGCAAAGTGGCGGGCGTTCATTACATCCTTACCGGGAAACTTCTCGACTATGGGAGGGAGGTGCGGGACTTCACCGGATATGGAGTCCACACGCGCACCTCGTTCTACCGGCTGAAGGCCGGAATCAAGATCGTGGATATCCAAACGGGGAAGGTGCTGTTCTCCCGAAACGATGGCGCTGAGGAGCAGGTCGCCGAAAGCTCGGGAATGAATTCCTTCGACACCACGATGGCCTCGAAATTGGCGCAGGAAGTGTCGGACAAATTGATCAAAGCGTTGCTCGATGACGACACGTTCAAAGATCAGAAGGCGTCCGCCGCCGCGTTGCTTCCCGTGAAGATCTCGTCCGAGCCGGATCACGCCGATGTCGAAGTCGACGGAGTGTTCTATGGCAATGCCGGTGGTGACATCAAGATCCCCTCCGGACTGCATCTGATCACGGTCAGTCTTCCGGGATATGAGAAATGGTCGAAGAAGGTCCTCGTGCGAGACGGCCTGTCTTTCACGGCCACACTCACCAAGAAGACCGACGCGCGCATCGAGGTGGATCACCCGTAGACCGCTCCGCCCGAACGCGGGGGCTGAACAGGAACATCGGGGGTGGTTGGTTTGATCGGGGTGGTGCACGGGCCGGCTCCCGGCGCCTGTCGCGGTCGCCGATAAGCGGGCCGATTGTTAGAGACGGCGGCCGCTCATTGTGGTATTCTGCCTGCATACCGTTGGAACCGGGAAGAACAGAAGAATCGAGACATCATGTATCAGCAACGACTCGGCGCACGGGCGGAATATCGGGAGCAGGAAAGTCAGCGGGTCAAAGACTCTGCCACACTGGCCAATCAGTTCGCGCAACTGAAATCGCTGACGGTGGACCTGACGTACCATGATCCCACCCGCACCAGCAAGGGCAGCGAACTGAAGTATCAGGTCAACCTCGATGGCGCGAAGTCGGTGTTCCGGTTTAATTGCCCGAACGCGGAGTGCGTCCGCGGCGACTTCGATTTGTCGAAGGAATTGGCCGAGGCGATCCGGGCGCGGCGAACCACGGTAAGCGGCGAGAAGACCTGCGAAGGGTGGCGCAGCAAAACCACGATCGAAACCGTCCACTGCCACAACGTGCTGCGCTACAAGCTGACGCTGAAGTATTGAGAGTGGCCGCGGGCGTGTGCGATCGTCAGCTCAGGCGATAGACGATGCGGGCTTTGCCGAGGTCGTAGGGCGTCATTTCCAATTTCACCCGATCACCCACGGACAGGCGGATGAACCGTTTGCGCATTTTGCCGGAAATATGCGCGAGAACCTCGTGTTTGTTAATCAACTCGACGCGAAACATCGTGCCGGGCAGGACTCTGGTCACCGTGCCTTCCACATCCACCAATTGGTCCATAGCCATAATCGTTTCCTTTCGATTTCATGCCTGTCACAGTTTTCCACGTAAAGCGTGATGAACTTCGGGTGTCAAAGGACAGGCTTTGACTCCGGCTGCGAGAAGAATCCCTCTTACTTCGGAAGCCCCTTAGTATCGCAGGTTCCGCCGACAATGCAAGTGGCGAATTCGCAATATTTTAACGCGGAATTTTTGCGATTAAGGCAGGGCCACGCCGCGCCCCGTAACTTTAAATGGAAGGGGCTATGGGTGACTGGAGAGAACGGGGAGGGATTCGAGAAACGTGACGCTTTGGGGCTTCCAAGGCTTATCGAGAGATCTTCTCTCGTCAAATTTCTTGCGCTACGAACTGGATCGTGGGACCGGGCTTTCGGGCGCGACAGGCGCGGTCAATCCGAGCGAAGGAATTGTTCAAACCGGGCGTAGCCCGTCGGTCGCCTTCGTGCTTAAGTAATCGGCATAGTGAGAGACATGACGCCGATGAAACGATATCGAGTGGTTATTGGTTTTCTGGTCCGCAACGCGCGGCGGAGGTCCCCGCGGCGCCGGGTGTCGGTCTCTTCCATTTCCACCAACTCGAAGCCCGGTCGCTGGGCGTACGATTATGCAGCATCGGGGGCAACGGAGTTCTTCACCCCGCAACCGTTGCCCCCGCTCCCATTTCGCAGGCGCTCGCGGGCGGGCGGATCAAGCGGCCCATCTCGCATTAATTTCGGGTGATCGCAGGTGAGAGGCGAGCCGGCTGCCGGCAGTGCGTGATCCGCACTGCCGGCGACCAACGAGCCAGCGGAGGTTCCACCATGTCGGCAGGAGACCCTGTCATGCAGGAGGAGTCATGGCGAAGCCAATAAAAGTTGGCGTGGTCGGGTGTGGCTACTGGGGACCGAACCTGGTCCGCAACTTCCGGTCGCTTGCGGACTGTCGCCTGAAGATGATGTGCGACGTCAACCAGGAGCGACTGGCGCACGTGCGGTCGCTCTACCCCGAAATCGTCGGCGAAACGGACTATGGCCGCATGCTCAATGGCGTCGGCCTCGACGCGGTGGTGATCGCCACGTCGGTGAAAACGCATTATCCGATGGCCAAAGCGAGTCTGTTGGCCGGCAAACACACCCTCATCGAAAAGCCCATGGCGTGCTCCGCCGAGGAATGCGAGGATTTGATCATGCTCGCGCGGAAGAAGGGGTTGATCCTGATGGTCGGGCATACGTTCCTGTATTCGCCCGCCGTGCGGAAGATCAAGGAGATCGCCGATAGCGGCGAACTGGGAGACATCCGTTATATTTGCGCCCGCCGCCTGAACCTGGGTTTGTTCCAAAAGGACATCAATGTGACCTGGGACCTGGCGCCGCACGACATCGCCATCATCCTGCACATTCTGGGTGAACAGCCCGTCAGCCTCAATTGCCGGGGCACGGCCCATATCACGCAAGGCATCGAAGACGTGACGGCCATGTGTCTCCACTTCCGGGACGAACGGTCGGCGTTCATTCACAGCAGTTGGATTGATCCCCGAAAGGTCCGGGAGATGACGATCGTCGGCAGCAAACGCATGATCGTGTACGATGACGTCGCCCAACAGGAGAAGATCAAGGTGTTTGACACGCATGTCGAGCGACCGCCGCATTACGACACATTTGCCGAATTCCATTACGCGTATCATTACGGCGACATGCGCGTCCCGTACATCAAGCAGGAAGAACCGCTCAAAGTCGAATGCCAGCATTTCCTCGACTGCATCCGGACGGGAAGCGAGCCGTTAACGAATGGCGAGCGCGGTCTGGAGCTGGTGCGGATACTGGAGGCGGCTTCCGAGTCCCTGAGAGACAATGGGGCGCCTCTTGATCTGTCGCATCGTCGCAACGGTAAGACCCGCGCTTGCGACGTTCGGAAGAACCCGGCGGAAGTCTTGCCGTTGGGGCGGGGTGGTCGGCGCACCCTGCAGGCAGGTCCCCGACCTGCGAGGAAAGCCGAACTGGTCACGACCGCGCAGTCCGCTACGCGGTAGAGATGGTGTCCGCAATCCTGTCCGGGGCTGACTGGTGGAGATTTACCGCCATTGTAAGTGGCGCGCCCAGCAGGAGTTGAACCTACCGAAAAAGGGCGGTTTCTCTAGAGAATCAGCAGTCACTGTAACACCGGCTGTACCAAAGTCCAACGCCATCGACCAGTTGGCCGAGTTGACCGAAGCCTGGCCTCACCTTGACGCCGAGCAACGCGATGCCTTTCTCGCGCTCATCCGCAGTTTTCGATCGAAGTCACAACAGACCTCAACCCCCCAAAGGAGTTAGCCATGATACAGATGGTCAATGGACGAGAAGTGGATATACCAACGGATTCAGGCGGCGGAATTGATTCCGACGTCCTGCGCCACGCGGCCGGCGTTCCGGAAGACCGACCGCTGATTCTTCAGATGCCCGACGGTAATAACCAGCTGCTCAACCCCGGTGAAAAATTGGTTGTAAGGCCCAACCAGTACTTTATGGACGCGCCAGCGCACATTCGTGGAGTGTGGCCATGAATACGCAGAACAGAAGCAGACTCGAGCGAGACCTCCTCAATCTGTCGCGGGCATTTCCGCTGCAGGTGGATGATGGCTACGCGTTTGTCCTTGTCAGTGGATTAAAACTACCGCCCGGGTACAACCGTCCCAGCACTGACATGCTCCTCGAATTGCCGGCAGATTATCCCATATGTCCCCCCGGGGTGGGGGGCAGTTATGTCTACCTACCACCAGCACTTCGATTTCATGGCCGGCGGCTTGACGACCTGCACGAAGATCACTTGCCGACCTTCTACCCGGCGAAAGTTGGTAGTTGGGCCTGGTTCTGCTACGAGTACGTGGCGTGGTCGCCCCACCGCGATGACCTGATCAAATTCGTTGAAATGGTTCGTGCGGACCTCACCAAACCCAAAACCTGTTGGGAACTACCCTGGGGAGTAAGATTGTGAAAACAACAAACCAAAATGAATGTTCAAGCTTTGGTCGCGAGGTGACCGTGCGGCTCACCTCCAGCACTGCCAGAGTGCTCCACACCCACATGCGGCAGGATGCGCACAACGAACAAATGGCTTTTGGGCTTGCCGCACAAGCCAGAACCGCAGAGGGCACACTGCTGATCGTGAACGAGCTCCTTCTGCCTGACAAGGCAGACTTGTGCGAGCAATCCGCCGTAGGAGTTTGTCCAACGGCGGGGTTTCAGGCGTTTGTTTATTGGCGCGCCTACCAGAGTAGAAAAGCCATTGTTGAGTTTCATTCCCATCCGGGCGAAGGAGTGCCAGATTTCAGTGGCACGGACGATCACTACGCCCGCCAGAACGGCGACTACATCCGACGGAAGCTGCCCGAACCGGTCACGTTGGTGCTGATCGTCGGCAACAACCGGTTTGATGCGTTCAATGGGATGGCCTACGACCGTTATCTGCGGGAATTCCGGCAGGCCGATCGCTTTGAGATCCTCGGTCGGCCCTCCGAGCTGATTGTTCTCGGTGAATTGGCAGAACACCGTTTCCCGGACAATGATCCTGCATACCACCGGCAGATGCTCATTCCCGGTTGGAATCAAACCGGACTGGAAGGCCAGCGGATTGCCATCGCGGGCATGGGCGGCAACGGCGCCCCGCTGTTCCAGACTCTGGCAAGTATAGGAGCCGGTCGACAGGGGTGGATCACAGTGGTTGACCCCGATCTGATCGAGGACTCAAATCTGCCAAGAGTACCGTATGCGTTTTCGGAGCATCGCGGCACGCCGAAGGTCACCGTAGCGGCACAATACGCAGGCCGAAAAACCCCGGGCACGCCTGTTTACCCCTATGCCTGCTCGATCACCGAGAAGGCCGCCCAAGACAGGCTCAAAGCGGCGACGGTGATTTTCGGTTGTGGCGATAATGACGGGATGCGAAAGGGGGCAAACGAACTGGCGGTGCGCTACGGCATTCCCTATATCGACCTCGGCTGTGATATTCAGACTGAAGAGGAGGCGGTCGTCGCCGGTGGGCAGGTGCGCGTCGTGTTACCCGGCGAAACCGCCTGTTTGGTCTGCTGTGGGGGTTTTGACGTGTCGCAAGCCGCCATTGATCAATTGGATGACGTGGGGCGTGCTCGTCGAGCAGCTCATGGTTACGTGCAGAATTCAAACGAACTCGCCACGCCGAGCGTAGCCAATCTCAATGCACTGACCGCACAATTCGCAGTTTCTCAGTTCCTGGCACTGGTGAACGCTGAACAGTATGCGCGTTGGGACTATCTGCACTTCGATCAGTTCACCGGGCGCACGATCCCCGCTACCACCAAGCAACGGTCGGAGTGTCCAGTATGTGGCGTGGAAGGCTGTTTGGGCGCGGGTGATCCTGTCATAATGAGGGAATCAGGAATGCTGAAATTCAGGAAGCTCTTGCTGGGCGTATGAAGACGAGCTTTCAAAATACCTTCGGCTATGAGGTCGAGGAGGAGTTCAATGTGCGCGGGATTGGGGCGGAACTGGGAACACAATGCCCCCGATACTGAATGGCTACCTCGCTAGTACTCGAACCTAGATGTTTTTCAATACCGGCTTGACCGGATTTGCGTCAGGCTCACACATACGCCCACAAGAATTGGGCGCAGATTTCGCTGGCCGCCTAGCAGATGTTATTGAGCAAAGCTCGCATCGACGCTGGTGTTTCCAGACCCGGAGAACCCGACACAGGTGGACGATGGTCATGGTGGCAAGAATTCGGTCGTTGTGCTCGGGCAATAACTGGTATCTCAATTATTGAGGTTTTGGGAGAACGCCCGGTCGTCTGCTGGCTGGAATATTGAAGGTGGCGGTGTGAGGGGCGGCGAGCGGTTACGGAAAAGAAAAGCGGCCTAGCCCTTAATGCTTAGTCCTGCGCATCTGCCAGATGCTGCGAGCTGCCGCCCCAGTCAACCCGGACTCCCCCGGGACTGCTTTACCTTATGATGTGACCCGAGAGAGCCACTGCGACAGTCGCAGCACCCGGCAAATGAGTCGGTACCTGTATTCCAAAATGGTTCCTTGTTTCTGTCTCCGGTAGACCAGTTGGTCGTTGTCGGTCATGGCGGAGTTGCCTCCTCGAAGCTCCGCCGATCCAGATGGCGGCAAGAGAAGAAGAGGTTTGTTTCATAACGCCAGACGGTAATGGCATTCATGAAGAACCTGAAATTCCTACATCCCCTATTTCCGACCGGGAAATCACCCTACTACTCGGCATCGTTGTCAACCGACGATAATCCGTGCTGCCGCAAATCCCCCCGCCAAAACTGCCACGTAAAACATGGGTTAACACCCTATTCCATCCCGCCAATTGGCCGGGCGAGTCATACGTGTTTGCGAGGGTGCGTAACGGGATTTCATTGCAACGAGTCAACCCCCAGTATCTGCGTGGGCCGAGATACGCCGAAACCCCAACACGTAAGGCCAACGAGTATATACATAATACAGGGGTGGAAGCGGTTGATCCCCCCAATCGCATGAATGAATTCTCACATGGGGTAAATACCCCATGGCACCCGACCAGTTGGAGTATGTATTGTCATTCAGACTGAATTCGGGTTGGGCAATCAACAACTACCGCAAACACAACAGCATTGTTCGGCGCGGGCAGGTGAACAAAGAGAGAAAGAGGTGTCGTTCTTGGAATGTGGAGAGCTATCTTTTCCCAGGGTGATACGAGCGAAAGGGTCCAGTACTGGACCAATTGCGGAACTTTCCACGCTCGTGGAGATTCTTCGTTGGCGAGCGCTTCAGCAGCCTGAACAGCATACCTATACCTATCTGGTCGATGGAGAAGCAGAAGGGGATCATCTGACCTACGCGGCGTTGGACAGCCAAGCCCGGAGTATTGGGGCGTTGCTCCAAAGCTACCAAGCAAGCGGGGAGCGCGCGCTGTTGCTCTATCCAGCAGGTCTCGAGTTCATCGCCGCGTTTTTCGGTTGTTTATATGCCGGGGTGATTGCCGTCCCTCTTCCTCCGCCCAATCTGGCTCAGCCACAGCGGACCCTCCCCAGGCTTCGGGCCATCATCAGGGATGCGCAGCCTTCGGTGGTGCTCACCACGTCAGCGATTCTCTCCAACACGCAGGGTCTGTTCACTCAAGCTCCCGAGCTGCAGAAGATGCGTTGGTTGGCCACCGACAAGGTTACCAGCCGCTTGGCGCAGGAATGGCGAGACCCCGCCGTGACCAGCAACACCCTGGCGTTGCTCCAATACACTTCCGGCTCTACCGCGGAACCGAAGGGTGTGGCAATCAGTCACGGGAACCTCCTTCACAATTCGGCCTATATTAACCGCGTCTTCGCGCTCATCCCCGACAGTGTCACCGTCACCTGGCTGCCGGCCTTCCACGACATGGGGCTGACCAATGGGATCATCCAACCAGTGTACAAGGGACGTCCGTGTTACCTGATGCCACCGGTGTCGTTCCTCATGCGGCCGATACGGTGGCTCCAGGCCATTTCGCGCTACAAGGCCACGATTAGCGGCGGCCCCAACTTCGCTTATGATTTGTGCACCCGCAGAATTACTCCCGAACAACGTGAAGCTCTCGACCTTAGCAGTTGGGATGTGGCTTACAATGGCGCGGAGCCGGTCCGCGCCGACACGATGAAACGGTTTGCGGCGACATTTGCCTCGCGCGGTTTCCGCTCCAGCGCCTTCCATCCATGTTACGGACTCGCCGAGGCTACACTGCTGGTTTCCGGTGGTTCTTTACGAGATGAGATGTTCCGCACAATTCAAGTGGCAGCGTTTGAACAGAACCACGTCGTCGAGGCCTGCGCCCAAGACCAGAATGTGCGGACGCTTGTCGGCAGCGGTCACGCTCTACACGATACGAAGATTGTCATCGTTCATACGGAATCGTTCACCGCTTGTGCACCTGATGAAGTGGGCGAAATCTGGGTGTCCGGCCCAAGCGTGACTCAGGGGTATTGGAACCGAGCCGAGGACACGGAGCGCGCTTGTCGGGCCTACCTGAAAGATACCGGGGAGGGACCGTTTCTACGCACCGGGGATTTGGGATTTATGAAGGATGGGGAATTGTTCGTCACCGGTCGCCTGAAGGATCTAATCATCATCAGCGGTCGCAAGCTTTACCCCCAGGATATTGAATTGACGGTGGAACAATGTCACCCGGCATTACGGCCGGCTTGCTGCGCGGCGTTTTCAGTCGATGGCACCGGTGAAGAACGCCTGATCATCGCCGCCGAAGTCGATCCCCGGTACCAACCGGCAACTCGCAATCCGCCGGATTGGGAAGCGCGCGCTCATTCAAACGGGCGTTTGCCGCTGGATGTCGAGGCCGTGGTTCGGGCCATTCGCAGGGCGGTGGCGGAAGAGCATGATGTGCGAGTCCACACGGTGGTGCTGCTCCGGGCCGGGCGCGTTCCCAAGACCACCAGCGGCAAGGTACAGCGCCATGCTTGCCAGGCCAGTTTCCTAAAGGGGACGCTGGAAAGACTTGGGGAGGAATGAGCGATGGCTGTGGATTCTCCCAACGCGGAGGTCATCCAAGAATGGCTGGTCTCCAAACTTTCCGAGCGGCTGGGAATCGAGTCTCACGAGATCGATATCCGGGAGCCCTTCGCCAGCTACGGACTCGGGTCAATGGAGGCGGTCAGCCTGGCCGGTGAACTCGCCGAGTGGCTGGGACGAAAACTTTCTCCGGCTCTGGTCTATGAGTACTCCACCATCGAGGCACTCGCTCGGTATTTGGCAGGATCATCGGACGTGTCGGAAATAGCGACCGTGACTGGCCAGAGTCGGGAGGCAAAAAATGAGCCGATCGCCATCATTGGCATCGGCTGTCGGTTTCCCGGCGCGAACGACCCGGGGGCGTTCTGGCAGTTGCTGCGAGACGGAGTGGATACTATTCGCGAAGTTCCCGCGGATCGTTTCGACCAACATGCGTTCTACGATCCAGACCCGGCGGCACCGGGCAAGATGAATACTCGCTGGGGTGGCTTCTTGGGGCAGGTAGATCAGTTCGATCCCCATTTCTTTGGCATCTCCCCTCGGGAGGCGTTGCGCATGGACCCCCAGCAGCGCATCTTACTGGAGGTGACTTGGGAGGCGTTACAGGACGCGGGGCAGATAGTCGAGCGTCTGGCTGGCACCCAAGTCGGCGTATTCATCGGCATCGCGACCAACGATTACGGCCGGCTACAGTGGAATGATCTCAAGGGAATTGATGCCTACGCCGGCACCGGCAATGCCCTGAGTATCGCCGCCAACAGAATCTCGTACCAGTTCGATTTTCACGGGCCGAGTCTGGCCATCGACACCGCCTGTTCGTCGTCGCTCGTTGCTGTCCATCTGGCCTGCTGCAGCCTCCGGAATGGTGAGTCCACGCTGGCCCTCGCCGGGGGTGTAAACCTGATTCTCTCGCCGGCGATTGCGATCAATTTCACCAAAGCCGGGGCCATGGCGCCAGATGGGCGTTGCAAGGCGTTCGATTCCCGGGCGAACGGCTACGTTCGCAGTGAGGGGGCCGGGGTCGTCGTGCTGAAGCCCCTCTCGAAAGCTCTGGCGGATGGTGATCCGATTTATGCCATCATTCGCGGCAGCGCCGTGAACCAAGACGGGCGGAGCAACGGGCTCATGGCGCCAAATCCGTTGGCCCAAGAGGCGGTCCTTCGAGAAGCCTACCGGCAAGCTGGCATCTCGCCCGGCAAGGTCCAATACGTCGAGGCCCACGGCACGGGCACACTGTTGGGCGACCCGATCGAGGCGAAAGCACTGGGCACAGTGCTGGCCGTCGACCGCCCACCGGGACAGCCTTGCGCCCTGGGGTCGGTCAAGACCAACTTGGGCCACCTCGAGGCCGCCGCCGGTATCGCGGGCTTGATCAAGGTGGCGCTGGCGCTCCGGCATCGGGAGATCCCACCGAGCCTGCACTTTGAAAAGCCCAACCCGCATATTCCATTTGACGAGCTTCCTCTCCGAGTGCAAACGGCGTTGGGTCCATGGCCTGTGGGGTCCGGCCCAGCATTGGCCGGAGTCAGTTCATTCGGCTTCGGGGGCACCAATGCTCATGTGGTTCTGGAAGAGGCTCCCCCGGCTATTAAAGGAACGCCGGATGCAGAACGGAAAATCGACACACACCTGCTCCCGCTGTCGGCACGTAGTCCGGACGCCCTCCAGTCTCTTGCGCGTGCCTCCCGAAACTTCCTCGCCACTCCGGAGTCCGCCGCCTCGTTGGCGGATGTTTGTTACACGGCCTGCGCGCGGCTCAGTCACCACGACCACCGTCTCGCCGTTACCGGCAATTCAGCGGCGCAAATGATGGAGAGTTTGGAAGCGTTTTTGCGGGGTGAAGCTCGTCCCGGCTTGTCGTCTGGCCGCAAGCTTTCCGCTCGCCGACGAATGCTTGTATTTGTGTTTCCGGGGCAGGGGAGCCAATGGTTTGGCATGGGGCGACGGCTGTTGGAGCAGGTAGCCGTCTTCCGGGAGGTCGTCGAACGCTGCGACCGCGCGATGCGACCCTACGGAGATTGGTCGTTGCTCGCCGAACTCACGGCAACCGATGCCGCGCAATCGCGATTGAGCGAAATCGATATCATCCAGCCGGCTCTCTTTGCGATTCAAGTTGCCCTGGCGGCCCTGTGGCGCTCGTGGGGTATCGAGCCGCAGGCCGTGGTGGGCCATAGTTTGGGAGAGGTCGCGGCCGCGTACGTCGCCGGTGCGCTGAGCTTCGACGATGCTGTCCGTGTCATTTGTCATCGCAGCCGGTTGTTCAAGCGGATCATTGGGAACGGGGCTATGGCGGCGGTGGAATTCTCCATCGAGGAAGCTCGACGCGTTCTGGTCGGCTCCGAAGACCGCGTGTCGATTGCCGCCAGCAACGGTCCCACCTCGACGGTGCTGTCCGGTGATCCAGCCGCGCTCGCAGCCATTGTGGATCAGTTGCAGCGTCGCGACATCTTTTGTCGCATGGTGAAGGTCAATTTTGCCTCGCACAGCCCCCAGATGGACCCGTTGCGCGCCGATTTACTGCAGGCGTTGGAAGGGTTACAACCACGGGCTGAATCCGTGCCGATCTACTCGACGGTGACCGGCCAGGTCAGCCACGGGCTGGAATTCGATGCACTCTATTGGGTGCGGAACATGCGAGAGCCGGTGTTGTTCTCCACTGCGGTTCAGCACCTGGTGGAAGATGGGCACGACATCTTCCTGGAAATCAGCCCGAAACCCATTCTGCTCAGCGCCATGCAGCAAGGGCTTCATCACTTCGGCCAGGAAGGCGCTGTGCTTCCGTCTCTGCGACGTGAGGAAGATGAACACTTGGTCCTGCTCGGGTCGTTGGGCGCGCTTTATACTTTGGGATACCCGGTCGATTGGAACCTGATCTATCCGACCGGAGGCCGGTGCGTTCGACTCCCGTCCTACCCGTGGCAACGGGAGCGTTGTTGGCTTGAGCCGTCAACAGGGGACACCGACTCTCACCGAGAGCAAGTCTCCCGGAGCAGGACAGGGAACCATTCTCTCCTGGGCCGACATTTCACATCGGCGCATCCTGAAGGAACCCACTTCTGGGAAACCACACTGGACAAGAATTCCCTGCCATATCTAGATGAACACCGCATTCAGGGCATTGCCGTGTTACCCGCCTCGGCCTACGTGGAGATGGCCTTGGCCGCCGCGGTTGAAGTTTTCGGAGCGCAATCTGTTGCGCTGAAGGACATTGAGTTTCGCAGGGCACTTTTCTTCCCCGAGGGCGGAACCCACACGATTCAGGTGATCCTCTCTCCGGGCGCAGATGGATCGGCATCCTTTCATATCTACAGTCGCCCGGGAGGCGTGGTGCACTCCGGTACATCGTGGATACTGCATGTGACCGGCAAGGTCTGTCTTCAACCGGACAATAGCATCACCACTCCGGATGCCGGGCCGGAGACGCTCACGGAGATGCGAATTCGATGCGTCGAGAAGATCTCCGGCCCGGATTATTACCAGAGACTCCGCGAAAACGGCGTCCACTACGGTCCTTTTTTTCAGAGCATCTCCCAGTTGTGGCGGAATAACGGCGATGTGTTGGGTGAAGTGCAGGTGCCCGATGGGGCGGGGGCAGAGTTTAATGGGTTTCAAGTTCACCCGGCGATTCTCGATGCCGGGTTACAAGTTCTCGGGGCTGCGGTCGCGGCGGAAGCGATGGAAAAGGGCCGACGCGGAATCTACCTGCCAACCCGCATCGACCAATTTCGGGTTCATGGTCGTCCGGACCGACATCTGTGGAGTCACACTCGGGTGCAGCATCGGGAGGCAGATGCCACAACGGGAGAAGTACAACTCCTCGATGAAGCGGGACGCGTGGCGGTCGAGATTCAGGGACTTCGCTTTGAATGCCTGGGCGAAGACACACCGCGCGCGGCTGTCGAGAATCTCGACGACTGGCTTTATGAGTTTCAGTGGCAGCCCAAAGAGCGCGTGGCAGGAAAGCCTTCCGCGCCAGCGAATCGCGCAAGCTGGCTGATCTTTACTGACAACGGTGGCGTCGGAGATGCGCTGTCCGCGCTGTTGGAAGCCCGGGGTGACAAGAGCATCCTGGTTGCCGCCGGGGAATCGTACGAGAAATTGGATGGTGAGCATTATCGCGTCCGTCCCGAGCGACCAGAAGACATCCATCGGCTCTTCGAGGCGGCTTTGGTATCGGATCAGCCGGGCTATCGTGGAATTGTCCATCTCTGGAGTCTTGATAGTGCTCGTTCAGATGAGACCACCGTGGCCTCGCTGAATGCCGCCCAGATTTTGGGTTGCGGCAATGTCCTGCTGCTGACGCAAGAACTGGCGCGAACGGAATTACCTAACCTCCCGCGATTGTGGTTGGTCACGCAGGGGGCTCAAGCGGCTGGAGAAGAGTCTTTCCCGTTGTCCGTCGCGCAGTCACCGCTTTGGGGACTGGGTCGCGTCATTGCGCAGGAACACCCGACGTTCTGGGGAGGGTTGGTGGATCTGGAACCCGGGGCATCGCTTCGTGACGCTGCCGCTCATCAGTTGTGGGAGGAAATCTCCAGTTCGGATGGAGAGGATCAACTTGTGTACCGTCAAGAGCGGCGATACGTGGGCCGTTTGGTTCACCATCGCCCATCCGCCACGCAAGTACGTCCCGTCAGGTGGCGGACAGACGGCAGCTATTTGATCAGTGGAGGACTCGGGGACCTCGGCCTCTTGGTCGCGCGTTGGATGGTCGAGCAAGGCGCACGACGATTGATACTTTTGGGACGCACTAAGCTCCCCCCGCGCTCGGACTGGAGTTTGGTAGAAACAGGAAGTCGCTTGGCCCGTCAAATCATCGCCATTCGGGAACTGGAATCTTTGGGAGCGTGCGTGCATCTGGCGCCGGTCGATGTGGCGGATGAAGGAGAGTTGAGCGGCTTTCTGAACGAGTTTCGCGCCGAGGGTTGGCCGCCGATCCGAGGTGTCGTGCACGCGGCAGGAGTGTTGCAGGACGGACTGCTGATCCAACTCGATGCGGCAGCATTAAATACGGTTTTGCGGCCCAAGGTGATGGGTGGCTGGCTGCTGCATCGCCTGCTCCAAGACGATCCCCTGGACTTCTTCCTATTGTTCTCTTCCGCAGGCTCTGTACTGGGCCAGCCCGGTCAGGGCAACTATGCCGCCGCCAACGCTTTCCTGGATGCTCTGGCGCATCAACGGCAAGCCCGGGGCCAGCCGGCCCTGAGTATCAACTGGGGCGCTTGGGCCGGTGAAGGATTCGCGGATTCGGTTGGAGGCAAGCGTCTTGCCGCGCGCCTCGCGCTCTTGGGAATCAGCAGCATCGCACCCAAGCAAGCGCTGGAAATGCTGGGACGACTGCTCGTCCAAAGCGCAACCCAGGTTGTGGCCGTGCCGGTCAACTGGAAGCAGTATCGAGAGTTCTATCCAACTGGCAGCGCTTCGCCGCTGCTCTCTGAACTGGCGCGTGAGGAGGCCGAAGTCCGCCGTCCAGCGGGTCACACGAGCGAAAGGAGGGATGCCCTTCTTGCGGCCGAACCTGTGGAACGTCGGCGATTGCTGCAATCCTACCTGAGCGAGCAGGTGGCCCGGGTGCTCGGACTCAGCCCATCCAAGTTGGACATACATCAATCTCTGAATAATCTCGGACTGGATTCATTGATGGCCGTCGAGCTGAAAAACCGGATCGCGGTTGACCTGAAAGTGAACGTGCCGGTGGTGAAATTCCTTCAGGGCTTTAGCGTTGACCAGGCTGTCACCCCGGTGCTTGATCAACTGGCAGCCGAAGTCGCCAACCCGATGACGCCTTTGTCCTCGGCCGCGGCACAGCCGGGGGAACAGCGAAATGCGGAACGTTTGTTGGCCAATCTGGACCAGCTTTCAGATGAGCAAGTGGGTTCATTGCTCACCGACATGTTGGGCGAGGAGAAGGTTGGTGAATGAGCCAGATCTCCCCACAAACTGTCGATCTTTCCCCCAATGAAAAGCGCGCCCTTCTTGCGCAGCTCCTGCGGAAAAAGGCAAGCGGTTCCAAATCGTTTTGTCCTCTCTCTGATAATCAGCAGGGGATCTGGTTCCTGTGCCAATTCGCGCCGGAAAGCTCGATTTACAACGTCAGTTTTGCGGCGCGCATCCGCTCCGATGTAGACATCCCAGCTTTCCGGCGTGCGTTTCAGGCTCTGGTGGATCGCCATCCTTCCCTACGGACCACGATTAAGGTGCACTCCGGCAAGCCCGTTCAACAGATCCACAACCATCAGGCGGTCCACTTCGATGAGACCGATGCCTCAACCTGGCGCGAGGACGAGCTGCAGACCCGGCTGGTCGAGGAAACTCAACGCCGGTTTGACCTGGAACGAGGGCCGGTCATGCGGGTGAATCTGTTCACTCGATCGGCACAGGAACACATCCTGTTGTTGGTCATTCATCATATCGTGGTCGATTTCTGGTCCCTCGCGGTGATCCTGAACGAACTCGGCGTGCTGTATCCGGCGGAAAAGGCCGGTCGACCAGTAGTTCTCCCTCCACTTGATCTCCAATACACCGACTTCGTTCGTTGGCAGACCGAAATGCTGGCGAGTCCGGACGGCGAAGGGCTCTGGGACTACTGGAAGAAACAACTGGCTGGCCCGTTACCCGTGCTCAAACTGCCGACTGACCGGCCGCGGCCGCCAATTCAGATGTTTCGTGGCGCGCAGCACGATTTCACGCTGAACGATGAACTGGCCCGGCGGCTCCGGGCGCTTGCCAAAGCCGAAGGGGCGACTCTGTACATGGTCCTGCTCGCGGCGTTCGAGCTGATGCTTTACTACCACAGCGGCCAGGAAGACATCCTCGTGGCTTCTCCCATGGTCGGTCGGAGCCGGGCCGAGTTTGAAGGGCTGGTGGGCTTCTTTGCCAATCCGGTTGTCTTACGAGCAACTCTTTCCGGGAATCCAACTTTCCGAGCCTTTCTGGGTCAGGTGCGTCAGACGGTGTTGGCGGCTCTCGAACATCAGGATTACCCCACTCTTCGTTTGGTCCAAAGACTCCGGCCACCCCGGGATCTCAGCCGATCACCGCTCTGCCAGGCCATGTTCGTCCTGGATAAACCGCACCGGGTCGCGGAACAGGCCGAACCGTCATTCGCGCGGGGCGAAACCGGCCTACGGATGGATCTTGGCGGGTTTGTGATGGAGTCGATCCCCCTCGAACGACGGGCCGCGACTCTGGATCTGGTCATGTTGATCATCGAGACGACCGGATCGCTTTCCGCATCCATTCGCTTCAACACCGACCTGTTTGATGCGTCCACCATCGCCCGGATGGCGGGACACTTTCACGCGCTGCTGGAAAGTGTCATTTGTGATCCGGGCGCCGTGATCGGTGATTTGGAAATTCTAACCGGTGCGGAACGCCAGCAACTGCTGGTTGAGTTCAACGATACCAAGACCGATTACCCCAAAGGCAAGTGCCTCCACCAATTGTTTGAGGAGCAAGTCCAGCGGATGCCGGACTGCGTGGCCGTCGTGTTTGAGGAACAGCAACTGACCTATGCTCAACTCAACGCTCGCGCCAATCAACTGGCCCATCACTTGCAATCGCTGGGCGTCGGACCGGAGATCCCGGTGGCCATTTGCCTGCAGCACTGCCCGGAGACGGTCATCGGGGTTCTGGGCATTCTCAAAGCCGGTGGCGCTTACCTGCCATTGGATCCGGCCTATCCCAAAGAGCGCCTGACGTTCATGCTGCAGGACGCCAACGCGCCAGTGGTGCTGACGCGAAAAGATTGGCTGGATAGCCTGCCGGATTATGGAGGGCGCGTCGTGTCCTTGGACTCCGGGTGGGAAGCCATCTCTCGGGAGAGCGAGAAGAATCCAATAAGTGGGACAACCGCCCAGAGCCTTGCCTACGTGATGTACACCTCGGGGTCGACGGGACAGCCGAAGGGGGTCATGTGCGAGCACGGCGGCCTCGTCAACTACCTGTGCTGGGTCAACGCGGGTCCGCTGGGCGACTCTGGACTTTGCATGCCCCTGACGACGAAGCTGACCTTCGACATGTGCCTGAAGCAATTGTTCCCCCCGCTCCTGCGAGGCGGCGAGGTGTGGATTCTCCCGGAGGATGTTCTGGCAGAGCCCACGAAGCTGCTTGCGGCACTCGCGGCGCGAACACAGGTCGGACTTAACTGCGTGCCGTCGTTATGGACGGCTATCCTCCATGCAATCCAGTCGGGTCAAGCCACGTTGCCGGGTGAAGGTCTGGCGTACCTGTTTTTCGGCGGCGAACCGTTGAGCAAAGAACTGGTCGCGCGCTCCTTATCCACGATGCCACATCTCCAGATCTGGAATATCTACGGCCCGACCGAGGCGACCGCCAACGCGTCCGCCGCGAGAATTATCCGGGGAGACGAGGTGACGATTGGTCGTCCCATCGCCAACACGCAGATCTACATCTTAAATTCCTTGCTGCATCCGGTCCCGATCGGCGTGCCGGGTGAGTTGTACATTGGCGGCGCCGGTGTGGCTCGTGGTTATCTGAACCGGCCGGAGTTGACCGCCGAGAAATTCGTTCCAGATCCATTCCGTGTCCTGCCCGGAGCACGAATGTACAAGACCGGTGATCTGGCCCGCTATCGGCCCGATGGGAACATTGAGTTCCTCGGTCGTGCCGACCACCAGGTAAAGATCCGCGGGTTTCGCATTGAACTGGGAGAGATCGAGGCGGCGCTTGGCCAACACCCGGCCGTGCGAGAGGCTGTGGTCGTGGCTCGGGAAGACGCGCCGGGCGAGAAGCGGTTGGTGGCCTATGTGGTGCCGGAGCGGGAACCTCTCCCCACGACTACCGATCTGCGTAATTTTCTGAAGGAGAAACTGCCCGAGTATATGGTGCCGGCAGTCTTCGTGCTGCTGGATGCCTTGCCATTGATGCCAAACGGGAAGATCGACCGCCGGGCACTGCCGTCGCCCGACCGATCACGACCCGAGTTGGACAAGGCGTTCGTGGCACCCCGCACTTCGACAGAAGAGTCACTGGCGGAAATCTGGGCCCAGCTCCTCAACATTGAACGGGTGGGTATCCACGACAATTTCTTCGACCTCGGGGGCCATTCACTTTTGGCAACCCAACTCGTGTCTCGGATTCGCGAAGGCTTCCAGGTGGAAATTCCGCTACGCCGTTTGTTCGAGGTGCCGACCGTGGCTGGTCTGGCGGAAAGTGTCGAGGCTGCCCGTCAGGCCGGGCAGAACCTTCTGGCGCCACCCATTCTGCCGGTTCCGCGGACCGGAAACCTGGCTCTTTCATTTGCCCAGCAGCGACTTTGGTTCTTCGACCAGTTGGAACCGGGCCTCTCGGCGTACAATATTCCGGCCGCCATCCGCCTCAAGGGACCACTCAACCTGGCGGCGCTGGAGCAGAGTCTCAATGAAATCATCAAGCGCCACGAATCCTTGCGCACCACCTTTGGGAAGGTGGAGGGACGGCCCACGCAGGTGATCGCCCCGACCTTGACGATCCAGCTGCCGGTCGTTGACCTGCGGAAGCTGCCGGCGAACGAGAGGGAAACCGAGGTCCGGCGATTGGTCACCGCCGAAGCCCAACGGCCCTTCGATTTGTCCCAAGGCCCGCTCCTACGGGGCACCGTGTTACGGCTGGGCGACGAGGAGCATGTGGGGCTGCTGACAATGCACCATATTGTCTCCGATGGTTGGTCAACGGGAATACTGGTTCGAGAGGTGGCGACACTCTATGTCGCTTTCTGCGCCGGCGGATCGTCGCCGCTGCCGGCGCTGCCCATTCAATATGTGGACTTCGCTCACTGGCAGCGACAGTGGTTGCAGGGTGAAGTACTGGAAGCCCAGATTGCCTACTGGAAGAAGCAGCTGGCCGGAGGCCCCACTCTGATCGATCTGCCCACGGACCATCCCCGACCGGCGGTGCAGACTTTCCGGGGGGCGCACCAGACGTTGGTGTTGCCCAAACATCTGCAGGAAGGGTTCAAAGCGCTGAGTCGCGAGGAAGGGGTGACCCTGTTCATGACGTTGTTGGCGGCCTTCAAGGTCTTGCTGTATCGCTACACGAGCCAGGACGACCTGATCGTGGGCACGCCGATCGCCAACCGTAACCGGCTGGAGACCGAAGGCCTGATCGGATTTTTCGTCAACGCACTGGTTTTGCGGACGGATCTTTCCGGTAATCCCGGTTTTCGGGAGCTCTTGCGGCGGGTGCGGGAGGTGTGTTTGGGGGCGTATGGCCATCAGGACCTGCCGTTTGATCGGCTGGTCGAAGAATTGCACGTGAAGCGGGATTTGAGCCGCAATCCGCTCTTTCAGGTGATGTTCGTGATGCACAATGCTCCACTGCGAACGGTCGAGTTGCCGGGCTTGACCCTGAGCCCTGTCGAGGGGGACAGCGAGACGGCTCACTTTGATTTGACGCTGCAGATCGTGGACACCGAACAAGGGCTGACGGCCGCATTCGTGTACAACACCGATCTGTTTGAGGCGGGCACGATAGCCCGGATGCTGGGGAATTTCGAGATCCTGTTGGAGGGCATGGTCGCAGATCCCGAGCAACGCCTTTCGGACTTGCCGCTCTTAACCGAAGCCGAGCGGCAACAACTGCTGGTGGAGTGGAATAGCGCCAAGACCGATTGTTCGGGAGATGTGTGTATTCATCAACTCTTTGAGGGGCAGGTGGAGCGGACGGCGGACGCCAGCGCTATCGTGTTCGAAGCTGAGCAGTTGACGTATGAAGAGCTGAACCGCCGTGCCAATCAACTGGCGCATTACTTGCGGGCGCTGGGAGTTGGACCCGATGTACTGGTGGCCATCTGCATGGAACGCTCGTTGGAGATGGTCATCGGATTGCTGGGCATTCTCAAGGCCGGCGGCGCGTTTGTGCCCCTGGACCCGGCGTATCCGAAGGAGCGGCTGGCCTTCATGTTGAAAGATGCCCAGGTGCAGGTGTTGTTGACGCAGGAGCGGTTGGTGGCGCGGCTGGGGGAGCACGATGCCAAAGTCATCTGTCTGGATTCGGGCTGGGAGACCATTGCCCATGGGAGCGGAGAGAACCCCGGCAACTCAACCCTCCCCGAGAACCTGGCTTATGTAATCTACACTTCGGGATCGACGGGGCAGCCCAAGGGCGTCCTCGTTTCGCACGGCTCGATTGTCGAACACTGCCGGAATGCTCAACGGTACTACGAATTGGGCTCCAGCGATGTGGTGCTCCAGTTTGCTTCGTTGAGTTTCGATGTGTCATTGGAGGAGATCCTACCGACACTGATCATCGGGGCCCGGCTGGTTGTCATGGGGACGAACATCTGGCATCCAGCTGAATTACATCGGAAGATTTCCGAATACGGACTCACAGTCCTCAATCTTCCAACCGCCTACTGGCAGGAACTGGCTCGAGAATGGGCGGGCGTCACGGAGCTGGTCCCGAACATTCAGCCCAGACTTTTCATTGTCGGCGGAGATACGATGTTGCCCGATGTTCTCAAGCTCTGGCAGCAAACACCGGTGGGTTCAATCCGACTCCTCAATGCGTACGGCCCGACCGAGACGACAATCACGGCAACGGCTTTCGAAATTGCTCCTTGTTCCGGTGAGAACACGACGTATCAACGGGTGCCCATCGGACGGCCCCTCGCCAATCGAGCGATCTACATTCTGGACCAGCACGGCAACCCCGTTCCGATCGGTGTTCCCGGCCATCTGCATATCGGGGGGGAGGGTCTGGCCCAAGGGTATCTGAACCGGCCGGAGATGACCGCCGAGAAATTTATTCCAGACCCCTTCCGTGCCGAGCCCGGAGCACGAATGTACAAGACCGGCGATCTGGCCCGCTATCGACCTGACGGGAACATCGAGTTCCTCGGTCGTGCTGACCACCAAGTGAAGATCCGTGGGTTTCGCATCGAACTGGGAGAAATCGAAGCCGTGCTTGGCCAACACCCGGCCGTCCGGGAGGCTGTAGTTCTGGCTCGGGAAGACGCGCCGAACGAGAAGCGGTTGGTGGCCTATGTGGTCGCGGACTCGTCGATTGATGAACTGCGTCGCTTTCTGAAGGAAAAGCTGCCCGAGTACATGGTGCCGGCGGTAGTCGTGCTGCTCGAGGCTTTGCCGGTGACACCCAACGGGAAAGTGGACCGACGGGCACTGCCGGCACCGGATCGATCCAGGCCCGAGTTAGAGAAGGCTTTCGTCGCGCCCCGCGATGACCTCGAACTCCAACTCGCGCACATTTGGGAGGAGGTTCTGGGCGTTCGACCGGTCGGAGTGAGAGACAACTTTTTCGAACTGGGAGGACACTCTCTGCTGGCGGTGCGTTTATTCTCTCTCGTTGAGAAACGGCTGGGTAAGCAACTTCCGCTGACGACCATCTTTCAGGGAGCAACAGTTGAGCATCTCGCCGGTGTTCTCCGTCAGCAGGCCACGCCCGGCGCGTCGTCCTCGTTGGTGGCCATTCAACCTGGTGGGACCAAGAGGCCGCTGTTCCTCGTGCATCCCGCTGGCGGACACGTTTTCCCCTACATTCATCTGGCGCGGCTTCTGGGTCCTGATCAGCCGTGCTACGGCCTGCAAGCTAGGGGTCTGGAAGACGGACAAGACCCGCACACGCGGATCGAGGACATGGCGGCCCATTACATCCAGGCCCTGCAGACCGTTCAGCCGACGGGGCCGTACCTTCTGGGAGGATGGTCCATGGGAGGCGTGGTCGCCTTCGAGATGGCGCAGCAACTTCAAGCGCAAGGTCAGCGGGTGGCGTTGCTCGCCTTACTGGACGGTCGGATTCCGACTCCCGATGAGACGTTTCCGGAGGAAGATTCTGAAGCGATCGGGTTGGTCGAACAGTACTTTGGTATTTCGTTTGGTCCAATGAAGTCCCTGGCGGAGCTTCCCAAAGACGAACGGTTGGCGTTTATGCTGGAACAGGCGAAGAGCGCCGGCTTGGTACCCGAGGAATTGGATGTTTCCCAGGCCCGCCGGTTTGTTACGCTCGTCCGGAGCGACCTGCGCGCGACGCAGAACTACGGACTGCATCTTTACCAGGGTCGAATCACCTTCTTCAAGGCGAGTGAAACGCCAGCGGGCGCGTCTTCCGATCCGACATTGGGGTGGGGTGAATGGGCCAGCGGTGGAGTGGAGGTCCACGTCGTTCCGGGTAATCACGCCAACCTGATGTACGAGCCTCACGTTCAAGTTCTGGGAGAGAAACTGACGGCCTGCCTCGACCGGGCGCAATCTGCAGAGGCGGAAGAAAATGGGGCAGCAGGAAAGATTGATCCATGACCACCGCAACCGCGTTTGACTCCTGGATTGCCTTCCGCAAACCGAACCCGCAAGCCCGGCTCCGGCTGTTCTGCTTTCCGTACGCAGGAAGCGGTGCCTCGATTTTTCGCACCTGGTCGGACGGCTTGCCAGCGGATGTTGAGATCTGTCCGGTTGAGTTCCCCGGTCGGGGAACCCGGCTGATAAAGACGCCGTTCACACAACTTTCGCCTCTCATCGAAGCCCTCGCCCAAGCCTTGGTGCCACTTTTGGACAAGCCGTTCGCCTTCTTCGGTCACAGTCTGGGAGCGTTGGTTGGCTTTGAACTCGCCCGTCAGCTCCGGCGACAGACTGGTGTTCAGCCGGTTCACCTGTTTGTCTCGGCGGACCGCGCGCCGCAAATCCCTCATCGAGACCGGCCGCTCCATGCCCTGCCCGAGGGGGAATTCTTGGTCGAATTGAGCCGCCTGAATGGCATTCCCGAAAAAGTGTTGGAAGATATGGAACTCATGCAGATCATGCTTCCCATCCTGCGGGCAGATTTCGCGGTTTACGAAACGTACGTGTACGCAACCGAGCCTCGGCTCGACTGCCCGGTCTCCGTTTTTGGCGGCTTGCAAGATCACCGGGTGAGTCGTGGCGATCTCGAAGCCTGGTGTGATCAAACGAGCGCTTCCTTCTCGTTGCGGATGTTTGACGGCGACCACTTCTTCTGGAACACAACTCAGCCGCTCCTTCTCAAGGCGCTCTCCCAGGTACTGCGCCGAGACGGGTGAGAACCACCACATGAAGGCCGCACCCATCACTCCTCGTGTTCTTCCGTGGCGATCTCCACCAGGAATTTTGGTGTTGGGTGACGATGAGGTTCATGTCTGGCGGGCGATGTTGGATCAGACCCCGTCACAGATTCAGCGCCTCCTCCACAACCTTGCCGCGGATGAACACGTGAGGGCGGAGCAGTTTTATTTTGAGAGAGACCGCCAGCACTTTATCGCCGCTCGTGGGGTGCTCCGGGCCATCCTCGGCGGCTACTTGCATCGAACACCCGAAAGCCTGTCCTTTTACTACAGCTCTCATGGAAAGCCTGGCCTGGCTGGGGAGACTGACGATGATGCGATCCGCTTTAACGTGTCCCACTCCCATGGAGTCGCACTGTTCGCGGTCACTCGTGGTCGGGAGGTAGGCATCGACATCGAGCACATCCGTTTTGATCTAGAAGTCGTGGAGATCGCCGAGCAGTTTTTCTCGCCGCGGGAGGTTGCGACGCTACGGGCACTCCCCATCGAGGCGCAACGTCAGGCGTTCTTTCGCTGTTGGACGCGCAAGGAGGCCTACATCAAGGCCCGGGGCGAAGGACTTTCACTGCCCCTGGACCAGTTTGACGTGTCGCTGGCTCCTGGGGAACCAGTCGCCGTACTCCGCGCCCAAAGAGATCCATCCGAAGCCTCCCGTTGGTCTCTTCAGGAACTTACCCCCGCCCCCGGCTATGCAGCCACTCTTACCGTGGAAGGACACGGCTGGCATCTGACCCGTTGGCAATGGCCGGACCCGAGGCAGCCATCAGCCTGAACATTGCGGCTTTCTTTTTCTGCCGAGCCCATCTCTCGGCGAGTTGTTTGACGACGAAATAGGTGAGCACCGTGACGGGTGTGGCGATGATGATCGAGCCAACGAGCATGGCGGCGTAAACATCCCAACCCTTTTGCAAAACGTCCCACAGTCGTGCGTGGTCCAACATTAGCGGATGTTGCACCGGGAGAATCAACTTCCCCAATTGATATTCCGCCAGCCAGATTACGGGCAAGAGCGGCGTATAGAGAATCGCCGCGGTCGCCCCGGCAACCGCGGCGATCACGTTTCTCTTCAGCAACCACGCAACCCCGGTCGCCACGATGATGGGGGATGGATTCAGGGGCAGGAAACTGGCAACGATGCCGATAGAGAAGCTGGCTGCGATTTGGTCGGGCCGGGCATCAAGGTGCGTCAGCTTGTGCCAAAACCCTCGGGCTCGTTGTTTTAAGGTGATTTTGGTCATGGCTCAGAGCGCGGGGACGGCATGCGCCACATCACTGGCGATCTGACCGTCATGCAAGCGAATCAACCGCCGTGCCCGTTCCATGACTTGAGGATCATGGGTGGAATAGACGAACGTCGTGTTGTGAACGCGATTGAGTTGTTCCATCACTTCGAGAAGAGCGGTCGCCGTCACCGAGTCGAGATTCGCCGTGGGCTCGTCCGCCAGGATCAATGCCGGCTCGCTAACCATGGCTCGCGCTACCGCCACTCGCTGCTGTTGCCCGCCGGACAGCTCGCCGGGACGACGATGTTCAAGGCCGGCCAAGCCGATTTCTGCAAATAGCTTTTGCACCCGTTCTTTTCGCTGTTCCATCGAAACGCCTTGCAGGAGCAAGGTAAATTCAGCGTTCTCCATGGCGGTCAGCACCGGCAACAGGTTGTACGCTTGGAAGACGAAGCCGAGGCGCTGCAGCCGCAGACGAGCCAGCTCCCCTGAGGATAAGAGTTGGAGGTTCTTCTCTTCCACCAACACCTCTCCGGTATCGGCTCGGTCGAGTCCACCAATGATGTTCAGCAACGTCGTTTTGCCAGAGCCGGACGGGCCGGCAATCGCGAGAAATTCTCCGGGAGCGATCCGCAGATTGATCCCGCGCAGGGCCGGAACCTCGATTGCTCCCGTGCGGTACGTTTTCTTCACGTCTTTCAGTTCCACTGCCCACTGGGTCATATTGCTCTCCCAATCATGCTAAAACACCTTCAATGCGCCGGGCAGTTCGGTTCGCGCGGCTTTGAACGCCGGATAAAAGGAGATGATGGTCGCCGTCAGAAACACAATGCCAACGGATGACGCGATTCGCGTCAGGCTCAAACGCGAGTAGATGATCGGGTCAAAAACGAGAGCGGTGGGAAGGCTGCTGTGGAAGAACCAGCGCAGATCCAACCCGGCGGTGGCGAAATAATGCTGGGCGCTCAACCCCAGCACCAGCCCCAGAGCGAGGCTGATCGTCGTAAGCGCCAACGACTCGCCAATGATCATAACGCCAAGCTGCACAGGCTGCAGGCCCAGAGCCGAACAGAGACCGAATTCATAACGGCGCTCGATTACTCGCATGAGTATCGTGTTGAGTATCCCCAACCCGACCATCGCGAGCACCACACCGTTCATGACATAATTAAAGGCGTCGTCCAACAAGAAGAGCTGAGCCAGTGTCGGCATGGATTCCCGCCACGGGAGGATTTCAACCGGAACTCCCGTCAACTGCTTCCGCAAGCCCTGGGCCACCATCAGCGAATCACCCTCCCGTTCCAGGAGGACAGCAATCTGAGTGACCCGGCCGGGCGCTCCGAGCAGTGCTTGGGCCTCAGGCAACGGCAACTGGATGACGTGGGCATCGATCGCCTGGATACCCGTGCGAAAGATTCCGGTCACCCGCAGTAGAGTGCTCTGCATGTCTCCACCTCCTGCGCCCGTCGCCTCCGTGTCGGGTGGTTGCACCGCCTGAGTCATGAGCACGACTTTGGCCCCGAGCTTCACGTCGAGCTTGCGGGCCAACTCCACGCCAATGACAACGCCCGATTGTTGGTCGTCATTCAGATAGTTCCCCTCGACGATTCGCTGGGGAATCAAGGATACGGCCCGTTCCTCTTTGGGGATGACCCCCATCATGCTCACGCCACTGGCGTTGTCTGCGGAACTCAGCAGTCCAGAGGCCAACAGCCGGGGACTCACGCCCCGCACAAAATGCCTCAGGGCCTCGGTGTGCAAGAACTCCCCGGTCGTGGACACGACCCGGGCCGGCAGCAATAGCTCCGCAGACCCGGAGTCTTGATACCCCTGTGCCTGGATAACGACGTGCCCGGTGCCGAATCTCACCCCATTACCAACCATTTGCTCGTGGCTGCCATCGAGCAGCCCCAAGGAAATCAGCAGCAAGGTCAGACCCAAACCCAAAGCCAGCGCCGTCAGCAGGGTCCCGCGGGGATTGCGCCAGAGATTGCGCCACCCGATTTTCACCAGCAGGAGAATACCCGTCATCGCTAAACCTTTCGGAGCGCCTCCGCCGGGCGAAAGCGAGCCGCCCGCAACGCGGGATAGAGGGCCGACACCAGAGCCGTGACGGCCAGGCCCAGAGCGGCCTGAGTGTAGACCGTGAAATCCTGCCGGCCGTACCAGAGGGGGCCTACCACAACTCCAGCCAGAGAGACCGCGCTTCCATTGCCACCCATGTTTAGACCATGAATCTGTAAATACCAAAGGAGCGGTACTGCAAGCGCTCCTCCCAAAACCAGACTGACTCCAGCCAAACTTGCCGCCTCCGCCACGATGAGGCCGACCACCTGATCGGGACGCATTCCAACGGCCATTAGCATGCCGAGCTCGCGCGTGCGCTCGATGATCGCCATGAGCATGGTGTTGACGATGCCCATGACTGCCAACAGGAAGAAGATGGAAAAGAGAATGAAAGTAACACGGCGGTTGAACTGCACGTAGTCGGCCAGCTCCGGTGCCAGCTCCGGCCAAGCCCTCACCCGAACCGGCAGAATCTTGCGCAGTTGCAACTCAAGTGCCGCCGCCGTCGTCGTCGCCGTGGTGATGTCATGGAGCTTGATCCCAACTTCGTGGATCCTTCCCGGCGGCAGGCGCAACAACTCCTGCAAAGAAGCGAGAGACATGAGCACCAGACCCCGGTCCATGGCGTCAAGCCCCGTGTGAAACATCCCGGCTACCGTGTACACGTCATTTCCCGTCGATCCATCGGCCGCCGGTGTCAACAAGACGATTTCCGATCCCACTTTGACGCCAATCGTGGTGGCGAGTTTATCTCCCATCACGATACCTTTGGGCATCCGTCCGGTCAGGTAGCTCCCTTTTACCATCCGGGTTTGCAGCACAGTAATTTTCTGTTCCTGATCGGGGACGACGCCGAGAAGTTGCGCCCCCGCCGATTGATGGGGCGCGCTGACCAAGCCATAGCCGTACACCCGGGGACTCGCAGCCTGAACCCGCGGGTCGGCGGCGATGGCGGCAACCAGCGCGCTGACATCCGTCCCGTTTCGCCCTCCCAAGGTCTGAAGTGTGGGACGATCCGGGTAGTAACCCGGAGCGTGCACCTCAACATCAGAGAGAACAAGGTCCGTGCCGCTCTCGATCATCTGTTGCCTCAACCCGGACATCAGGCACGCCACGAACAGCAGCATGGCGTAGCCGAAGCCGATTGCTACCATGGCGATCAGCGTCCGTCTGGGATTACGCCAGAGATTGCGCCACGCGAGTCGCAGCAGCCGTCCGCTCATTGCTTCAGTTTCTCCAGGGAAAACGTCCCCGCGCTAATCGGCGCGTCGAAGTTGATCTTTTCGTACGTGATCGTCGTCTGTTCAACCGCTTGGTCCAGAGGTCGCATCACCCCCTGAGCCAAAACACCACCACTCGCGCCTGCTTTGCTATCGGCCTTGTCCATGGATTGCATGACCAGACGCGTCGGAATGAGCCTTCCGCTCACGGTTTTGTAATCGGAAAAGGTCAGTTCCCGGACCAGCTTGCCGTCCTCGTCATAGTACCGCTGACGTACGGGCATCCGGTCGGCTTGACGGATCTCCAGGGTAATTTTCCCCCACACCACCACCGCGGCTGGCATGGGTGTCAGGGTATATTCGGACACCGTGACTCCATCCCGCTGTCCTTCAAAAGAGGTCACAATCACATAGTCGTTGGTGAGGCGACTCTCTTTTACCAGGTCATTGAGGGTGAAGTGACTGCCCATCCACGAGGTCATCATCATGGAAGCCGGCATCTTCACCGTGCGGTTCGCTTTTGGCAGATAATACCAGAGCTTGTTGCCCACTTTCAGGATGGCCGTGCCCGCATCTTCCTGCGGACTGAGGATGCGGACGAGGATGTTCGATTCACCGAGCGACCAGAACTGCATCGAGATCTTCCGTTGCCAGTCTTCCCTGGTGATCTGCATTTCCACTGTGGCGATGCTGGATTGGCTGATAAACAGCCGACCCACTCGATCCACGATTTCCCGCGCCCGCTGATTGTCCGCGGCGTGACAGACTGGTCCCGAGTTCAGCCACGCCAGCCCCAGACAGATCGCGACACATCTTGTTTGCCATCGCATAAACAGACGGTTGGTCAGCCTCTATAAGCTGACTCAGGCTTTTTGGGGATTCACGATAAGCAATACGATCCCGCCGGCCAGCACAAGCGCACCGGCCACCGGGGGAATGAAGTGGCTTTGTGTAGTCTCAATGTGCGCGCCGAGGATGTTAACAGGCTTTCCTCTCGTCGTGTACGTGATGCCTGAGTACGCGAGCACCACAATGCCGAGTGCGATCAGTACAAGTGCAATCGTTTTTGAATTCATTTCGAACCTCCGGTTTCCTTTTCTTCGTTAACCACTTTACTACACGGCTCTCCGGCCGCTGATGACGTTGACCAGGACCATGATGATGGCAACCACCAACAGGAGGTGAATAAACCCTCCCATCGTGTAATTGCTCACCATTCCCAGCGCCCACAGAACCATCAGTACTACTGCAATCGTCCACAACATATGATTCTCCCTTTCGGTTTGGTTTGTTTTCCACTGCCGGCTGGTGCGCCATTTACTTCTCGCGCCAGTGGGCAGCGGTTCTAATGACTACTTGTTACTGGCTCGGCCACCTTGGGTTGTTTCAGCACGACCTTGGCGCCATGCGCGGTCTTGGTCACGGCGTTACGAACTGTCTCCACAGCGGTCGAGCCCACCTCGCCAGCCGCCTTCAAAGCTCCATCGGCAACCGCCGACACAGCGTCCTCGGCGTTCACGCCGACCCCTTTGGCGGAATGAATTGCGCCTTCAACCAAGCCGGTCGAAGCGTGTTCCAGTTTGCCGCCGACTGCGGCCGTGTGCTGGATGACCGCCTCGGCCGTATGGCCGATGGTATCCATGGCCGCGCTGCCAACATGTTTGGTGCCGCGGAGCACTCCGATTACGATTCCTTTCGAGGCATGTCCAAGATGCGCGCCGACGTGTGCGGCGCCTTGAATCGCGCCGCCGGCAACGTCGCCAATGGCTGCGGTCGCCGACGAGCCCACCTTGCCAGCATCCTTGAGGCTTGTGGAGAGCGTGTTGCTGACGGTATCTACCGTTGCTTGGACGATGTCACCGCCTCCTTTGACCGCGGCAACAATCCCGTCTTTTACCGATTCAATCATTCCCGCATGTTCTGTCTTCATGTCTGGTTTCCTTTCACTCTGCTTCTGTCTGCCTTTGATTCATTACCGACTGGTGCACCCCTCACTACCCCCCGCACCAGCCAGCAATGAGTGAATGTCTACTTGTTACTGGATACGGTCGTCGCAATGGTCATGTTGTTGACCACGCTCTGGACACCGTTAATGTCGGTGACAAGCTTGGTGACCAGGGCCTTTTCGGCTTCGTTCTTGGCCGTGCCGCTTACCGTGACCACGCCATCGGTCGTCGTGACCTTGGTGCTGAGCATGCTGGTCGAGCGATGCGACAGCAATGATCCCTTGACCTGGGCAGTGATCGAGGCGTCGTCAATCTTTTCGCCCGTTGTTTCGCCGCGTGTTTCCAGGCTCGCGGACACGACGATCTCGTTCTCCACGCTTTTCACACCGTCGATGTCTTTGGCATATTCCGTGGTCAGGTCTTTTTGGGCCTGGTTGGCGGCCACGCCTTTCAACGTCACGATGCCATCTTTCACGTACACTTCGGTCTTGGTACCGCTGACGTTACGACGATACAGCAATGCCGCTTTCACTTTCATGCTGATCCACGTATCCGAGCTCTCGGCGGGCTGGTCGCCGACGACGGCGATACGATTGTCCACGCTCGTGACCCCGGGCAGCGCTGCGGCGGTGTCCTGGGCCATCGGTTTGTGGGTTTCGTTGTACACGTCGCCCGACAAGGTAACGGCTCCATCCTTGGAGCTGATCTTGATGTGTTCGTCCTTCAAATAGGTCTTGTAGACGAAGCTCTTCGTGAACGAGGACTCGATGCGGTCATCCGTCTCGGACGCCCGCAGTGGCGTGCTGCTGCCCACCAGGGCGGCCACCGCCGCTACAAGCGCCAATGAATATCTTACTCTCATGCTACTTCCTTCTTTCTGTTGCTACAGCGTTGGGTTGGTTACTGAGGGTACGCTAGGCGAGGAACTGATCCCGTGCCATGGGGTACAACCCTACCCCCAAATACTCACTGCAGCGACAAGTCCACCCGGCTCTTGCCTTGGTACGATGGATCGACGGGTTTGGGCGCAATGATGAACATCCGTTCCGCGCCAACCTGGCCGGTCTGCAACAGGTACTTCTGCACGTTGTCCGCGCGCGCTTGCATCAAGGCGCGGAAATCGTCTGGCGTGACTTCGATCGTTTCGATGATTCTCGCTTCCGCATCCGCGAGGGTGAGATCGGCGAAGGCCGTTGCAGGCTGGGGTGGAAGCCGCGACAACTGGTTCACCTCCTCATCTGACGGTTCGCCCGGCCCGAAATTCTGTGTAGGCCCCGTCGAAGACGGTGGCTCGGCCGTGACGACCGGCTTTGTGCCGATAACCTCAAGATAGGTCATGTGGATCAGGCGCTCGTAATCCTGTGGCTCAATTTGGAATGTGTCGGCGGGGCCGGTCGTTTTTCCCTCAGCGGTGAGTTCCTTGATCCGACGGGCCTTGAGTTGCTGGTGAAGTTTGATTTTGGCCAGGGCGAAACGGTCGCTTGTGGTGTCGACAGAGCCGGTGATTTCGAGTTCGACAGCGGGACGCGCGAAGAGCGCTTTCGCGAGCGTATCCAGCTTCTTGGTTTCTCCGGTTGCGAAGTCGGAGCGGCCGGGCTCAAAAGTAACGAAGCTCAGTTGCTCGCCACTGCCAACCAGCGAGCCGAGTAGCGCGAAGGGATTGCTCAGGGCCTTTAGGGCGACGTTCATGAACATCTGCGTGATGACCGGGCCGAGTTTGAATTGGGGATCGTCCAGATTTCCGTTCACGAGCACATCGAACGCAAGGACGCCGTCGCGATCCTGCAGCAACGCGATGGCGAGTTTGATGCGGAGTTGCGTGGCATCGGGACTATCGTCCTTCGCACCCAGCTTCAATTGACGTGCACTGAATTTGTTGTCCGCCCTGAGAACGCGCTGGTTTACAGTGTAATGCGCCTCAAGCGAGAGCTGGCCTTGGTGGATTGGATAACCGACGAATTTCGCAGCGTACGGGGATCCGGGCGTCATTTCCCCGTTCTTCAAAGAAAGAGTGAGATCAATCTTCAGATCGTCGGCCAGCGGGTTCATCGTGCCCGTAATGGTAAACGTCGAGTGGTCGTCCACTTTTCCGTTTAGGTCCACCCTCGTAGTCCCTGTCGCGGCGGAGGACAGCCCCGTGACGGTGCCGGCGACATCCTGAAGTTCAGAAACAACATTGGGCTCGATCGATCGGTCGGCAAAGGCAAACGAGCAGTTTTCAAAGGACACCGTGCCGATCTGGAAAGGAAAAAGTTTATTCAACTGGAGCTTCACGATCAGCTCTTGGAGTTGCTCGGCATTATTGACCATGCCTTTCCAGTTAGAATTCTTGTCGGGGAAGATGACTATGTTGCCCCTCAGCCCAACAACGTTGACCGCCGCGACGTCGAGGCCGTGGGGCAGATACCGCAGGTCAATGCCGCTGAGGGTGAGCGAATCCAGCTTGATAAGTTCCTTGCGCGCCCCCGAGTCCACGGAGGTGAAGTTGGCAACGCCGAGCTGCCCCGTGAACTGTACGAGCGGAACTCCATGTCCGGCTGCCGTATAGAGTACACGCCCATTGGCAGTGAGCGCACCACCGGTGATTTCGAGATTCCAGATTTCCTCGACGTACGGTTGGATGGCTCGCAGATCCAGATTGGTCACCTGGACTTGAACGTCTGCCGCGCGTGCAAATGGAGATACGGTGCCCCGCAACACAGCCGTTCCGGATTCGTTGCAAACAAAGGATATCATCGTCGGGATGGGCGTGGTCGTCTGATTCGAAAGCCCGGCCATTGTCAGACCGATCCGGCTGAGTTTCAGTAGAACCTTTCGGTTCAAATCGTGAAACATAAGCGCGCCGTCCTCAATGCTGAGTCGCTCGACCATGTAGTGCGGCAATCTGTGCGACTCAATCTTCGGTTTGGATTCAGGCGGCAATGCGCTCAACAGGTTGGAGAAATTGAACTTTCCATCCTGCTGGAAGATGACGTTCCCAAACGGTTTCTTGAGCCTGATCTCCTTGAACACAAAGGCGCGCCTGAAGAACGAGACGAGTCGGAGTTTCACGTACAACTCATCGAACGAGGAGAATACGTCGCCATTCGTCTCCTTCATCGTGAATCCACGGATTGTCAGCGCCAGGGTAAAGGGATTCAGTTTGACCTGCTGCACGGTGACCACGCGCCTGGTGAGCGCGGGCAGTCGCTTCAGCATCTGTGACTTGATGATTGCGGGCAGAAGGAGGAACCCCACAAGCGTATAGACGATCAGGGCAATCCCGATGCCAAGCGTCCACTTGGCCCGCCACGAACGATTCGACATTGACGATGGCCACTTCATGACTCAATCCCGGCATGCACCCGAGAGTTTTCTCCGGCATTCCGAGATAGGTTACGCGGTGGGCTGGACATTCGCCATGGGGTGTAACCCTACTGATGAATGGCGGATAGGTCGGGTTTTACCCCATGGACGGCTCGAAGCAATCGTCAGAGAGTGATAGTGGATTTGTAGCGCAAAAGTTCACACAAATATTATGAAGCGAAAACTGACCAGGCTGTCGCGACAATACGTGACGGCGCTGCGCAAGCATCTGAAGCAAGGCCCGCGGGCCAGCCTGCAACCGGCGCGCGGACTGGGACGCCGGGCCATGAACCTCGGGCTGGAGACGTTGGACGTAGCGAGGATTCACGAGGCAGCCGTCGCTTCACTGGAAGCCTCCAGCAGCCGAGACGGGATCATCAAACGGGCGGAGATGTTTTTTGCCGAGGTCATCACCCCAATCGAGAAGACTCATCGCACCGCGCTCAAGGCCGACGTCCACTTGGATCAACTGGCCCGGACACTCGACCGACAAGCGGTCGAACTGGCTGCCTCTGGCCGTCACCTGAAACGGGGAATCGTTCGGCGCAAGGCCGCGAAGGAAGCTCTTGAAAAAAGCGGGAAACATCGTACCAATTTACTGGAGCAGTCGCACCTCATGCAGGAGCACTTACGACATCTGACCCATCAGATTTTGTTGGCGCAGGAGGACAAGCGAACGCAGATGAGCCACGAATTGCATGACGAAATTGCCCAGACGTTGTTGGGAATCAATGTCCGACTGTTGACGTTGAAAAACGAAGCGACGGTCAATGCCATGGGCCTCAAAAAAGAAATTGCCAGCACACAGCGGTTGGTGGAAAAATCAGTCAAGACGATGAATCGGTTCGCCCGTGAATTCGGCAAACAACATGACACGTAAGCTCACCGGATTATCGCAACGCTATCAGGCGGCGTTGCGAAAGCACCTGAAACATGGCTTACGGGCAGGCTCCGAGTCGGCACAGAGATTGGGCCGGCAGGCCATGGCCACCGGGTTGGAGACGTTGGACCTGGCCAGGATTCACGAGCGAGCGTTGATCACCCTCGTGTTGCCGGGTTATTCTGCGAGGACCCGGGACGCGATGGTCCGTCGGGCAGGAAGGTTTTTTGCCGAGGCCATCACCCCAATCGAGAAGACTCATCGCACCGCGCGCGAAGCCAACATTCGTTTGAATCAAATGATCGAGATGTCGAACCGGCGCAGCGCGGATCTGGCCGATTCGAACCGTCAGTTGAAACGGGAAATCACCCAGCGCAAGACGGTGGAGGAATCCCTCCGTAGTAGCGAGCGACACTACAGTCAGTTATTAAAGCAGTCGCACCACTTGCAGGGGCAGTTGCGGCTGCTCTCCCGCCAGCTTCTGTTGGCGCAGGAGGAAGAACGTAAGCGGATCAGTCGCGAGTTGCACGATGAAATTGCCCAGACCTTGACCGGTATCAATGTCCGGCTGGCGGCCTTAAAAATCGAGGCTTCACACAACACGAAGGGCCTCCAGAATAAGATCTCCAGTGCGCAACGGATGGTCGAGAAGTCGGTGGATATCGTCCATCGGTTCGCGCGGGATTTGCGCCCGGCCGTATTGGACGACCTGGGGGTGATTCCCGCCCTCCATGCGTTTATGAAAGGATTTACG
>JBEKBH010000025.1:0-55116 GCA_050015495.1 Verrucomicrobiia bacterium
TTTTCACGAGCCTGGTTCAACGCGGGCAGCAGCATCGCCGCCAGAATCCCGATAATCGCGATGACCACCAGCAACTCAATCAGTGTAAAGCCGCCAATTTTGCGCTTCAGTAAACGTCTCATTCCTTAATCCTCCGTATAGTTGTTCGCATAGGACTGTGTGCCCCGTGCACGCGTAACTCTATGCCGACATCCCTCGCATGGCACGTAAAAGACTTGTAAAAAATTGCCAGGGCGTCAACGCCTCACCATTTGCGATTCACCATATGGCTCGACCCATCCATCACGCTGAACATCAGTCACTTACACATGGTTGACCACAGCTGACGGGGCGTATCGACAGATTTCCTGTCACCTGTTCATGCTTTCCCGGTACTTATACGGTGATATGATGACAAGCCAGACAATGCAGCCGGCGGCGAACAGCGATGAACAACTGGTGGAATGGAGCCTGACGGGCGACCGCAATGCCTACCGCCAGATCGTCGAGCGGTATCAATCGCTCGTCTGCTCGATCACCTACAATGCCACGGGCAGCCTGACCCTCAGCGAAGACCTTGCCCAGGAAACGTTTATCGCCGCGTGGAAACAGCTCTCCGAACTGCGCGAGCCCGCGCGCCTCCGCGCCTGGTTGTGCGGCATCACCCGCTTCCTCGTCGGCAAGGAACTCCGCCGACAGGGCCACGAGCCTGTTCACGCGGCGGAGACACTCGAAGCGATTCATGATCCGCCGTCACCGGAGCTGTCGCCATCGGCGCAAGCCGTCACCCGTGAAGAAGAGGCCATCCTCTGGCGCGCGCTGGAACGGATTCCCGATGTCTACCGTCAGCCTCTCATTCTGTTCTATCGCGAACAACAATCCGTCGAGCGCGTCGCCGTCGAGTTGGAGCTGAGCGAGGACGCCGTCAAGCAACGCCTCGCGCGCGGACGCAAACTCCTCAACGAAGAAGTCATTGCGTTCGTCGAAGGAACATTGACGCGAACAACGCCGGGCCAGGCGTTTTCCGGCGCCGTGCTGGCGGCGCTGCCAATGGCCGCAGCCTCGGCAGCATCAGCTGGCGCGGGCTTGGGAGCAAAAGGCACGGCAGCGGCAAAATCGGGCGGCTGGTTGGCCCTTCTCGGCGCATGGCTGGTGCCAATCATCAGCATTGTTGGCGGAATCACCGCTCAATGGCTGATTGTTCGTGCGTCCCCGACCGATCACGAACGCCGGGTCAAAAGGAATTGGTTCATCGGTCTTTGGGTTTTCGCGCTGGCTTGGTGTATCCCCGTACAGTTCGCCATGAATTCCTTGAGCCAACACTTGGACTGGAGTGACCAGACGTATTTTTCTGTGATGGCGGGCTTCTGGTGGTTCTATGCCGTCGTGGCAACCACATTGACCATTGTGATGGTTCGGCGGTTTCTGGTGGTCCGTCAAGAGAGCGAGCGAGCCGTGGGAACCCTCCGACGGGCGATGACGCCGGGCACATGTGCTGTCGTGGCGGCCGGCCAGTATCTGGTCTTTTTTTTGTACTTTGTCTGGATCGCATGGCGGTTGAATGACCGGGTGTCGGCCGGAATCCTTGCCGGACTGATGGTCGGGTTGGGTGTTTGGAAATCCGTCAGTCTACGAGGCAAGGCTGGAGTGGCCGCAACGCGAGCCGCGGCCGGACATCTGGCGTTGACCTGGGCAATAATCCTGGTGGTATTAAACCTGCGTTTGAACGCATGGATGGCAGCCGCGCATGAATGCAGTCTTGCCGAAATGCACCGCCTCCTGCCCATGTGGGTGATCCCTGTGCTCACCTTGGCCTTGCTCGCCTGGTCCGGACTGGTCTTCGCCCTCACCAAACCAAAGCGCCCCTCCTAGCCGTTCGACCGGCGAGCGCGGAGAGTGTAAAACATTATGAAAAGAATCCCTATGTTGATGCTCTTGGCAACGTGTCTCCTGACTTCCTTCAGTCCAACGACGGGGCAGAGCCAGACAACGCCGTTGGCCGAAACGCCGACGCCGGACCAGATTAAAGAGCGAGTCACCGTCCGCCGACCATACAGAATCGGAGAGGAAACTGAAGTGGCCCTGCCCATCGGACAGGCTGTCGAGTTCGACTGTGCCGACAACCCATATTGGGTGCGGGAGTGTAGCCTGTATGCCACCACCAACAATCGAATCTGGCTCTGTCCTCTCGATACCGATGGCAACCAGATGAACGACGGCGGACCCTGTCGCCAGGGGGCACGGGGATGGCTCCGACAGGTCGGCGACACGCCGTGTCTGGCGATCATGAAATGGAACCTCCAGGACCAAACGCTCCAACTTCATTTCTGCTTGTCCACGGACAAGGAGCGAAACCAGCGCGAGTGGGACGAGGCAGCCACGGAAAAATCCAACGTGGCTTATGGGACCAGAAATTCCAGACCGTTCCCGCCACGCAAGTTGCCGGAAGCCGAGCGGCTGGCGGGATTCGCCCGGTTGTGGAGCGAAGTGAAATACAATTTTGCCTTCTTCGACCGCGTTCCCGATGTGGACTGGGACAAAGTGTTGGTGGAATACATCCCTAAAGTCCAACAGGCAGAGACGGAGGATGAATATTTCTGCGTCCTCGCGCGCTGTCTGGCCTTGCTGCACGACGGACATACCTTCATGCGGACTGACAGGGCACACCCGGATTACGGAGGTTATGGGCTGCCGCTGGAAGTTCGTCCATTGGCGGGCAAGCCGGGGGTGATTGTCCGCACAACACCGGTCGCGGACATCCGCAGTCCGAAGCGCAAAGAGGAATTCGTCAAGGCGGACTTGAAGCCCGGCGAAGAGGTCACGCACATCAACGGGCGATCGGTCAATGAGATTCTGGAGCAGGACATTTACCCGTACATCAGCGCGTCCACTCCACAAAGCCGGGATGTGAACGCTTACCGGTCGCTGCTGCGGGGCGAATACGGTTCCAAGGTCGTTCTGCGCATCAAGGGCTTGGACGGAACCGAGCGCGAAGTGGCCCTGACGAGAGGCCTCTACCCGCCAAAAACTGTCGGCAGGGAGTTCGAGTGTCGCGAGTTGGGAAACGGCATCCTGTATGTCAATCTGCCGAGCTTCAACACGAACCAGGTGGTCAAAGACTTTGAGAACATTTTCCCGCAGGTGCAGAAAGCCAAAGGTCTGATCTTGGATATCCGGCACAACGGTGGCGGAAACTCCGGCAACGGTGATGCGATCATCAGCATGCTGATCGACAAGCCGGTCCCATGGGAGCATGTGAGAACACCCGAATACATACCTGCCTACCGGGGGTGGGGACATCAGGCGATGTGGCATGAGGAAGACGAGTGTCCAATCCAGCCGAGCCGGAAAGATCCCTTCCTCGGACCAGTCATGGTGCTGATCGGACCGGAGACAGGCAGCGCCGCGGAAGACTTTGTCGTGGTGCTGCACGCCAGCAAGCGGGCGACGCTCGTCGGCGAACGCAGCGGCGGGTCCACCGGCAATCCTCTAAGGATTGACCTACCCGGCGGTGTGGAGGCCCGCATCTGCACACTGCACTGTTCATACCCCGATGGTCGCGAGTTCGTGGGTGTCGGCGTAATCCCCGACGTGGAAGTTCATCCCACAGCGGTGGACATCGCCACGGATCGGGACGTCGTGCTTGAGAAAGGTCTCGCGCTCTTGAAGGCCGCCTGTGCGCCAAAATCGTCTGGCAAGTTGTAACATCGCATCGAAAGGAAAACGAAGCTCCATGAAGAAGAACACTTGGATCGTTCGGCTGCCCCGAGCAGGGTTTTCACGAATGAATAGGATTCCCATGTTGATGCTCTTTGCGGGATGTTTTCTAACATCCATTCATCCGACGATGGCGCAAAGTAATCAGCCAACGCCGGTGGCCGGGAAACCGACTGCGGCCGACGCCGCGATACCGGAGCAGTTCCTCCCGTTGTACCAGGAGCTGGAGGAAACTCTTCGCCAGGCCCGACAGATCTATCCCTACCAGAAAGCAAATGCCCGCCCCCTGGTCACCGCCAACCTTCTGCAGGCAACCAGTTCGCTCCATGTGCCAGATTCAGGGGACTGGAAGGATCTGCTCGCGACGCTCGATGCATTCCAGGCCATGAACATCAACGCCGTGCACGTCTTGATCATGGCTCCGGACCTCCTCGAAACCAATGCCACCGCTCTCGTCGGCTTCTATCAGCGCCTCGCCAACGAAATCCACTCGCGCAACATGAAGTTTTACGTCGAACACTTCGTCTACCCACCCGCCAGTGCGCATGTCCCAAAAGAGATGCAAGACTTCCTAAGCAAGCACGCTCTCAAAGGCTTGCATGACGATCCCCAGGGTAGAAAGGATTTCCTGAATATGATGGAGAAAGAAATCTCCCTGGTTTACCGGGACATCAAGCCCGACTATCTCAGCTTCGTCACCGAACCTGAAACATTGCTCCGCTGGACGCATCTGTCCTTTTCAGCGGATGACCTGGCCAATTGGGTCGGCGAAGTCAGCACGCGTTTGAAGAGTACGGGCGCCAGTTCCAACACTCTCTTGGGTGCCGGGGCGCTGACCTGGGAGTCGGAAGATTTCGACATCAAGTTCGCCCAACAGGCCAACCTGGATTACATCGACATTCACTTGTATGCCTTGCGGTTGAAGAGCGAAGACCAGCTCGCTAGGTTGTCCACTTTGGTTCAGAAAATCCGCCAGCAACGGCCGAACATGCGGATCGCCCTCGGCGAAGCGTGGCTGTTGAAGACCACCGGCGCCTCCGAGCCAAGCCCCCCGGTCTACAGGACGGCATTCTTCCAAAACAATTTCAGCTTCTGGAGCCCGCTGGATCAACAGTTCTTGGGCCTTCTGATGGGAGTGGCGCAAAAGGAGAACATCTCCATCGTGGTTCCATTCTTCAGCCAGTTCTATTTCACCAACTATACCTTCGGCGACGTGGAGTCCAGCAAGCTGCCCCCGTGGCCGCTTAGCGATGCGGCTTCGTGGGACAAAGCCGTCGAATCCATCCACAACCACCAGCTCTCACCCACCGGTAAAGCCATGAATGCGATGCTGGAAGACGGCGGAAAGTGACGACCATCGTCCTTCCGTCATGAACTGCACATGCTGGATAAACCTATTATATTTTTGCTTTGGTCCCTAGGAGGTCGAGCCCGATGCATGCCGGGCGACAACAGTCAGAAGTGCATTTTCTTTGTAAGAAAGGGCGGGGTTCGGTCACTATTTAACTGAATGCAGACCCATTCCATGGATGCCCAGGAACGGGAAGCCCCGTTCCGGCGATAATCCTTGATGGAAATTCGCAGGTCTGCTTTCATAGAAGCCTGATAACAGGCAGGGTTACAATACCTAATCGTGCACGACCAGTCGTATAACCATAGTCAGGCCGCTTCACACGACATGCGTCACCCTTGGCTTGAGATTCCAATTGCCGACTACGAGGCGCACATGGCCTTGCCATCGGTTGACCAAGCGCGGCTTCTCGGCACCGCGCTACAGCGAACCGTTACTCAGCTTCAACCTCGCTCGTTGGCCGTTCTTGGCGTCGCGGGCGGCAACGGTCTGGATCTCGTTGAGCGCAACATAGTACATCGCGTGGTCGCACTCGACTTCAATCCTGATTACCTGGCGCTTTGCTCTCGGCGCTATGCTGCATCCTTTGTCGAGTTCGAGCCAGTCCTGCATGACTTGTCACAGGGTCCGCCTGTCATTACTCCAGTCGAGTGTATCTTCGCTGGGTTGGTGCTGGAGTATCTGTGCGTCGAGTCTTTCTGTGGCTATTTAGCATCTCTTCTGACCCCCGGAGGCAGTTTCGCAACGCTGCTCCAGTTGCCATCCCCGACGCTCCCAGAGGTTAGCCCGTCACCGTTTATCAGTCTCACCCGCCTTGAGTCCACATTTTCCTTCGTTCATCCGGTATCCCTGCATCACTCTCTTTCGGCTCACGGCTTTTCGCGCATCGCCACTGACCGGTACGACCTCGATTCTGGCAAGTCCTTTTACTATACTTCCTACCAAGCCACGAACGCGGCCTAATCCGTCGCTGCAAACCAATGGCCTGCTTTTGACAGCCACAAACCGAAGGTGATCAAATTGTGAAAACAATTCGATTCTTAATCGCGTTGGCAGTGTTTCTTTCAAGTCAACACCATGTCCAGGGGCAAACCGCGAATTCGGTTTCAATACCGCGCCCGGACGTTGATAAGTTCGGAATCCAAAAGATTTATGGGGACGCTCCACAAGCCGTAAACAATTGGGCATTCGATGGAAATACAGTCGATCCCCGTTTTATGGAGCAGAAGATCGTCAATGCAGGCAACGGGTGGTACAAACCGCAAGACGCCGTTGAAATGAGAGTCGAGGTGTTGAGCGATGCCTCGGCTGACGAGAATACGATCGAGACTTTCGATGTCGCCAACGTATTGCGCAAAGGCTACTTATACAAACCACCAAACAGCCCGGATGGTAAAGGCGATTTTTTTGATATTGAGCAGACCTGGCGATTCAAAGTGGTGAAAGCCGGAACCGGCACGAAGAACGGGGAGGCTCATATCGAGTTGGTCCCGGGTGGTTACAGGCAGACTTCAGACAAAACGAAAGTCGGAAAGGACAAGGCGGTGCCGGCTGGTTGTGAATCTATGAGCTACCATTTCAACATCTATCCACTCACCGGCCGGGTTAAATTCGAGAAGGACAGCGATCACACCAGTGGATATACCATGTCGGATCCAGAGAAGGATCATGCGGTGCCGAAATTCGATGACGGTCAAGTAGTAGTGCAGAAGGCAATTCTATACCGTACGGCACGCGGGGTGAAATTGGAATCGTACCTGGATATGTCTGGGAAAGGTGACGGTTTCCAGAAGGTGTTGGAGTTCGAAGATCGCGGCCAATGGGGGCCGACAAGGGGAGGAAATTCCGAATGCCATTGTTCAGAGAACGTCGTTCTTTCAATGGCTCGCGTGGCGATTGGATACCGTTGTGACAATATGGTGGACTTCGAATTTAAAGACATGTCGATCAGGTCAATTGATCCCGCAAAGCCATTGCACGCCACGCAATCAACAGAGGCAACCGGCAACGCCATGAGTACAATGCTGGATGACGGTGGAAAATGAAGCCCTTCGTCGTCTCGCTATGAATGCCTCGCGACTTGGCAAAGTGTGTCTGGTGGGTGTGGCACTCTCCCTCCCGATCACGGCCCCTGCCCCCGGAGCCGAAGCGACCAGGGATCGCACCAAATGGATCTCAGGTACGGGACAATGGATCGATGCGGCGCACTGGTCGGACGGATTGCCTGATCCATTCGAGAGAGTACAGATTCACGGCAACAGCACAGTGGTTGTTCCTCCCGGCACGTATTTGGTTGGCGACCTGGAGATCGGATTCAATCCCGGCGATCGCGCGCGTGTGGAGGTGAATGGCGGGGAATTGATCGTGATGCAGGATTCATTGCGAGTGGGTGAATTGACCGGCGGCGAAGGAGAGTTTGTGCTCAAGCAAGGCGCCCTGCATGATGTCATGGATGTGTTTGTCGGCGGGACTGACGGCGTGCCCGGTCATGCCGCGAAGGGCACGTTGCGTATTCAGGGTGGAAGTTTCCTCGGTCGAACGTTGACGACCGGTGTTGGTTGGGGCGCCGAATCCCTTCTGGCCATCGAAGGCTCCGCGCCTTCGGCTGTTCACGTGCTCGATTACGTCTGTATTCAGGGCTTCGCCGACTCCGCTGGAAAACCGGGCTTGTCCACGCTTTCGTTCACGTTGGATGAACGGGGCGTTACCCCCATCACAATCCAATCGCGCCGTCGCGGTCTGCGGATCATCAAAGACCCACAAAGCCACTGCCGCTTGCAGATACTTTTGAGTGCGGTGCCGCCGCGTGAGGATGTCACGTTGGTTTCAGGACACGTGCCGATTCAGGGAACCTTCGATGATTTGCCGGAAGGAACCGAAATCTCGGCGCAATACGCGGGGCGATCCTATCGTTGGAAACTGACCTATCAGGGAGGCGTTGGTGGCAACGATCTGGTGTTGAAAAACTACAGCGAGTACGCCGCCGATGCGCCGATGACCCACACGCGGCCGATTCCAGAAATCCCCACACCGCTTTGGTTGGCGCACCGGCTTTATCCGTTGTCGACAGAAACAACCGGGGAGCCGGCGTTTCCTGGTGCCGAAGGCTTTGGCGCGTTCACGCCTGGTGGCCACGGCGGCAAAATGATTTACGTGGACAATCTGGATGATTCAGGACCGGGCAGCTTGCGCGCAGCAGCGGAAACACCGGGCCTGCGGACGATTGCGTTCCGTGTGGGTGGCGTCATCTCGCTCAAATCCACACTGATCATCAGGGAACCGTTCATCACGATTGACGGCCAGAACGCGCCGGGTGCGGGAATCATGCTCCGCAATCATGGAATCGAGGTGCGAACGCACGATGTCGTGCTGCGCCACCTTCGTGTCCGCGTGGGCGATGACGACGTCCGACCGGAAGACAAGAACAGTTACGCCGGCGGTGCAGGCGAGCACGCTCTGTATTTTACCGACGGTTCGAAGAACTGCATTGCCGATCACCTGTCCCTGAGTTGGTCCACGACGAAAATCCTGTCCGTGACGAAGATGAGTGACTTGATCACAATTCAATGGTGCCTGTTGAGCGAGGGACTGAACTTCGCCGAACATGGATACGCTTCCATCGCTGGCGGGAACCGCGTGACATGGCACCACAATCTCTTTGCCCACAACCTGAGCCGTAATGTCCGCTTTCAAGGAATGGTTGACGCCGACTTCCGCAATAACGTGATTTACGATTGGGGTGACACGGCGGCGTATGGCGAATTTGACCGGCTCAATTATGTCGGCAACTATCTGAAGTCAGGGCCGTCCACGACTCAAAAACCGTGGCTGCTATTTCATGATGGTCGCGCGGTCGTGACGCCCCACTCGTTGTTCGTGACGAACAACATTCTGGAAGGAGGCCGCACGGCTTGGGTGAATCCAGAACTGCTCGTGCTTAGGGGGCTGAGCCTGCTGTACGGAGACCATGCGGCGACCGGGGTGAATAAAGACAACTGGCGGGGAATGGGCTATTATTCCGAGCGGGAAACCGTTGCCGCCCCGGAACCCTTCCCCGCGCCGCCGGTCACGACGGAACCGGCGACCCTCGCCTACGAACACGTTTTGAATGATGTCGGGGCGACACTTCCACGGAGGGACGCGGTTGACGAACGCATTGTCCGTGAAGCGCGAGAAGGGACCGGGCACATCGTCAACTGGGTCAGAGATGCCGGCGGTTGGCCCGATTTTCCGTCTCCCGTATTCCAATCGCCAGAACCGGCAGAGAAAGACAATGTGGCAAAGCCGAAATGAAGAATTCCAGTCGTGCTGAGATGACCCGCTCGCATCCGCCTCTCGCGTTTGTTTCGAGCCGTCAACCCTAAACAATTGAAAACATCACGTCCGCCTCGCTCACGATTTCGCCCGCCACCTTGCACACGCCCTTGGCCTTGGCGATCCTGGCGCGGGCGCGGCCCATCTCGATCTCAATAATCAGCTGGTCGCCGGGACGGACGGGCTTGCGCCATTTCACGTTGTTGGCACTCATGAAATACGCCACCTTCCCCGCGTTCTCGCCCGACCGCAACATCAACACGCCGGCCACCTGCGCCATCGCCTCCAGTTGCAGCACGCCGGGCATGATCGGATGCCCCGGAAAATGTCCCTGGAAAAACGGCTCGTTCATCGTGACGTTCTTCAGCCCGATGATCTTCTCCTCGCCCTCGATCTTCAAAATGCGGTCCACCAGCAAGAACGGATACCGATGCGGCAGCACGTTCAGCAACCGCATGATGTCCATCGCCGGTTCGGCCGGTGTGTCCGATGGTATCGGCGGCGCGAACGCCACCGGCCCGGGCTGCTCCTTCTCCATCAATTTCGCCAACGCCGTCGTCAGCGCCGCGTTGCAAGAATGCCCCGGCCGAATCGTAATGATATGCGCCGCCAGCGGTCGGCCGAGCAGCATGATGTCCCCGAGGATATCGAGGATCTTGTGCCGCACAAATTCATCACGGAACCGCAACGGCTCGGTCGCCAAAATGGTCTCGTTGCGGATCAGCACCGCGTTTTCGAGGCTGCCGCCTTTGATCAATCCATGGTCGATGAGATACTGAATCTCCTCGTACAACGCGAACGTCCGGGCCGGCGAAATCTGCGTCTCAAACGTCTCCGGCTCGATCGCCAGGCTCAAAAACTGCGCGTCCAGCCCCGGCTTCCCGTAATGAATCGTGCAACTGATCCGCAACTGGTCGCTCGGCACCACCACCGCCAGCGAGTCGCCCACCTCGACGTGCACCGTTTCCTGCGGATGGAAAATCTCTCGTTTGCCTTCCTGCGGCTGGATGCCCGCTTCCTTGACCAGGTTCACATACGGTCGCGCGCTGCCGTCGCCGACAGGCGGCTCGTTCGCATCCAACTCGATGATGAGATTGTCAATCCCGTAGCCGTTCAGCGTTGCCAGCACGTGCTCGACCGTATGAATGACCGCGCCGTTCGTGCCAATGGTCGTCCAGCGCGTCGTGTCGCCGATATTGCGGATGTTCGGCTCGATCTCCGGTTTGCCGTCGAGATCGACCCGCACAAACCGGATGCCATGGTCCACCGGCGCGGGTTTCCACGTCATGTTCACCTTGGAACCCGTGTGAATGCCGATGCCCGAGTACGACACCGGCCGCTTGATCGTCTGCTGCTGTTTCAGCATGGCGCCGTTTGTAACACGCCTGCGATACGGGAAGCAAGCCTCCGTCCACGAGACCGTTGGCGGGCCCCGCCCGCCTTTGAGATTGCAGGTAGTCGCGACTTGTGCGACGAATCCCACTGGCATCCGACGTCGCCAAATGAAATTACACCTGTTAATTGCCGCATTACCACTCTTCGCGACCACCGCCTTCTCCACCGACCCCATCGTCATTCAGCGCCCGGAACAGGCGCGGATCGACTTCAGCTTGCCCGACGGTGGGCTGCCGCCTGTGCCGGGCGTCCAAAACATTCAAGTCTTCCGTGCCTCGTGCGACAAACCCGATCTGACCGACGGCAAGGGTTGGACGTACAATCACCACGTCGATATGGCAGCTTGGAAAGGCCGCCTTTACGTCGCCTGGAGTTCCGGCCAGAAGGACGAAGATGTCTGGCCCTGGCGCGATGTCTACAGCACTTCCACCGACGGCGTCACGTGGTCGTCCCCGGCCGAACTCTTTCCCCAGGGCATGTCGAACCCGCTTCGCATGCACTTCTTTCTCGCGCCAAACGGTCGCTTGCTGGCGATCTCCGGCCTCCGCCGCGACGAGAGCACACTGACCGACAAGAATCGCGATACACTCGTTGTCCGCGAAATCCTCCCCGATCACAGCCTCGGCCCCTGCTACGCGCTCCTGACGCCAACGCCCGTCACCTCTCCCGACCCCTATACCAACTCCGCCGACAAAGGCTTCATCGCAGCCTGCGACGCGCTGCTCGCCAACCGCCCGTTCCTCGAACAACAAGACTACGGCGCGTTACTCGGCCCGCGCCGCATGAAATGGCACGACTCTGGCGACACAAACATGACGTTGAAAGCCATGTCGCTCTTCCATCGCAAAGACGGCGCGCTCGTCGGCATATGCAAGTACGGTTGGGTCACGGTTTCCACCGACGATGGCGCCACATGGTCGCAGCCTGTCATCCCGCCGTCGCTGATCACCGGCACGGGCAAGGTCTGGGGTCAGCACACTGCCGACGGTCGCTACGCGCTCGTGTACAATCCCGACAAGAAGAACCGCTACCCGTTGGTGATGGTCACGAGTGACGACGGCGTGACGTTCGGTAACATGCGGGTCGTTCACGGCGAACTGCCACTCCAGCGGTACGTCGGCGAGCACAAGAACGTCGGCCCGCAATACGTCCGCGGCATTTCCGAATGGTCGAACGACGGCACGTGGAACGACAAGGCCCTTTGGGTCGTCTACAGCGTCAACAAGGAAGACGTTTGGGTCAGCCGAATCCCGTTGGCAAGCGACGCCACCGCTTGGAACACCTACAGCCCGCTCTGGGCACTGGTCACACTTACAAAGGAGGATGGCGTGACTCTAACCGACCGCGACCCGTACGATTACGCCCGCGCCGTCCGCCTCTTCCCGGCCAGAGAAAAAGTCACCGTATCCTTCGACGTCACGGGCACCAAAAATGGCGATGCCCCGCTCGTTGTTACCCTGTTCAATAGCGCGGCCAGTCGCTGTGCGCCGACCTGGGGGCTGGACGGAAAAGGTTTCACGGGTGATAAACTCTCATGCCGAATCGAAGCCGACGCGCCGAAACACCGGTACTCGCTCTACCTGCGCAACAAGCCGCTCGCCACGAACGTGGTGTTGGCCGATTCGGTCACCAACTTTACTGGCATCTCTTTCTCCACCGGGCCATCGCGCCCGATCATCGACCGCGCCACATCATCCGTCACCAACGATGTCCCGTCGAAGTCGGCCCGCTACATCATTCAGGAGTTGATCGTCCAATGATGCCCTACGCCAGAGCGGTCGCGAAAGGTCCGTCACGATGATCGTCGGAATGTACATGACGCGAAATGTCGAAGTCGTCTCGCCCACTGCCTCTCTTGTCGAGGGAATCCAGAAGATGTCGAAACGCCGAATCCGCCGCCTCGTCGTCACGCGCGGGACATCCATTGTGGGCATCGTCACGTATCGGGACATCGTGGAAGCGTTTCCGCCTCATATCAATCCATTCTCGGTGATCGGTGTCGAGCAAGCGACGGTGACGGGCACGATCGACGCCATCATGAAACGGAGCGTTATCACCATCGACGAGCACGACCCGGTCGAGCACGCCGCGGAGTTGATGACCCGTCATCACATTGGTTGCCTGCCCGTAACGCAACGGGAAATGCTCGTCGGGATCATTACCGAATCCGATATCTTCCGAGCCTTCAGCAAGCTGCTGGCGGAACAGGATGACGCCGTCCGCATCACATTCGATCTGACCGAGCGCGAGAAAGTCCTGACGTTCCTCGAGGAGGCCACACACATGCTCGATCTCGACTTGTTGAGTTTCCTGACGTTTCACGAAAATGACCGCCGGATGGCCGTGGCTCGCGTGCACGGCGCAAGAGTCAATGAGCTCATCGACAAACTGTGGGAGTCGGGCCATTCCGTCGTAAATGTTCTTCGGCCCGAACGGCGCGGCAAGTCGTAGGCGTGCGCCGCGAATCGGCGTTTGGCATTGCAGGCTTGCATCCTTTGTGACACAAAACCCGCATGAAACGATTGCTCCTCTCGCTTTCCCTCGGTGTGCTAATGATGGTCTGTTCCGTCGCGCGCGCCGCGGATTCACCGCTCATCAAGATCGTCTCCAGCCTGCCGCGCACGGGCAGCGCGACCGCCCAGGCGCAAACCATGGTCAACGGCATCCGCATGGCCATCGAAGAAGCGGGGGGCAAAGTCGGCGATTTCACCATTGCCTATGAAGACTGGGACGACGCTTCCCCCGAACGCGGCCAGTGGGATCCCGCCGTCGAAGCCGCCAACGCGCAGAAGGCCGTCCAGGACCCTGACATCATGGCCTATATCGGCACCTACAACTCCGGTGCTGCAAAAATCGCGATGCCGATTCTGAACAAAGCCTCCCTCGTGATGGTCAGCCCGGCCAACACCTACCCCGGCCTCACCAAGCCCGGCACCGGCGAAGCCAATGAGCCGCAGGTGTACCGACCCTCCGGCAAGATCAATTACTTCCGCGTCGTCCCCGCCGACGACATCCAGGGCGAAGTCGCGGCGGAGTGGGCGAAAGAACTCGGCGTGAAGAAGGTCTTTGTCCTCCACGACCGCGAACTGTACGGCAAAGGCGTGGCCGACGTATTCAAGCGCGCCTGCGGAAGGCTCGGCATTCAGGTCGTCGGGTACGAAGGGATCGACCCCAAGGCGGCGAACTATCGCTCGCTCGTAACGAAGATCAAGAGCACCGATGCCGACATGGTTTATTTCGGCGGCACCACCCAGACGAATGCGGGCCAGATCGCCAAGGACCTCGTCGCGGGCGGCGCGAAGGTGAAACTCATGGTGCCCGACGGTTGCCGCGAACAGGCGCTCATCGAGTCGGCGGGCAAAGACAACCTCGACGACCGCACCTACGTGACGTTTGGCGGGTTGCCCCCGAGCCAGCTTCAGGGACGCGGCAAGGAGTTCTACGAGAACTACAAGAAGAAGTACAACGCCGAGCCGGAAGCGTACGCGGTCTACGGCTATGAAGCCGCGCGCGTCGTCCTCGAAGGGATCAAGCGCGCGGGTAAGAAGGACCGCGCCGCGATTACCGATGCCATTGCCAGCCTGCGCGATTTCGACGGCGTCCTCGGCAAATGGTCGTTCGACCAGAACGGCGACACCTCCCTCAAAGTCATGGCCGTCGAAGAAGTCAAAGACGGCAAGTTCACCCCCGTAAAAATCGTGGGGATGTAAAGGATAGCCGCTCTAAACTTTCCGCGTTGTGCGCCGGTCTCCTGACCGCGCACATTGATTGACCGCAGGTCTCCCTCTTCTTTGCGATTGCGACGGTCCTGCAGCGCCGCTACAGTGGGCCGCATGTCGGGCAGTGAGATTTTTCTGCAACAACTGATCATCGGGCTGTCCAACGGCATGATCATCGCCCTGATCGCCCTCGGCTACACGATGGTCTACGGCATCATCGAACTCATCAACTTCGCCCATGGCGACCTGTTCATGCTCGGCTGTTTCGCCGGGCTGACGCTTATCGGTCTTCTCGGGCTCGACCAGGCCGCCGCCGGGGCCGGAGGCGCGTGGTTCGGCCTGTTGCTCATGCTCGTCGTGGTGCCACTCTTCTGTGGCGGGTTGAACTGGCTCGTCGACCGCCTCGCGTACCGTCACCTGCGCGACTCCACCAAGCTGGCGCCGCTCGTCTCGGCCATCGGCGTGTCGTTTATCTTCATGAACATCGGCCTGCTGTGGGGCGGCATGCCGATGAAGGTCTTCGGACTGGGACGCGCCGCCGCCGCCCCGAAGGCGTTTCCCGAACTCGTATCCAACACCAACCTGCTCGGCCAAAGCGCAGTCGAGTTTACGGGCAAAGACGTGATGGTGTTTGTGGTGACCCTCCCGCTGATGGCCTTGCTTACGTGGTTCGTGAAACGCACGCGCGAGGGCAAAGCCATGCGCGCGGTCGCGCAGGACCGGCTGGCGGCCCAGTTGATGGGCATTCCCGTGGACCGGGTCATCGGCCAGACGTTCCTGATCGGCGGCGCGTTGGCGGGCGTCGCCAGCGTCGTGTTCTCTGTGTACAACAACACGATCTATTTCCAAATGGGCTACCGCGCGGGCATCGACGCCTTCACCGCTGCCGTCTTGGGCGGGATTGGCAGCTTGCCCGGCGCCGTGCTCGGCGGGGTGGTCATCGGACTGGCCCGCGCGTTTTGTGACCAATACATCGAAACGCGGTGGACGAACGTGCTCGTGTTCGCCGTATTGATTCTCGTGCTCGTGTTCCGTCCATCCGGGTTGCTCGGTTCTCGCGCGAAGGAGAAAGTGTAATGGCCGCGCGCCGCACAATCCCGTTTCACTGGTCGTTCCTCATCGTCGCGGCGCTGATTCCGTTGATCGAACTGGCGATCCCCGGCGACCATCACATTGGCGATCTGCTGCGCCCGATTTTCATCATGGCGATGCTCGGGCTGGGGTTGAACATCCTTACCGGGTTCACCGGGCTCTTGAATCTCGGTGTTGCGGCGTTCATGGCCGTCGGCGCGTATAGTTACGCGATCCTGACGTGCGACATTTATCCATTCCGACTCGGCTTCTGGTCGGCCACCATCATCACCGTGCTCGTCGGCCTGACCGTGGGATTGTTCCTAGGATTGCCGACAATCCGCCTTCGCGGCGATTATCTGGCCATCGTCACGCTCGGGTTCGGCGAAATCGTCGAGGACGTGCTCAAGAACCTCGATTCGATTACGAAAGGCACTCAGGGCATCAATCCCCTGCCCTCGCCGTCGCTCTTCGGCTACCAGTTCCGACCCGAAACGTATCAACCGTGGTATTACCTGTTCCTCGGCTTTCTGGCGCTCCTCGTGTTGGTAAACCGCAATCTGCACCGCTCCCGCGTTGGCCGCGCCTGGATCTCCATCCGCGAAGACGAACTCGCCTCGTCGTGCATGGGCATCAACCCGATGAAGATGAAGCTCCTCGCGTTCGCGCTCGGCGCCGCGCAATGCAGCCTCGCCGGCGCGCTCTGGGCGAGCTACCTCGGGTCCAGCGGCGAGCCAGGCAACTACGATTTTCAGGTTTCGATCATCGCATTGTGCATGGTGATCGTCGGCGGCATGGGCAACATCGGCGGTGTGTTGCTCGGCGCGCTGGTCATCACGGGTTTCAACTCCATCGTGCTCGAAACGCTCACCAATTTTCTTAAGGCCCACCAGATCATCAACAGCTCGAACGCGTTCACCGCTCCCGGCAACTGGAAATACATGCTCTATGGGCTCGCACTCGTCCTCATGATGCGATTCCGTCCTGAAGGCTTGCTCCCGTCGAAGCAGTTGAAGGCCGAACTTCATTCGCCAGAACCGCCTACCACCCCATCCTCATGAATATCCTCGAGATTTCCGACCTGACGGTGCGGTTCGGCGGACTGACCGCGGTGAATGCCGTGTCGCTGGACATACCGGACGGGGAAATCGTCTCGGTCATCGGACCCAATGGCGCGGGCAAGACCACGCTCTTCAACGCCGTCACTGGCATCCACGAGCCGACCGCCGGACGCATTCGGTTTGACGGACGGGAGACGCGCCGGCCGTTCCGCGGAACGACGGTCCTGACATTGGCGCTCATCGGCTTGATTGCCGCGCTGAGCCTCGTCCTGGTCGCCGATATCGAACCACTGTGGGATGCGGTTATCACGACGAATTATGTCTACCAGCAAACGTTCCCGTGGCAGAAAACTCCCGGCGCGGCGGTGAGTTACTTTGCCGAAGAACCCGGACGACGGTTCGTGGTCCCCTTTCTCATCGGCGGGATCACTGGACTTGCCGGCGCGTACGCTATTTGGGCGCGCACCCGCTACGCACCAGAGGTCGCGGCGCGCGCCGGTGTCGCCCGCACCTTCCAGAACATCCGCCTCTTCAATCAAATGACCGTCTTGGACAACGTGCTCTTGGGAATGGACAGCCGGCTGCGCACACGATTCTGGCACGCGGCGCTCCGCTTGCCTCTTTACTGGCGAGAGCGACGGGAGGCCGAGCAGCGGGCCGTGGAAATCCTGCGGTTCGTCCGGCTGGACCAGGAAGCCCATCAGCTCGCCGAGAACCTCTCCTATGGCCATCAGCGCCGCCTCGAAATCGCCCGCGCCCTGGCCATCCAGCCCCGTCTCCTGCTCCTCGATGAGCCCGCCGCCGGGATGAATCCCGCGGAGGCCCAGGAGTTGATGAAACTGATTCACGATATCCGCCAGCGGGGTGTCACGGTGCTGTTGATCGAACACCACATGCCCGTCGTGATGGGGATCTCCGACCGCATTGCCGTCCTCGATCACGGCGAGAAAATCGCCGAGGGCACTCCCGTCGAAGTGCGCAGTAACACGCGGGTCATCGAGGCGTATCTCGGGAAAGGATGAAGGCGGAATGATGGGGGATGAGAGACGGCAGGATCTAAAAGCCCGCACCAACGCGTACGCATTGCGAATCGTGCGTCTGTACGTCGCTCTCCCCAAACGCACGGAGGCGCAAGTGCTCGGAAAACAGCTTCTCCGTTCCGGCACATCGGTCGGCGCACAATACCGCGAAGCCTGCCGTGCAAAGTCGAATGCAGACTTCGTCAACAAAGTTGAGGGTGCCCTGCAGGAACTCGAAGAGTCAACTTACTGGCTCGAATTGCTACGCGATTCAGGCATCGTGGCTGCCGTTCGGCTCGGACCACTTCTCACCGAGTCAAACGAGCTAATTGCCATCTTTGTCACCATTGCCCGAAAGACCAAGTCGAGAGGTGCCTGATCGCTATGCCGCTTCATCCTTCATCTTTCATCCCTCATCCCTTGCTGCAGGTCGAAGACCTGCACGCCGGCTATGGGGCGATCGAAGTGCTGAAGGGCGTTAGCATCGGCGTCGCGAAGGGCGAAATCGTCGCGGTACTCGGCGCCAATGGCGCGGGCAAATCCACCACGTTGATGACCATCAGCGGAATCAACCGCTGTCGTCAGGGACGAATCCTGTTCGATGGAGAAGCCATCCAAGACCGGCCACCCCATGAAATTGTGCGGCGGGGAATCTCGCAGTCGCCGGAGGGACGGCGCATCTTCCCGCGTCTGAGCGTGCGGGAGAACCTGGAGATGGGGGCTTTTCAACGTGGCCACAGCAACGGACTGTCCGACGACGTGGAGCGCGTGTTTGCCGCTTTCCCGATTCTGAAGGAGCGGCAGTCGCAACTCGGCGGCACGTTGAGCGGCGGCGAACAACAAATGCTGGCCATCTCTCGCGCCCTGATGGCGCGGCCAAAGTTACTCCTGCTCGATGAACCGTCGCTCGGGCTCGCACCGATGGTTGTGACCAGGATTTTCGACATCATCCGCGAGATCAATCGTCAGGGCACGACGATTCTGCTCGTCGAACAGAACGCCAACATGGCGCTCCATGTCGCGCATCGGGGGTATGTGCTGGAAACCGGCAAAATTGTATTGGAAGATACCGCCGCAAACCTGATAAGCAATGAGCAGGTGAAAAGGTCTTACTTGGGGGGTTGACGGCAGCATGAGCAAACAGACCGTGGCGATCGTCGGTGCATCCGCCGACAAAGCCAAGTTCAGCAACAAAGCCATCCACGCGCATCTGCGGGCGGGATACGATGTGTATCCCGTCAATCCCAGGGAAGATACGATCGAAGGGTTGAAGTGCTACAAGTCCGTCCTCGACATTCCCGTGGCCCTCGACCGTGTGAGCCTGTATCTTCCGCCGCCGGTCGGCGTGACGGTTCTGGACGACATTGTGAAAAAGGGCTGTCAGGAACTGTGGATCAATCCCGGCGCCGAGAACCCCGAACTCATTCAGAAAGCCCAAACACTCGGCTTGAACGCCATCTTCGCCTGCTCGTTCACCGACGCCCTGGCCCATAACGCCCAACCGTAAGAATGATGACCATGACGACACGAACCGAACTCTCAATCGTCCTCGCCAACCGCCCCGGCACACTCAGCGAAATCGCAGGCGCCCTCGCAAAAGCGAAAGTGAACCTGCTCGCCATCGACGCCTCGGGCGGATTCGAATACAACATCGTGCGGATCGTGCCGGACAAGGTCGCCAAGGCCCGGGCCGTGCTGCGTCGTCGCGGATTGGACGTTGGCGAGACGAAAGTATTGTGCATCCCGGGGACTGAAGGACCCGGCGCGATCGCGCGTGTCGCCGATGCTCTTGGAGCCGCAAAGGTGAATATCGACTACCTGTACGCCACCGCGGGTAGCTTGCAGTCCGATGCCATCATCGTTGCCCACGTTTCGGACGCGCGACGGGCGATCAAGGCCTTGCGCTAGCCCGCCGCATCGAGCCGCCGAAGCGCGCGCTCGAACACAGCATCGAACATCGGTTCCGTCAGTTTGCCCGTGTTGGTGTTCTGTCGGCTTGGATGATAGGAGGCGATGAGCGCTGGCAATCCGCCGCCCAGTTCATAGATCGCGTTGTGGGCGAACCGGGGCAGCGGTTTCGGGACTACGACACCGAGGCGGCGCAACCCCCTCAGATAGTTGTCGAACGCGATCTTGCCCAGCGCCACTACGACACGCAGATGTTTCAGGCGCTTCACTTCCGCGTCGAGGTAGGCACTGCAGCGTTCGATCTCCTGGGGAAGCGGCTTGTTGTCGGGCGGCGCGCAGTGGAGCACTGCGGTGATATAACAATCGAGCAGTTTCATTCCGTCATCGCGCCGTTGCCACGTCGCTTGGTTGGCGAAGCCGGCTTTGTGCAACGCGCGGAACAGCCAGCGGCCCGAGGAATCGCCCGTAAAGAACCGTCCCGTGCGGTTCCCGCCATGCGCGGCCGGAGCGAGGCCGATAATGAGCAGCCGCGCGCTCGGATGGCCAAAACTCGGCAACGGTTTCGCCCAGTAATCCCAGTCGCGAAACTCCCGCTTCTTGTCGCGGCCGATTCGTTCCCGGTACGTCGTCAACCGCGGACAAAGCCGGCACCGAATGATTCGCTGATTCAACTTTTCGTGCCAATCCATCGCGCTCAGACCTTGTGGGCGATCCATTCGTCGCGGAATTGTTGAATACGCTGTCGAGATTGGGCGAGACGCTGCGGACGAATGCGGCCCGACTCGACGCCTTTCGTCAGCGCTTCGTGCGCGGCCAGCGCCTTTTCCGCCGTGTGGCAAACAAGGATCACGTCCGCCCCGGCATCGAACGCGTCAATGACGGCTTCCGCCAATGGACGAATCTGCGAAATCGCCCCCATCTCCATGTCGTCGGTGAGCACGAGTCCGTCGAAGCCGAGTTGGTTTCGCAAGAGTTCGGTTACGATCGCCTTGGACAACGACGCCGGGCGCGGCTTTTTTCCGTCAAACGCGGGATAATGCCCGTGTCCGACCATGATGGCCGTGAGCCGCCGCAGGAGCTTCCGATACGGCGCAACATCCTCGGCCAGCAGTTGCTCGCGCGCGCGTTGGATCGTTGGCAGTTTCTCGTGAGAATCGAGTGTCGCCCCGCCCAACCCGGGAAAATGCTTCGGGCACGCCGCGACACCCTCTCGTTCGAGCCCTTCGAGGAACGCGCCCGCCCAGCGACTGACTTCATCGGCGGTCCGGCCCCAACACCGTTCCCGCAGCGCGTTGTCGGTCTTCTCGCCAAACAACTCCAGGTCCAGCACGGGGGCGAGGTCGATGTCGATCCCGAACTGATGCAGCCAACGGCCGGTGGTCCGACCGAAATCCTCCGCCTGCTCCACGTGGCCCGGCTTCTTGATCTCGGCGATGGTCGGGGCTTCGCCGATGATGCTGCGCAAGCGGTTGACGCGCCCGTGCTCCTGGTCAATCGCCAGGAGCGGACGATAGTCGAACTCCGAGCGCAAGGCGCGGGTCAGCGCCCGAAGTTCCGCGGCATTGTCGATATTGCGCGCAAACAGCACGATGCCACCCGGTCGCACGGATTCGAGCACTCGCCGCGTAGCGGCATCGAGCTTGACGCCGGGGAGTCCGATGAACAAGTGTTGCCCAAGATGCATGTCTTTTGTCGAGGCCATGGATCCCGATCAGTTGCGAGGTGGCTTGTTCCGTGTCACAGTCACTTGTATCATTGGCGTGGACGGATGGTCAAACGTCACCAGGAGGCCGCATGAAAGAGTTTACGGAACTGACGATTGTCACACCCAACGCTCCCGGCAGGCTCGCCGAGGTGTTGCGGGCCCTGGCGCACTCCCAAGTCAACCTGATCGCCATCGACTCGTCGTCCGGCTACGACCTCAACATGGTCCGTCTGATACCGAACAACCCGGCGAAGGCGCGGAAGGTTTTGGAGAAGCTGGGATACAACGCGACCGAATCCACCGTGCTGGGCGTCGCCATCTCCGACAAACCCGGCCAATTGGCCCACATCGCCGCCGCGTTTTCGAAATCCCGCGTGAACATCGACTACCTCTATGCCACCGCCGTGGCGTACGACCAACCCGCCATGGTCATCGTGCACGTGGCCGAGTCGGGCGCTGCCGAAAAAGCCCTGCGCGCCGCCAAGGTTGTTTGAGTGAACGCTCGCGGGCGGCTATCCCCGCCCAAATCCGAATTTCACGGTGGGTGCCGGGTGGTCCTGACACGCTTGGTTGGTGGGAACGTCAGTTGACGCGGAACTGGATTTGACGTAGCCCTTCTTGATCAGCCACGCCTCGACTTCTTCCCCGCTCACATCGGCCAGAATCTGGCCATCGATTTCCAGCGTCGGCTGGAGCGGCTGGCCGCTTCGGGCGACCATTTCTTCATAATTGGTGGGATTGTTGATCACATCGCGATCATCAAACGGAAGGTCATACTTCCGCAGCACCGCGCGCACGCCGTTGCTCCATCCACAGCTCGGTTTCAGCCAGGCAATAATTTTCGGTTGACTCATAAGGTTCTCACGCCTCCAGCCCTCTCTATGCACGAAGAATCTCCAAAAAGCAAGCGGACGACTTGCGCGCCTTGTGTTTGCTGCCTTCCGTCATTTCCGCGCATGGCACCTAAGTTGCTCATTACGTGGATGATGACCTTGCTCGGTGAGATTCAATTGCTCCTGGAGCGGACCTACGGGACCACAGGCGTAAACTTTGGGGATTTTATCCTCAGCCGACAACGCAGCCGCGCTCTGTCGGAGATGGCCGGTGCCAGCGCCGCGCAAATCTCGGATTTGGGACGTGTGTTCTTGCGAATCGTGGACGGCAAGCTGCGCCTAGGAATCCACTACGACCAGAGTGTCATCGAGGCGTTGGAGGCGAACAATCCCGCCTGCGGTCTGAATGACCAAAACATCGTTCCGTTCATGGTGTTCCTGGAAGAACTCGATCACGCCGTTCACGCGGCCCTGAAGTTTCGCGAAGGGACTCGCGACATTCACAGCGAGTCCTTCGTGCGCGATCTCGAACTGCAGGCCAAAGTCGACACCTATCTGGTTCTCCAGAAATATTGCGCGTTTTTCAACCGTCCGCCAAAGTTGACGGATGCCGATCGTCGCTGGCTGAAGGCGTGTGTGTTTGACCGCGATAACGCCCTCTTTGAAGAGCCTCTGCTGGCCGAGCGCTACCATGAAACCAATCGTCTGGCTCGGCGTTACGTACGCCATCTCGATGGCCTTCCGCGGACCCGCCGTACCACAGAAATCCGCCGTTTCCGAAAGCTGACCTACAGCCAGAAGCGCGACCGCATCGCCGTCGCGACCGCCCGGTAACGTCTGCCCGATCAACCGCCGTCTGGGTTTCGGAAAATACTTCTGGAATTCTTGGGCCGGTTCCATTAACACCGTACTGACCCATGAACGTGTTGGTGCGACTGTTTACGTCTTCGTTGGGGAAAAAGTTCCTGATGGCCATTACCGGCGCGGGGCTGTTCCTGTTTGTCATCGGCCATCTCTTGGGAAACCTGCAGATTTTTCTGGGACCGGAAGCCATCAACCGCTACGGCCATTTCCTGCAAACGACGCCCGAGATTCTCTGGCCGGCCCGCATCGGCCTGCTGGCGTTTGTGATCATCCATATTTGGACATCGATTTCGCTGACGTTGGAGAACCGGGCCGCGCGGGCCGCGCAGTATGACGTGAAAGAAGTCGTAGCCGCCAGCCTCGCGTCCCGCACGATGATCTGGAGTGGGCTCATCATCTTCGCGTTTGTCGCGTTTCATCTGGCTCATTACACCCTGCTCATTGTCCACCCGGAGTTTCGCGACCTGCATGACGCCAACGGCTGGCATGACATTTATCGGATGATGGTCCTGGGTTTCTCGAATTATTGGGTGTCGGGATTCTACGTTCTCGGCATCGGACTTCTGTGCTTCCATCTGAGCCATGGCGTCAGTTCGATGTTCCAATCGCTGGGCCTCAAGAATGAGGCGTACACCTGCGCGATTGATGGCTTGGCGAAAGTCGCGGCGGTAATCATTTTCCTCGGCTATATTTCCATTCCGCTCGCGGTGTTGGCGGGGGTGGTGAAATGACATGAAACTCGACGCCAAAATCCCTGCCGGACCGCTCCCCCAAAAATGGGACAAGCACAAGACCGCGATCAAGCTGGTGAATCCGTCCAACAAACGCAAGTACGAGATCATCGTCGTTGGCACCGGGCTGGCCGGCGCGTCGGCTGCCGCGTCACTCGCCGAACTCGGGTACATCGTCAAGTCGTTCTGCATTCAGGATAGTCCGCGTCGGGCCCACAGCGTCGCCGCGCAGGGCGGCATCAACGCCGCGAAGAATTACCAAAACGACGGCGACAGCGTGTATCGGCTGTTCTATGACACGATCAAAGGTGGCGATTTTCGGTCGCGCGAGGCGAATGTCCATCGACTCGCGGAAGTCAGCGTGAACATCATCGATCAGTGCGTCGCCCAGGGCGTCCCCTTCGCGCGGGAATACAGCGGCTATCTGTCGAATCGCTCCTTCGGGGGCGCGCAGGTCTCGCGCACATTCTACGCGCGCGGCCAAACCGGCCAGCAACTGTTGTTGGGCGCCTACCAGGCGTTGATGCGGCAAGTCGCGCTCGGACAAGTGAAACTATTCCCGCGCACGGAGATGCTGGAGTTGGTGGTGGTGAACGGGCACGCCAAGGGGATCGTCGTGCGCGACATGGTCACCGGCGCGATCTCGTCGCATTCCGCCGACGCGGTCGTTCTGGCAACGGGCGGTTTCGGCAACGCGTATTATCTCTCGACTTACGGTCGCGGCTCGAATGCCACGGCCATCTGGCGCGCCTACAAGAAGGGCGCGCTGTTCGCCAACCCGTGTTTCACGCAAATTCATCCGACGTGCATACCCATGTCGGGCGATTATCAGTCCAAGCTCACCCTGATGAGTGAGTCGCTCCGTAACGACGGTCGTGTATGGGTTCCGAAGAAGAAAGGCGATCAACGGTCGCCCGCCGACATTCCCGAGGACGAACGCGATTATTATCTTGAACGCAAGTATCCGAGCTACGGGAACCTCGCGCCCCGCGACATTTCCTCGCGCGCGGCCAAGCAGGTGTGTGATGAGGGCCGGGGCGTCGGCGAAAGCGGCTTGGGCGTGTACCTGGACTTTTCCGATGCGATCAAGCGGCTGGGACGGGCGAAGATCGAAGAGCGGTACGGGAATCTTTTCGACATGTACCATGAAATCACGCACGAGAATGCGTACCAGGCCCCGATGCGCATCTTTCCCGCAATCCACTACATGATGGGCGGCTTGTGGGTCGATTACAATTTGATGAGCAATCTGCCGGGGTTGTACGTCATCGGCGAGGCCAATTTTTCCGACCACGGCGCGAACCGGCTCGGCGCGAGCGCCCTGATGCAAGGCCTGGCCGACGGTTATTTCGTGCTCCCCTACACCATCGGGGACTATCTGGCCACCCAGAAGCCCGGTTCCCGACCCAAGCCCGACGCGGGCGAATTCAAGCAAGCCGAGCAGGAAACGAGCGACCGCATCCAGAAGCTGCTGGCGGTCCACGGCAAGAAGACTGTGACTGAATTCCACAAACAACTGGGCCGGATCCTCTGGGAGCATTGTGGCATGGCCCGCAATGAAAAGGGGCTTAAAGAGGCACTGGCCCTGATCCCGCCGCTACGTGACGAGTTTTGGAAGAACGTCAACGTGCCGGGCGAATGCGAAGACCTCAACCAATCCCTCGAACGGGCAGGCCGCGTGGCCGACTACCTCGAACTCGCGGAGCTGATCGTCTACGACGCGCTGATGCGCGATGAATCGTGCGGCTGCCATTTCCGCGAGGAACACCAAACGCCGGACGGCGAATGCCAGCGAAACGATGACCAGTACGCATACGTCGCCGCGTGGGAATTCACCGGCGTCGGCAAGATGCCGGTGCTGAACAAGGAACCCCTCGTGTACGAAGAAGTGCATTTGGCGCAGAGGAGTTACAAGTAATGAACGTCAAACTGCGAGTCTGGCGGCAACGCCATGCCGGGACACCCGGGCGATTCGAGACCTACGAAGCGAGGGACATCAACCCGAACATGTCGTTCCTCGAAATGCTCGACGTCGTCAATGAAGACCTGACCCGGCGTGGGCAGGAGCCCATCGCGTTCGACCACGACTGTCGCGAGGGCATCTGCGGCATGTGTTCGTGTGTTATCAACGGCGAACCGCACGGACCCGAGAACAAAGTCGCCACCTGCCAGACGTACATGCGCAGTTTCCGGGATGGCGAGACGATCACCGTCGAGCCGTTTCGCGCCCGGGCGTTTCCCCTGATCAAGGACCTGATCGTTAACCGCAGCGCGTTTGACCGGGTCATCCAGGCCGGCGGGTTCGTTTCGGTCGCGACCGGCTCAGCGCCCGACGGCAATGCGATCCTCGTGCCCAAGCAGAACGCCGACCTTGCCATGGACGCCGCGGCGTGCATCGGATGCGGCGCGTGCGTCGCGGCGTGCAAGAACGCCAGCGCGATGCTGTTTGTGGCCGCAAAGGTTTCGCACCTCAATCTCCTGCCCCAAGGCCAGCCGGAGAAAGAAAAACGCGTCCTGGCGATGGTCCAGCAGATGGACGAAGAAGGGTTCGGCGCCTGCACCGTGACGGGCTCCTGCGAAGCCGTCTGCCCGAAGGGAATCAGCCTCAACTTCATCGCCAAGATGAACCGCGATTACTTCGGCGCACTGTTGGGTAGGGGCGGGAAGAAAGCGGCCACGCTGACCAGGGCATAGGCGCTATTTATTGAAGTGGCCAAGGGCGCGCTGCTTGCGCATGACCAGTACCATGGCCACGCCGCCGACGATTCCGAAACCTGCCATCGTCGGGTACCACACTCCCCAGCCGAACTTGTCGATCATCCAGCCCGTAACAGGCAAAAAGATCATCATGCCGAAATATTGAAATGAATCGATGACGCCGGACGCGAAGCCGGCCATTTTCCGGCCCCCGATATCCATGGGCGCCGCCGCACCAACCAGCGAATGCGTGGAGTTGACCATCAGTGAAATCAGGATCAGGAACAGGCAGCCGAGAAAAATCCCCGCGGGCGTTGGGCCCACGAACCCGGAGTTGATAACCAAAGCCGCGAGGCCAATGACGACCGCTTGCAGGAAGTACAGCCACATCGCCACGGGCGACCGATGTCCCCTGAAACACTTGTCGGAGACAATTCCAGAAACCAGGGAGCCGGCCACCGCGATCAGGGGGACCGCATATCCCAACGTCCAAAATACGGCGCGCGGTTGGTCTTCCATGTTCAACTTGAGCACGTCTTGGAAGTAGAGCACCGCCAGCTGATCGGAACTGCTGCGCACCGCCCCCGTGCAGGCATACGCGACCGCGTAAAACCAGACCAGCGGGTGCGTGAAGACGGCTTGGAAGCATTTCCCAATGCCCATGCGGACGCCCGCGCTCGCATCGACTTCGTCGTGGATGAGGCCAGGCCAGCCGGCTTCTTCCGGGGTCTCCTTCGCGCAAAGAGCCATGACGATCGTGCATAACGCCGTGATCAGGGGCGGAATGCGGAACAGCCAGTGCCAATTTCCCTTGGCGATGGTCCACGTGCCGATGGTAAAGCCCGCCAGAATCAGGGGCGCGAGATTGTTGATGGCTACCTGCCCCAACTGGATCATAAACCCAAAGATGCCGGCGAACGTCCCGCGTTCCGTGCGGTTGAACCACGCCGCGTTGATCTTGATCATCCCCGGTGCACCAAACGACTGGAAGTAGCCGTTCATACCCCAGATAAGGGCAAATGTTGTGAACGTGCCCACAAACGATGTCGCGCCGAAAATCAGGTTCATGATGATGGTGCCGGCAGCGCCAATCAGCATGGCGGCGCGCCCGCCGATTCGGTCGGTCAGCAGCCCGTTGACCAACTGCCCGATCCCGTAGGCCATCGACCACGCGCTCAGAATCTTCGTGATCTCGAACTTGGTAAACCCGAATTCCGCTACCAAGCCCGGCGTGGCAAATCGGAAATTGTAGCGACAAACGTAGTAGGAGGCGTACATGAGCCCGAGGCTCACCCAATTCATGCCACGGCGGGGACGGAATCCAGAGGGATACTCAATGCGGGTGTTCGGCGGTGGCGCAGTAGCGGTCTGTTCCATGAATTCTCTTTCGCGAACACCCGAAGCGATAGTGGGACAAACCGTAACGGCAGTGATGCAGAAAAGTCAAAGAAAAAGGTTCGACCAAAGTTCGACCAACCTCTTTTGAAGATAACAAAACAGGCGAAGACGACCCGGTGGGTGCGTCCTCGCCCGTGGTGAATCGACCGTGTTAGCGTCGTTGCCGGTTCAGGAGCATCAACTGCAACAATTGCGCGACGGCGGCAATCAGCGCCGCCACATAGGTCAACGCCGCGGCGTTCAACACGCGATTGACGCCTGGCATTTCATCCCGCGTGATCAGGCCGCTCTTCTGCAGAATCACCTTGGCCCGGGAACTGGCGTCAAACTCCACGGGAAGTGTGATGAGCTGAAACACCACCAGCACGGCGTAAACCGCGATTCCGAGCGTGATAAACATGGGGATGCGGAAGAAGAATCCACCAATCATCACCAGCGGCAACAGTTGCGACGTAAACATGGTCACGGGAACGATAGCCATCCGCGCCTGCAACGGCGCATAGGCGTGCTGGTGCTGAATGGCATGCCCGGTTTCGTGCGCCGCAATGCCCAAGGCGGCCACGGACTCTCCGTCGTACACATCGGGCGACAGCGCGAGCGTCTTCCTCCGTGGATCGTAGTGGTCGCCCAGGAAACTGTTTGTGCGCTCGATTTGCACGTCGTGAATCCCGGCATCCGCCATGATTTCCGCGGCGGCCTCCGCGCCGGTGCGTCCCGAGTGCGCCCGCACCTGGGAGTACTTTTTCAACGCTCCCCGCACAAGAATCTGGGCCAGGATTCCTGGCACAAGGATCAGCGCGAAGAGCAGCAGGTATATTTCGTTAATTGTCATCTTACTTCCAGACCTCCAACTGGCGCTACAGTAGCGTAGCCGAATCAGATTTCAAGTACCTTCGGAAACCGCGCCAGATTGCGGGCGCCGTGGGGTTGAATAACGGCCACGTCTTCCAGCCGGACGCCGCCCAGGCCCGTGTAATACAGGCCTGGCTCGACGGTAACGACCTGGCCGGCCTGCAAAACCTCCGAGGCCGTATTGACGCGTGGGCGCTCGTGAATCTCCAAGCCAAGCCCGTGTCCGGTCCCGTGAAAGAATCCCTGCATTCGTCCGCGAATGACGCCAGTCCGGTACCCTTTGCTGACAAATAGCTCCTGGATTCCGCCATGCACGTCCTGGCCATTCACGCCATCGCGCAATTTCTGAAACGCGAGTCTCTGGGCCTCCCCGACAACCGCGTAGAGCTTCTTGACCGCGTCAGTGGCGCGTCCGCGCACCACCGTGCGCGTGATGTCCCCCCAATATCCCGTCCGCATATCACGCGGGAAAATATCGAGAATGATGGTTGCGTGGGCGCGGAGCGGCCCGTGGCCAATCTCATGCGGATCGCAGCCCTGATTCCCGCCCGCAACGATGGTGCGTGCGGCCACGCCGCCCAAGCCCGCGATCGTTGCGTTAATCACGCCCTGGACCTGCTCCGATGTCAGCTTGCGTCCCAGTCGGTACAGGAATCCGTCGCGTCCGATACGGCTCGCCCGCAGGACGGTCACCGCCGCCCGCATCCCCTCCTCCGCCAGACGCAGGGCGTCCTGAAGTGCCCGAATTTCCGCTGATGTTTTGATTTCGCGTTCCGAAAAAAACGGATCGGGTCGGACGACGACGCGAATGCCCCGCAGTTGTTTCGCAAGGCCGATCGGAAAATTCATAGGGACTTCCACCTGGCGCACCCGGAACTCGCGCAACACCCGGTTCAGCACATCGCTGAAGCCCGGCTGTTTGACCCCGTCCCGCTTGAGTTCCTTTTGATAATGGGAGAATGAAAGCACGCGGTCGACAGCCGCCTCGCGGCGCGCGCGGTCGATTTCCAGATCGCTCATCACCGCAAAGCTCCGGCCACGCGTCTCGAACCAGATAAAGGGGTCGGGCACGAACATCTTCGTCGCGTACAGCATGTTGGCGTCGTGGTCGCTATCGGCGACAATCAACCGCGTTGACATAGAAACCCTCCTGCACCCAGTCCAATGGACGGTGCGATTTCCAGTGAATAGTCGGTCGGCCCGTTCCGCGACAACTGACAGTACGCCAACCCTGCGATCATCGCCGCGTTATCCGTACACAAGGCTGGTGGTGCCAGGAGCAATTGCAACCCCCGTTGCGCGCATTCTGCCCCCAGCTTATCGCGGAAGCGACGGTTGATCGAAACCCCGCCCGACGCGCTCACCGTCTTCACGCGCCGGTCCGCGGCGGCGCGAACCGTCTTCCCCACCAATACATCCACCACAGCCTCTTGAAAGCTGGCGCAGACGTCGTCGATGCGCGGGTGCGGGTTGTTTCGCAGGAAATACAGGACGGAAGTCTTCAGGCCGCTGAAGCTGAAATCGTGGCTGCCGTCGTGCAACATGCTGCGCGGAAAATCAATTGCCCCGGGGTCTCCGTTCTCAGCGCGCTTCTGGATTTCCGGGCCACCGGGATACCCGAGATGCAGCAGCTTGGCGACCTTGTCAAACGCCTCCCCGGCGGCGTCGTCAACGGTCTGGCCCAGAATCTCGTGAGTCCCGATGGCCGTCGCATGGGCCAGAATGGTGTGTCCGCCGGACACGATCAGTGAAACCATCGGCAGTGCGTCCCATGCGGCATTGGCAAAGAGTGGAGAGTACAAATGCGCTTCGACGTGGTTGATGGCAACGAAAGGTTTGCCGGCAGCGAACGCGATCCCTTTGGCCGTGTTCAGGCCGATCAGCAGGGACGACGCGAGACCGGGGCCATAGGTGGCGGCGACACCGTCGATTTCATCGATCGACATGTGGGCGTCGGATAGCGCTTGCTCGACCACAGAATCGATCCAGTGCAAATGATTGCGCGACGCCAGTTCCGGGACCACGCCCCCGTAGGGACGATGCAGGGCAACCTGCGAACTGACCACGTTGGAGAGGATCTCCGTGCCATCAAGGACGATCGCGGCGGCTGTCTCGTCACAGGAGGTCTCGACGCCGAGAATTTTCACGGGGGGTCAATCGACGACGCGGGGTCGTTGTTTTATTGCGCTGACGGGGTCGCAGCCGCGGTGGTGGCCGTTACGGCCGTGTTCTGTTTGGCGACCTTCATCTGCTTCTCGAAGAGCTTGACTCCCTTGATCACGTCGATGGCACGGTCCAGTTGGACGTCGGCGATGGGTGTGACCTTTTCCGCCGTTTCATCCGGGGGCAGGCTGGCGCGGACGCGTTGCTCCAACAGCTTGCGCTCGTCCTCTTCGGAAATCGGCACGATAATGTCCGGTGTCACACCGTGCTCGTGAATGACCTTGTGACTCGGCGTGTAATACTTGGCCGTGGTCAGGCGCAGCGCGGACCCGTCGCGCAACTGGATAATGCTTTGCACGGAACCCTTGCCAAACGTGGTTTCTCCAACCAATACCGCACGGTGGAGGTCCTGAAGCGCACCGGCAACAATTTCGCTACCACTCGCGCTCCCGGCATTGACAAGGAGAACCAGAGGATAGTGGGCCTGCTTTTTGCCGCCATCCGAGCGATAGACGCTTTTTTGGGCCAAATCGCGGCCTTCGGTAGATACAATCAATTGGCCTGCGGGTATGAATTCGCTGGCGATCTTGCGGGCGGACTCCAGCAACCCACCCGGATTGTTGCGCAGATCGATAATCAACGCGGTCATGCCTTCGCTATTCAGTTTGGCCAATGCTTTTTCAAATTCATCCGCTGTTGGTTCGTTAAATTGCGTGATGCGCACGTAACCAATGCCGCCTTCGAGGATTTTTGCGTCCTTTACACTGTCCACGTTGATCTCGGCGCGCTCGATTGTGTGGTCCTTGATCTTATCGCCCGGATCCTTGGCTTTGGAGCGGAAGATGGTAATGGTGACTTTCGTACCCGGATCGCCACGCAACTGGCGCACGGCTTCCTGCAACCCCATTTTCTCGGTGACTTTCCCATCGATTTTGATGATGCGATCGCCCGGCAGCAACCCTGCCCTCGCGCCGGGCGTATCCTCCAGTGGGGCGACGACGGTCAGAAAACCTTCCTTGGACATGTTGATGACGATGCCGATGCCGCCAAATTTGCCCTCGGTGTCCTCCTTCATGTCCTCGTACATCTGCGGCTCCATGAACTGGCTGTGCGGATCCAGCGAGTTGAGCATTCCCTTGAGCGCGCCGTACGTCAGGTCGCGGTAGGTGACCGAGTTGGTGTCCACGTATTCTTTGCGGACCAATTCCATCACCTGGGTGATCAGCTCCATCTCGGAATAGGGATTGTCCTTGTCCGGCTTCGTGGACGAATCGGAATAGATCTTCGCGGCAATGGCGAGGTTGATTCCCAACAACACCACAACGAACGCCACGGTGATACGCTTTATGGTCATAACGTTTCTTTCAAAATTCCACGCTTTCCCTCACTCCCGACGCAGCGTCACGAGGAGCTGATACAAGGGCCAGCGACTCGGCTACCATACGGCTGCTTGACCGGTGAATCAAGTCCATCCTTCCTTTCGAGAGGCGCTCCAATTGCGGCTCCTCTCGGTTGAGGAACCGGGTTTAGGGCGCGAGCTTACCCGCGGCGAGCAACCCCAACAAGGCGGCTCCCAGGGCAAGTCGGTAGATGATAAACACCCATGTCGTGTGTCGTCGCAGGAAGCCCAAAAGAAAGACGACCACGCCATAGCCCACCACGAAAGCCGCCAGACCAGCCACGAAGACACTGAGGATTTCGGAACGTTGGAGCTTGCGCAGCTCAAATATGCCGGCTGCCGCGACCGCCGGCAGCGACAGCAAGAACGAAAAACGCGCCGCTGTGTCGCGCTTCATACCCAGAAACAGGCCGCCGGTGATCGTCGAGCCCGAGCGCGAAGCTCCCGGCACGAGGGCGAACACCTGAAAACACCCGACAACGATCGCGTCAGTCCAGCCGAGCTCTCCCATCTCACGCAATGCCTGCCCCCGTTGCTTGCGGCGACGTTCCATCCATTCGGCGAACGCGAGCACCACCGCCAACACAATCAATGCCCAGGCAATGACTGGTAGCGTGCGCCACGTGTGTTCAATGCGCTTGTGGAACAGGAGGCCCAGTACACTAATGGGAATCGTGCCAGCAATGAGCATCCAGCCGAGCTTACCTTCGGGAGTGGCAATCCCCTTCGTCATGCCACGTGCCATTCCTGCGCAATCCCGCCAGAAATAGATCAGAACGGCGAGATACGCGATAAGTTGCACAGCCGCGGAGAAGGCAGCACCCGGTTCCGTCCAGCCCCAAAACGCTGATATCAATCGCATGTGGGCAATGCTGCTGATCGGAAGAAATTCCGTCAGACCCTGAACGACACCGAGCATGATGGCTTGCCAAAGCGTCATCGTCGGGGCACGTTAGCTCAGCCGTGCGAATGTTTTCTGCAACAATTCCACCGGCGCCGCATCTTCTGACTTCGCCTTGGCGTCGGCGATCAGCCTGGCTTCAAGCGCGTTCTTGGTGGGCCGTTGGACATTGTAGAACACGCCGAAGTAGCCCGGGAAATCCGTCATCGCCAGCTTGTAGGCGGCGATTTCGTCGGTTGCATCATGTTCGGCGGGCACGAGATTGAACACACCGCCCTTGCGCGGGTTGGCGGCATCGAACGCGCCCGGATAAAACTCCGTGCATTCGCTCAGGCACTCGATGACGGAGAACCCGTCGTGCTGCATGGCTTTTTCCATCATCTCCATCACATGGTTCGGCAGGTGCGAGTGCGTTCGGGCGATAAACGACGCCCCGGAAGCGATGAGCTGTTTCATCGGATTGATCGGACGATCGATGGCGCCCGTCGGGTCGGTCTTCGACTTGAACCCCAGCGGGGACGTCGGGGACGTCTGCTTCTTGGTCAGGCCGTAGACGAAATTATCCATGATGACGTAGGTCATTTTGACGTTCTTGCGCGCGGCGTGGTTCAGGTGATTGCCGCCGATGGAAAAGGCGTCGCCGTCGCCCCCGAATACGAAGACATGCAGGTCGGGCCGCGTCAGTGACACACCCGTGGCGAACGGAGCCGCGCGTCCGTGGAGGAAATGCACGCCGTAGGCGTTTACAAAATAGGGAAACCGCGACGAGCAGCCGATGCCGGCGATGCTGGTGATCTTCTCGTGCGGAACCTGCAGTTTCTCCATCATCTTGAAATAGATGGAGAGAATGCTGAAGTCGCCACAACCCGGACACCATGTCGGCAGATCGGCGACCAAATCCTTCTTCGTGTATTTCTCGCGGTCGGACAGCTTGATTTCTTTCACTTCGACATTGTCGGCTTTGGCAATCATGGTTTTCCTTGAAACGAGAATCAGGTCGTGGCCAGAGCGGGTTCGGAAAGATGTTTGATCTTCTGGTTCATGCCATTCAAAATCTCGCGCACTTTGAACGGCAGGCCGTCGGTCTTGTTAATGCCGCGAATCTTGTCATTGCAAAACCGCGCCCGCAACAGACCGGCCAGCTGGCCATACCCGTAGAGTCCTTCATCGTTGATTTCCACGACAAAAATGTGGTTGAAGCCGTCAAACACCTCGCCGATACCGGGCTGAAGCGGATTGATGTAGCGAATGTTTAGCGCGCTCACGCTCTCGCCGGCGGCGCGGGCCTTGTCCACGGCCTCATGGATGGGACCCTGTGACGAACCCCAGCCGACCAGCAACACGTTGCCCTCGGTTGGTCCATACGTTTCCGCCTTGGGCAGCCGCGACGCCAGCACTTGCAGTTTGCGCCGCCGCTTGGCCACCATCATCACGTGATTGGCCGGACGACTGGCGGGATGGCCCGCCTCATCGTGCTCCAGGCCGGTCACCACGGGATACTTGTTATCGACCATCGGAGTTCCCGGTGGCGCGTGGTGGGCGATGCCGTCGGTCGTGTTCTCGTACGGCTTGTAGCTGGGACCGCGCGCCGCAAAACTCGGAGTGAGGTCCTGGGTCAATTTTGCGAGGTCGGGCATTTCCCAGGCTTCGAATCGCGTCGCCAACGCCTGGTCCGAGAGGACAATCACCGGCGAACTATATTCGCGCGCCAATTTCGCCGCTTCGATCGTGGTATAGAAACAGTCCTCCACCGAAGACGGCGCCAGCACAATGCGCGGTGAATCGCCGTGGCCGCCGAAACAGGCGATATTGAGATCGCTCTGCTCGACGCTGGTCGGTAAGCCCGTACTCGGGCCGCCGCGTTGGACATCAATGATGACCACCGGCATCTCCGCCATCACCGCCCAACCGAGGGCTTCCGTCTTCAAGGCGAGGCCCGGACCGGAGGTTCCAGTTAGTGAAAGGTAGCCGGCATAGGAAGCGCCGCAGGCCATGGCAATGGCGGCCAATTCATCCTCCGCTTGCACAAAAATTCCGCCGTACTTCGGCAGCTCGGTGCGCAGGATCTCCATGACGCTCGACCAGGGGGTAATCGGATAGCCTGCGCCGAACCGGATGCCCGCCGTCAGCGCGCCATACGCGATGGCTTGGTTGCCATCCATGACGACCTGTTTACGGGCGACCTTGTTCGCCGGAGATTCAAATTCAAACGTGTCCGTGACCTTCCCGATGTCGTAGCCGTAGCCCGCGTTGAATGCGCCGATGACGTTGCGGATGACATCGTCGCCCTTGCTCTTGTAGTAGGCTTGCAGCATCGTTTCGAGCTTGGGCACGTCCAGATCGAACATGCGCGCCAGTAACCCCAGCACAAACATGTTCTTGCCCTTGTCCTTCGCGGTGCCGCCGATGGCTTCGACAGTCTGGCCCGTGATCGGCACGCCGACCGACCGATACCGCTTTTGGTTTTCCTCGGGCTTGACGTTGTCCGAGTCGTAAATCAGGATGCCGCCATCGCGGAGGGTGTTAATGTGGTCATTGTACGAATGCTGGTAGAACGCAACGAGAATGTCCACATCATCACCCGCGCTCAGGACTTCTCCCGTGCCGAGGCGCACCTGATAAATGCTGGGGCCGCCTGAAATCGTCGCTGGAATCGTCATATACGTCATGACGTCCTTGTCGGTGCGGCCAGCCAACCGCGCCAAGAAACCGCCAATGGCCTGAATGCCGTCCTGTGAGTTCCCCGCCAGCCGAATTACTGCATCTTGAATTCTTCGTCCGCGCTGGGGCTGTTGGCCGCCAGACGAGGCAGAAGTATCTGCAACTTTTTGATCAATCATTTCCTCTTGTTCCTTCCAAAAGGATCCCTTTTCAATAGGGAGCCACCCGAGAGCATGTCACTACAAGTGGAATATATTATCAGAGAGCTTCCCCCTGTCAACCACGAGACCAACCTCTGAATGGGAAAAGCAATTGACCGGACGGCTGGCATGCGATATTTTCCGGGTGGTGGTAACCCACGAGATCAACCATGGCTGAGAAAAATAGCGCCAACATAAATCGGCATGCCAACGACTTCTACCAGAAGGCGATTCAGGCGGTTGAACGCGGTAATCTCGATTATGCAATCGAGATGTTCATCCAGTGCCTGAACATCGAGCCGGGCTATACCAAGGCGCGCCGCAACCTGCGCGCCACGCAGATGAAGAAGACCGAGTCCGCGGGTGGGTTCAAACGCATGTTGGTGGGTACGAAGCTTCAGCCGCTCTTGGCGAAGGCCAAAATGGCTGTCCAGAAGAATCCTACCGAAGCAATGAGCATTGCCGAACAAGCGTTGTCGGAGGATCCGAAGAACGGCCAGGCTCTGATGACTCTCGCCGAAGCGGCCGAGGTTGCCCAACTTCCGGACACGGTCGTGCAAACACTCGAGACATACACCCGGCTCAATCCCAAAGACACCAAGGCATTGCACTGGCTGGCGCGCTCGTACATCGCGACGGGACAGCACGACCTGTCCCGCGAAACCTTCGATCACATATTGCAGATCAATCCGAACGATTTCGAAGCGCAACAGGGCGCCAAGGATGCGACGGCCAAAGGCGCGATGTCGGGTGGCGGTTGGGAAGGAGATGGATCCTTCCGCGACGCCCTGAAGGACAAGGATGAATCCGTCGCGTTGGAGCAAGAATCCCGTGTCGTCCGCGCCGAGGACATGGTCGCCAACCTCATCAAGGAAAAGCTTGAGGCATTGTCCAAGGACCCGGAGAATCCGGTAATCCAGCGTGAACTCGGCAAGCTCTACGCCCAGAAAGAAAACTTTGACGAAGCCCTGCGCTACCTCGAAGCACTGTTCGCGAAGGAAGGCGGAACGGATCCGTCTCTCGAACGTGAGATCGGCGATACCAAGGTCAAGCGCCTCGAAACGCAGTTGAATGCCAGGAAGAAGCAACTCGAGACAAACCCGGCCAACGCTGCGGCACTTCAAAACGAAATTACCGCGCTTGAGTCCGATTTGGACAAACTCAAGCTCTTCGAAGCCGAGCGCCTCGTGGAGCGGTACCCCAATGATCTCATGTACCGGTTTGATCTCGGTGCCCTGTACATGAGAGCGGGCAATATTCAGGGCGCGATCGAGCAATTTCAAAAATCGCGCGGCCAGCCGCAGCGCCGCGTGGCGTCCCTGAATTACCTGGGACAGTGCTTCCAGCAGATGGGCCTCCACGATCTGGCCATTGACCAATACAATGAGGCCATCGGTGAACTGCCGACAATGGACGGGCTGAAGAAGGATTTGTTGTACAACCTGGGTGTGGCTTACGAACAACTCGGCGATCAGGAAAAGGCCATCGCCGAGTTCAAGAAAATCGCCGCCGTCGATTTCGGCTATCGCGACGTGCGGGCGAAGATTATGCGCAAACCCGCCCCGAAATCGCCCTAAAGCCCCGAGCCTTCCTCGCGCGCCGTCGCCGCCGTCAGAATCCAACCCCGTCGCATTTCGACCAGACGTCCCGCAGGTCTCGAATTGCGTCCGCGCGTCGTCCTTCCCGATCCACGAGAACCGCGCTGATCCCCGCCGCCTCCGCGCCCCGTACGTCTTCTTCGTAACTGTCACCGACGTGCACTGCCCGTCCCGCGCTAACGCCCGCCGCTCGAAGCGCCGCCAGGAATATCTCCGCCGCCGGTTTCTCGACCCCGACTTCGCAGGAGATGGTCAGGGAATCGAAGTGCCGCGCCAGTCCCAGCCCCTCCAGCAGCCCGCGCAGACGCTCATCCCAATTGGAGAGGACGCCAACGTGCAGGCCGCGCGCCCGCGCCTCGCGCAGCGTGTCCTCCACCTCCGGAAAAACCCGCCACGCATCGGGTCGCGCAAACACCTCGTACAGCTCCTCAAAGCACGCCTGATTCTCCAGTCCGAGCACGCGAAAGACGAGTTCCCGCCACCATTCTTTGCGTGACACTGTCAGCCCGGGACGTTTCAACGCGGCCCACGACCGGCGGAACGCGCCCTCCATCTCGTCGGCGGTTCGGCTGATCCCGTATCGCCGGGCCACCGAGGCGTACACGGCCCCGACCGACGGATGCGGCCGGATCAGCGTCCCACCCACGTCGAAGAAAATCGCGCGCCGCCCGCCCTCGCCCCCGCTCACTGCAACACCAGCTCGCGCGGCGTTTTCGCCCTCGTGCCCGTCGCAAAGCCGAGCCGATCCAGCGCCTCGCCCACCAGGAACAGTGATCCCGCGATGGCGATCGTTTCCGCGTTCTCGACGCGCGCCTGCGCGTACGCGGCGGAAAGATCCCGCTCAACGGTGATCCGCGCCGCGGGGTTCGCCGCCTGGCACCACCGCGCCAACTGGTCAGGCTCGCTCGTCCGTTCGCTATTGACGGGCACGCACAACACGCGCACCGCCAGCGGCGCGAGAATCTGACACATCTGGTCGTAGTTCTTGTCCCGCAACACGCCGAGGATCAACGTCAGCCTGCGCCCCGCGGCATGTTCGCGCAGCGTCGCCGCCAGCCGTTCGGCCGCCGCCGCATTGTGCGCGCCGTCCAGCACCACCGTCGGGTCATGGTGCACGATCTGGAACCGGCCCGGCCACGCGGTGCGTGCCAGGCCTTCCCGCGCCTGCTTCGCATCGACCGGCAATCCCGACGCTTCGAGGGCCGCGACCGCCGTCGCGCAGTTGATCGTCTGGTGCGCCCCGAGCAACGGGATCGTCAGCGGGCCGTAATCCCGGCGCGTCCCGGTCAATTCCACCCGCTGGCACCGCTCGTCCTCGCTCAATCGCGTCGCGCCAATCTCCCGCCCCACGACTGTCAACGGGCTGCCCTGCGCCGCCGCGCTGCTCCGGATCACCGCGAGCGCTTCTTCCGCCGCCGCCGCCGTGACCACCGGCACACCGCCCTTGATGATGCCGCATTTCTCGCCGGCAATCTGCGCCAGCGTTTCGCCGAGATACTGCGTGTGATCGAACGCGATATTGGTGATCACCGAAACCAGCGGCGCGATCACGTTCGTCGCGTCGAGCCGACCGCCCAGCCCCGTCTCCCACACCACCACGTCCACGTTCTGCTCCGCGAAATACCGCAGCGCGATGGCGGTCACCGTCTCGAAAAATGTCGGCGCGTGAAACTCCGGGTTCGCACCCACCGTCTCCAGCACCGGCTTGATCTCCTCGACCAGCCGCACCACGTCGGACTCGGAAATCGGCCGGCCGTTGACCTGAAATCGCTCGCAAAACGAGACGAGATGCGGCGACGTGTACAGGCCCGTCTTGTAGCCCGCCGCCGACAGCACCGCGCTCAACATCGCCGCCACGCTCCCCTTCCCGTTCGTGCCCGCGATATGGATGAACCGCAGCGACTGTTGCGGGTCACCCATCAGCCGCAACAAATACTGCATCGTCTCCAGGCCGAGTTTCTGGCCGAAAAGACGGATGCCGTACAGGTATTCGATGGTCTCGGGATATGTCAAAGCATTGACCCCAAAAGTTGTCGCCGGCCACCCCTGCCCCACGCACCGTTCGCTCCACTACGCCGCCGCCTTGAACTTGCGCCCGCCGCGCCCGGAAAAATAACTCAGCAATTGCGCCAGCGTCTGCTTGAGTTGTTTCCGGTGGACGATCAGATCGATCAATCCGCGCTCGCGCAGGAATTCACTGGTCTGGAATCCCTCGGGCAACTCCTGTTGCGTCGTCTCCTTGATCACGCGCGGACCCGCAAACCCGATCAACGCCTTTGGTTCGGCGATGATCACGTCCCCGAGCGACGCGAAGCTGGCCATCACCCCCGCCGTGGTCGGGTGCGTCAACACCGAGATGTACGGCAACCCCGCTTTTGCGTGCAGCGCGAGCGCGCCGCTGGTCTTGGCCAGTTGCATCAGGCTCAGGATCCCCTCGTACATCCGCGCCCCGCCCGATGCCGACACGATGATCACGGGAATCTTCAGTTCCGTCGCCTTCTCGATCGCCCGCGTGATCTTTTCGCCGACCACCGACCCCATGCTTGCCCCCAGAAAATTGAAATCCATCACCGCCAGCGACACGTCGTGGCCCTCGAGCTTGGCCAGCCCGATCATCACCGCGTCGTTCATGCCCGTCTGCCGGTGATACGTCCGCAACCGCTCCGAATACGCCGCCACGCCAGTGAACTTCAGGATATCCACGCTCACCATGTCCGCGTCGCTCTCGCGGAACGTCCCATCATCCGCCAGCAGCGCCACGCGTTCGACGGCGGTCATCGTGAAGTGGTAATCGCATTTCGCGCAGACCTTGGCGTTGGTGACGAGTTCCTTGCTGTAGATGATCTCGCCGCATTGCTTGCACTTCACCCACAAACCGCTCGGGATCTCGTGCTTCTTCGTTTTGGTCTCGGAAATCTTCGGCTTTTCTTTTTCTTCGAATACCGCCATAGCGCCAGACTCCTTGTGCGACTCACTCATCCTACCACACCCCTCCGCCATCGCGCCAGCCGGAATAATTCGCACCGCCTTGCAACCCTAACGCGACCGTATTGTAGGGCTGGATGCCCAAGTCTGACGAGGGTATCCAGCCGCACCGGAAACCCGAACTGCGGCCTGGCAGTCGCGCCGCTGTCCCGACCTGTTCACCCTGAGCGAGGTCGAGGGGTTTACCCTGAGCAGGCCCTGCGGTGAGCTTGTCGAATCCGTCGAAGGGCCCCGCCATGCCGACCAGCAGGACCGAAAAAAAACTTGCCTGTTACGCGTAAACCTCTTACGCTCTTGCCGTTTCCCCGTTTGGTACAACAATGGTGAAAGGAGCGCAGCGTCCAATGAAGCGATTTTTTGTTCTTCTGTTTGCGTTGAGTGCGGGTTCGGCCATGGCCCAGGTGCCCATCGGCACCTTCACCTACGTGTTCACGAACGCAACCGCAGCCCTCTGGGATCCCACCGGCACCTACACGACCACCAATACGGCTGACGGTTTTACCGATTATGCCAGCTCGGACATAATCGTGGCAGCCAACGGGGCGCTTTCGGGCGAGCGCACGGACGAGTTCACCAATGGCTCGGACACCACCGTAGATATCGACGGGACTCTCACCGGAAAAGTCTCTGGCAAGGGTGGGGCGGTCACTGGCAAACTGACGGATAACGGACCGGCCAGCGGTGTGTATCAAGGCCACTCGTTCACGGGTGGTATCGCCAAGGGAAGCGCCACCGAGACGCTCGATCTAGGTGCATTAACCCTGATTACCGCCGGCTCATGGAAGGTAAGCGCCGACCACAGATCCGCGTCCTTTCGTGGTACCGAGACGAACGCCTTGCCGGCCGGCATCAGTGGAGACTGGACGCTGGAGACCGACATCACCAGCACGAACGCCGACAAGCTGGCGGGCACCGGCACGGTGACGCTCCACAGCGGTCGCGCCTTCACCTACGAGATCACCGGCACCTACAAACCGACAACCGGACTTGCCAAGCTGACACTGATCGGTGCGACGAATGCCTTCGGATCGGGCCTCTCGCTGACCACGACAGGCACGAACATGGATTGGCAGTCGCTCAAAGTCAAACTCCTGGGCCAGTCACTGAAGCTTCAGAACTAGCGCTCTGTCCCCGTTCAGTTGACGGGTTTGCCTTTCACCGTTAACCCTCTCCCCGTGCGGGGAGAGGGTTGGCGTGAGGGTTTATCTTCCCACTCGGCTGCGGCTATCGAATCAAGTGTGTCGCCGCCGTCGATCGCTCCGCGAAATCCAACTCAAAAAAAGCCAATGGCTACGGAACAGCCCGCAGCCGCGCCAGTTCATTGCGCGCGTTGACGAAGTCGGGCTTGATCTGGAGCGCCTGCTCGAAGTGACCGATGGCCTCCGCGGTTCTGCCCTGTTGTTCCAGGGCGATTCCCAGATTGTAATGGGCCTCGACGAAGTCGGGCTTGATCTGGAGCGCCTGTTCCCAATGGCTCATGGCCTCCGGCACCCGGCCCGCCTGCATCAGGGCGCCGGCCAAATCGTAATGCACCAACGCCCGGTCGGGCCGGAGTCGCAGCGCCTGTTCGAAGTGTCCAATCGCATCCTCAATCCGGCCCTCCTGCTGCAGAGCCGTTCCCAGATCGCAGTGTGCCTGGGCGTAGTCAGGCTTGATCCGCAACGCGTGCTCGAAGTATCCAATGGCATCCCGGGACCTGCCCATGCGCCAGAGGGTGCTTCCGACATCGTGCTGGGACACGGCATAACTCTCGACGCCGGCGCACAGATTGAATGCTACCGAGAACCCCAATAACAAACCCCAGCCGCACCGCGCGGCGCCTCTCCAGACCGGCTCGTCAGCCAGCCCTGACCCCGACGTCGGGGCCAGCGCCCGCTCCAATCCAAGGACACCGATCGTCGCCAGCAGCACCATCGCGGGCAGAAACTCGATCTCAAACCGCCGGGCGCTGTAGTAATAGAGGCAAAAGATCCCGGCGCAGATTACGAAGAAAACAGCCACGATCGCCACAAACCAGCGCAAGCGCGATCTCGTCTCCAACGACCGTTTCCGCCACGCCAGAGGCGCTGCCAGTGCCAACCACACCAGCGGAACGTTGGCGAGAATGCCGAAAGTTCTCTGCGAATTGCCATGCCCCGGCGGCAAGGATGGGGCCGTCATGTCCTGCACAAAAGGAAAATGCCGGCTCCAACCCACCGATTGGAAAAAATAAACGCGCAGGTTGAACCAGAGATAGCTCAGGCTGAAGTGACGCTCCGTGTGAGGACCTCCGGCCAATTCGTAGCGCCAGCCGAATTCGAATGGATTGTCAAACCGCAGGGCATTATAGGCCATCAACCCCAACCCGATGATCGTGATCGGTCCGGTCGCCGCCAGCAGTAAAGCCCAAACCGGCCGGCGCTCCATCCGCGCTCGGGCGACCGGTGCCAGGAGGATGACCGCGCCCAACAACAAATAGGGCCGCGCTCCCAGCGCCAGGCCGTACATCGCGCTCGCCGCCGCCAGCCACGCGGTGTTCCTCTCCGACCCATCCATCGCTCGCCAGATCGCCACCAGGGCCAGCATCGCCAACATATACCCGCAACTGATGGCCACTTCGTAGACGTCGCACTGCGGCAAAATCGCCGGCACCCCGGTTGCCAGGCCGAGCGCGAGAATACAGGCCGCCACCGCCCCGACGCTCACGTCCGCAAAGTATCGGCGCCACAGCCCGAACAACAACGCCCCGCCGGCGAGAAAGCCAATGGCGCAACAGATCGCCACCGCTTGTCCGTGGGAAAGATAGTGACCGGTGAGCGTCACGAACGGCCAGAACAACAGCACTGCGGGCGTGACTCCGAAATAGAGGTAGAACCGGCCCTTGTAGTAGCTCATGTCCAGTATCCCGCCGGAGTCGGATCGATTGAAAGCATCGAGGTTCGCCTGGTAAGGGTCGGCAAGCTGCGCGAGCCCGGGCGGGACCTCCTTCTTCAGGCTTAGTTGGCCGTCGCGAAACCCCTGCACCAGCAGATTGTAGTATTGGTCGGCCGCATGTGGGGTGAACGGTTCCCAACCGACAGAGCGGGCCAGATGCGCGTAAACGCCGATGACCAACACGCACGCGGTCCCCCAGACGCCCCATGTCGTCAACCGGGATGTTCCCCCGCGGCTCTCACATTGTCGTGCCATGCCGCGGTCACACCCCTCTCGCCACCGCCAGCGCGATCACATCCTTCGCTCCCACTCCGCGCAACGTCTTGGCGCAACTATCCATCGTGGCGCCGGTCGTAAACACGTCGTCCAGCAGGACAAGGCGTTTGCCCGCAAACACCTTGTCATCGCGCACGGCGAATGCCCCGCGCAGATTCCGCGCCCGGGCTTCGGCATCGAGTTTGGTTTGTGTCCCCGTATCCTTGACCCGGCGCACCTTCCCGTTGAGAACGGGAACAGCGAAAGCCCGGCTCACCCCGGCCGCGAGGTACTCCGCCTGGTTGAACTCGCGCTGCCGTTGCTTGCGCGGATGCAGCGGCACGGGAACGATCCCGTCGACTTCACGCCAGTCGATCCACCGTTGCGCCGCTCCCGACAACCAGTCCACCAGATGCCGGCCGAAATACATCTCGCGGTTGTATTTGAAACGAAGGATGCAATCGCGGACGACCCCCTGCGCGCGGCAGGCGCACACGGTTCGACTGAAATGGAACCGCTTTCCCTGGCAATAGCCGCAGACGAACGTGTCGTCTGTGACCGTTCCCGGGAACGGCAGGGCGCACTGCCGGCAAAACGGCGGCTCGATCAGTTTGGCCGAAGACACGCACGCGGGACAGACAATACCGGGGTCCGTATCGGCCAGCGGACAACCGCAGAAGGGACAGTTGCGCGGCCAGACGAGGTCTAGAACGCGCCGTGCCCAGAGCTGGACGACCCGGGGCCGCGCAGTGGTTGGAATACCGTCTGACATAACCACACCATCAGTACGAGCAACACCACGAGCATCGGCCAGGACGCCACGTCCTGTGTGACATCGACGGTCGCCGACCAGCGCATAAACTCGTTGACCAGCACCCAGCCCGCGTGCAGCCCGATCGGCAGATATAATGCCTTCGTCCGGGCGTAAGCCAATCCCAAAACGCAGCCCGCCAGAAACAGCGATACGAACCCAACGAAAACATCTTTTCCGACCAACGACTGCGTCACCACCCAGACAAGGCATTTCCCGCCACTAATCCACGTAACCTGATTGGCCGCGATGTTCACGCCATTCGGCTTCAGGAAATGCGCCGCCGAATACAGCACGCTGGTCAATACAACGGCTACGGCCATGTTCAGGCGGCGTTGCAACGCGCCCTGCAGTGCCCCGCGAAAAAACGTTTCTTCGATGACCGCCACCGCCGCACCCACAAACAGGAATTTCAACGCGGCGCCCGCCATCTGTTCCGGCGTTTTGGTGAACACCAGCCGGTGACCCCCGAAAACGACGATCACGGCAACCATGACAATCAGCGTCGCCACGCCGAGGAAGTACCCGGCGAGGGCATGACGCCACCAGCCGCGCGCCCGCACGTAGCCGATGTCGCTCCAGAAGCGGAACCCGATCACCCGTAGCAGGGGCCACAACCCAGCCAGCGCCACGAGCATGATCGATCGGTCAAAGATCCGATGGAACGGATACGTGGCATACACGCGCGGGGCCACTTGTTGCACGGCCCAGAACAGCCACGGCGCCAGCAGCGCGCCGAGCAGGATGACGGCGACGAAATAAAGGCCGATGGCCCGGGACGCTCTCAATTACGTTTCGTTGGGCCGGTGAAGTTCCTGGGGCGTGAACACCTTGTGCCGCTGGACTTCATTGTCGACCTTTTCCGACGGCGAGCCGGGGGCGATGATTTCCGTGTACCGAATCGAGCTGTGGGGAATCCAATACACCTTGCTGTCCGCCTCGACCGGTCGCTCCAGGAGCGCGGCCGATTCCAAATCCGGATGCTCTTGGAACCGCCGCCCGCTGACACGCACCCCGGTTTCATCAACGTCGGTAATGATGCCCCGAACGATTTCCCGGGGCGTCTGCGGGTGAAACCGTCGCAAAACGACTTTCACCCGCTGGCTGAGTAATCCTTTTGTGTCCATTCGTTCCTCTGCGGCGCGGCGGAGCCCCGCCATTGAATGACCTTCTGACACGGCCTCTATTGCGTCGTAATGTCGCCGTCCTGCAATTTCAGCGCCTTGACTTTATCCGATTGACGGTCCGACGAGTAATCGGTCGACGGCGGCGTCGCGCTCGATTGGCTTGGCGCCGTTGCGTCCGTACTGTCACTGCGGGGCGGCGGTGCCGCCTGGTTCGGTTGGTTCGGCGCCATCGAGCCGATGCTGTCATTCCGTGGCGACTCGGCTTGGTTCGGTTCGTTTGGCGACATTGAACCGATAAAGTCCTTGGGCGGCAACGCTGCGTTATTCGTCCCCGAACTACCCTTGGGGAAATACGTTTCTTCCAACTCTTCGCTCACCCCCAACATTCGCAAGCGGCGTTTGGCCTCGGCGACGGCCACCAAGTCGGAGCGCAAGACGACGGGGCGGATGAAGATGATCAGTTCGGTGCGCTGCCGGTTGTTCTGCTGGCTCTTGAAGAGCTGGCCGAAGAACGGGATGTCGCCCAGAAACGGCATCTTGGACGTCGACACCGACTTCGTCTGCTGGATCATGCCGCCGAGAACGATGGTGCTCCGGTCTTGCACCGCCAACGATGATTTCGCTTCCCTCTTGAGAATGGTGGGAACGATCGTGCCGCCGATATTCACGTTGGCCCCAAGATCGTTCACCTTCTGATTGATGTCCATTCGCACGTAACCATCGGGATTGATCCGCGGGGTCACGTCTAATTCGATGGCTACGTCTTGGTATTGGATACTCGAGGTCACGCCGTTGGCGGTCAACGTGCCGACACCGCTGATGAGCGACGACGTCTGCGAGGTCGGCACGGGCACCGACTCGCCCACGATGATGTCCGCCTCCTGGTTGTCCATCGTCTGGATGACCGGCGTCGAGAGCACCTTGCTGTTGGCCGTGGTGGCCAGGGCGTGGACGACCGTGTCCAAACTCAGATTTCGGAACGTGGCGAAGTAGGTAAGACCGCCCGCACCCGAGGCCAACGCCGCCGCCGTCGGCAGATTGCTGCTAATCGCACTGAGCGGCGAAAGCTGGGTGGGCACATTGCCATCCGTGCTGTTGCCGCCCGTGTTGGGAACGGCCTCTTGCGTCAGCCGGCGAAACATATCCACACCCACGTCCAGTTCATTGTTGAGCGTCAACTCCGCGATCACAACTTCAATCTGCACCTGGGCGACGGACGTATCGATGCTCCGAACCAGTTCCTGGATGCGCGCCATGTCCTCTTTGGTGGCCATCACCAGCAGGCAATTCGTCCGCGGATCGGGCAGGATGTGAACGCCTTCCGCGTACTGCAGGAAGCCCGTGTTCACGGCGCCCGCTCCCCCACCTCCACCACCGCTCATGGGCGGTGGCGGCACGGACGGAGCGCGCGCGCCCGAAGTGGTCGTACCGGTCGAGGACGTGGTCCGCCGCGTCGAAGAGGAGGATGATGGAGCCGATCCACCCATGATCAATGCGTTCAGCAACCCGGCCACATCCTCGGCTGCGGCATAATTGAGCAGGATCACTTTCATCACGACATCGGGCTCGACCTTCGCATCCAACTCGGCAATGAGCCGGTCGAAGAACCCGAAATTGCTTACCCGGCTCAAGATAAACAGTTTGTTCGTCCGATCATCGGCCGCCATGATGACCTTTCCCTCGACAACAGATTCTTCGCCGCCTTCGACTGACGGACTCGCCGCCGGCTGTCCGGGCCGGCGGATGGGAGATGGCGGTTGACCGGGCGCGGTGGGGTGGGCGCCCGCTTGCTCGGCTTCCTGGATGATGGACTGGAGCCGGGACATGACGTCGGCAGCTTTGGCGTGCTTGAGGACGTACGACCGCATTTCCATCCGCAGGGCCGAGGGTTGATCGACGTAGGCGACAATCTCCATCATTTGCTTCAAGTTCGCCGACGTCTCCGAGATCAGGATGCTGTTGGAATCTTGTAGCGCCATCAACTGGCCATACGGGTGGAGGTACGGCTGCAGCACCGGAACGACATCCGATGCCTTGGCGTTCTTCAGCGGGATGATCTGCGTGCCCAGCGTGTCAGCCGCCGCGACCATGTGCCCGACCGGCAGGCCTTCCTGCTTGGCCGTATTGATCTGCACGATCTTCAAAAACTTCTCGCCGAGCGGTATCGCGGCGATGTTGTTGATCGCCAGCACGCTATCGAGAGCCTGAATCGCCTCGTCCTTCGTCAGCTTGGACTGACTGCGAAAATTGATCTGCGCGTTGAGGTTTGGCGCGGAGATGATCGAACGGCCCGTCAGCCGCGAATACCAGTCGAGAATCGCGGTAATGGGCGCTCCTTGGAATTCAAAATCGATCACGGGTTGATTCGACGATGGGGCCGGGTGGGCCGGTGTCGGAGCGGCCAACGCCGGTGGTGGTGGCGGCGGAGTCGGGGGCGCGGATTGTGCCGGCGTTTTGCCAACGGCGGCGACAGTGCGGGTTTGCGGTGGCTGCATTGGCGGCGGAGCCGGAGCAGCCACGGCGGGCCGTGCCGGCTGATTCGACTGCGGGTGCAGGATGTCCAGAAGTTGCTTCGGCAGGCCATTGGTGGCTGTGGTCGCCTCATCGGTCTCGTCGGTGTCCGCTTCCTGGTCGGTATTGGCCCGGGAAACCGTGTTCGTTCGGTCGCTGGCGTACGCGACGCCGTACGGCCAAATTCCCGTCAGGATGGCCAGCCATGTCGATACGGCTACACTCAATAAACTCAATCTCAGCTTTCTCACTTATCCTCCCCGTCGAAACGGAATACGGCGAACACCCGGTTGCGCGGGCATCGGCACTTGCGGCTGCCCGGGTTGCCCTGGCTGACCCTGGGCCGACGGGCCAGGGGCCGCGCCACTCCCGGGTTTGGTCTCCAGCATCAACGTGGCAACTTCTAGGTCCTGTTTCAGAACGAGCTTGGTCGGGCCGTTCTCTGACTTTTCAATCTTCACCACCTTCACCGTGCCGATACTTTCGCCTTCCGCCTTGAAATCGACGTGCTTGGTATCATTCTCCTGGATGATCGCCAGCAGCGGTTGGTCGTCACCCTCGCTGGCAATCCCCACAAAGGTGAAGCGTGTCGAAAAACTGGGTTGTTGCGCGTCGTCGGGTGAGGCGCCCATCTTCCCGAACGGCGCGCGGTCCAGAATGATCTGGTACCGCGAAAAATCACGGGTCGGCTCGGTCGCGCCCGCCGGGGCTCCGCCCAGCGCGGCCGCTAGGGCGCAGAGGACCGCCAGATGTGTGCCGGTTCCCCAATTCACGATTTCTTCCCGACTGGTTTGGCGGCGAGTGCCCGCACTTGAATATCGCACCGGAGAATACTCTGGTTCTCCGTTCGCGGCGTCACCTGCAATTGCTCCACGCTCACGAAACCGGCCGCAGTCTGCAACTCAAACAGAAACCGCACCAGGGAATCCGTGGTCGCTTCCAGGGCCAACTGCTCCGGCAGCACGCGATAAACACCCTTGTCCTCTTCCGCCATCGGGCGACTGGAAGTGATTTGCACGCCCGAACTCTTGGCGACATCCAGGATTTTCTTGCCCACGTCAGAACTTTGTTGAAAGCTCTCGACGCGCTGTCCCAGGCTTTGCTTGAGTTCGTCATATTGTGTCTGCCACTGCGTTTCGTGAGCGATTGTCGCCTCCATCACGGTCAGTAGCTGTTGCTGCGTCTGGAGCCGCTCGCCCGCCGCCCGCCAATTTCGCAACAACGGGCTCACCACGAAAAAATTCACGCCAAGGATGATCGCCGTGATGGTGATCACCAGCAGACTGCGTTCTCGTTTCGTGATAGCCATAAAAAAATATCAGGGCGTTGCCGCCGTCGAGGCGGTTTTGAGAGTACAAGTGAGGCCAAATTTCGTCAAGCCACTGGCATCGATGGCGGAACGCTCCGGCACCACCTGCGAGAACAAATCGCATTTCTCCAGTCGGCTTTGGAAATCGAGCGCCAGAGCTGCTGTCGGCGCCTGTCCCTTGATGGTGACCGCCTGGTCCTTCTTGTAAACGAACGATGTCAGTTTCACGTTGTCGGGCAGGAGCACCGCGACCTCGCGCAAGACCTCCAGGGCCGACGACTTCATGTCGAGTTGTTTGGACATGGCCAGCAATTCGCTCTGTAACCCCTTCGCCTTGTGAAACTCGGCCTGTCGATTGTTGATCTCGTTGTCCACCCGGTGCAGGTGTGAATTCCTCGACACCGAGAAAGTCAGAAATACCGCCAGCGCCAACGCATAGACGACCGCCAACGCAATCGCCCCACGAATCAGACGTTGCCGGAACGACGCGGTCTGCCGCTTCTGGCGCCATTCGTCGGGCAGCAGGTTCAACGGGGGCGCTCCGCTACCCGCACATTCCAGACACAAGCTGAGTCCCGCCGACGGCACCGTGCCATTCGTCAGGAACGACGTCGCCGTATTCAATCCACTCGCGACCCGCTCGGCGAACAATTTCGACGGTTCATCATGGGTCAGGAAGATGACGTTGCCCCGGGCGCGTTGCGGCTGGCCGGCCTCGGCGGCCACGAACGTCCGTTGCAGTTCCTCCCGGAGAATCGATTCGGAATCCGCGCCCAGCACGATGGACCGGACGGCCAGGATCACCCCGTGGGAATAGACGATCACGTCGGCTGTCGCCGGGCCAAGCATCACCAGCACGTTTCGGTTGTCATCCGTCGCCAGTAACTGGCGTTTGCCCAACGCGCGGAACATCGCCAGTGCGTCGACCGAGACGATTTCCGCCTGCAGTCCCGCCGCTTCCAACGCTTCCACGCGCTCATTCACCGTTGCTTTCCGGGCGATGGCTACCAGCACGCGTGTCTGGCCGTCCACGATATCCAGCGGCTCGAAACTGTAGACGACCTCCTCCAGCGGCAGGGGCGTGATGTTGTCGATCTGAAGGTCGAGCATCTGCTTCAATTCCGCGGGGTCGGTCGCCGGCAACCGCAGGATCTGACAGAGCACGTCACCGCAATCCACCGATGTCACGATGCGATGTTCGCCCGGATCGAACTGCTGGCGCAACGATTGGGCGGCGTACGGCCACTGCAACGGCGCATCGGCAGCGGCTTCCGGCGGTGTCGCGCTGGCGGTTGCCTCCTGAACGACGGCGACTTCCGCGCCTTCTGCGCGCGCGGTCGTCAGCTCGAGACGGGACCCGCCAAACGCCACCGCCGCCCATCCGCGGGCGTGGCCGATGCGCGCCAACTTGCGGGGACTGAGGCTTGATCTCACGATGCCTCCCTCATTTCCTGCCACATCACGATCTCAATGTTGCCATTATCACGGTGCACGGTGGCCAGGATCGTGTGCTTGACACCGCCAACTTCGCCCGTCGATTTGATCGTGAAGAACGAGGATTCCACCGCCACCAGCCCTTGCGCCGCTTGGAGGGTGGCCGCATCGAGGCTGCCGACAGTCGCAAAAAACTCGCTAATGTTGTGAAAGGGAAGGTCGTCGTCCGTGCCCGGGATGCCGTCAGCGCCGTCTCGCCGGGCGAGCACGGCCTGTACCTGTACCTCATTGAGCCCGAGCCACGCCTGCAGCACCATCGGCGACGCCGTGTTCACGTTGACCGTTCCCGAGCTCGTTGTGGTAAACAGCTCGGCCAGTCCGGGTTGGGCCGGATCTTTGTCGGTCGCGGGCGTCCCCTGAAACAGTTCCGGCGTCACGCCGCGAACGAGGAGCAACTCATCCACACGATCCATCGGCGCGTCTTTGGCGCGATAGGGTGGCGACAGGCTCATATAGTAATCCGATTTTGCGCCGTTCAGACGGGTGAGCTCACCGGGGCCAATCCAATCGAGGATGGAATCGACGATGATGTCGCCATCCGACGGATCGACGCTGAGCAACGTCATCAACCGCTCCAGCTGCACTTCGGAGGCAGTGTTGATCGGCATCTTGGACTGTTCGTCCGTGATCTTCACATTGAACACTCCATCACCCAGTTCATGGTTCACATACAGTTCTTCGTTGGTCGCCCAGTCCTGATTGAGCGCATCGTACCCGGCGTCCGCCGCCGATTGCTGGTGCAGCAGCAATTGCATCTTCGCCACTTCGATTCCCGAACGCGCCAGCATCTCGGCCTTGAGCTCCTTGCGCGCATAGGAGGCGATCTGCGTCTCGACGTGCATGGTGAAGGCAAACCCGCTAATCAGCAAGGACAATACCATGATCACCCACAGGACGATGACGATGGCCACCCCTCGCTGATCTTGGAGGCGACAGGTTTTTAGTGCATGCCGGCTCATTGCGGTTGTGGCGTCCCTCCTGTCGACTTGCCGAACGAGGGAGCCGCGGTAGAATTGGTTGTGTTCACTCCGCCACCCAGCCCGGGAGCGGGCATCCCCCCGCCGGCGATAAACGCAGCCACCGGAATGTCCACCGCGCGCGTGACGACGATGGGGGGAGACCATCCGTTCCGCTGGCCAAAGGCCACGGTGTATTCAACGGCCGAGGGCGGCAACTGATCCTCCTCCCATTTCTCCGACCAACTCCCGTCCCGCGGGTCGCGGTAGCGGACGTTGAACCCGCTGACATCCATCGAAATCACATGAGCTTGCGGCGGCTCGAGAGACTTGTCGTCGTTCGGGCGCAACGCCGGTTCATTCACCAGGGCCAGGTAGGTGCGCCGGTACTGGTCCTGCTCCAGGGAAATGGTCACGCGCCGCATGCCAGCCGAGACGGCTTCGCTCGGCGGGAGGAACGCGTCCGAAGCGGTGACAAAACTTATGCTGTCGCCGAGACCGGGGTTGCTGGTGGCGACGAAGGCGTACAGGGAGGCCGATGCCTCAAAGAACATCGCGGATTGCGTCAGTTCCCTCAGCGCATCCATTACGACGCGTTGCCGCTGGAAGGCTTCGCTGGCGTCGCTGCCGCGCCGCCAGGAGTTCAACGCCGCGCTCCACGTGCTGTACACGGCGGTGACGAGCATGCCGAGAACGGCGACGGCCAGCAATACCTCCAGCAGCGTGAAGCCGGCCTGCATTCGGTGGGAATGGCGTGCTGGCATGCTCACTGTTCCTTATCGGGCAGATACCGGTAGTCGACGATCGACTCGCTGACTTCTTTTCCACGCTCGTACCAATACACGGTGATCGTCTGCTCCCACAGGCCAGTGGTGTCTGTGCGTTCGAATTTCCGCGACCACGAGTACCCCGGGTAATCATCGAACTTACCCTCTTGATCGAGGATATCCGTTGGCCGTTCCGTGCGGAATTCGTAACTCTTGTTGGCCAGAAGGATGTCGGACACGGTGTAACTTTGGATGGAGCGTGCGGCGGCCACACAGCGGCCCAAGCACTCCAGAAGTCCAAACACACAGATCGCCAGTAGAAACACGGCGACCAGCACCTCCAACAGGAGGAAGCCGGCCTCGGCCCGTCTGGGTGTGGCACGGGGACGTTGACGGACGGATCTCATAGTTTGAGGGGCCACAACATGCCCCGACATGTCACAGGATCGACGATCACTTCCAAGCCGCTGCCTTTTTCGACGCCGTGTAGCGTCACCGCAAAGGCGTCGCACGTGCCGTTCGGGTAAAACGTGGCCTCGACCTGCCCTCGGCCCTCGGGCATGAGTTCTCCCAATTGGGCGGAGGACAGCCCGATGCGGGAGGGCATGGGGATTGTCTTGAGAACGTCCGCGTCGTTGGAAGAACCGTCAGCAGTATCGTTCGTGGTGGCGGCTTGCATCAGCCAGATCGTCTGACGGTCCAAGTTGATGTAATAGCCCACCTTTCGCTGGTGCAGCACGGCATTGAGCTTGGCGAACTCGCAACTCGTCGCGATCTCGCGCCCGGTCGCGTTCAAGACCTCGGCGTTGTACGAGCGCACGAAACTGGGGATTGTCACCGCGATGATGATGGCGATGATGAACACCGCGATGCTCAGCTCGATCAGCGTGAAACCGCTCTCGCGACGACGCGCGTCATTGCCAGTTGCCAATATCATCTTCGTTCCCTGGGACGCCATCGGGGCCGGGTGAATAGAGGTCGTAGCTGGTCGTGTTATGTGTGCCCGGATTCTGGTAAATATAATCGTGGTTCCACGGGTCCTTTCGGATGACCGCTGGCTTCAGATACGGGCCCTTCCAATTGCCCGGGGCCGGCGTGCTGGTTGGCTGTATAATCAGGGCTTGCAGCCCTTGCTCGGTGCTGGGCAGTATCCCGCTATCCAATTCGTACAAATCGAGCGCCGCCGAAAAATTGTGGATTTGATCCTGTGCCGCCGTCTTCTTGGATTCCCCGATCTTGGGAGCTATGTTCACGACGGCCACGCCGACGAGCATGCTGATGATGATCACCACCAGGAGGATTTCCAAGAGCGTGAACCCCGCCTCCGCGCTGCGATTGTGTTGGAGTCTGTTGTTCATTGCTGTCTCCTCGATCTCACTTTCCAATTCCTGACGTGATGGAGAATACGGCCATCAATATGCTCATGACGATACCGCCGACAACCACCGCCATGATAATAATAATTATGGGTTCGAGCAACGTCGTGAATATCTTCAGCATCCGCGAGAGTTCCTGCTCGTAGGCATCGGCGATGTTCTTGAGCGCGGGCACCACCGCGCCGCTCTCTTCTCCGACGGCCAGCATGTCGATGAGCAACGGCGGGAACACCTTGCCCTTGCTGAGCGGTTGGCTGATGCTCGTGCCGTCGGTCACCCGGGTGCGCGCCTCACGAATCTCGTTCGCGATAACGCGATTGGTCATGGTGTCTTCGACAATCTGCAGTGCCGTGAGCACGGGCACGCCGTTCTCCAACAGCGTCGCCAGGGTCCGCGCGAACTGGGCCAGCGCGTTGGCCATCAGGATGTTCCCGAAGACCGGCGATCGCAACTTCAACACGTCGAGCGCCAGTTTCCCCTCCGGGGTCCGGGCGCGAATCCGATAGACGGTCACCCCCGCGACGACCACAAGAATCCCGATCCACCAATAGGACACGAATTTGTCGCTGATCCAGATGAGGCACCGGGTCGGTAATGGCATGGTGGTGCCCATTTCCTTGAACATGGCCGAGAACCGCGGCACCATCACCAGCATGAAGAAGATGATCGTGCAGATGCCGACGGCGACGATAATCAGCGGGTAGATCAGGGCGCCAACAACTTTCTCGCGCACCTCGGCCATCTGCTCCTGATGTTTTCCCAGGCGCAGGAGCACGTCGTCCAGAGAGCCGCTGGCTTCACCCGCCTTGATGAGGTTGACAAAGAAACGGGAGAACACCCGGGGATGTTTCGACAGCGAATCAGACAGGCTCTCGCCCTGGACGATGCCGTTCCGCAATTCGCTCAGGATGGCCCCCAAGGCCCTCTTTTGCGACCGTCGTTCGAGGGTGCCGAGCGCCTGGCTCAGCGACATACCCGATTTCAGGAGGCTGGACAATTGCTGGGTGAACATGAGCACATCGCGGGATTTGACCCGGTTGCGGTACCGGTTGGCCTTGTCCTGGGCCAGCTGATCC
>JBEKBH010000026.1:0-48027 GCA_050015495.1 Verrucomicrobiia bacterium
GAGCCCGTTGCCGTCGCGAATATCATGCCGTCGCACACATATTCTGTCAACAACTCGCTGTCGACAAATAACCGCAACCGGACAATGCGGGACAGCGCCCCGCGGGAAACCACGACGTCATTGAGCGCCCGGTGCGCGGCGCGGCGTTTGCCGCGGCGAATCAGGGTGGTCTGGAGCGTATGCCGGTGGCTGATCTCATACTGGCCGCGCAAAACGTCGCGGACGGGACCCTGAAGCCGGTCGCCATCAATACTGGTCAGGAACCCCAGGTGGCCCAGGTTCACGCCGAGGATCGGGGTGGCTGGTCCCTCCAATTCGCGGGCGACGCGGAGCATCGTGCCGTCTCCCCCGAGTACGATCACCATGTCGGCGGTCTTTCCAATCTCCCGCAGCCGGCAGGCCAGCCTCGGCTTGCTGGCGAGAGCGGCCGCTTCCCGTTCCAGCAGGACGGCGACATGGTGTTCGCGGAGAACGGCGAGAAGCTCCAGGAGCCGACCGCGCGTTTCGGGTTTGTCCGAGTGCGCGACGACGCCCACCGTCTTGGGAATGTGCGGTTTCACGATTTGCGCAGGGCGATGAGGAATTCCTTGTTGCCTGCCGGGCCGAGCAACGGGGACTCCGTCACTCCCAGCAACGTCAGCCCCAGCGTCTGAGTGGCAAACTCTTGGATCATGTTGGTCACGGCCTCGTGCACGCGCGAGTCTCGCACAACCCCGCCTTTCTTCACGAGCTTTTTTCCGGCTTCAAATTGCGGTTTGATGAGGGCGAGGAGTGTGCCGCCGGGGCTCAACACGGAGACGGCCGATGGCAGCACCTTCGTCAGCGAAATGAAGGATACGTCGATCGTCACCAGATCAACGGGCCCGCCAAGGTCACCGGCCGTCAGGTGGCGCGCATTCATCTCGTCGTGAACGACAACGCGCCCGTTCTGGCGCAGTTTCCAGTCGAGCTGTCCCTTGCCAACATCGACGGCATGGATGCGCGCTGCGCCGCGCTGCAGCAGGCAGTCGGTAAATCCTCCCGTGGATGCCCCGAGGTCGGCGCAAACGAGGCCATCGCAGGATATGTGGAACTGGTCCAGTGCTTTTTCCAGTTTATGGCCTCCGCGGCTGACATATTTCTCCGCCGCCTCAACGACAAGAGCAGCGTGATCGTCCACCAGTTCGCTGGGTTTATGGGCGAGTTGGCCGTTGACGCGCACGGCTCCGGCGAGAACCAGACGCTTGGCTTTCTCCCGGCTATCGGCCAGGCCGTGGGCGACAAGTTGCATGTCGAGCCGGGCGCGCAAGGCGGCAGCCATGGAATTCACATCGTCGTGATAAAGCCCGCGTTACGCCGTTCGGGCGGTGGCGCCCAAGACACGGAACTGGGGTGGTTTGACCCGTTCTTGGGAGGCTTCCAGGAGCAAGTCCCTTACCTTGGCGATGGCCGTCCTGGAATTCAGTCCGTACTTATCCTGCAGATCCTTGTTGGTGCTGGCGTGTTCGATAAAGTTGTCGGGCCAACCGACACGAGCCACCGGCGTATCGATGCGCAGGTCATCGAGCGCCTCGAGCACCGCGCTGCCGAATCCGCCCATCAGGACGTGGTCCTCGATGGTGCACAGTACTTTGCAGATGCGACCGTATTTTTCAATGACGTCGCGATCGATTGGTTTGCAGAATCGGGCGTTGATGAGGGCAACGGACAAGCCGTCCACCTGCAACGTGGCGGCGGTTTCCCGGGCCATTTTCGAGACGGCGCCATAGAAGAACACGGCGACATCCGTTCCATGTTGCAGTACTTCGGCTTTGCCGAGCGGCAGGATGGCCGGCCGTTCTTTGATGGCAACACCCTCGCCGGCGCCGCGCGGATAACGGACAAAGATCGGGCCGTGATTTTGTAGGGCGGTCCACAGCATGTCGACCAATTCATCCTCGTCCTTGGGCGCCATGAGGATCGCGCGGGGCACGCACCGTGCGTAAGCAATGTCGAATACGCCGTGGTGGGTGGGGCCGTCGTTCACCGAGAGGCCGGCTCGATCCATGGCAAAGATCACGTCGAGGTTCTGTAACGCGATGTCGTGGATGATACAATCGTACGCGCGTTGGAGGAACGTCGAGTAGATCGCGCAGACGGGCCGGTATCCCATGGTCGCCATTCCCCCGGCGAAAATGACCGCGTGCTCCTCGGCGATGCCGACATCGAAATAGCGATCCGGCTTGGCCTTTTGCAACTTGCCCAGGCTTGTGCCACTGGGCATGGCGGCAGTAATGCCGACGAGCTTGCTGTTCACGTCGCAGAACCGGATCAGGGCGTCGGCAAAGACATCCTGGTAATTGGGCGGGGTGCCTTCCTTCTTCGCCGGCGACTTGCCCGTGGCGATGTCAAACGGTCCGCACCCATGAAACGTCTGGGGGTCTTCGAGGGCCTTCTCGTAGCCCTTGCCTTTCTTGGTGAGGACGTGGAGCAGAACGGGCACATCCTGCTTCTTGGCCCATTGCAGGGTGTCGATCAGCAGAGCCGTATTATGGCCGTCCATCGGGCCGATGTAACGAAGGCCGAACTCTTCAAAGAGCAAGCTCGGGACGATGATCCCTTTAACAGCCTCTTCGACCTTGTGACCGATCTGCGCCAACTCGGGGCCGACGCGCGGGAAGCGACCGAGAAAATGCTCCATCCGCTTGTGGGCCGCGGCGTAGGACGGGTGGCGGACAATTCGGTTGAGATAATCGGAAATGGCGCCAACGTTCTTGGCGATGCTCCACTCGTTGTCGTTCAAGATGACAATCAGACGGTTCGTGGAGGTTTTGATGTTGTTGAGTGCTTCGTAGGTGATGCCATTGGTGAGCGCGGCATCGCCCGCGATGCAGACCACATGCTCGTCCGTCTTGGCGTGGTCACGGGCTACGGCCATGCCAAGCGCCGCGGATAACGCCGTGCCGGCGTGGCCGGCGCCAAAGCAGTCGTACGGGCTCTCCGAGCGGAACGCGAATCCCATCGGGCCACCCGACTGGCGAATCTTGTGAAAACTCTCGCGCCGACCGGTCAGAAGCTTGTGCACGTACACCTGGTGGCTGACGTCCCATACGAACCGGTCCTTGGGTGATTCGAATACCCGGTGCAGGGCGATGGTCAGTTCTACGACCCCGAGGTTGGGGCCGAGGTGGCCGCCGGTCTTGCTGAGCACGGTGATCAGCTCGTCGCGGATCTCCTGTGCCAGCGTTTGAAGCTGGTCGAGAGTGAGCAGCTTCACATCCGCCGGCGTGTTAATCATGTCAAGATAACGTCCCATGTCGCTCTCCTTGTGGGTCAGAACAGCTTGCCCCCTTGATCTTCAGACTTGTCGTCTTTGCCGTCGTCCGGTTCCGTCTCGAACGGTTCCAAGGCGATGGATCCATCGGCTTTCTTGGTCAACACCTCGATTTTCTTTTCCGCTTCTTCCAGCTTCTGGTTGCAGAAGTGGACCAAGCGGGAGCCTTCCTCATATTTCTTGAGGACATCCTCGAGCGGCAGTTCGGCGGCCTCCATGTCGGCCACAATTTTCTCGAGGCGGTCGATGGCTTGCTCAAACGTCAGCCCGTTCCTGTCCAGAACGGGCGCGGCACTCTTCTTCTTCGGTTTCATTCTGCGTCCAGCTTTCAAGATACCACAGAACCGAAGTCACCATCAAGCACCTTGGTCGAAATGTTAGTGCCTGGCTGGACGTGGGTTACGCTGCGGACGATGCGTCCGGTCCCGGCCAGGACGGTGATACTGTAACCGCGCTGTAACGTGGCGTTGGGACTAAGAAGGTCGAGTTTGGCGCCGGCCTGGCTGAGGCGGTGACGGGTTGCCTGCGCGCGCCTCGCCCAAGCCGCCTGAAAGCGTTGCTCGTGGGAACCGAGACGTTGCCACCAGTTGACGACCATGGCTTGCGGGCTGAGCAACTTGAACTTCTCGGCGACGGTCTCCCAGCGGGCGCGATGCGCCGCCACAGTCGCACCGGGAGCGCGACGGAGCCGATGAGCGTAATCGTCAAGCTGCTGCTGGTATTGTCGAATGGTCTCGGTGGGACGGCGGAACACGTAGCTGGAGGCGAGTATCGAGAAGCGTTGGCGGGCCTCGGCGAGTTGCAACCGCAGATCCTTTTGCAGCCGTGCCTGATACTGGTTGATTTGACGCGCGTATTCATCCTTGGCCTTCACGACCAGTTCCCCGGCAGCGCTGGGGGTCGGCGCGCGAAGGTCCGCGACGAAGTCGGAAATGGTAAAGTCAATTTCGTGGCCGACGGCGGAGATTGTGGGGATTCTCGAACGGGCCAGCGCGCGGGCGACCGCTTCGTCATTGAACGCCCACAAATCCTCGAGCGAGCCGCCACCCCGGGTCACGATCAGCACGTCGAGCGGCAAACGGCCCGCGGCATGTAACGCGTTAAATTCGTCGATGGCCGCGGCGATCTCGTTCGTGGCACCGTCGCCCTGCACCCGCACGGGATTGATGACGATGTGTACGTTGGGGAAACGGCGCCCGATGACCTTGAGGAAATCGCGAACCGCCGCGCCCGTGGGTGAGGTGACGAGGCCGATGTGTTGGGGGAGGGTGGGGATCAGTTTCTTGCGCGCCGTGTCGAACAATCCCTCCTTGGCAAGGCGCTGCTTGAGTTCCTCGAAGGCGAGCTGCAGTGCACCCAGCCCTTTGGGCAAGAGCCTGCGGGCGACGAGTTGATATTGTCCGCTCCTCTCGTAAACGCTCACATCGCCGAGCGCGATGACCTGCAGTCCGTCCCGAAGCGCGAACTCAACCTTGGCTGCGACGCCACGAAACAGCACCACGGCCAGTTGGGCGTTGGCGTCCTTCAACGTGAAATAGACGTGTCCGGAGGACGGCGAGCGGAGATTGGAAATCTCGCCTTCGACCCACAAGCTGGGAAACCGCTCTTCGAGGAGGTCCTTGATGCGTCGCGTCAGGTCGGTAACGCTGAGGACTTGTGTAGGCGGCTTTGGCATCGGTCGGTCAGTTCAGATGGGGTTTGACCCGCAGAAGGTTTTGGCGGGCTAGGTTCCAGTAATAATCGTCCGTGACCCACGACCGGGGCATGGCGAGTGCCGCCTCCAGATTGTCATTGGCTTCCTGCCACCGGCGGGCAGAGACCAGCGTGATCCCGAGTTCGACGCGGTGGGGAATGACGCGGGGGGCGAGTTGATTGGCCCGTTCCAGGTCATGGATCGCCTCGTCAAGAGTTGCGGAGGGAAGTTTCCCGTACAACAACTCGGCGAACTTGCGCAGTACCCAGTTGAGCTCGGCCATCTCGCGGTTCCAAACACCGAGGACGTGATAGGCCAGAGCTTCCTTGTCGTCGAGCTTGATGGCGCGCTCCGCTTCCTTTTTCACTTCGCTGGCGAGCGACACCTTGCGTTTGCCGCCTTCGTAAAGGGCGAGTTTGCCGACGGCGACAGCCAGATAGGCATGCCCTTTCGGGCCATACGGATCGAGTTTCACGGCAGTTCGGGCCAATCCTTCGGCTTCGGTGCAGCACTGCTTTTGTTGGTCGCTGTCCTTCGAAAGGATGCTCGTGTCGATCAGCGTGCGCGCCAGTTTCCACGTTGCCTCGTAATCATTGGGCGCGTGGAGGTGCGCGGTGCGGTAGGCCTTCAACGCCGAGTCGAGATCGAACCGATCGAGAGCAGCGTCACCCGCCGCGACGTCCGGCTGTGCTTGCGCCCCGGCGATAATCCCGAAGAGACAAAGAGCCAGCCACAAACTACGGCTCATAGTCATCCGCGGGAAATTCCGGCTTCATAATCGGCTTGTAGCCGTGGGGGAACGGGACGGGGAACGTGACGACATCGTAGACTCCCGTCACCTCGCGCCCGATCCAGCGCGTGAATCCCTTGCCTACACCGTAGGTGACACCGGCGCCGCCACCGTGGTCGGCGGTGGCCTTGGTGACCTGATTGGGTACTTCCACGATGCCGAACAGAACGTTGGCGAAGCCGCGGCAAAGTTTGCGGAGGGCATTCTGGCCACGCGGAGCGTCCTCGGTATCAGCCATCGCATGAAACGGGAAAAGGAGAGCGAAGACCATGAACAAGGCGAAGAGTTTGGCTTTCATGTGCCCATTGTAGCCGCTTCGCGGTTGTTGTTCAATTTCTTTCCCTTGCGCGGGTTGGCAGGGCTCCGGTAAGCTGGAGCGCGATGAAGCTGAGAGGCAAGACGGCCTTGGTGACGGGCGCGGGGAAGCGAGTGGGGCGGGAGATTGCCCTCGGGCTGGCGCGGCATGGAGCCAACGTCGTGGTGCATTACAACACGTCGGCAGGGGACGCGCGGCAGGTGGTCGGGGAGATCCGTGCGCACGGCGTGGACGCCATCGCGGTGAAGGCGAACCAGACCAATGGGCGCGAGGTGCGCGCGGCGGTCGGCAAGGCCGTGAAACATTTTGGCGACATCCATGTCCTTGTGACCAGCGCGGCGGTGTACCGGAAGACGCCGTTCGCCACGCTGACCGAAAAGGATTGGGATTTCCACATCGATGCGAACCTGAAGGGGCCGTTTCTATTTGCGCTGGAAGTGGGGCGACGCATGAAGGCGCGGGGGATCGATGGAAAGATCATCACATTTTCCGACTGGGCGGCGATCCGGCCATACGCGAACTACCTGCCGTACTGCGTCTCGAAGGCGGGCGTGATTTGCCTGACGAAGGCGCTGGCCAAGGCGCTTGGGCCGAAGGTGCAAGTCAATGCCATTGCGCCGGGCCCGATATTGCTTCCGCCGGACCTGACGGAGGCGGAGAAACAGGAAGTGATTGACGCGACCGTCGTCAAGCGCATCGGCTCACCGCAGGACATCGTCAACTCTGTTCTGTTTCTCATCGAAGGCAGCGATTTCATCACTGGCCACACGTTGATGGTGGATGGCGGGCGATTGATCGCCGGGGTATGAACCATGTTTCGTGTGACGAAGCATATTGAGTTTTGTTACGGGCATCGGTTGCTGAACTACGAAGGGAAGTGTCGGCATTTGCACGGCCACAATGGTCGGGTGGAGGTGCACATCGAGGCCGGGGGACTGGACGCGCGCGGGATGGTCCATGATTTCGCCGAAATCAAGGAGACGATCAAGAACTGGATCGACGAAACGCTCGATCACCGGATGTTGTTGCACCGGGACGACCCGATTGTGCCCGTGCTAAAACAGCGCGGGGAGGCGTTCTACGTCATGGATGAGAATCCGACCGCCGAGAATATTGCGAAACTTATTTTCGACCATGCGCGGTCGAAGGGGCTGCCGGTTGTGGAAGTGCGACTATGGGAAACACCCACGTCATCAGCCAGTTACCGCGGTTAAATCTTCGAGCCCGGTTGATTCTTCGGCACCGATCTTTGACGCGCTTTTGATGTGCCCTCCTTGCGCCACACGATAACCTGCATTACGTTGTATTTGGGTGATGCACATGAACGGGCAATGGCAAGCGGTTTGCCATTCGTCAGGGACCACATTGGTCGGGGTCTTGGCGGCGGGTGTTTTGTACCTTGGGCCGGTTCCCCGGACGTTCGCGCAGGCGGGCCAACCCAATCGGCTGGTGGAGTACGTTTCGCCAACTCGCCTGTCTCCGGACGCGGCGCCAAATTCCCCGACGCAGACCAACGTTGGCGATTCCGCCTCCATCACCGCTCCGTCGTGGGGTGATATTCTCAAGCCCGGCACCAAGACTTCCAGTGATCGGTTGGTCAGCTTCGAGCAGCAATACGGCATGGGGGAAGGGAGCGGTTCGACGTTGGGGAGGGTGCTCCAAGCGGCCAAGTACGGGCTGGACAAGACGTGCTTTACGGTGCAGGAGGCCGCGAAGAAATTGGAATTCAAATACGACACGTCGGAAGCCACCTCCGGTGTTCTTGGCGGCGATGCGGGCGAACCACAGTATTCCCTGCCCGTGTTTGGCCGATTCAGCCACGCGCAATTGCAGACAGAGGTCACAGTGCACGATCCGCAGACAGGTCAAGCGTTTATCGGCGTGAAACTGGCAATACCGTTTGGACCCGGTGGAGAAGAGACGTTCGAGACGCCCCGTAGCGACACGCATCAACGTCAACCGGTGAGCTAGCTTGGCGGTGTCGCAGTTTGAACTCCGGGGTATCCAGGCCAGCTATCGAATATCCGGTGTCTCCCCGAACTTGCGGGCCAGGTCGGCCAACTGAAGCTTGATCGAAGTGTCCGATCCCCGTAGCCGGCCCAACGCACGAAAGAACGGGTTCTTCATCTCACCGTCCTCGGTAATGGTGACCCGGCAACCCCCGCCGTCCGGGGCAAGTGTGTAGGTCCAGGTCCCCCAGACCGGGCCGCCCTCCTTTTCTACGCGACCCACGAGTCGGAAAGGAGGTTGGCGTTCCATCGTTGTAGCGATGAAGCTCATGCCAAACTTCGTCGTCTGCCGCGTCGCTGGCCTGCCGTCCCGATCCGCTATGTGCTCAACCTTCACAACCATGCTTGACCACGACGGCAGTTGATCCACGTTGTCGAGCACCGCAAATACAGTTTCCGGTGTTTGTTTCAGCGTCAGCGAGCGAGTGACGGAGTGCGTCACGGGTTGGAGCGATCCGAAGACCAGCAACGCAAGCAGTAACAGGGCGGGTATACCAAGAATGATCAGCAACCACATCATAGGACCAGACCGTTTCATGGGTTATTGGTGGATCATGTGACAACGCGTGTACCACGGCCCAACGTCATGGCGTTAACGCGCTGGGAGAAAGGACAAGTGCGCGGTAGTGAAACGTAATGCGCCACGGGCGTTGGCTCCAGCGCGGTGTCAGGCTTTCTTCTTTGAGCGTGCCATTCTTTCCGCGCACTTGTCGGAGAGCATTGTAACGGCCTTCTGGATTCGCTGCCTTCTTGTTTCCGGCCGTTTTGCCTCGGCGATCCATTTCAGGTATTCGCGCCGGTGGGCCGTCGTGCAGACCGCAAAGAAGTCATCCATGCCACTTTCTTTCAGAGCATCGGCAAAGTCCTTGGGAACATCGGACATGCGGTCTCCTTATCCTAGTGGTCGGCAGATTTATCGATTCCGTAAACGAGTATCTTGAAGCTGCCAGGGATGATCTTTGGACGCTGGCGCGGGGCGCCGGGGTCGGCTGGTGGTTGGGCTTCGAACTTGGCCGATGCGAGATAGATTTTGTGGGTGACCGGATCGAGTGCCATGGTTCGCGCCCGACGCTCGGTGACCAATTGTTGCACGACGGTGAGCTTGTCGGGCGAATCCTCGTGCGCGATGGTGACCGTGCCGTCGCCGTTCGAGCTGAACGCGAACTGGGTGCCCGGATCGAAGGCATTGGCATCGACTCCGTCACCAATCGGTACGGTCGCGACCACTTTCCCGGTGGTAGTGTCGATCATCACCATCAATTTGTTGTGGCAGCCGGCAAAGAGCCGGTGGTGGACGGTGTCAATCGCCAGACCGGACGCCTCCTCGCCGGGGGCGATGGGCCAGGTGTTGACGATCTGGTGGGTCTTGGTATCGATGGCGACCACGACGCTCTGGTCTTCGATGTTGTCGTAGACGCGGCCGGCCTTTGGATCGACCGCAGCGAACTCGGGTCGGCCCGGTAACGCGATGTTGGTGATGACGTTGCCTGTTTTCGCGTCGAACACGGTGGCTGATTTTCCACGCCCGTTGAATGTGTAGACCTCCCGTTGGGCCGGATCATAGAGGATGGCGTCGGGGTTCTTGTCGGTATCAACTTTGGAAAGTGTCTTGAGAGATGTCACGTCGACGATGCTGGCTTTGGATTCCTGGCCATTGCTCGTGAAGGCGCGTTGGAGATCCGGTGCCAAGGCGATTCCGTGGACGCCCGGCGTGTCGGCGATCTCGCCCGCGATTTCCTCCTTGTCGATATCAATGACGACAACCTTCGTGCCGTGGCTGACGTAGAGACGGCGGGCCGCCTGGTCGACGGACAAATAATCCCAACCGCCTTCGCCGCCGACGGGAATTTCCTTCAGGAAATGGTAGGGACCATCCGCGCGAGAAGTTGCGATGCAGACGAAGTAGACGACGCTAGCGACGGCGACGGCCAGGAGGTGACGACAGTGCTGATGCTGAAGCATAACAGGCTCCTTTTGGTGCTGAAGTTCAGGAGAAGAATAGGGAGGGGACGGTGTCATTCGCAAGAGAAAAGGGTGGCTGTGCCAGCCTCCGAAATTTGCGAGCTTCTTGACTTGAAGCATCACGGGAACCGGGCGACAGTTCCGATGGCGCCGCGTAGAGCGCGGCACACGAGGAGATCAGAGCATGAGACAGCAGACGCTTTGCATTGCCGTCGGGATCGGCCTTTCCATCGCCACGTTGTCCTGCGCGGACCGCACAACCGCAACCAAACCGACGGATGCGGAGATGACGGCGGCGGGCGATGGGAACCCGGAGCCGGCGAGTCTCGAGTTTGATGGCACGATCGACAAGATCGATGCCGAGAACGGAGCCATTACGGTGCAGCATTGGCCACTGTCGAAGAAATTCCAGGTGCCTCCGGAATGTGAGATCGATATTTCGACGGATGGGAACGCCACGCTCGCGCAATTGAAGGTCAACGATCCGGTGTCGGTCGCGTATTCGGAAGTCGGCAAGGATCTCATCGCCAACCGCATCAGGCGTCGCGGGAAGGCCTACGACCGGGAGCAGCGGGAGAGGATGGAGCGTCTGAACGACATGTTGTATCCCAGCCCGAACCAATAACGGTCGTCGGCGCACCCGAGCAGGCTCAGGGTGGGGAAGACGGTTTTTGCCCTTTTCACGCTGAATCCGCGCATAGTAAGCTCGCGACATGTCGAAAGACACTGCGCCGGTGACAAAGTCTGGGGCCGTGGAGAGGTTCGAACGGCGAGACTGGCTGGCCGCAGCGATGTTGTTTGCCGCGAGCCTGGCGATTCGCATCCCGTTTCGCAGTCATTTCGCCTACCACTGGGACAGCGCCCAATTTTCGCTGGCGATCGAACATTATGATGTCTCACTGGGTTTGCCGCATCTTCCCGGCTATTTCCTGTACGTGATGTTCGGGCGCATTGTAAACCTGCTCGTGGGAGACCCGCATGCGAGCCTGGTCTGGATGAGTGTGCTGGCAGGCGCGGCGCTGGCGGGTCTTGGCTACTTGCTGGCGGCGGCCCTCTTCGGTCGCGACTGCGGGTTGGCAGCGGGCTGCCTTCTGGCTGCGAGTCCGTTGTGTTGGTTCCAAAGTGAGGTGGCGCTGACCACGATTGTCGACAGTGCACTTGTCGTCGCTACCGTGTTGATTTGCTGGAAGGCGATCGGAAGCGGGGGAGGTTGGCCGTGGGTGATCGCCATGGCGGTGATGTTGACCTTGGTGGCCGGGGTCCGACAGCAAACGACACCGGTGTTGTGCCCAGTTTGGGTGTACACGTTTTGGAAATTTCCACGACCGCGCTGGCGCAAGTTCGTGGTCGGGCTATTGGTGGCCGGGCTGTTGTGCACGGCGTGGTTCATACCCATGGTGCACATGTCCGGCGGGCTCGGCATGTACCTCCGGCTGTACCCGGAGCGGGTCCGGAAAGACGCGCCTCTCACTCCTCTGGGAGGCGGGCCTGAGAATCTGATCAACAGCGCGGCCATGATTGTGGGTAGCTGTTGGGTCGGGCTTCTTGGCGCCGGATTGCTGGCGGGAGCTGAATCCCTCTTATGGTTGACGAGGAAGGACGGCAAGTGGGCGACCCTTGTGAATCGCGGCGAAGAGTTGCGGTTCCTGGCCATGTGGATCGTACCAATGGTCGTATTTGGACTTGTCTACACCATTATACCCGGGTATACCTTATGTTATTTTCCGGGGATCGCCATCCTCGCGGCTTGGGCGACTTGCCGACTTGTTACCAGAATCGACCACGCGTTCCCGCAGCAGCGCCCTTATGGATTGGTGACGGTTATCGCGGGCATCTCGCTCATCAATAGCGCGGTGTTCTTGCTGCCAGCTCGGGAGACAACGTGGTTGCGGGCGAACCTGCCACTGACAGCCGCCGAAATTCGCAGGCACGACCGCCAGTTGGGTCAGTGGTTTCAGGCCATCCGCGAGCGTTTCCGTCCCGATGAAGTGATGATTTGCCACGACAACCAAGCTTTCTTCTATGGATTCCGGCTTTTTCAATACCACCTGCCGGAGTACGAAAACTGGTTGTTGACAACGGATACGGCCCTGCGGCCGCCATTCAATCAGAAGCTCTGGCGCGCCAGAAACCACCAGGTTGAATTTATGGATCGATTCGAGCCGCGGGGGCACACGACGCTGATTCTGGTCGTCTCGCCCGGGGGCAACGTCGATGAGTTCGCGCCTGTGCTGGATGTTCGCAAGGCAAAGAAGTGGGAGATTCCCGACAGTGCGCCACTCTACACGCTGACCGTTGGCGCGGAGTGACGCGCGGTCACGCGTCCCGCCACCGGGCGCCAAACCGCAAGAACGTGGCAATGGCGCGGAGAACCAGCAACCATCCGAAATTTGCTTGCACCTCGGGCCCGGAATCGAAAACATGCCGTGTGCCCCACAATCCGCAATTGAAAACTCTGGGCGTTGGCCTGGTAGGCGCCCGTTACGGGGCGCGGATGCATCTGGCAAATTACGCCAAGCTGCCGCGCGATCTCATGGAAATCCGTGGGGTCTGCTCGCGGACAACCGAGAGTGGCCGCGCGCTGGCGAGTGAAGCCCGGGTTCCGTTCATGACCGTGGAGTACGATAAGTTACTGGCACGGGATGACATCGACGTGGTTGACCTCTGCGTGCCACCGGCGCTGCATCATGAATTTGCGATTCGCGCCGCCGCCGCGGGCAAACACATTATCATGGAAAAGCCGCTCACCGGGTATTTCGGGGTGGACGGCGACCCCGAGCCGATTGGGTCCCGCGTGCCGCGGTCGCGCATGAGGGAGGGCGCACGGGCCAATGCCGAGGCGGTGCGCGCCGCCGTGCGGCGGAATCACGTGCGGTTTTGTTACGCGGAAAATTGGGTGTACGCGCCGCCCATCGACAAGATGCGCCGCCTGATCGGGGCGTCCAAGGGATCGATCCTCGAACTGCGCGCGGAAGAGAACCATTCGGGTTCCAACTCGGTGTTCTCGCGGGATTGGAAGTCGACGGGGGGAGGGGCGCTGCTGCGGATGGGGGTGCATTCGGTGGGCGCGTGCCTGCACCTGAAACAGTGGGAGGGCCAGTTGCGGTTGGGCAAGGGCATTCGGCCCGTGTCCGTGATCGCGGACACGGCTGACCTGATCCACAGCCCGGCTTCCGAGCGAGCCCGGGCGGCGGGGGCCAACCAATGGATCAGCGCCAATCCGGTGGATGTGGAAAACTGGGCCAATCTGGTGATCTGCTTTGACGATGGTTCGCGAGCCACGGTTGTGGTGAGCGATGTCGGGTTGGGTGGATTGAACACGCGGGTGACAGCATTCCTGACGGATGGCGTGATCAAGGCGAACATGACATCGAACGACGCGATTGAGACCTACGCGCCGGATCCGTCGGCGTTTCACGGCGAGTATTTCACGGAAAAGCTCGAGACGAAAGCGGGCTGGAACCGGCCGAGCTGCGACGAGGACTGGTTTCGCGGTTTTTCACAAGAGATCGACGATTTCGTCGGCGCGATCCGCGAGGGCCGCGAACCCCGCTCGGGCATCGACCTGGCCGTGGACTGCGTCAATGTGATCTACGCGGCGTATCAAGCTGCGGAAACGGGCAGCCGAGTCGCTGTGGATTGACGGCGACTTGAGAACCGAGGAGCGATACCTCTCAACAATTCAGCCGGATAACATGCTATGTTGAAACACGCGTTCTATGCATTGCTGCTGGCCTTATCGGGCTGGTTGCTCGCAGGGTGTGCGCTTGGGAATAGAGCGGGCAATACACCACAGGTACGGTCCGGGCCTGTGTTCGACATCACCGCCTACGGTGCGGTGGATGATGCGAAGACTTCCAGCGCCAATGCCTTCCAGAGGGCTATCGCGGCCTGCCAGAAAGCCGGTGGCGGCGTCGTTCGGGTGCCCGCCGGCCATTACCTGACCGGACCGATCGACATGGTCGACAACATGACTCTGCAAGTTGATAGGGGCGCCGTCGTACTGTTCGAGGCCGACCGTGCGAAGTACCCTGATATCACCTCACGCTGGGAGGGCCTGACCGAAAACGGCCCGCATCCGCTCTTGTTTGCCAATGGCCTCCACAACATCGCCATCACCGGCCCGGGCACGTTCGATGGGCAGGGCCCGTACTGGTGGGTCACCATGGATATGGCGGAGCACGGTAATGCTCGTCCCAATCGCCCCATTCGCCGCCGTCCACCCCTTGTCCAGATCAAGGACTGCACGGGGGTTCGCATCGAAGGCCCCAGTTTCATCAACGCCCCGTTCTGGACGGTCCACCTGCTGTACAGCGACAACATCGATGTCGGCAATTGCCGGTTGATCAACCCGCCCACGTCACCCAACACCGACGCATTGAACGCCGACTCCTGCCGCCACGTGGTCGTGCACGATTGTTTCGCGGACGTGGGGGACGATGGCTTCGGAATCAAGTCCGGCCGCGATGAGGAAGGCCGCAAGATGAACCGGCCCACGGAAGATATCACTTACATCCGTTGCCACGTCGCCCACGCGCATAGCGTTTGCGCCATCGGCAGCGAGGAATCCGGCGGGGTCCGCCACGTCCGATTCATCGATTGCGACGGTGATGGCACCGATAACGGCATTCGAATCAAGAGCACTCGCGGCCGGGGCGGTATTGTCGAGGACATCGTCGCCTCGAACATTCACCTCAAGAACGTCCGCAACGCCATCGTGTTCTCGTTGCGGTACACGCACACGCCTGTCGAGCCGCTCTCCGAACGCACGCCGCTGTTCCGCAATATCCACATCGACCACGTCACCGCCAGCAATTCGAGCCGGTGCTGCGTCATCGAAGGTCTGGAAGAACTCCCCATCCAGAATGTGACTCTCACGGATCTCGATCTGTCCGGCACCAACGGCGTCACCTGTTCCTACGCAAAAGACATCACGTTCCGGAACGTCAGAATCGCTGCCGAAAATAGTCCCTTCACTGAAGATCATTCGCAGAATATCCGCCGGATAGGCTGGAACGAAGTCACCGTATTGCCCGGCATACAATGAACGACGCGCAGGTCGTGGAGCAACATGCGTACGCCGAGCCCATGGTTTTGGCTGGCGTGAATGCCCGCACAATGCAAGAGTTGACGCGACGCTAGGGGCGCGGCGTTGCTGATTGAATGCGGCCCAGCCCCGCGACTTCTTCAAGTCTTGGACTTCGTCGCTCGCGGTTCATCGGTTACCGAGTTGCAGGTGCCTTCTTCTCGATCCTATCGTCAGGGGTTGCTTGGGCTTGTCACTCCCGCCGGCGGGGGCGTTGCCAGAAGTTCCGCCAGCTTGTTCTGCGCCTCAACGTAATCCGGGTTGATCAGCACCGCCTGCTCATAGTGGGCAATCGCCTCCGGCCGTCGCCCCGCTTGCTCCAAAGCCGATCCCAAAACGTACTGGAACTCGGCCGAACCGGGAGCGATCTGCACAGCCCGTTCGTAGTGTCCGATTGCATCTTGGACCCGGCCCACTCGCTGTAGCGCATTTCCCAAGTTGGCGTGCGCCTCGGCGTAGTCGGGCCTGATACGCAATGCCTGTTCGTATTGTTCAATTGCTTCCCGGAACTTGCCTTGGTTGGCGAAGGCACCTCCCAGGTTGTTGTGCGCCGCGGCATATTCGGGCCTGATACGTAATGCCTGCTCGTAATGTTCAATTGCTCCCTGTACCCTGCCCTGATTGGCCAAGGCGACCGCCAGGTTGTTGTGCGCCTCGGCGTAGTCGGGCCTGATACGCAATGCCTGCTCGTATTGTTCAATTGCTTCCTGTACCCTGCCCGTTCTTCTCAAGACAGTCCCTAAATTATTGTACGCTATCCAAGCGTTTGAATTCTTGGTTAAAGTATCCCGCCAGAGGGTCTCCGCTGTTCCGTAAACACCAGCCCGTGTCCACGTGTCCACTCCCAGCATCAGCAGCACGGCCACGCCCGCCACGACTCCCACGGCCCGGCCCGGTTGATCTACTCGACGGCCGATGGCCGCCACCGGCGCGACCACCAGGGCGATCGCGCCAACGATTGAGTAGTATTGCCAGTGATCGGACACCAACGAGTATTGGAAAAAACTTTGATCGAAGAAACCCAACACCGGGAAGAGCATCGTGACAAAATACCCCAGTCCGAATAACAGCGGTCGTCCCCAGGTCCCGCGCTTCCACCAGAATATCAGGAAACAACCCACCAGCAGCGCCCCCGGCATGTATGAACCCCAGTACGACGTATCCACCTGCCACTTCGGATAAATGACCATCAGGTTCAGCGGCAGGAGCGTCTTGTAGAGATAGAACCATACGGCCCATCCCGCCGCAGCCAAGCGAGCAAGAAAACTGTCCGTCCGAACCGGAATCTCCACCAACACCCGATGGTACTGAAGCCAGACGGCCACCCATCCCAACACCAGGGAAAGGACAAGGAACGGTACGCTATATAGGACATCTTTCCATATGACCCGCCCTCGCGTCCACCACACGCATCCCAATAGCACGACCGGCAGCATCACCACCGCCGTCTTGCTGAGCAGGGCCAACAGAAACACAACCAACGACCAACCGTACCACCGCCACCGGCCCTCTTCGCAAAACCGCAAATACAGAAGGATCGCCACTAGGTAGAACAACATCGACAGTGTGTTCTTTTGTTCGCTGATCCATGCCACCGTGGCGGCGTTGACCGGATGGATCGCAAACACCAGTCCCGTCAGCCACGCCCCGCGAACCTTCAGCCGCTGCAGGATGATCCATACAAGCCCGGCGTTGACGGCGTGCAACAAGACGTTGACCACGTGGTATCCGACTGCGTTGTTGCCCCACAGCCGCCACTCTGCCCACCACAAGCTCTCGGTCAGCGGGTAGTATTCCGGTGCTTCCGTCGTAAACCAGAACCGACGCAAGCCGTCGCTGGCTTTGACTATCCGGTTGCCAGTGATGAGGGTCGAATCATCAAAGACAAACTCGCCTTGTAAAACAGGCAGGTAAGCGATGACCGTGAGAATCGCCAACGCAATTGCCAAATACGGCGAACTGTTACCCGCGTGCTCTTGATTCTTCTCGGTCGTCCCCATCTTTCAGTATTCTTCGACCGAGTCTACCCCCCGACCATCTGCCTGACAAGAGCGCCAAGTGGTTCGATTCAGATATCAGGATGACCGCAACGCCTCAAATCAGCGGGCTGGGGCAGCGGCGGTCAACAAGGCAGTGCCGGTTTGGATTGATCCGTTCGGAGACGAATCCGGTTGTCGGGGCGAGCGCGCCCACCACGGTCTTGCAGGAGCGAGTCAGACCGCCGCGACAGTTGTGAAACTGACTCACTACGGTGGCACTCCCTTGGTTGACTTCCATAAAGAGTTTCGGCTACGTTCCGGGCGTTTGCTTCGTCCGTCAACGACCCGCGTCCATGGATCATGGCACGGGACCGAGACATATCGCCCGGGTGGCGGAACGGCAGACGCATCGGACTTAAAATCCGAAGGTGGATTATACCACCGTGAGGGTTCGAATCCCTCCCCGGGCATTTTGTGACGGCATCAATGACGAACACTTATGCCCGAGCTTCCCGAAGTCCAGATTCTGGTGAACCAATTCGCGCCGCGATTGGAACGGGCGCGGATTCGCGCCATGGAGACCCGCGATCCAAAGATCAAACTGGATCGCCGTCTGGTGGGGCGGAGGATTCAGCGTGTTCGGCGTCAAGGCAAGAACATCGTGATTGATTTGTCAGGTCGGTTGCACCTGCTGGTGCATCTGCGAATGACCGGCTGGTTCGAGTTTGACCAACCCAAGCGATACCGCGCCGCCATTCACACGACACGCGGGACAGCCTATTTCGAGGACGCCCGGCGGTTGGGAACGATACGGATCGTGACGTCGGAACAACTCGACCACCTTCTGAAAAGGCTGGGGCCGGATCCGCTGGTGGCCGGATGTGATTTTTCGCGGCTGCAAACCACGCCACGTCCCATCAAGGTCGCGTTGCTCGACCAGCGGTTGGTTGCCGGCATCGGCAACATCTACGCCAGCGAATCGCTCTGGCGGGCACGAATTAATCCGCGTCGCCGGTCAGACAGCCTGAAACCTGCCGAAGTGCGGACCCTGGGTCGGGCCATTGTCGCATCGCTGCGTCGCGCGGTCGCGTACGGGCCTCGCATTTTTGAGGTGCAGCGGTTCGCCGTTTACGGTCGGAAGGGCAAGCCCTGTCGCCGGTGCGGCACGATGATTCGCCGGCTGGTGCAATCGCAGCGCAGCACGTATTTCTGTCCGTGCTGTCAGCGGTAGCCTTTCTGGCGCTTAACTTGCTTTTCTAACAGCGGGAGCAGTCTATTCAGTCAGCTTTGGCACTTGCGTAATGTCGGAAACACGGGATAAGTTGTCGTCAGAGAGGAAAAGCATGAACAAACGCAGCATCACTCTCATTTTTGGGATCACCGCGGTGGCGTCCGCAGTCAGCGTTGGCCAGGTCATTGTTCGCGGCACCCAATCATCGGACCAGTCCGCCGGCACCTCGGCGAGCAGTTCCGTCGTCACCATCGATACGGGTGATCGCAACATCGTCCCGTTGATCAAGGAAAGCAAGGAAACGAAAGTCGACGCGAACACCCAACGGACCGAATCCGTTACGCGCGCCCGCCTCAGCGACGGAAGTTATTTCGAGTGGCAGCGAAGCACGACGGTCACGAAAGACGTCTCCCCGGGCCAGTCGGTCAGTTCCACGGACGTTGTGGAAAAGGATCGTCAGGGCCAAAGCCGGGTGTCCCAGCACGCGGACGTGTCCGTCAGCAAGACCGCTTCGGGTGAAACCGACCAAACCAAAGTGTACAAGCGCGACAGCAGCGGGCAGCTGGTTCTCGACCACGTGGTGGTCGCCGACACGGTCAAGGGAACGGGTGGCGCGGCCAACACGACCAGCGTCGAAAAGACGGCGGATGTCAGCGGAAACCTCAGCGTGCTGAAGCAGGTCGATCAGGTCGCGGTCAATCACGGACCGAATGAGAAGGTCATCACGGCCGAGACCAAGACCGTGGACCACTTGAGCGGACAACTTGCCGTCACCGCGCAGGAGACAACGTCGATTACCACGCAGGGCAACACCAAGCAGACCGACAGCGTGGTGCGCCAGCCGGGACGATTCGGTTGGGAGGAGACGTCGCGCACCACGACGACTGAAACGAGAGCTCCCGACGGTTCGGTCAGCCGCGAGACGATCGTGGACGGTCGATCGATTTTCTCGACGCAAACCGGCAACGCCATGCTCGAGCCCCTGGTTCCGCAAACCAAGATCGTTGAGCATGAAGTTCATAATTCCGATGGCACAACCGTCCTGCAACGGGACGTGTTTCACCGCGACGTGAACGGTGACTGGAAACCGGAGTCATTCTCGACCAAGGAACCGGACAAGGGTCCGTAGGCCGGATATCCGTCGCTCGAGACGGAGCGACTAGAGGCGTTCGCGACTGGCGTACCCGCCATCGATATCATGCCAGAACTCGACATCGTCTTCGTCAAGTTCCCAACAGAGGAACACTTCGCGACCATCGCGAAGGTGGGGGAAATCAATCAGGCCACGGTCGAAGTCCTTGATCTGCACGCCCATCTCCTGGATGTGGCGAAGCTGGACATTGAGCTGGAGCATGTCCATGAGCAGGCCGGAGACCTTTTCACCGCCAACGTCGGAGCCTGTCTGCTCCAGCGTTTCGCCCAGCTCCTTGTCCGTTTGGTGAACGACATCGCGTCGGCGGTGCGCGTCACGAAACGCGCGGCGGAGTTCGGGAAGCAATGCCCGCGCTTCCTCGATGGTGAAGTGTTTCTGGAAGAGATGGTCCATGACTGGGGAAGGGGGGCGGATCAGGTTTTCTTGTCGTGGTGTTGCTGAAGACCCCGGAGCGTGGTGTTCCACGCGAGGGTCGCGCATTTTACGCGGACGGGAAACTTCAGCACGCCTTCGAGAGCTTTCAGGTCGCCCAGTTCCTTCCCGCCGAATGGCGTCTCGCCGCGCATCATGTTGAGAAAACCGCCAATCAACTGCCGGGCTTCGGGCAGGGTCTTGCCGATGAGTTTTTGCGTCATGATGGAAGCCGAGGCTGTGCAGATCGCACACCCTTTGCCGTCGAACTTCAACTCGGCGATCTTGCCGCCGTCGAACCGGGCGGAAATATCGACTTCGTCGCCGCACAAGGGATTGGAATCGTGAGCAATGATGTCCGAGGGATCCACTTTGCCCTTATTGCGAGGGCGGCGGTAGTGATCCAGGATGATTTCCTCATAGAGTTCTTCCAGCATTGTCCACCAAAACTACCACAAGACGCGACTGTGGAAAAGAAAAAGACTGGCCGGAACGCGACGGAAACGTCGCGCGGCTGTTCGCACGTCTCGGTGCGAGTTCCTGCTGGTTAGCGCACGATGATGCGGCGTCCGTGACCCTGGGTGTGGACGCGCACAAACCCTCGATTAATCAGGTCGGCGACGACCACACCCGTTTCGCGGTCGTTACGCGCGAACCGGGACACGATATCAATCACGTCTTGCAGTGTCAGCAAGTGCTTCCTGGCACGGTTTTTCATGTTGGCCACCTCTGTGTGATTAGACGCACGAGGAGCCCATTTCGTTTCAACAAATCTTGCAAATCTTCCGGGCGGCTGTTTTCACGGCGCTTCCAGGTCTTCGGCGGTGAGCTCCAGCTTGAGCGCGGCAAGCGCCAGGTTGATATCATGAATGAACACAAACAGCGAACCGATGAGACTAACCAGGCAGACGATGAATAATGCGCAAATCAGCCACGCATTTTCGAGCTGCAGGAGAGCCGTGAGAAACAGCACGATGATCAGGATGGCGGCAAACAGTGCGCTTGCGGATGCCAGCGCAATCGACAGCCGAATCAAGTGTGCCCGCCTCCAAAGGACCCGCAGTGCTTCACGGCCCTTGCTACGGTCTTCCTCGCTGGCGTTCGCAAGTTCGCGCGCGGTGGCTCGGGTGCGGTCGATGGTTCGCGCCAGACGATTCGTCATGGTCAACAACAACAGGCCGACGCCGGAAATCAAGATGGTCGGCCCGATGGCGGTCTGTAGAACCGGGATAAGCTGTGGGACGGATAGCGCTTGCATAGTATTGAGCAAGAGTAGAGCGCGCGAAGCGGCGGGTCAATACCCCATCGCGCGGCCGGTGGGGCAGGCGCCGAAGAATTTCTTGGCCTTGTGGAGCATCTCGATGAAGACATCAACTTCATCGCGCGTGTTGTACAGATAAAAACTGGCGCGCGCGGTCGCCGCCAGCCCGAGTTTCTTATGCAAGGGCATGGCGCAATGATGGCCCGCGCGAATCGCAATGCCGTCCTGGTCGGCAAATGTCGCAATGTCGTGCGCATGCACGTCGCCCAGGGTGAAGGCAACCAGCCCGCCGCGCTTTTCGACATCCTTCGGGCCGTAGACGGTGACCTCGGGGAATTCGTTCAGGCGATCGAGGGCGTACCGCGTGATTTGCTTTTCGTGCTGGCGGATCTTGTCCATCCCGATGTGCAGCAGATAATCCACCGCGACGCCAAGCCCGATGGACTCGGCAATATTCGGCGTGCCGGCCTCGAATTTGTAGGGCAGATCGTTGTACTTCGCGTGATCGAACCAGACTTCCTTGATCATCTCGCCGCCGCCCATGAACGGCGGCATGGCCTCCAGAAGCGCGCGTTTGCCATAGAGCACGCCGCTGGCGGTCGGGCCGCACATCTTGTGTCCGCTGAACATAAAGAAATCGCAATCCAGCGCCTGGACGTCCACGGCCATGTGCGGAACGCTCTGCGCGCCGTCCACGAGAACGACCGCGCCTCGTTTATGCGCCGCGTCGGCGATCTGGCGAACCGGATTGATCGTGCCGAGGACGTTTGACTGCTGCGTGACCGCGACGAGCCTGGTGCGATCGGTAATCAGGTTGTCCAGATCATCGAGCCGGAGCGTGCCGTCGGAATTCAATTCGATGCGTTTGATGACCGCGCCCGTACGCTCGCAGACCTGATACCACGGCACCGTATTGCTGTGGTGTTCCATGAACGTGGTCAGAATCTCGTCGCCCTTCTTCAGGTTGGTCATAGCCCACGAATACGCCACGAGGTTGATGGACTCGGTGGCGCCGTGGGTATAGATGACCGATTCGGTCGACGGCGCGTTGATGAACTTCGCGATACGCTCCCGCGCGCGCTCGTACTCTTTGGTGGCGCGCTCCGCGAGGGCGTGGATGCCGCGATGGACATTGGCGTTGTAGCGCAGGTAGTAATCGTTCAGCGCGTCGATGACCACGCGCGGCTTCTGCGACGTGGCGGCATTATCGAAATAGACCAAGGGTTTGCCGTGGACTTTCTGTTGGAGCAGCGGAAAGTCGTCGCGGATTTCCTCCAACTCGACGCCATCGAGGACTTCAATCATCCCTTGCGTACTACCTTGTCGTGAACCAGTTTGGCAAATTCTTTCTGCACGCTCTCGACTTGGATACGCGCGAGCACCGGGTCCAGAAACGCTTCAATCAACACGTCCCGCGCCAGTTCGGGCGTGAGGCCGCGGCTGCGCAGGTAGAATAGCTGTTGCTCTTCCAGTTGGCCGACCGTCGCGCCATGCGTGCACCGCAATTGGTTCGATTCGATTTCCAGGATCGGCCGCGTGTCGCAGCGGACTTCCTTGCTGAGCACGAGGTTGCGATTGGCCTGGTAGGCGTTCGTGCCGTTCGCGTTCTTCTCGACCTTGATCAGGCCGGTATAATTGCTGACGGCGGAATCGCGTAGCACGTTCTTGAACATCAAATCGCTGGTTGTGTTACCGGTCTTGTGATGCTGCTTTGTGAACTGCCCGAACTGCTGGTTGTGGTCCAAGACGCCGACCGCGTACATAAAACTGTTGCCGCCTTCGCCTTCCATCACGCACTCGACATCGTACCGCTGGAAGGACGCGCCGAACATGCCAAGGACCCAGTCGATCTCCGCGTCGCGGGCGACGTGCGCGCGCTTGAGCGTGAAGTCGTACACGTTGGGCGAGAAATTTTGTTCGCTGATGTAATGGAGATGCCCGCCTTCCTTGACGAACACTTCCGTGCCGCTGGCGTGGATGCTGGGCGCGCCGTTGGTGCCGACGCGTGGGCCGCCCGTGAATTTCTGGACGAGCGTGGCCTCGGCACCGGGTTCGACGACCACCAACGTGTGCGGAAAGCCGGCGGTGTTCTGCCCCGCGAACTCGTAGACCACTTCCAGCGGCTGCTCGATGCGGACATTCGACGGGACATACAGAAACGCGCCATTCCTCCAGAACGCGGCATGCAACGCGGAGAATTTCGACGGTTCGTCGGGAGCGATACTCTTGCCGAGGTATTCGCGGAGGGCGTCGCCGTGCTTAGTGACAGCCGTGGTCATGTCGCAAAAGATCACGCCATGTTTGCTCAGGTCAGCCGGCAGGGTGGTCAGCCGCTCGGCAATCGCCGGTTTGTCGGTCGGCAACGACACTTTATCCAACTTCAGCGCGCGAATATCGAAGCGCTGCCACTCGAGGTCGCGTTTCGTCGGTAGCGGCAGTTTTTCGAATGTGCGCCACGCCGTGAGCCGCTGGGACGTGAGCCAGCCCGGCTCGCCTGAGGCGACGGCTTCGACTGTCTGTTGTGTGAATCCTGTTGTCATCGTGAATTGGCGCAGGAACGGGCCACTCCGTCCCCACGGGTTCTCGGTCAGCCGTTGCCTCTCTAGCCGACCGATCCTTCCATCTGCAAATTGATGAGGCGATTGATTTCGACGGCGAATTCCATGGGCAATTCCTTGACGATCGGCTCGATGAACCCGTTGACGATCATCGAAACGGCGTCCTCTTTCTTGACGCCGCGGCTCATGAGATAGAACAATTGCTCCTCAGACACGTTCGAGACGCTGGCCTCGTGCTCGACGGTCGCCAGGTCGCCATCGATTTCCATCACCGGATACGTGTCCGAGCGGCTGACGGAGTCGAGGATGAGCGCGTCGCAATTGACCTGCACGCGGCAGTTTTTGGCCTCCTCATTGACCTGGACGAGTCCGCGGTACGACGCGCGACCGCCATGGCCGCTGATGGACTTGGAATTGATGCGGCCGGTGCAGTTCGGCGCGTGGAACACGAGCTTGGCGCCCGCATCCTGCCACATGCCCTTGTCGGCGCTGGCCAGACTCAGGATTTCGCCGTGCGCGCCTTCGCCGACCATGTAACACGACGGGTATTTTACCGTGCGTTTCGAGCCGAGATTGCCGTCGACCCATTCCATGACGGCGTTTTTGTAGAGAAATGCGCGCTTGGTCACGAGGTTGTAGACGTCGGTGGACCAGTTTTGAATCGTCGTGTAGCGGCAACGGGCGTGGTCTTTGACGAAGATTTCCACGACGGCGGCGTGCACCGAATGCGTGGTGTAGACCGGCGCGCTACAGCCCTCGACGTAATGGCAGAAGCTGTCGTTATCGCAGACGATGAGCGTCCGCTCGAACTGGCCGAATTGCTCGGCGTTGATGCGGAAATAGACCGACAGCGGCACGTCGCACTTCACGCCCTTGGGGATGTAGACGAACGAGCCACCGCTCCAGAACGCGGAGTTGAGCGCGGCGAACTTGTTGTCCTCGGGCGGAATCGATTTCGCGAAGTGTTCCTTGAAAATGTCGGGGTACTGCTTCATGCCCTCGTCGCAACTGAGGAAGACGACGCCCCGTTTGGAGAGCGCTTCCTGGATGTTGTGGTAGGCCATCTCGCTGTCGATTTGCGCCCCGAGACCGCCGAGAAGCTTCTGTTCCTCCTTGGCGATGCCGAGCTTGTCGTAGGTGCGGCGGATTTCCTCCGGCACGTCTTCCCACTTGTTGGCCGATTTGTCGACGGGACTCATGTAGTAGGTGATCGCGTCGTAATCGATGTCGCGCAGGCCCGGCATCCAGGCGGGCAGGCCTTGTTTGAGGAAGATGTCGAGGCTGCGGTGGCGGAACTGGCGCATCCAATCCGGCTCGCCCTTCACATCGCACATGTAATCGATGACCGAATGCGTCGGCCCCTTCGGGACGCTGTGGACGCTCTTGAGGTCGTCGTGGAACCCTTCTTTGTAGGCTCCCGGCATAACTTGATCGGGTGAAGTGGTGCTCATCGTCTTACGCCTTTGCGGGAACGGAAGCCGGCTCGGCGTCCTTGATGATCCAATCGTAGCCGTGCTCTTCCAGATGCGCCGCGAGATCGGGCCCGCCGGATTTGACAATCTTGCCGTCGACCAGAATGTGCACGAAATCGGGGTTGACGTAGCGCAGGATGCGCTCGTAGTGCGTGATGATCAGAATGCCGAGGCCCGGACCGCGCAATTCGTTCACGCCGCGGGAGACGACCTTCAGCGCGTCGATATCGAGGCCGGAATCGGTCTCGTCCATGATGGCAAACTCCGGTTCGAGCATCATCATCTGCAAAATTTCGTTGCGCTTTTTCTCGCCGCCTGAGAAGCCTTCGTTGAGGTAGCGCTTCATGAATTTCTCGTCGATGTCGAGGACCTTCATCTTCTCCTCGAGCTTGCTGTAAAAGTCCGTCACATCCATCTCGCGGCCGAGGCGGGCGTTGCAGGCGAGCCGTAGGAAATTCGACTGGCGAACGCCGGGCACTTCGCACGGGTATTGGAAGGCGAGGAACAGGCCTTTGCGGGCGCGTTCGTCGGTCTCCATTTCGAGGATGTCCTCGCCTTTCATCAGGATTTTGCCCCCCGTGACGGTATACTTCGGGTGGCCGAGGATAGCGTTGGCCAGGGTGCTCTTGCCTGAGCCGTTCGGCCCCATTAACGCGTGAACCTCGCCCTTGCGAACGGTCAGGTTTACGCCCTTGAGGATCTGCCTGTCCTCGATGCTGACATGTAAGTCCTGAATTTCAAATGTGTCGGCCATGATCTTACTTCCTCGCTTGAGATCGGACGGCTCGTTAAACACGACAATTTTTGTCCGATTCCCGATTTCACTATATCGTGACGGCGGGAAGTGTCAAGTGCAAGACGCAAAGCGCGCCGGCCGCGGCCGAAAGGCAGTCAGGCGGGAAAAGCCGTTACCCGTCAAGACACACACGGCTTGACGGGTAACGAGCTGAGGCGGACGGACTTACTTGGCTTGGTGATGATGCTGCTTGTGATGCCGCTTGGCGTGGTGACGATGTGCGCTTGCGGTGTTAGCCGCGAACGCACCCGTTGTGAACATGCCGAATACCACCGCCGCCAACAGAACTCCCATGAACTTTCGCATACCGAAAATCCCTCCTTGGACTGAACGCTACGTTTCTGAGTTTGACACTGCCGTTCGCCGTCCCCACGGCACCACGCGGCGAACGAGAAGGTAAACACCTCGATTCCGGAATAGTTTCGCAGATTTGTTGGGAAAGGGAGGAGGGCGGCGCACCCCAAGCGGAAGTGCTTTCTTCCGAGCCGGTCGGCGACTTTCCGCACGGCAAAATGTGGTTGCCGCACCCCGTCGAATCTGCGATAAACCACCGCTCTTGGAGGGCAGCGTTTTTGCTGAATCTACGCTACGATTTCAACAATTTGATGGCCGAGCGTGTCGGCGAGCATGGTGTCACCGACGCCGAACTCAAGGCGCTCGGGCCGAAGCTCGTTGCCGCCGCGGACGCGGCCGAGAAAGCGGCGCTCGGGTTCCGCAAGCTGCCGTATGACACGAAGCTGGCCGACGAGGTCGCCGTTCTCGCCAGCGAAATCCAGGAGCGGTGCGATAATTTCGTCGTCGTCGGGATTGGCGGGTCGGCCCTCGGCAACCTCGCGCTCCACAGCGCGCTCAATCATCCCGAGTACAATCATCTGATCCGCCCACCCCGGCGCGGCCCGCGGTTGTTCGTGCCCGACAACATCGACCCCGACCGCATCGCCGCATTGCTGGACGCCATCGATCTCGATAACACCGTGTTCAACGTGATCACCAAGTCGGGCGGCACCGCCGAGACGATGAGCGAATTTCTCATATTCCGCGAGGCCCTCATCAAGAAACTCGGTCCCGAGCGCCACGTCGAGCACGTCGTCATCACTACCGACCCGCAAACGGGCGAATTGCGTGAGATCGTGAAGCATTTCGGCTACGCCTCGTTGCCGATCCCGCCCGATGTGGGCGGGCGTTTCTCCGTGCTCAGCGCCGTCGGCCTGCTCAGCGCGGCGGTTACGGGGATCGACATCCACAAACTGCTTCGCGGCGCGGCGGAAATGGACGCGCTCTGCCAGAAATCGAAGAAGCTCTGGGAAAACCCGGCGCTCACGGGCGCAGCCCTCCATTACCTGACGGACAAGGCCAAAGGCAAGAACATCCAGGTGATGATGCCGTACTCACACGCGTTGCGCGACGTGGCGGATTGGTTCCGCCAACTCTGGGCCGAGAGCCTCGGCAAACGCGTCGATCGCGCCGGCAAACGGGTGCACTCCGGCCAGACGCCGGAGAAGGCGCTGGGCGTGACCGACCAGCACTCGGTCATGCAACTGTACATCGAAGGCCCGTTTGACAAGGTCGTCACCTTCGTGACCGTGGACGAGTTCCGCGCGACGGTGCCGATTCCGCCGGCGTTTCCCGATTTCGACGCCGTGAACTACCTCGGCGGACACACGCTCAACGAACTGATCCAGGCCGAGCAGCGGGCCACGGAACTGGCGCTGACGCAGAGCGGCAAACCGAACTGCGCCATTCGCCTCCCGCGTGTGGACGAAGAGACCGTCGGCGCGCTGCTGTATCTGCTCGAAATGCAAACCGCCTATGCGGGCGAGTTGTATAACGTCAACACCTTCGACCAGCCCGGTGTCGAACTGGGAAAGAATTACACGTACGGACTGATGGGCCGCAAGGGATTCGAGTCGAAGCGCCGCGAGGTCGAGACGGCGGACAAACCCAACGCGAAATGGGTGGTGAGCGCGTGACCGACGCCGAAGTCCTGAAAGTCTTTCGCGACACCGGCGCATTGCTGGACGGGCATTTTGTGTTGCGCTCGGGGCTGCACAGTGGCCAGTATTTCCAGTGTGCGCTGGTCCTGCAGTACCCGCGCATTGCCGAGCGACTCTGTGTAGCGTTGGCTGCGAAGCTGAATGGCGCGGGGGCGCGAACAGTTATCTCGCCGGCCCTGGGCGGGTTGTTCGTCGGCCATGAGGTGGCGCGCGCCTTGGACGTCCGCCATATTTTTGCCGAGAAAAACGCGGCGGGAAGATTGGAACTGCGGCGGGGCTTCCAGATCGCCCCACGCGAGAAGGTTCTTGTAGTCGAGGATGTGGTCACCAAAGGCGGCCGGGTGCAGGAAACCATTGATATTGTTCGCGGTCTGGGCGGCGAGGTGGTTGGGGTCGGGACCTTGGTGGATCGATCCGACGGTAAAGTAGATTTTGGCGTCCGGCTGGAAAGTCTGCTAAGATTGCAGGTCGAAACGTTTGATCCGACGGTCTGCCCGCTGTGCAAGATGGGCCAACCGGTCGTGAAACCGGGGAGTTGACCCCGACATCTGATGTCGGGGTTGACGAGTGAATCACCCCGGTCGATGCGAGAGATTGGTATGGTTAACTGGATACTGAAAAAATTCTTTGGTTCGAAGAACCAGCGCGAGGTGAAGCGGCTCTGGCCGATGGTGTACCGCGTCAACGAAATCGAGGCGGAATACCAGAAGCTCACCGACGAGCAGCTTCGCGCGAAGACGGACGAATTCCGCAAGCGTCTCGCTGAGGGCACGCCGCTGGATGATCTGTTGCCCGAAGCGTTCGCGGCCGTGAAGAATGCCTGTCGGCGTCTCGTCGGCAAGGAATGGCCCGTGCGCGGCCAGCCCTACAAATGGGACATGATTCCGTTCGACGTCCAGGTCCTTGGCGGCATCGCCCTGCACAATGGCCGGATCGCGGAAATGGCGACGGGCGAAGGCAAGACGCTGGTCGCCACGATGCCGTTGTACCTGAACGCGCTCGCGGGCAACGCCCATCTCGTGACGGTGAACGATTACCTCGCCGCGCGCGACGCGGAGTGGGTGGGGGAAGTGCACAAGTTCCTGGGCCTCACCGTCGGTTGCATCCAACACGATCAATCGCCGGCGGTGCGCCGCGCGCAATACGCCTGCGATATCACCTATGGCACGAACGCCGAGTTCGGCTTCGACTATCTCCGCGATAACGGCATGGCCACGAGCTTGGAAACCCAGGTGCAACGCGGCCATTTCTTCGCCATCGTGGACGAAGTCGATTCGATTCTCATCGACGAGGCGCGCACGCCGCTCATTATCAGCGGGCCATCGACGGTGTCCACGCACGCCTACGACAAATACAAGCCGCAGGTCGCCGAACTCGTCCGCGCGCAAACGATGCTGTGCAATCGGCTGGTGAGCGACGCGAAGGCGTTGCTCGACGGTCGCACCGACGCCGGGAAAACCAACGACGATCTCGACCGCCGGGCCAATGCGGGCCGTTTGTTGTACGAGGTCAAGCTCGGGACCCCGAAGAACAAGCAGTTGCAAAAAATGATGGAAGAGCCGGAGATCCGGCAACTGGTGGATCAGGCGGAACTCGAGGTGCTGAAAGATTCGACGAAGAAGGACTTGCTGACGCTGAAGGAGGAACTCTTCTTCACGATTGACGAGAAACAGCACGACGCCGACCTGACGGAAAAAGGCCGGAAATACCTCAATCCAAATGATCCCGACGCCTTCGTCATTCCCGACCTGGTCTCCGCGTTGCAGGAGGCCGATTCGAAGCAATTACCGGACGGCGAGCGGGAAAAAGAAAAGCAGCGCATTCAGCAGGCCTTCGACGAGCGGAGCGAGAAGATTCACAACATTGCGCAATTGCTGCGCGCCTACTGCCTGTTCGAGCGGGACGTCGAATACGTCGTCCAGGAAAACAAGGTGATGATCGTCGACGAATTCACCGGCCGGCTCATGCCGGGCCGCCGCTGGAGCGACGGCTTGCACCAGGCGGTCGAGGCGAAGGAAGGGGTGGCCATCGAGCGCGAGACGCAGACCCTGGCCACGATCACCATCCAGAATTATTTCCGGCTCTACAAAAAGCTGGCGGGCATGACCGGCACCGCGGAAACCGAGGCGACCGAGTTCGAAAACATTTACAAACTCGGCGTCATCGTGGTCCCCACCAACAAGCCATGCGTGCGCAATGACGAGCACGATGTCATCTACAAGACGCGCCGGGAGAAGTACAACGCCATCATCGACGAGATTGTCGAGCGCCATCGCAAGGGGCAGCCGATGCTGGTCGGCACGGTGAGCGTCGAAGCCAGTGAAGTGCTGTCGCGCATGTTGGGCCGTCAGCGGATTCCGCACAACGTGCTGAACGCCAAATACCACCAGCGCGAGGCCGAGATCGTGGCGCGCGCGGGCCAGCCCGGTTCCGTCACGATCGCCACCAACATGGCGGGCCGCGGCACCGACATCAAGCTCGGCGAAGGCGTACCCGACCTCGGCGGGTTGCACGTGATCGGCAGCGAACGCCACGAGGCGCGGCGCATCGACCGCCAGCTCCGCGGCCGTTGCGCGCGGCAGGGCGACCCGGGCAGCAGCCGGTTTTACGTGTCGTTGGAAGACGATCTGATGCGGTTGTTTGGCGGCGGACGGATCGGCAACGTCATGGAAAAGCTGGGGATGAAGGAGGGCGAGGCGCTCGTCCACAGCTGGCTCAACCGGTCCATCGAGACCGCCCAGCGCCGCGTGGAAGAGCACCATTTCTCCATCCGCAAACGCACGTTGGAGTATGACGACGTGATGAACAAGCAGCGCGAGGTGTTGTACGGCTTCCGCAACGACATCATCCACAGCACGGATCCGCGCGAGGCGATTTTCGACATCATCGAGGAAGTCGTCGAGGCGCGGGTCATCGAGTATTGCCCCGAGGACAAGCCTGTGGACGAGTGGGAGATTGACGCCTTGTTGCGGTGGGCCAATCAGGCGTTTCCCATCGGCTTGCGGAAGGAGCACATTGACGGCAAGACATCCGCGGAACTGCGCGACGTCATTCTCGAAAAGGTCAAGCGCGCCTACGAAGCGAAAGCGGCCAATGAGAATCCCGACGCGCTCAAGGCCATCGAGCGGCTCATCGTTCTCAACGCGCTGGACCGGCTCTGGCAGGAGCATCTGTACAACATGGACCAGCTCCGCGACGGCATCGGCCTGCGCGCCTACGGCCAGAAGGATCCGTTGGTCGAGTACAAGACCGAGGCGTTCGCCATGTTCGACGAGATGCAGGACAACGTGAAGAACGAGATCGCCAACAACGTCTTCCGCTCGGCCAGTTCGCTGGCGGCCTTCGAGAATTTCCTGCGGGCGTTGCCCACGCAACTCAGCGGGCCGGATTTGTCGACAGGTTCCGCGTACAAACAGCCGCCCCCGTCTGCGCAACAAGGCGCGCCGGCACCGGGTGGCCAGGACGTCGTCAGCGACGCCATCGAGAAGGCGACCCAACCGATCAAGCGCGATATGCCGAAGGTTGGCCGCAACGAACCGTGTCCCTGCGGCAGCGGCAAAAAATACAAGAACTGCTGCGGACGAAACGCCTGAACCTTCCATGGCCCATCAGTTGTTCCGGCACTCGAAAGGTTGACTGTTGAGCGACGGGAATTGGAACCGAAAAGTCGTGTTGGGTCGTTGGCTGCTGCCTGTCGTCACCGGCGTTGCGACGGCATGGGCGTTTCCTCCCTTCAACATGGGGCAGATGGCCTGGCTCTCGCTGGTGCCGCTCTTGTTCGCCATCGAGAACTGTGCATGGGGGGAAGCGTTCCGTCGCGGCTACATCGCCGGTCTCGCGTTCTTCGGGATGACGACGTGGTGGATTATTCACGTCAGCGGGCCCGGCGCCATCGCGGTCATCGCATTTCTCGCATTGTATTTCGGCGCAGCAGCCGCCGCCTTCGCACTTGTGAGAACGCGGATCGCCGGGACAAACTCTGCGTCGGCGAGCGGAAGCGACGAATCTGTTGTTCGAAACCTTGCCGCCGCCGTGGTTGGCACCGCCTGTTGGACGACGCTCGAATGGGTGCGCGGATGGTTCCTGTTGGGTGGTTTTCCGTGGAATTTTCTCGGGGTGAGCCAATGGCAAGCGGGTCCGCTCATCCAATTCGCCAGCGTGACAGGCGTGTACGGTGTCTCCGCGTTGTTGTGCTTCGTGAACTACGCGTTCTACTTCACGATTCGCCGGCTCGTCCGCCAAATCGGCAAACCCGTTCCCCTGCGCCGGTTGAGCTGGGAGTTTTACATCGCAATGGTGCTGGTGGCCCTGGCATTCATGCACGGGATCGAGGAGATCAGGTCGGGTCAGGAGCAGAAAACGCGGACCCTGCGTCTGGGACTCGTGCAGCCCGACATTCCCCAGTCACTGAAGTTCGAGCCCGGCGAGAAACAGATGATTCTCAGCCGACTGCGTGATCAGACGGATGTGCTGATGGCCGACCACCCGGATTTGATTATCTGGCCGGAGACCGCCATGCCGTGGATCATCCAGAACGACCGGGAATCCGTCGACTTGGTCACGAACATCCTCACGAGATCGAGAGCCCATTTACTGACCGGCTACTTTGATGATCGCTACCCAAAGTTGTACAACGCGGCGGTACTGTTCACTCCGCAGGCGCGCGTCGCGGGTGTCTACCGCAAGATCCATCTCGTCCCGTTCGGCGAATACGTTCCGTTGCGGTCGATCTGGGCGCCCCTGTTGAGACGGGTCGGGCCCAGGGACTACAACGTGGACGACTTCTTCGACATGAGCACCGGCAATGACTGCACCGTTTTCGAAGCGGACGGATTTCGGTTTGGGACCGTCATTTGCTATGAGGACACCGTGCCAGACTTGTATCGGGGTTTTGTGCAGCGCGACATCGATTTCATGGTCAATCTCACCAACGACGCGTGGTTCAAGACCTCGCCTGAACTGGAGATGCATCTCGCCAACGCCGTCTTCCGTGCCGTGGAAAACCGCCGTTCGCTGGTGCGCGCCACGAACAACGGCGTCACCTGTGTCGTGGGCGAGCACGGCTTCATTCGGTCCCGGTGCCTGCCGTTCGTGCAAGGCAGCCTGAGTTGCGAATTGTCCCTGCCCGCCGACGGCACCCAAACGTTCTACACACGGCACGGGGACGTCTTCGTGGCCGCCTGCGCGGCCATCGCGGTGCTTGGAATCGGGCTTGCCGCATTTCGCGGCAATCGGCTACAGTCCCACGCATGACGTGGCTCATATTCGCCGGGAGCGCGGTGGCGTCGTATTTTCTCGGTTCGATTCCCACGGGTTTTTTGTGGGGGAAATCGCGCGGGATCGACATTCGCAAGGTCGGCAGCGGCAATATCGGCGCGACGAACGTCATGCGCACGCTCGGCAAGGGGCCGGGCATCGCCGTGCTGGCCATCGACGCCCTGAAAGGCTTCCTGCCCGTGTGCGTTGCCCCTCTCGTGTTTTCGAATGTGGACCGACTGTGGCTGCAGATTACCTGCTGCGTGTTCGTCATCGCGGGTCACAACTGGACCTGCTGGCTCAAGTTCAAAGGCGGCAAGGGCGTCGCGACCAGCGCGGGCGCACTGCTGGCGTTTCTGACGCTGCCGATGCTGTGCGGCCTTGGCGTGTGGATTGTCGTGTTCGGGATCTGGCGGTATGTGTCGCTGGCATCGATCAGCGCGGCGGTGGCGGTACCGCTCGCCACGTGGCTTCTGCAAAGTGACCCGAGGCTTCTCATGTTCACGGTACTCGTAAGTGCGCTTGCCATTTACAAGCACAAGTCGAATATCCAACGCTTGTTAGCGGGAACGGAGAACCGAATTGGCAAGCCCAAACACGAAAGCGGCGGAGGCGCGATGGCATGAACGTCACGGTCATCGGTACGGGCGGGTGGGGGACAGCGCTGGCGGTCCTGCTCCATGGGAACGGGCATAAGGTGGCGCTGTGGGGCCGGCTTCCCGCGGAAGTTGATCCAATCCTGGCGGCGGGCGAGAACAAAGCCTTCCTTCCGGGGGTGAGGATCCCCAAGGAAATCCTGGTCACGCTCGACACGGGGTCCGCGCTTCGCGGAGCCGAACTGGTGGTGCTCGCCGTTCCCTCACACGGGATGCGACCCATCTGCGAAAAGTTGAAACAATTCCTCGGTTCCGGCCTGCCGTTGGTCAGCGTCGCCAAGGGAATCGAGAACGAAACGGGGGCGCGCATGAGCGAAGTCATCGCCGATGTGCTCCAGACGGACCGGATCATCGCGCTTTCGGGCCCGAGCCACGCCGAAGAAGTCGGCCGGGGCATCCCCACCGCCGTGGTCGTGGCCGCCAAAGATCCGGCGCTGGCGACGACGGTGCAAAAGGCTTTGATGAACGAGCGGTTCCGCATTTACACGCACGACGACATCATTGGCGTCGAGCTGGGCGGCGCGCTCAAGAACGTCATTGCCATCGCTGCCGGTGCCTGCGACGGGATTGGGTTCGGCGACAACACCAAGGCGGCGCTGTGCACGCGGGGTTTGGCGGAGATGACCCGGCTCGGCGTGGCGTTGGGCGCGCGGCGGGACACATTTTTCGGATTGAGCGGGGTAGGCGACCTGATCGTCACCGCCTTCAGCCACCACAGCCGCAACCGCCGCTTCGGCGAACGGCTGGGCAAGGGCGAAACGCCCGAGCAGATTACCGCGAGCACGCCAATGATCGCCGAAGGCGTCAAAACCGCCAAATCAGCCTGGCAAGTGGCGCATCGTCTGGGTGTCGACGTGCCCATCACATCCCAGGTGTACGCGATCATTTACGAAGGCAAGGCCCCCAAACAGGCTGTGCGGGACCTGATGACGCGGGAAGCCAAGCCGGAATTCAGCCCGTGAGAAGACCGGGCCGGGACGCGAACGGGCATGGCCCATGCGTCGTCTAATGGTGGGAACTTTTCTCCATGGAGCGTGTCATACAACCGGACGCTGAGAAAACGGCAAGCGACCATGAGTTGCTGGAGCGTTGCCGGGCCGGCGATGAGGAAGCGTTCGATGATCTGGTGCGTCGTCACCAGCAGCGGGCGTTCAACGTCGCCTTTCAGGTTCTCCGCGACCGGGAAGACGCCACCGAGGTGGCCCAAGACGCGTTTGTGAGGATTTATCGGAGCGTGAATAATTTTCGTGGGGAATGCGAGTTCACCACCTGGCTGCACCAGATCGTGGTGAATCTCGCCCGCAACAAGCACCGCTGGTGGAAACGGCGGGGCCGCCAATCAAGCGTATCCCTGGACAGCCCGGTGGAACTGGGGGATGGCGAAGCGCCGATGCAAATCGCGGCCAGCGGCGATGCGCCGGACGTGGAAACGGTGAAAGCCGAGTTCGTGGAACTGCTCAGCCGACGGATGGAAGAGCTGCCGCGCAAACTCCGCGAGGTACTGGTTCTCCGCAACGTCGAGAACCTCAGCTACGAACAAATTGCCGTCGTGCTGGATTGTTCCATCGGCACGGTCAAATCCCGAATTGCGCGGGCGCGGGAAGCGTTGCGGGAAAGCCTGCAGGATGAACGATGAGGACCAACGGATGAACGACTGCGACATCATCCAGCCGGAATTGTCGGCGTACATGGACGGAGAGTTGGCTCCGCACCGACGAGAACTGGTTGAGGCGCACGTGGCGACGTGCCGACGGTGCCAGGAGGCACTGGCCGAATTGAAGACCCTGGCCAGCGGCGTGGCCGCGTTACCGAAGCTGCAAACGCCGCCGCAATTCCTCGCCGAGGTGCGCCGCAAAATCGTGCGTGGGGACAACCCCGAGGCGCTGACATGGCGGGACCACCTGTTCCATCCGTTCTGGATAAAGGTCCCGCTGGAACTCGCAGCGCTCGTTGCGGTGACGGTCTTCGTGACGCGGTTGGGGGAGCAGGAATCCATCGAGACCGTTGCCAGCGACCAGGTCGCGCCGGCGGGGAACTCCGGGAACGACCAGTCGCCTCCGGCGGAAATGGAAGCGAAGGCCGAGCAACCAGCCGCGGCAGAGCCGGCGCCAGCCCCTGCACCTCCTCCGTCGCCGACAGCAGCCACGGGAAACGACATAGCAACTACCGCTCCCGCAGGGGAACCCATGCCATCGCCGGAAACGCAGGCGACAACAGAGAATGAAACCGGATCGGCGGGCAATGTGGCGCCAGGAGCCGCGTCGGGAGACTTTCCGATAGCGGGCTCGCAGTCCAAATCGGCTGTCGTAGCGAGTGGAGGCGGCATCAAGCCGGCACTGGAACAACGACGAAAGGTGGCCGCCGTCAATCGTGGAAACGTTGGTCTCGGGAGCACACCGACGCCGTCGGCTGCCGAGGTTGTCACGATGGCGCGAAACGTTGGAATCGAGCCCTCCAGACTCGGCGGGGTTGTCGTGGTCCATTCCGAGGACGCCAACGACGTGCAGAGTCGGGCCGAGCAACTGGCGGCCCGGTGCAACGGGAAAGTGATTTCGGTTTCACTGTCGATGGGAGCGACCGGGCAGATCTTCTTCGTGGAGGTGCCGCGGGAGTACGCGGCCTCGTTCAAATTGGATCTCGAACAGAATGCCGCCACCTTCGCACTGTCGACGAATGCATTGGTCGCCGGGCAGCTACACGCGGTCTCCTACCTTGACTTCCATCCCCCCGCACTGTCAACGAATGCAAGGGGTGCCGGGGTTGCGGTCGTCACCACCAATGGCTCGTTCTTGTCGGCGACCTCCACCGCGCGAGTCGTGGGCGTGCTGACCGGTGGCATGGAGAAGAACAGCGCCTTTTTTGAGGGGAGACCGGCCGTGGAGCCGAACGCCGTCTTCAACGGTCCCGCCCAACTCACGTTGACGAACAACCCCGGGGCACAGGCGGCCGCAACGACGGTATTGGAGATCCTGGTGGTGGCGCCGTCCAGCCTTGCGCCGAAGAATTCAGCGCCCGTTCCATCGACGCCGGCCAATTAGTGCGCGGCGGACTGATTGCCCTTCAATTGCTGGAGCCGTCCCGAAATGTCCTTGTTGTCGGGCTCCAGTTTGTTGGCCTCGCGCAGCACGCCGATGGCTTCGTCCGTTTTGCCGAGTTTCAACAGGACCTCCGCCAAATGGTCGAGGACGACCGGGTCATCCTTCATCAAGTCGACGGCGCGCCGCATTTGCACCAATGCCTCGTCATTCCGGCCCAACTTGAATAACACCCAGCCGAGGCTGTCCAGATACGCGCCGTTCTTCGGGTCGAGCTTGACCGCCTTCTGGATCAAGCCGAGCGCTTCCTCGAGATTGGTCCCTTTGTCGGCCCACATGTAGCCGAGGTAGTTGGCCGCAGTGTCGTCCTCGGGATCGAGTTCGAGGCATTTGCGAAAGAACGCGACCGCCTTGTCCGCATCGCCGGCACGTTCGCAAGCCGCACCGTAGGAAAAGTAAAACTTGCTGGAGAGCTTCGAGTCATCCGGCGATTCCCGCGCCAGCGTCTCGGCATCGGCGAACGACGCCACGGCGGCCGCGTACTGCTTGCGGTCTGTCTGGATCAGGCCGGTGAAATAGGGCACGCGAAAATCCGCGGGGAACTTTTCCTTCCACGCGGCCAGCGTCTTCAACGCCTCATCGACCTGCTTGGAATCCAACTGCAGGGCCGTGATCTGCGCGTAGTTTTCCGGCTGGTTGGGTTTGATTACCAGCGACTGTTCGTAGTTCGAGATGGCTTTCTCGGTATTGTTCAATTCCCCGTAGAGCTCGCCCAAATCATTGTAAATCGCGTACGCCAGGGGCTCGCGCTTGATGATGTCCTCGAGGACGGCGACCGCTTTCTCCTTCTGATCGGCGCGGATATAGTTGGCCGCAAGCCGTTCGCGAATCAGCGCCGCTTCCGGGTTCTTTTCCAGCAATTTCGCGTACAACTCGGCGGACTTCTGGTAATCACCGCTATCCGTATATGCGTCCGCCAAGCGCAATTCGATGTCCATATCACCCGGATCGAAGGCGAGAGCTTTCTCGTAGCATTGCGGGATGCGTTTCCGGTCAATCTTCCGCCCCCAGGACGGTTTTTGCCGGAACACGACCGAATAGAAGTCGCCGAGCCGCGACCAGTAACTGCCCACCTCGATCTTCTGATGGAACGCGTGATCGAGGAGCTTGATGGCCTCTTTATCGGCGTCCTGGAGAATGAGGATTTCGAGCAAGCTCCCCAGCGCGTTGACGTGGCTGGGTTCGGACTTCACCGCCTGGCGGAACGCCACCGCCGCCTTGTCGTTCTGGTTGTCGGTGCGATAGACAAACCCGAGCCAGTAGGCCACCTCGCCGTCATTCGGGTTGGCGTTAAGGGCCGACTCGAGCACGTTCACCGCGTTGGTGATGTCGCGCTTGGTCGCGTAGATCTGGCCGATGCGGATGGCCAGCGCCGTGTGGTTCGGGTCGAGTTCCACCGCGCGCGCGTAGTGATCGAGCGCGTCATCGAGGTTGCCGCGAATCTCGGCGGAATACCCGGTCGCGTATTCGGCCAGGGCCTGGGCCTTGCGGTTCTGGGCGGGGGTCAATCCGATGGGCGCGATGGCGCCGGCCTGGCTGCTGGGATTCCGCGAGGGACCCGTTGCGCAGCCGGCAATGCACAGGACAACGGCCAGCGCAGCCGCGCGGCCGCGCGCGCTTGCCTTCGGACGAACCATATACCCGAGTAAAACTCCTACCGATTTCTCTTCTTGTGACGCATCGCTTTCAAGCGCTTGCGGCGCTTGTGCTTGTTGATCTTCTGCTTGCGTCGTTTCCTCAGTGAGCCCATTCGGGCCTCCTTCTTGGTTGCAAAAGCCGCCCTTGGGCCACCCTTAGTAAATCACCTTGTTCAAGGGGTACTCTATAATACCCTCGGCCCCGGCATCTTTCAACTGCGGGATGATTTCGCGGACCACGCGTTCATCGATGATCGTTTCCACCGCCACCCAGTCCTCGCGCGACAACGCCGAAATCGTCGGGTTGCGCAACGCGGGCAATTCCTTCAACAGCGCCGGCAACTTGGCGCGGGCGATGTTCATTTTAAGCCCCACCTTTTCCTCGGCCGCCAGCGCGCCGCGCAACATGAGGGCGATCGTTTCGATCTTCTTGCGCCTCCACTTGTCGTCCCACGCCTTGTTGTTGGCGATGAGTTGCGGGTAGCTCGACACGATGGTCTCGACGATGCGCAGGTTGTTGGCCCTGAGCGACGAGCCGGTCTCGGTCAATTCGACAATCGCGTCGACCAGCTCCGGCGCCTTGACTTCCGTCGCGCCCCAGGAGAACTCGACGTTGGCCGTCACGCCGTTTTTCTTCAGCCAGCGGCGGGTCATCTCGACCAGCTCGGTCGCGACGCGTTTGCCCTGCAAATCCTTGACCGATTGGATGGGGGAATCGTTCGGGACGGCGAGCACCCAGCGGGCGGGATTGGTGGTCTGCTTGCTGTAGGCGATCTCGCCGACGACATGGACGTCGCTGGCGTTCTCGGCGATCCAGTCCGCGCCGGTCAGGCCGACATCGAGGAATCCGTGCTCGACGTAGCGGCTGATTTCCTGGGCGCGGATGAGGCGCAACTCGAGTTCCGCGTCGTCCGTGCGCGGGACGTAACTGCGGCTGCTGGTGGAAATCTTCCAGCCCGCCTTGGCCATCAGGGCAAAGGTGGAATCCTGGAGGCTGCCTTTGGGCAACCCGAATCGCAACGTTTTCTTCGGTGTCTTTTCGCTCATGTCTTCGCACTCACTCCAAAATTTTGACCAGGCGACCGTCGATTTTCAGTTTTTCTTCGGCGAACAATCGGACCGCCTCCGGGTAAATATTATGCTCCGCCAACTGGATCCGCTGATGCAGCGACTGCGGCGTGTCGTTGGCAAACACCGGCACCGGCTGCTGCAGGATGATCGGGCCCGAATCCACGCCGTCATCCACGAAATGCACCGTGCACCCCGTCACCTTCACGCCGTGCGCCAGCGCCTGTTCCCACGCGCGCAGCCCCGGGAACGCTGGCAACAACGACGGATGCACATTGATCAACCGTCCCGCGAACGCGCGCAGCATCGGCGATTTCACCACGCGCATGTACCCCGCCAGCGCGACCAGCCCGACGCCCGCGTCGCGCAACAGTTTCACCGCCCGCTCTTCGAGTTCCGGTTCGAGCTTCGTCTTGAACCGGCTCGGGCCGATGAACTGCGCCTCGATGCCGCGTTTGCGGGCCCGTTCGAGGATCGGCGCGCCGTCCACGTCGCTCAACACGAGCGCCACGCGCCCGGGGATCCGTCCCTTGTCGCAGGCTTCGAGGATTGCCTCGCAATTGGAGCCAGTCCCCGAGCCGAGCACCCCGATGCGGAAGTCCGTGCCAGTCACTTCCTGTTTCTAGACGATGGACGGACAAAACACAAGTGCCGAGAGGGGAGGGGCGTATCTGAGCACCGCCACCGATGGAAGGCGACCTTTGTAGCCGCGAAACTCTTTCGCGGCGAGAATACACCGCGAATGGGATTCGCGGCTACAATTCAGTGGGAGCGCGGGAGCGTCACGGCAAGAGGCGCGGATCAAAGGCAAAAGGCTTCGGTTTGCCGAAAACGATCTTCGAGAAGTCCGGGTGCGCCGGGTTGAGAACGTAGTTGAGCCCGGAAGGGATGATGACGCTGGGCACGGCGAGAATGGCCGACCGGGCACCTCTTACCCAGGCGTCCCCTAATTGTTTGGTGCCCGGTGCGGGGGGCTCAGACTTCCAATTCTGCGGCAAGGCGGAAGGCGCGAGGGTTTCCACCATGGCCTTATCGAAGTCGAGACGGATGATACTGAATCGGATCGTGCTTCCTGTGCCGATGTGAACGAGTGTTTCCAACGCGGCCAGTGATTCGCTTTCGCTGGTGTAGACCACGGCGACGCCACGCGAATTCCAACGACCACCGGCTTTGCTGGCGCCTTCGCCCGAGAAAGCCGTCGCGACATGCTTTTCCTTAACGAGCCGCCACGCGGACGGCATCAGGAATAAACTCCATACTCAATGCGGTTCAGCAGGTCTTCCACCTCGCGCGCGCCTACTTCGGTCCTGGCATAGTTCAGGGGCACGGCACCACCCAAACCAAACTGCGGTGAAGTCAACCAACGACGGGCGTCATCCTCGTTTTCGAGGACCCGGTTGGCTAGTCCCAACAGTTGGGCGAAACGCACGACCTTGTCGGATTCGTCAGAGGTCAACCGGCCTGCCGCTTTGCGCCGGTGGAAAGTGGCCCGGGAAAGCCCGATGTTCTGCGTCAGCCGGTCGATGGGGACATCCAGATGGGACCGTAGATACTCGAGTTCCCCGATGGGCAACCCCCGATTGATGACCTCGATCACCTCTTGTGGCGAAAACGTCTTGGCGGTTGTCGGCATGCCGCGGGGCTCGACGTAATAGGATATGAAGAAGTGCGTCCTTCCTGATCCAGATCTGGCCAGGCTGGATGCTTTACGTTCGCGCACCAAGCGAGCGCCCTTCTGTGAAGCCGTGTACGAGTGTTTCATCTGAGACTATATATAGTCTCATGTGAGACAGATTGCAAGATGTTTTTTTCGGATGGTGAAAACACGAGGGCGGAGACGGGGGGGGATAATCGTGGCTTACAGTGGCTTCAACGGCGAGGATTCGATCGTACCGCGTCTGGAATGTTACTTTGTCGGTGTTGGGACAGTTGACTGAGAATCTCCACTCGCTTGTAACGTGCTTGCGTGCTTCCGAGAGTAAGATCGGAGCTCTTCATAATACTTGGTTATTTGGTCATCCGTGTTGGAAGTGTATTCCATTTGAGTGCCGACTAGTCTGAGCCACTTCTCATGTGAGGGGCTTTTCTCAAGAACAATCAGTTCTGTCATCTTCAAAACGATTTCAGCGACGACAAGTGAGATCATGGTAAGCAGCGCTTGATCTTGGGCTGGCTGCCATTTTCGGCTAGCGTATTCGAGTATGATCGAGCGCGCGAGATATCCTTTCTCGTCGGGTTCGAGCTTGGGACCAAAGCCACGCACGTTGGCGTGCACCGCTACTTCGCTGAAAGCACCCCAAATTTCTCCGAGAACGGGAATGAGTGTCTTTGTGAACGAAATTGCTCTCGTCGATTTGTAATCGCCGTTCTTATAACGCTCGTATGCGTCTGAGTCTTGTGAAATGTGAACTGCGGTAGCGCCACACTCCAATGCGATTCGAAGTAGAGACCCTGTTTCTACACCTGCTCGCTGACGTGCCGTATGCACCGACGAGACCAGAACATCGAGCGCACTCTTGGTGAGCGCGAAGGCGTCATAGCGGGCCATTGTTCCAATATCGCAACCTTTGAAAACAACGAGAACTTTGATTGCAAGGATCTTCTGTAGTTCCGCGAGGGTTAAGTCAAGCTGCGCCCTGTTTTTCTCATCGAAATCCCTAGTCGTCGCCTCACGTGCTCCAAAAGTATATTGGCGAATGGAGAAATCCTGTTCCGATGGACTCGCCATGGGATTGGAGTATAGCGGTGGTGTGGTGTTTGGACAAGCGTTACGGCGAGCGGCGTAATCGGGTGGCGCGGAGGGGAGAACGACGGCAAGCAGGGACGCTCGCCCTACAAAACGGAGAGGAATTCAGGACGGCGGGAAGCGGCGCGGTCGGGAGACCTGCGCCGAACAGGGGAGCGGCGGGGGAACGGCGCGCCGCGTGAGGGCACGCGGCCTACAAAGCGGCAGTTTACGATTATTTCCTAGGCGAGATTCGGAGTTTTTGACGATTGCGGTTGCGGCGGGATGTCGCGGCGTTAGCCGAGCCATTCGGGGCGCCAGTAGGTGCCGTCGAATCGGTGGGAGGTCTTGTAGGGTTCGTACTGGCCGGTGCGGGCGACGGTGGCGGTCTTGGCGAGCAGTGCGGAGACCTGGTCGGGGGTCAGAGGCCGGAAACTGCGGGCGGCATCGAGGGCTTGTTGGAGGATGGCCATGGACTCGCAACCCGTGATGACGGTGCTCGTGGGCAGGTTCATGGCGTAATGGAGGCATTCGATGGCGGTGGCGGTCTGGCTTTCGAGGACGGCGCCGAAGCACAGCGGTTTCATGCCGAGCACGCCGGTCTGCTGCTGGACGAGGACGGGCACGACTTTCTTCTCGAAGCTGTTAAAGTTCGCGTCCATGACGTTGAGCGGCATCTGGACGGCATCGAAGCGGAAGTTGTGCGCGGTGGCGGCGTCAAGCATTTTCAGGTGCACGTCGGGACTCTTGTGGCCAGTGAAACCAAGGAAACGCGTCTTGCCGGCTTTCTGCGATTCGACGAGCGCCTCGATCGCGCCGCCGGGACCGAACACGCGGTCGGGATCGTCAGGGCTGCCGATTTCGTGGATCTGGAGCAGGTCGAGGTGGTCGGTCTGGAGGCGGCGGAGGGATTCGTCGATTTGTTTTTGCGCGGCTTGGCGGGTGCGGCCATCGATCTTGGTCATCAGGAACGCGCGGTCGCGGTAGCCGTCGCGCAATGCCTTGCCCATGCGCACCTCGCTGTCGCCGGCGTGGTAGTCCCAGGAGTTGTCGAGGAAGTTCACGCCGTTATCGAGGGCGGTGCGGACGAGGCGGATGCCGTCGGACTCGCTGGGGCGTCCGATGTGGAAGCCGCCGAGACCGACAATGGAGACCTCCGCGCCCGTGCGACCGAGTTTGCGACGCGGGACTTCGTTTTTGGAGTCGGCGGCGAGCGCGAGCGTGCCGGTGGCGGTGGCGACGGCAGCGGCCACAGTGACTTTCAGGAAATCGCGGCGCGAAATGCCCGGGTGTTCGAGAGGGGAGGGCTTCGGATTCACACCCGCGTCTGACGGATCGTTCGCCGCCGAATCAGATATTCTCATCGCAAAACTCCTTCGAGAGTTGGAATCACGCCGCAGACGATAATGTCCAGATTTCGCCCGTTTTTCAATCCAAGAGAGAGGCTGATTTATGGCAACGGAAAATCGCGCGGTCACGCCATCAATTCGTCACCATTCCGTAACACAGTTGACGCACACGGAAGTTGACACGGCTGACTGGAATCGGGTATTGCTGGTAAAGGTGTTGGTGTTGCGAGTGTTCCGGTCCGTCTGATAGCGGCACAGGAGAATTAATGTACCCCAGTCTAGTTGGCGTCTGTTTAGCGATTACGATTGCGTTGTATTTTTACAACAATCCGCTAAACCACAGCCGCTGGTTCATGATGCGGCGGTTCATCAATTGGTTCCCCTTGGGGATGACGTACGCGTTTCTGTACATGGGACGGTACAACCTGAACGTGGCCAAGAACGCGCTCGGCACGCTCATGACCAACCGCGATTTCGGGCTGATTTTCGCCGCGGGCACGTGGACGTATGCGCTATCGTTTTTGGTCAATGGCCCGCTCGTCGACAAAATCGGCGGCAAGCGCGGCATCATCATTGCCGCGGTCGGCGCGTCGGTCGCGAACATCATGCTGGGCGTGCTGACCTACCTCGTGGCGACGCACCAACTCAAGATCAACATGGTCGTGGCGTTTTCGGTGATCTACGCGCTGAACATGTATTTCCAGAGCTACGGCGCGGTCTCGATCATCAAGGTCAAAGCGTATTGGTTTCACGTGCGGGAGCGCGGCGTGTTTGGCGCGATTTTCGGAACGCTGATTTCGTTCGGCGTGTATTTCGCGTTTGACTGGGGCCAGGCGATCGTCGAGATGACGAAAGCCAACCCGCAGGGACAGTTGGGATGGTTTCATCAGTTTATCCAGCGAACATTTGCGTTGAAGTCGCAGTCGGTGGACGCGACGTGGGCGGTGTTTTTCATTCCGGCGGCGATTTTGGTTGCCTGGTCGCTGCTGGATTGGTGGCTGATTCGCGACACCCCGGAAGAGGCCAGCTTCGCGGCGTTTGACACCCATGACGCGTCGTCGGGGCAGATGCACATCGAGTTCACGCCGATGGAGTTACTCAAGCGGGTGTTCACCAGCCGGTTGATGCTGTTGCTGGCGGTGGTGGAATTGACCTCGGGCGTGCTCCGCAACGGCATCTACCAGTGGTACCCCATTTTTGCCAAGCAGGTGAGTCAGCCGGGCGCCGAGTTCTTCAGCAAACACTGGGGCTTCTTGCTGTGTATTTTTGGGATTATCGGCGGGTTTATTGGCGGGCTGGTTTCGGACAAGACATTTCAGTCGCGGCGCGGACCTCCGGTCGCGATGCTGTGTGCGTTCATGTTCCTGATGACGATTGTGATGGCGTTGAACCTGTTTTCGTCGCCGGTGCTGGTCGGCTGGGGCGCGGTGATGATTGCCATGGCGGTGATTGGCGTCACCTCGTTGATCTCGGGGACGGCCGCGACCGATTTCGGCGGACGAAAGGCCACGGCGACCAGTTCCGGGATCATTGACGGCTGCGCGTACCTGGGCACGGGCATACAATCCTTCGGGCTGGGTTTCTTGACGGGCCATAGCTGGTACTGGTGGCCGATTTTCCTCGCGCCGTTTGCGCTGATCGGGTGCATGATCGCGCTGAAGATTTGGAACGAGTTGCCCGCGGCCACACGGAAGTACATTGCCGAAGTCGAACTCGATGAGGAACAATCACCCGTGCCAGCGGCGGAATTGGTTTCCCGCTAGCAGCACCGGTCGCCACTACCCAGCTCGACGTAAGCGACCGCGCGTCGTCACCTGGCCTTCACATTCGCGATGCCGGTCTGGGCGAACTGGTACTGTTTGTCGCTGAAGCGGCTGCAGTTCACGTCGTAATGGATTTGGACGCTGCCATCCTCGAGCGCGGCAAACTGGACGTCGTTGAACGCGGTGAGATCCAGCGGCACGCTGTTGGCCAGCACGAAGCTGCCAAACTCTTGGTACGTCCAAGGCCAGCGGCCAACCGAGGTGCGGAACGTCCTGGTAGCGGCAACGAGTTGCTTCACATTGGCGCGGGCAAAGGTGGCGACATTGGCCTCACTCCGCTGGTAATCTCTGATCGCCGTCTGGTAAGCCTTCTCGGCGGGTGAAGCGCACGCCGTGACGATCAGAAGGGGGACGACCGCCAGCCAGCGTCTCGCCTGCACCTCAGCACCCGGCCTTGCGAATCTTGGCAATCAGTCGCGTTGTCGAGAACCCCTTGACGAACGGGAGGATCCGAATCCGGCTTCCCACGTTGGTCAACACGGCGCGCTCGCGCGGGTCCAACGTCTCGGGACGGTAATCGCCACCTTTGGCGTAAACGTCGGGCCGCACGATGGCCAGGAACCGATGGGCGCGCTTTTGGGGGAAAATGACCACGGCATCGACGCAGGCCAGCGCCGCGAGAACGGCGGCGCGTTGTCGCTGGGGGACGAGGGGCCGGCCCGATCCCTTGAGTTCGCGGACCGATCGGTCACCGTTGAGGCCGACGACGAGGAGGTCGCCCAGCTTGCGGGCGCGCTGCAGGTAGCTGACATGCCCGAAGTGAATCAGGTCGAAACAACCGTTCGTGGCGACAACGCGGCGGCGGCGGCGGCGCACCGAAGCCAGCCATCGGGTCGCCTGCGCCAGGGTTAAGACTTTGTGGGAAACGGATTTAGGCATTGGTTTTTGGACTTGATATATATAATAGCATATTTATCTGCGCGAGCGGGTGATTCTCACCTGAGGAGAGTCCGAGCACAAGTGATTTTGAGTGTTGTGCTGCCGGAATGTCAGTGCTGCTGCCAATCTGTCCGGAGCGGTGTGTGCATTTGGACGGAAATCTGATTGGTACAGTTTAAGCAGGGGCGTCTGCGCCTGCGGGCTGCGGCTCGCGGGAGGAACGATTGTCGTGACGCGGGACGAGTATATCGAGCTATATCAGAGGTTCCAGTTCGGGCCTGATCGTGTGCTTCGGGCTATCTTCGCGCTGGACGACAACGTGCAGGTGTTGATGACGTACGCGGCGGCGCGGGGCGAGCGTTGCCGTCATTGGATATTCACGTTCAAGGATGTGGACGACTTGGAGCGGTGCGTCAAGGACTGGGGCACGTTCCTGCGGCGTCTGCGCGCCAAGACGGGAGTCTGCGGGCTGCGGGTGTTCGAGTGGGGGCGCAAAACGGGGCGGTTTCACGTGCACGTCCTGTTCGACCGCTGGATTGACCTTGAGTTGGTCAACCGTCTGAAAGCAGACCTGCCAACCATGGGACATGCCGAGATCAGCAAGAAGAAAACGGATGAGAATCTGGGGCGATACCTCTGGAAGGAGCTGTCGAAGCAATTTCGTCATCGGAAGGCGCTTGGCCGTCGTCGGTTGTGGGCCACATTTGGAAGGCTGGCTGGGTTTGTGACGGCGAATGATCTGGAGATTGTGCGCGAATGCTGGGTGGATGGTGTGAATAAGGGGGACGACTGGAAAGAGTGCAAGCGGTTGGCATGGGAGACGAGGCTTACGGGGGAAAGCCGGAGCGAGACGTGGAAGCGTGCGCTGTGGTTGTATTGGCATCAGCCGCGGATGAACTGGGGGGAGAAGCAGTTGGCGTGGTTGGAAAAGCATGGGCCGTGGGTGGACGAGTCGGAGGAGAGCGGCGAAAGCGAGCACGGCGATGCCTACGAGGACGGGGGCGGGGATACGGATTTTGACGTGGGGAAGGCGGCTTGAAAATTCGGGCGGAAAGGCCCCCGCAAGCGGCGTAAGCCGCGGGGGGCCGCTGCCCGACTTGCCCGCCTGAGGCGGGTGAATGTCAGATGACATGCCCCTCGGCGGCGAGAAACATCTTCCACTGCGTGGGGTGGTCGTGGAAGTACCGATGATGCGAGCGGCAGAGGGTAAGACCGTTGGCGGGGTCGTGGCGCAGGTCAGGGCGGAGAGATTTTGGCTGGATGTGGGCGGCGTCAAGGCAGGTGTTGGCGCCGCAATCGGGTACTCGGCAAGTCCAGTCGTCCAGTTCTAGGACGGCAAGCATCCATCGTTGATCGGCATTCATGAGACAGTCCTTTCTGCTCCGAACCTCGGGCCGAGCTTCGGAGCGGTTTGTTGGCGGGGACTGTCTCGTGATGTGGCGAGGGGCGAGGGCGGCACAGCATGTCAAGGAGGAACGCACGGGCGGCGGTCGTGTGCCGCGCGGCGTAGTATCCTTGACACCGTAGGCGAGACGG
>JBEKBH010000027.1:0-46992 GCA_050015495.1 Verrucomicrobiia bacterium
ATTGGCGCCGTCAATCGTATTCACCTGAACCAGAAAGGACATAAAAACCTGGTCGCCGCTCTGAGGGGTGAAGTAATTGACGGAAGTTCCCGAGGAACTATTTTGGATTATAAGGTCGTTACCGGGCATGGTTACCAAACCCGGATAACTCAGGCTGCTGCTGCCGATGGTTAAACCGGAATTGCTACCATTCCATTGTGTGCTGTTACCAGGGTTTGTGTTGGCACCAAGACCCGTCCCCGGTGTGTAGTTGAACCCCTCCTCGAAAAGAATGGTGCCGTGGCTGGATGATGCCAAGGCGCAGATGACTGTGACTGCCAGAGTAACTGCTACGGAGTTGTTGCTGATTTTCATAACCCTCACCTCTACATTTATTGTTTACCGCTTATCCCATCAAACTCGCACGACTTAAATCGCTAACGGCTCTCCAGCGCGGGCGCAGCCCTACCAAACCCACCGACCGAAAGCAAGAGAAAAATGGAACTAGCTTGGGAAACTACAGGTACATCGTGACGCCCCTGTAGTGAAATTGAAGAGGGCATAAAATTGCTGCAATCTGAGGTGCTCGAGCCGCCAGTGCCGTGAAGACTGCGAAATCAGCGCTCCGGGGCGAGCCATCCCTACCAATTGGGCCAGCCCGCCGTGCCGAAGCCGAAACCGGCGCTCGCGGCCCTTCGGAGCTGCTCCCTTCGACCTTGCTCAGGGTAACCAGGCTCACCGCAGGCAGGGCAGGCAGGGCAGGCAGGGCAGGCAATCCGCCTGAGGCGGACAAGGCGCCGTGGCTACGAGCGCGCCCCTACTAAAACAGTGCTCTGACCGCGAAAGAGTTTCGCGGCTACAAAAGTCGCTTTCCATCGGTGGCAAGCGCGGAGGCCTGCCCCTACGGGGCGAGGAGACGGCGGACGGAGTACGGGAGGGCACCCACCCCTTTATCCCCTCCTTGGAGGGGAGCCGCGAATTGTCGGCTTCATCGTAATGCGATTGACCTTATATTTTATTAGGATATAGTGGGGGGCTGACGTTGGAGCGTTCTTTGACAATGGGGGTACCACAACCGGTTGGGGTGGTGGAGAGGCTGTAGAAAAAATAAAAATTGTAAAACAAACCCAAGTTTAATCAAGCCGGTGTGGAAAAGTTACCGGAACAAAGCCAAAAACAAAGCCAAATTGGGGGAGGTAGATGTTCACCACGAAGTCACGAAGGGCACGAAGCACGGCAGCCTTCGACCCCGACACGGGTGTCGGGGCGGACGGCGCGGCGCGCCGTCCCTACCTGAAAGACCAAGGGTTCCCCGAAAGGCACTTTTTGCGAAACGAACCCACCGAGTTTGGATCGAAGTTGCGCGCTGATCTGCGGCATTATGAGAGACTTGTGACTTCCGGATTCGCGAAAAACGGTTGGGTTCGTTTGGACCAGCAAAGCCAATTATTGGCCCAGTTTGGTAGCGTGGGACGCTTTTCGAGGCTGTTTTTGGGTTCGTTGGAGTGTCCTGATTCCAAAGTGGTGGCGCTGCGGGAAGGCGTCAAATGCCACCCGCTTGACACCTGTCTGTCATGGCCTATACTTCGCCTCGCCATGCAACCTGATGAGCCTGGGGGAGGACAGTGGGGCGCGACCCGCGCCGAGTGTGTTCCGTTTGGTGTGAACCCCCAGGCTGATTCCCCGCATCCCAAGAGCGTTGGGGTAAAACCTTCTTCCATGAACGAACGATTTCCTTTGGTGCCTCGCGGCCTGTGGTCGCATGTGCCCGACGTGGACTGGAACGATTGGCGGTGGCAGCTGCGGAACCGCATCACCACGCTGGAGGCGCTGGAGGCGTTGATGCCGTTGACGCCCGCCGAGCGCGACGGCGTTTCACAGGCGGGGCGTCATCTGGCGATGGCGATCACGCCGTATTTTTTCAATTTGATCGACGTGGCGGATCCGAACTGTCCGATTCGGCGCCAGGTGATCCCACGTGTCGAGGAGATGGTCACCGCGCCGTGGGAGATGGCCGATCCGTGCGGCGAGGATGAACATATGCCGGTGCCGGGACTGGTGCACCGGTATCCTGACCGCGTGCTGTTCCTCGTCACCGACCGGTGCGCGACGTACTGCCGGTATTGCACGCGCAGCCGGGTGGTCAGCGGCGCGGGCGAGCAGCATCTGCACACCGAGTTTACCGACGCGATCCGTTATATCCGCGAGCACACGGAGGTGCGGGATGTATTATTGAGCGGCGGCGACCCGTTGTTGTTCAGCGACGAGCGGCTCGAATCGGTGCTGCGCGAGTTGCGCGCGATCAAGCATGTTGAATTTTTGCGTATCGGGACGAGGATCCCGATTTTTTTGCCGCAGCGAATCACGCCCGAGTTGTGCGCGATGCTGCGGAAGTATCATCCGTTGTGGATGAGCATTCATTCCAATCACCCAAAGGAAGCGACGCACGAAGTCAGGGAGGCGTGCGGTCGGCTCGCAGACGCGGGTATTCCGCTGGGGAACCAGAGCGTGTTGTTGCTTGGGGTCAACGACGACGCCGCGGTGATGAAGGAGCTCATGCACAAGCTGTTGATGATGCGGGTGCGGCCCTATTACATCTACCAGTGCGATCCGGTCAAGGGCACGCACCACCTGCGCACCAGCGTGCGCAAAGGCGTCGAGATCATGGAGGCGCTGCGGGGGCACACCACGGGTTATGCGGTGCCGCAATATGTGATCGACGCGCCCGGCGGGGGCGGCAAAGTGCCGATCAGTCCCGAGTACGTGCTGGCGCATGACAAACAACGCGTCATTATTCGTAATTACGAAGGCAAAGTCTTCGAGTACCCCGAGTTGAGTGACGTATCGGCCCCGAAAACACTGGGCCCGGGTGTTCCTCCCTCACCGCGAGAAACAGGTGTGGAAACTGCTCTAAAGAGCTGCCACACAACGGACAAGGGAAATGGACACCATCGCCAGACGCTCGACTGAAGTTCATTTTGGACTGGCTTGGAACTGGCAGTACGACCAGGATTTCGTCAGCCAACTGGATCGCTCGTGCCTCAATGCGGGGCTGAGTTGCTACCTCGTCGGGCCGCACAACCTCCAGCAGACGTTTCTCGAAGTGCAAAACAACGAGCGGAATTTCCGATATTTTCTCGACCGCGCCAGCGATGAGGACGAGCGGTTCCTGCAATTCAACCAACTGCTGCAAACGAAGGGCACGAAATTCGTCAACGCCCAGCATCATTACAAGCGTTCCATTGACAAGGCGAACATTCACGGCGAACTCCTCGCGCGTGGATTGCAGTTGCCATTGACGATCATTCTGCCGCCCTATGACAGCGAGCCCAATTTCGATCCGCGCCTGATCGAGCCGCTGACCTCGCCGTTTGTCGTCAAGCCCGCCAAGGGCGGCGGCGGTTTCGGCGTCATCATCGGCGCGACGCGGCCCGACGACGTGTCACAGTCCCGCGCCAAGTTCCGCAACCAGCGTTTTCTCATCCAGCAGCGCGTCAATCCGCAGATCCTCAACGGACGCCGCGCGTGGTTCCGGGTGTACCATGTTTGCGGCGAGATCATCCCGTGTTGGTGGGATGACACCACGCACCGGTACGCGGTGGTGACGCCGTCGGACCGCGCGATTGTGAACGTGGACGAACTGACCCGCATCGTGCGCATCATCGCCGATGTCGCGAAGCTCGATTTCTTCAGCACCGAGATCGCGTTGGAACACGACGGGCGATATTTCGTGGTGGACTACGTCAACGACCCGTGCGACATGCGGCTTCAGAGCAAGAATTTCGACGGCGTGCCGGACACCATTGTCGGCATGGTCATTGCCAGCATCACCAACTACGTGAAAAGGCAGTTCACGCCCACCACCCAGTCGACGGACGACGACGCCCAGTATTGGCCGTAACCAGCGGCAGCGTCGAATCATTGTCCCTTGATGATCAGGTGCACGGCCAGGCTCTTCTGGATGGAACATTCTGCTCGACAGCCGCCGCTGGACGTTTACACTCATCTTCCCTCGGAGCGCGAGGAGAGGTACCGAAGTGGCCAAACGGGGCAGACTGTAAATCTGCTGGCTTATGCCTTCGGTGGTTCGAATCCACCCCTCTCCACCATCTCTTACGGCCCGACTGACTTGATCACCGCCCGTGGTCAGCCACGCCCTCCTTCGTCGGGGATGGACAAACTCAAAATCGAAGCGCACAATAAATGCCCTCTGACTGACACAAACCCTGGCTCGAAAACGGCGGCCCGGTCACATTCGCGACACGAAACAAATGAAACGTGCGTTCCCATTCGATGCTCGGAGAACGTCAGCTAGGAATTGGTTCCTGCTTTGCGCCTCCGTACTCGGCGTCCTGCTTTCTCCGATGTCCATGGCGGACATTCGGCCGACAGCAGCGCAGCTTCAGCATGACTTTGCCGATCCGCCGATGGAATATCGGCCGCGCACGCGCTACTGGTGGTTCGGCGGAGCTGTCACACGGGAGGAATTGGCCCGCGAATTGGCGGGGATGAAGGAGCAGGGACTGGCGGGCGTGGAAATCCAATCTCTTTATGACGCGTTACCCGTCGTGCCCGGTCACAAACCGGTTGTGTATGCGTCGTCCGAATGGGCGGATCGTGTCGCGGTGTGCGTCGAAGAGGCCGCCAAGCTGGGCCTGAAAGTGGACCTGACACCCGGAAGCGGCTGGCCGTACGCCGGCCCGTGGGTTGACAACGAGCATGCCGGTGAGAGCTTGGCCTCGCAAACCGTTTCACTCGATGGCGCGGGCATGCGCCACGTGCCGTTTCAGCCGCGTGGCCCCGTGGTGGCTGTTACGTTGCGATGCGCGGGCAGCGTCGGGCCCGCCGAGGTGGTGACAAACGGACTGCCAGCCGATGGCCAAATCTCCGTGTCCGTGCCGGCAGGCACATGGCTGCTGACGTGTTTTTGGGCGAAGCTCGGTGGCGTCGGCCCGCACAAACGGGTCAATCCCCGCGACAAAGGTCCGGTCCTCGATCACCTGAGCGCGTCCGCGATGGATTTTCATCTGGACCACTGCGCACAGCCGGTGCTGAACCGGGTCGGCAATCTCACCGGTCGCACTTTCGAGGGCCTCTTCATCGACAGTTGGGAGCTCGGCAAGCCCACATGGACAACGGACTTTCTCCAACAGTTTCGCGCGCGGCGCGGGTACGACCTGACCCCGTACCTTGACCTTATCAGTGGTTCCGACGAAGGCGCCTTCTCGCAGATTCGGTGGGATTACGACCAAACATTGTGCGAACTGATCACGGAGAATTGCTACGGTGAACTGACCCGCTGGTGCCACCAGCACGGCCTGCAATCGCGCGAGCAAGCTCACGGCAGTCCGACCGACTGGGAAGATTCCTACGGCATGGCGGACATTCCCGAGTTCGAGATGGACTTCAAAACGCCCGGAGAAGTGCCGATTGGAGCCGACCTGGCGCTGGCGGCGGCGCATGTGTACGGGCATCCGGTGGTTTCTTGTGAGAGCTTCACGTGGTTGACGGAGCATTGGCGGATGACCCTGCATGATCTTCGTCAGGAGGTCGACGCGATCTTCGCCCTCGGTGCCAGCCAACTGGTGTTCCACGGATACAGTTATTCGCCGCCGGAAGCCGGCTTTCCCGGATGGGACTTTTATGCCTCCTGCGAGATCGACCACAATAATACTTTCTGGCCGTACTTTCGTGTCCTGGCGGACTACATGGGCCGCAACAGCCTGCTGCTCCGGTCCGGCCAACCCATCGCCGATGTCTGCGTATATGGCACACACAACTTTCCGCAGGGAGCATCCTGGCTGTCCGATCGCCTGACGGATCGGGTTGTCTGCCAGTCTGCGAGAATGGAAGGCGATCGTCTCATGGTGGGCCTCGGTCGCTACCGGGTGCTGATTATCGACGCCGCCATCATGCCGCTGGAGACGCTGGAAAAGATTCGGACGCTCGTCGATGGTGGCCTCGCCGTTGTCGCAGTGCAATTGCCGTCGGATGTCCCGGGCTTCAAGGATCACGACGCGCAAACGGCCAAACTCCGTCAGATCGTCGCCGATGTTTTCCCGGACAAGAAAGGAATGTCACCGCGTAACATCGGTCATGGAACCACGTATTTGACTGACCGTGAAGGTCTGCCATCCGTCCTGCAAAGGATTGGCATCGAACCGCAGTTGAAAGCCGACGATCTGCTTCCGCTCCGCTGGTTGCATCGTCAGGGGCCCGATTATGATTTGTTCCTGCTCCACAATCCACAGCCCGAGAATTCCATTCGCCAGGCGTTCTCCTTCCGCGCCAAGGGCTGCGTGGAAATCTGGAACGCACACAGCGCGAAAATTGAACCCACTCCGTACCACGTCGAGGGTGATCGTGTGATTGCCGAGATCGCGATTGGCCCGAGGGAATCGCGACTGGTGATGATCCGACGCGACAAACCCGCCACGGGTCTCGCATCTGTTCGGGCAGAAAACGCCAGTCCCCTCGTGGTGATAAACGGCCCGTGGCGTGTCGAGTTTCAGCCGATCGATGGGCGCAAGCAATTGGTGAGAGAATTTCCTGAGTTGATTGACTGGTCAGAAAAGGATGATCTGAAACACTTTGCCGGCACGGCGATCTATCGAACAAAATTCCGCCTTTCCCATGAACCTCAGGCGGATGTATTTCTGGATCTGGGCACGGTGTGCGATGTCGCTTCCGTGAACATAAACGGGAGGACGGCGGGGACCGTTTTCGAGACCCCGTTTCGAGTCGAGGTCGCCGGCCTGGTTCATGCCGGGGAAAATGAGGTCGTCATCCGCGTGGCGAACCGAACGGAAAACGCCATCGGGCCTGCCGCGGTCGACTGGAAGGGGCCGGGCAACTGGCCGGGGTATTTTTTCGTCAACCGTGACTACAAGGATTACGACCCAGCGCAGGCACAGGTGCACCCCAGCGGCCTTCTTGGCCCCGTGCGGTTGCTTACGTATGGTGATCGACGTGGGTGAACAAAGGCTGCGCGTTCAAACAATGCACACCACGAACATTCGTCCGTTGGCAATGAAAGCCGGTAGTGTGATCCTGACCGTCCTGCTGGCCGCGTTCAGTACCTGCGCGGCCCAGGAGCAGACCGAGACGCCGCAGGAGCACGACGCTCGCATGCAGTGGTGGCGCGAGGCGCGGTTTGGCATGTTCATTCATTGGGGAATCTATTCCGTGCCCGCCGGTACGTGGAACGGCGAACCGATTAAAGGCCCCGGTGAGTGGATCATGAACAGGGGAAAAATTTCCGTGGCTGACTACGCGAAATTTGCCGGGCAGTTCAACCCGGTGAAGTTCAACGCCGATGAGTGGGTCCGCATCGCCAGGGATGCCGGCCAGAAATACATCATCATCACCGCCAAGCATCACGACGGCTTCGCCATGTTTGGCTCGAAAGTCAGCCCGTACAATATCTGCGACGCCACGCCTTTTCATCGCGACCCGTTGAAGGAACTCGCCGCCGCCTGCCGGACGCAGGGGATCAAGCTGGGGTTCTACTATTCACAGGCGCAGGACTGGCATCACCCGGGCGGCGCGGTCAAGGGCGGGACACATTGGGACAAGGCCCAGGATGGCGATTTTGATGAGTACCTCGAGAACATCGCGGTGCCACAGGTGCGTGAGATTCTGTCGAACTACGGTGACGTCGCCGTTCTGTGGTTTGACACGCCATCCGATGTCATGACGAAGGAACGCGCCGAGAAACTCCTCCCCCTGTTGAAACTTCAACCGCACATCATCACCAATAACCGCCTGGGCGGCGGCTTCAAGGGCGACACGGAAACGCCGGAGCAAAAGATACCGCCCTCGGGTTTTCCCGGTCGCGATTGGGAAACGTGCATGACCATCAACGACACGTGGGGTTACAAGTCCTACGACACTAATTTCAAGTCCACCGAGAGACTTCTTCGCAACCTGATCGATATCACCAGCAAAGGCGGAAACTATCTGCTGAATGTCGGGCCGACAGCCGACGGCGTGATCCCCGAGCCGGAAGCCGAGCGACTCAAGGAGATGGGCGCATGGCTCAAAATCAATGGCGAGGCCATTTACGGCACGTCGGCGAGTCCGTTTGGCAGACAGTTGCCGTGGGGTCGTTGCACGCAGAAAAACGGCAGGCTTTACCTGCATGTTTTCAACTGGCCGGCCAACGGCGAGTTGCCCGTTCCCATTCTCAACCAGAAGGTGACGGCGTGGCTGTTGGCAAATCCGGGAGAGAAACTGAAGTGCGTTGTCGGACAGGACAAGGTGACGGTGCACCTGCCCGCCAAGGCGCCCGACACCATCGCCAGCGTTGTGGTGCTGGATCCGGGTGGCGCGGTGCAACTCGCGCCGATTCCCGTCCCACGCCAGACGGACGATGGAACCATCCGCCTGACGGCCGCGGATGCGGAAATCGTTGGCTCGACCACGCAGTTGGAGGGCGATAGCGAACTCAACATCGGGCATTGGACGAACGCCAAAGATTCCGTGGTCTGGCAGGTCGACGTGCTCAAGCCCGGCGACTTTGATGCCGCGATCACCTACGCGGTTGAGACCAATAGTTCCGGTAGCGAGTTCACGGTCGCTGTCGGTGATCAAAGTGTCAGCGCCAAGGTCCAGGCCACGCGGGGTGGGGGAGATTACCAGACCTTTCCACTCGGCAAACTCCGCATCCCGCAGCCCGGCCGGGCGACGGTGACGGTGAAAGTCACCACCAAACCCGGCCGGTCAGTCATGAACTTGCGTACTCTGGTTCTAAAGCCAGCGAAGATCGAGGGCCTGCCAGAACCTGCTCGTTGAACCGGAAGCCGGTCCCGCGAACCGGCAATGGCGCTTTCACTCCCTGGAAATGCGATTTGCCGCAGAACAACGGATTTGCTAGAATGAGACGTTGTGCGAGTTCGAGGTTATCTCCTGATTGCGGCATGGCTGGTGACAACCGGTCTTGTCTCGGCGCCATCCTGCAACGCGATATTATTCGAATCCACCGGTGATCCCGGCTTCAACACGACGGCGCCGGGCGGCACGCTGTCGGGTAGCGGGTGGCAGTACGAGGGCCAATGGAACACCGGGGGCGGAAATTTCCTCGGCACGCCGGTGGCCCCGATGTTTTTTCTCGCGGCCAAACACGTCGGCGGCGCCGTGGGGGATGTGTTCGTGTTGAATGGGTTCACCTACCACACCGTAACGAATTCGAATTGCCCGGATTGCGATCTGACTCTCTGGCAAACAGCGGAGACATTCCCAACATATGCTCCGATGTACGCGGCGAGCGCGGAGGTCGGGAAGCCGTGTATAGTTTTCGGGCGCGGCACGGATCGGGGCGCGCCTGTTATCGTGGGTGGACTGACCAATGGCTGGACATGGGGCGCGACCAATTCGGTGGAACGATGGGGTCAGAACGTTGTCTCGGAGATCTACACGGACCAAACAAACGGCCAGATGTTGCGGGCGTTCTTCGAGGTGAACGGATGCGATTTGTCCGACGGCGACTCCAGCGGCGGCATGTTTATTCAGAGCGGTTCGACTTGGGAACTGGCGGGCATCCATCACGCCGTGGATGGCGCGTTTAGCGTCAATAGCACGGGGATCCCCCAATTTGATGCGGCCCTTCTGAACATGGGTGGCTTATATGTTCAAGGTGTCACCAATTGGATATACATTCCTCAGGAATCGTATGATATACCCAGCTCGTTTTACAGCACGCGCGTGTCGGCGAACCTTGGCTGGATCAATGGAGTCATCAGCGGCGCTTCGCCCGTGTCGCCCGTGGCCGGTTTTTCAGCGACGCCGACGAATGGGGCGTGGCCGCTGGCCGTGACATTTACCGACACCTCCACGGGCACGATCGCAAATCGGTCTTGGAATTTTGGCGACGGCTCGACCACCAACACCTCGGCCAATATCCTGACGTACACGTACGGGGCGGCCGGCACCGATACCGTGAGCCTGACCGTGAGCGGCCAAGCGGGAACCAGTTCGATCACCCTCACCAACTATATCGTAGTCAGTGATGAAGGGACCCCGGCCACGCCGACGGGGCTAACGGTAACGTTCCTTTCAGCCGACGAGATCGATCTGGGTTGGATGGCATCTACGAATACCAGCGAATCGGGTTTTACCGGATACGAGATTTTCCGCAACGGTGTGCAGGTCGAGGCGACCTCGATGACGAATTTTGCGGACACGGGTCTGGCGCCAAATTCCAACTATTGCTACACGGTCGCGGCCTACGACGAGCAGCGGAATATGTCCCCGCCGAGCGCGCCGCTGTGCACGAACACATTCGCGACGCCGGGTTCCTTGCTGGGCACATACAACGGCCTGGTCTGGCAGACGATTGCGCCGTCGAATGCGACTTCAGGAAGCATCCAGCTGGTAATTTCCAAGACCGGAACATTCACCGCGAAATTGACCATGGGCGGCCTTCGGTCCAGCTTTCGCGGGCAGTTCGACGCGGGTGGCAACTCGACAAACACGCCGCACGGATTGGACACGCTGCAGGTGATCCTGCATCTCGACCTCGAGAACCAGACCGATCAAATCACGGGAACGGTGTCGGACAACAGCACATTCACGTCCGTGCTGCTCGCTAATCGCGCGGTGTTCAGCCGCACGGATCGCTGCCCTTGGATCGGTCGGTACACTGCGGTCTTCGAACCGCCTGCGGGCGGCGGCACGAACCTTCCGTCGGGCACCGGAAGTGCGGCCTTGACGGTGACGGCCTCGGGGGCAGCCCGCCTGAGCGGTGTTCTGGCCGACGGGACGAAGATCAGTGTGAGCGCACCCGTTTCGGAGGATGGCATGTGGCCGCTATACGAGGCGCTCTACAAGAAGCAAGGTGCGTGCATCGGCTGGGTAACGTTCGGCTCCAATAGCACACTGGCCGCGACCGTGGATTGGTTCTGTCCGCGTTCTTCAACCACGGTCACGTTGACAGGCCAGTAGAAGGCAATTGGTTAGGCTCCAACGTCCGCCGGGTACTCCTTCAAGAGCCAATCATGACTGACGAAAGGCCAGATCGCACAGAGACGACGGCGTCTCGGGCGAAGTTGCCGTGGATGCAGCGCGCAATCCTCGGGGCCGTGTGCGCCCTGGTCATCGGGGTTTACGCCGGCACGGTCCACTCGGGCTTTTGGGAATCGCTGAGCCTGAATCCAGCGGAGAGTTACTACAATTTGATGGTCGAGGGCTTTCGCGCTGGCCAACTCAGCCTGAAACTGGACGTGCCCCCCGGGCTCTCGCAGCTTGCGGACCCTTATGATCCAGTGGCCAATGCTCATTATCGGGGGGCGTTTTATCGGTTGCATGACCTGACGTATTATAAGGGTAAACTGTACCTCTACTTCGGGGTTACGCCGGCCTTGTTGTTGTTCTGGCCCTGCGTCGCGCTGACCGGACAATACCTTTTCCACCGGCAAGCAGTGGCGATTTTTTGCACCACTGGCTATCTGACCAGCTTGGGAGTGCTGTGCGCACTGTGGCGACGCTACTTTGCGGAGGTGAGCGTGTGGGTGATGGCGGCCGGCGCTCTGGCGCTGGGTTTGGCGACGGGCATACCCGTCTTGTTGTCGCGGTGCTCGGTTTACGAGGTGCCGATCAGTTGCGGGTACATGTTGACGATGGCGGCACTCGGGGCGATCTGGTGTGCGTTGCACAACCCGGACCGGAAGGGCCGGTGGCTGGTCGCGGCGAGCGTCGCCTACGGACTGGCGATCGGGGCGCGTCCCTCGCTGTTGTATGGCGCCGTCATTCTGCTGGTTCCCGTGGCCCAAGCGTGGCGGGAGCGGCGACCGATTTGGCCGTTGGTAATCGCAGCAGTCGCTCCCATCACGTTGGCCGGATTGGGATTGATGCTTTACAACACCCAGCGATTCGGCAATCCGATCGATTTCGGTTGGCATTACCAGTTGGCCGCTAGTCACGAAGTAACGCAGCAATTGTTCTCGGTGCGCCACGTGTGGTTCAATGTTCAATCCTATTTTCTTCAGCCGGTGCTTTGGAGCAGGCATTTCCCGTTCGTAAACGACGCCATCGCTCCACTCGTGCCGGCAGGCCACGGATTGCCGGAGGCCCCCTTCGGGATTCTTCCCAATGTTCCACTCGTGTGGTTGGCGCTGGGCGTGCCGATGGCGTGGCGTGGACGGTCCGGGCCCGTGCGTTCGACGTTGCGCTGGTTCGTGCTGGCGGTGGCCTTGTTGTCTGGCATTTGCGCCTCGATCATGGGACTCTTTTTTGCCGCCTGCGTCCGGTTTGAAACAGAGTTCCTGCCCACGATGGTGCTGCTCGCCATGGCGGGTGTGTTCGGATTGGAGCGGACGTTCGCTCGTCAGCCGGTCTGGCGTCCCGTCGTGCGCTGCGGTTGGTGCCTGCTGCTGGGTTTCTCGGTCGTGTTCAACGTGCTGTCGAGTATCGAGCACCACGCCGAATCCGAGCACGACCTCGGAATGACGATGATGGAATTGGGCAAGACGGCAGAAGCCATCGACCGCTTCAGGGAGGCCGTGCGACTCGATCCCGACTATGCCGCGGCGCACAACGAGCTGGGGTTGGCTTTGGAACAAACCGGCAGGATCGATGAGGCAATCCAACAGTATGAGCAGGCGTCGCGACTCCGGCCCGATTTGGCCGAGGCGCATTACAATTGGGGAAACGCTCTCGTTCGCACCCACAATCTGGACGCGGCAATTCGACAGTACCGGGAAGTGCTATGCCTTCAACCAAATGACCGCGAGGCGCACTACAACACCGGTGAGATCCTGCACGCGCTGGGCAGGGTCCGTGAGGCGATTGAGCAATATGAACAAGCATTGCAGATAGATCCCACCTATGCCGCGGCGCACGATAAGTTGGGGAACGCGTTGGCTCAATCCGGCAGGCTGGACGACGCGATCGCGCACTTTGAACAAGCGTTACGCCTCGAGCCAGGGTATGCCGCAGCGCACAACGGCCTGGCAAATGCCCGGATGTTGCAAGGAAAGGTCGAAGAGGCGATCCGTCATTACGAGCAGGCCTTGCAGATCAATCCCGATTCCGGTGCAACGCATTACAATCTGGGAGTCGCTTTGGAACGGGTGGGCCGGGTCCGAGAGGCGAAAGAGCACTACGAGCAGGCGTTGAAACTCAAACCGGATCTGGCCGCCGCCAAAGACGCTCTCGCCCGACTGCAGGCGGGTCAGTAAACCACGGTTGGCTTCCGGACGACTCCACAACGCATGGCTCCCAGCGCCCCGATCATCCCGGCCACCACCAACGCGATTGTCGGCGGCTCGGGAACGTTCGCGATGGCGCCACCGATAAGATCCGGTGCTTTGACGCTCGTCCCGTATTGGAAAGTGACATCCGAAATGTCCGAAAGCGAAAAGTCGTCGGGCAGGCCGGAGAATGTGAACACGACGGAGTTCTGGGCCAACGCCTGATTCTTGAGGTTGCCACGCTTATGGCCGCCGAGATCGTCGAAAGTGGTGATTCCGAACGATATGCCACCGATCGAACCGAAGCCCTTGATCTTTTCGCTGGAAAAGAGATTTTTCGTGCCAAACCATTTCAGGCTGGTGCTGGAAATCCCCTCGTCCGTTCCGTTCGGGGCGCGAATCAGGTCGTTTCGATACGCCCACTGCGAGCCAACATCGCCGGAGAAGCCGAGCGGCAACGGATGCGGATGGTCGATGACCGAACTGCCGGGCGCAACGTCGGCCGACTGCGGGGTTAGTTTTAAATCTCCATTGACCTTAAAAAAAACTGCCGTCAGAACATCGTTGGCATTGACCGGGTCGAACGTGCCGGTATTGGAGAGTGTGACAATCAGTTCCAGATTCGAAACGGCGAACGTGGCCGAGGCGCCCAATGTTTCGCCCGGTTCAGTCCCGGGGCCCGAGGCCGTGACGGTCTGGCCGCGCGCAGTGGCGCCCAATGTAACGATCGCGAATGCGGCAACTACTCCCGCAACGATTCTCATGACATGATGTCCCAGTACAACGACATCCCCAACGTCTCGTTGCCCTAGAGAGCACCAACCAGACCAATATCACGACAAACTGCGACGACGTAACCCGTTGCAGGCCAATGAAAACAAGGCTTCCATGACGACACACACAGATCTGTTAGCCCGGTTGACATCGGATTTCACGATGGTGAATGACGTTTGAGAGCGTGCTGCGCCCGCGGCCATCACACGGGAAAACGGTGTGCAGGAACGTGACCACGCGCGTTTCGTGACGGCGCGGTGGGCAGGGGACGGACGCTGTGTTGGCGAGCATGTCATCCCACCTTTCGGCTTGCAGCGCCATTGGCCCGGGAGTAGCCTCGGGCTGGCGTGAGTTGTCGCGAGTCGCAATATCCATGAAGAAATCTGGTCAGCGAACGGAGATTGTCAGGGAAGTGCGCTCGATTTCGTTTATTGTCCCCGCGTGGAATGAAGAGTCGGTCCTCGGGCAGACAATCGACGCGATCACAAACTCCGCACGACAACTCCCACTGACAGCCGAGATCATTGTGGTCGATGACAGTTCCACGGACCAGACTGCGGACATCGCGGTCGAACACGGAGCCCGGGTGGTGCGTGTCCAACATCGGCAGATTGCCGCAACCCGCAATGCGGGGGCGCGCCAGGCCCACGGGGACGTGTTGTTCTTCGTGGACGCGGACACGTTCGTCAGCGAGGTGGTCGTCAAAGCCGCCATCGAATCCGTGCAGCGTGGCGCAATCGGCGGCGGCTGCCGTTTTCGGTTCGACGGTCGAATCCCGTTGTATGCCCGGGTGCTCGAAGCGGTGACCGTGAGGCTCTACCGGTTCGTCGGTATCGCCGCGGGCTGTTTCCTCTTCTGCACACGCGAGGCATTCGAGCGCGTGAACGGATTCAACCCGCAACTTTACGCCGCGGAAGAAGGCGCGATGAGTCTGGCGTTGAGGCGGCAGGGGAAGTTTGTGATTTTGCGCGAGAGCGTAATTACCTCGGGCCGGAAACTTCGTACCTGTTCGGTGCGCGAAATCTTCGCGCCGATCATGCGCATCGTGATCCACGGGCATCGCTACCTTCAGAATCGGCATGGCATGGATATCTGGTACGGGGACCGCCGTCCCGACCACAATTGATGGGAAATAAAAATGGAAGCCCCGATACCGTCCGACACAAGACGCCTGACTTTCATGCTGCTCCTCGTCGTGTTGACTGCGATATTGAGCACCGGCTGCGAATCGATGCGCTGTTATTCCTGCCCTGACGCACGGAACCAGACCGCGCCCTCGTCAACCAGGGCGTAACGCCCGAGGCTGACGTGTGATATCTTCTGGAGGAGCGGCAATATGCCGAGTTGAATTTGTACGGCCAACACCGATAGAAACACCATGCTATTACCAAGTACACGCGTTTATAACGAGATGAGATCGGAGGAGGCGTCTATTTGGTACGTGCCGACGAACGGCGGTCAAGAGTTGGCACTTGTCTTAAAGGCACCGACATCGAGCATCAAAGCTCTTGTTGCCGGTTGCCCATTGAAATTGGTGTACGGCAAGAAGGGCCCATATCTTTGCACGGGCGCGCGGATCCTTGACATGCCAGATGCACCCACATGCATTTCTGGTGTGCAGCGCGACGCAGAAGAACACAGCGCGTTGCAGCGTGCTCTTCGGGATAGACGGTTTCCTGCCTTCTTGTTCAACGAGATGGATGTCTGTCTCGCATGGACAAACGCTAGTCTTTCCCAAGAGGGAGCATCTAGGATTCTGAACTTTTTGGGGGAAGAATCGCAGTTGTATGTTGGCCCGTTCACCGAGGAAGCATCCCATTCGCTGGACTGTTTTTGCTTCTCTGTTGATAACACGAGCACTTATCCCGGTGCCCAAAACATCCCAACGGCTGAAATCCCGGCAACATTCGAGCCATGGAGAATCACCAATGCTTCCTTCGTGGGGGTAAACGGTGTTTATACCATCACGATTAACGACAAGGACGAAGGCGAAATGTTCGAGCGAGCCATCTGGGCTTCGTTGGAGTCTGTCTTTCCTCTAACGCTGTACAAGAGCCCACGAGTGAAGAGCGGCGTTAAGACGCGTGAACTGACCGATGTTTTCTCATTCTACGATTATGGGAGTTTCTTGATCGAAGCAAAGGATCTATCAGTTCTCCGTGCGGGATACGAACGGGATCAGGAACGAAGAACAAGAGGCGTTCAGAAACAGGTGAAGAAGGCCATTCGCCAACTGGCCGGGGCTTCGAAGGCTTTTCGGCGTGGAGACACGATCTTCGACGCTAGTGGCACCGAACTCCATGTGGATCGGAAGCAGCCACCCCATTGCATTGTGCTCATTACGGAGCTGATGCATTGGGGCGACTGGAGCGAAATCGAAACCCTGTTGATGGAGGAGGCACGCTCGACTCGCGCGTTCTTTCACTTGCTTGACCTGAGAGAGTTCATAGCCTTACTGAAAGGCAGCTCTGGAAAGGCCGAACTGATCGACTACAACTTAATCCACCGGTTTAAACTGTTTGTTGAGAAGGGGAGTATCCACATTCGTAGTAAGCGGCCTTCCAACCTTCCCACCGAGCAAACAGCGTAAGGGCCGCCGCCCACGTCGAACGCTTGGGCTCCTCTCCCTTGCTTGACCACTGGCCACTTCCTTCGCTAGGATACGCGGCGAAATCAGCCTCTGTCCTCGGGAGAATCGTATATGGCGCAGACCGACATTACTTCGCTGCAGAAGGAAGGCCGCAAGTTCAAGCCATCCGCCGCGTTCGCCAAACAGGCCCACATCAAGTCCCTCGCGCAATATCGAAAGCTCTACACCGAATCGATCGAATCCCCCAACAAGTTCTGGTCGCGCATGGCGAAGGAACTTCACTGGTTCAAACCGTGGAAGAAACTTCTCGTGTGGGACGAACCGTTCGCGAAATGGTTCATCGGCGGACAAATCAACCTCTCCTACAACTGCCTCGACCGCCATCTCGATGGCCCGCGTCGCAACAAGGCCGCGATCGTCTGGGAAGGCGAACCCGCCGGCTTCGGCAATCCCGGCGAAACGCGCGTGCTCACCTACACCGATCTCCATCGCGAGACGTGCCGATTCGCCAACGTGCTCAAGCGCAACGGCATCCTCAAAGGTGACCGCATCATCATTTACATGCCGATGGTTCCCGAGGCCGCCATCGCCATGCTCGCCTGCGCCCGCATCGGGGCGACGCACTCGGTTGTCTTCGGTGGATTCAGCGCCCAGGCGCTCATCGACCGCATCCACGACTGCGGCGCGAAGATGGTCATCACTGCGGACGGCGGTTATCGTCGCGGCCAGATCGTTCCCTTGAAGAAGAACGTGGACGACGCGTTGCAGCAATGTCCGGAAGTTCAGCGCGTCATTGTCTTGCGCCGGGCCAACAACGAGATTCACATCCAGGAGGGGCGCGACGTCTGGTGGCACCGCGAGCTCGAATACTGCGGTACGAATTGCCCTGCCGAAAAGCTCGATAGCGAGCATCCGCTCTTCATCCTCTACACCAGCGGCAGCACGGGCAAACCGAAGGGCGTGTTGCATAGCACCGCCGGTTATCTCCTCGGCGTCTATCTCACCACAAAATACGTCTTCGACCTGAAGGAGGCGGACACGTTCTGGTGCACGGCGGACATCGGTTGGGTCACTGGCCACAGCTATTCGGTGTACGGCGCGCTGGCCAACGGCGCGACCACCCTCATGTACGAGGGCGCACCCAACTGGCCCGAGCCTGATCGCTTCTGGCGCATCATCGACAAATACAAAGTCACCATTCTTTATACCGCGCCGACCGCCATCCGCTCGTTCATGCGCTGGGGCGATCAATGGCCGAATAAACACGACCTCAGCTCGCTCCGCCTGCTCGGCACCGTCGGCGAGCCGATCAATCCCGAGGCGTGGATGTGGTATTACAACGTCATCGGCCACAAACGCTGCCCGATTGTGGACACGTGGTGGCAGACGGAAACGGGCTCGATCATGATCACGCCGCTGCCCGGCGCGATCCCGACGAAACCCGGCAGCGGCACGCTGCCGTTCTTCGGCGTCGATGTCGCGGTCGTCAACAAAGAGGGCAGGGAACTCCCCCCGAACGTCGGCGGGTTTCTGGTCATCCGCCGGCCGTGGCCATCCATGCTGCGCACCATCTACGGCGACCCCGACCGCTACGTGAAACAGTATTGGAGCGAAATCCCGCACATGTATTTCACCGGCGACGGCTGCCGCCGCGACAAGGACGGCTATTTCTGGATCGTGGGCCGCATCGACGACGTGCTCAACGTCGCTGGCCACCGCATCGGCACCGCCGAGGTCGAGAGCGCGCTCGTCTCGCACCCGAAAGTCGCCGAGGCCGCGGTGGTGGGTCGTCCCGACGCGTTGAAAGGCCAGGCGCTCGTCGCGTTCGTCACCCCGCGCAGCGGCGTCAAGCCCACGCCGGAATTGAAGGAAGAACTCCGCGCCCACGCCGCCATGCAAATCGGTTCGCTGGCCAAACCCGACGACATCCGGTTCACCGACGCCCTGCCCAAGACCCGTAGCGGCAAAATCATGCGCCGTCTCCTGAAGGAAATCGCCGCCGGCGGCGACGTGAAAGGCGATACGACCACGCTGGAGGATTTTTCCGTGCTGGCCAGGCTTCGCCTCGATGAGGATTGAGGCCTCCGGTCGACATCCAGCCCGACCTCACTATTTGTCGGCCGGGCTGGTGTTGGAGGCGATCCAGTTGACCAGCAGGAAGGTGCAGACGTAGTACGAAAACACGCCGTACAACGTGTCGCTCGCCGAGTGGGAATGTCGGTCGATGGCGAGGAAGACATTCACGCAAAAGGCGATGGCGAGCAAGACCACGACGAACCCCTGCCAGGAGACCGGTCGGTACACCCACCCGAGGCGTTTGAACCAATAGCGTTTCATGGTGATACTTTGCAGCACAAAGCATCCGCCGTCAAGGTGAAAATGATCCCGCACTCTGGCTGGTCTCAGATTCCGGTTACGCTTTCTGCGCGCGCAACGCCACCGGGTCTCGCCCTCGAGGTCGATCTACGCCTTATCGCAGCACTTGCAACTCCCGCTGGCCGCCAGTTTCGCCCCGATGAGAACCAGCAGAATGGGCCAGGTGACCTCGACGGCTCTTGGACTGATCACACTGAATGCGCCCAGCAGGAACGTGAGACCGATCAGCGCGATAAACAAGCCCACCACTTTGTGACACGGACAGGAACACTTCTTCTCGGACGCTTGCGGTGTTTCCATGGCTGACTCCTTTCAACACGATGATTGTTGAGACAGTTTGTTCCCCGTAAAATCGCCCGTTTGCATCAGCCTATCGCTATTCGACTCTTGCCACAAGCCGAAATTCCGTTCGTGTCGCGCGGGTCGTCAGAGTTCTACCCGGCTGGCTTCCGATCCATCCACTTCTCGACCGTCCTCGGCGCAAATGACTGCAATCGATCCAAAGCCTCCGACGGCTCCCGGACAACGATCAACTGCGACAATTGTTCAGGCCGCAGAAACCTCGACTCGGTCATGTGCGCCAGAAATTTCATGAGCGGATCGTAATAGCCGTTCACATTGAGAACCGCACAGGGTTTCGCGTGCAATCCCAGTTGCATCCACACGAACGCCTCGATGATTTCCTCCAATGTGCCGACGCCGCCCGGCAACGCCAACAGACCATCCGCCAGCTTCGCCATCATAGCTTTGCGCTCGTGCATCGTGGCGACGACATGCAGTTCGGTCAGGCCTTTGTGTCCCACTTCCATGCGAACGAGATGATCGGGAATCACGCCGACCACGCGTCCGCCGGCCGCGATCGCCGCATCAGCCAGCACGCCCATCAACCCGACATTCCCGCCGCCGTACACAAGGGTGAGGCCACGCTTCGCGATCAGCGTTCCCATCTCACGTGCCGCGCGCACAAACGCCGGGTCATTCCCCGGACTCGAACCACAATAGACACAGATTGAAGTCATGGTGTTGGTTCGTGGAAATAGCGCGATTCTGACTGCACTAGAGCTTGGCTTGGTCGGGAGATTCTTCGATAGGCGACCCCGTGGCGGATCTCCGTTTGAAGAACGGAGTCATCTGGCCGCTCATCCACCAAGCTAGGATCAGGCCGAAAGCGACTCCTCCAAGAATTCCACGGCAACGTTGCATCATTCCGATGACCTGACCAGCAAGATGACCAGAACCATAGGCTCCTACGAGGCCAAGAACACCAAAGCCCATGAAAACGAGACCCAACAATACTACCAAGCTGGATGTCCAGCGGGGAATGTCGGAGCAATGGCGTCTAGCCGTAATCCCGCACCCACCGATAAGTAGACCGCCTGCGATGCTAAGAATAAAGCACACCACACGCAGTATCTCGTTCATAACGCCTCCAGTTTTTCTTGGGCTTGACTCAGGCTACTGCTGCTCGTTTGCCCTCGCAAGCGGAAACGTCCTTACTCCAGCCACCCTTGCTCCTTCAGCGCGTCCCGGAAGCTCTGGCTGCCGCAGAGCCACCCGCGGTTCAACCCCGAACACATCGACGGATCAGAGCGAGGCGGACATTGGTTGCGGCACCGTGTGGAGGTAGTGTTGGTTGTGCGCGGCCTGTTCGAAACAAGCCAGCGCTTCCTGGTAGCGTTCGAGACGGTTGAGGACGTTGCCCTTGCCGATGTAGGCATCGGCATGCGAGTCGTCGAGCGCGAGGGCGGACTCGTAACTGGCCAGCGCTTCCTCGAGACGGCCGAGACGCTCGAGCGCCGCGCCCTTCTTGATGAACGCGTTGGTTGCGTGGCCATCGATGGCGATGGCCTGTTCGAAACAGGCGAGGGCGTCCACCGGGTGTCGCTGCTCGAGCAAGGCCTGGCCGCGGGCGAGCAGGTTGGCCACGTGGAGCGTGGTGTACGGCTCGCGTGCCGCGGCGGGAAGCGGGCATTTGAAAGCCTGAGGCAATTGTCCCCGGTCGTGGAGTTTGCTCAACAACGTGGACACATAGTAGACGACGCCGGACATGGCGACGGCGACGACCGCACAAAGCGCGAAGAGCAGGTGGCGCAACGATTCGACGCGCTGCCCGTAGCGTTGCGCCGCGGCCTCGGATTGCTGGCGGGCTTCCTCGACCGCCTGCAAGGTGGCGCGTTGTTGGGTCTGTAGTTGCTGAACGGCCTGGAGCGCGAGGGTCAACGCGGCTGACCGGTCATCGCGGACGCGGGACGCCGCGTTGGTGGATGGACTTGTCTCGGCGGAAAACACCGGCACAGAGAATACACTGAACGTACAGACCAACAGGCCCGTGCGTAAGGCTTCACGGCAACTCCTGTACATCGTCACGAAGGGCTCCCCAAAACGCGATATTACGGGGAAGCCTGCGGAGATTCAACAAGAAAACGTTGCCTATTCAGGGGCGTTCCGCACCTTGGTGACACGGACGACTTTATTGCGGCTGGTCGCGCCGCGAACGATCTCGACGTCGCGGCGCTTCACCCCGAGCCATTGAGCGATCGTCTCGATGACGGCCTCGTTCGCGCGGCCGTCTTCGGGAGGAGCGGTGACGTACACTTTCAGCGATCCATCGGCTTGCGGCTGCACCTTGTTCTGCTTGGCGCGAGGGGTAACGCGAACCGGAATGGTAGTGAAGTTGTCCATGACACTTGTGGCCCAGAATGACAAAGTTTGTGTATGATGTCCATCGAATGCAAACCCTGTTCCTTGTCGGCCCGACGGCGGTGGGCAAGAGCGCCGTCGCGCTCGAACTGGCGCGACTTGTCGAGTGCGAGATCGTGTCGGCGGATTCGATGCAGGTCTATCGGGGGATGGACATCGGCACGGCCAAGCCAACCGCGGCGGAACGCGCCTTCGTGCCGCATCACCTCATCGATGTGCGCGACGTCGGCGACGGGTTTGACGCCAAACAATTCGTCGAGCTGGCTTCCAAGGTGATCGCCGAGATTCACTCACGAGGGAAGCAGGCGGTGGTGGTCGGCGGAACCGGACTCTACGTGCGCGCCCTGCGGCGTGGATTGTTCGAGGGTCCGTCGCGGAATGATAAACTGCGGACCCGGCTCGAAGCGATGACCCCACCAGAACTGTTCGAAGAGCTACAGCGGTTGGACCCGCAGACGGCGCGGAGCATCGACCGACACAATCCGCGCCGGCTCGTGCGGGCGCTGGAAGTGTTTCACGAGACGGGCAGGCCAATCAGCGAATTGCAGACGCAATGGGACGAGAAACACGCTCCCGTGAGCGCTCCGGCCATCGGTCTCACGCGTGAGCGCGCTGATCTGGTGGAGCGCATCGAACGGCGTATTGATGACCAGATCGCCGCCGGCTGGGTGGAGGAGGTGCGACGGTTGTTGCCCCTCGGCCTGGAGAAGAACGCGTCGGCAATGCAGGCGGCGGGGTATCGCGAATTGGCGGCGCATATCCACGGTGAAATTTCCCTCGACAACGTGGTGGCGCTGATCAAGACACGAACACGTCAACTCGCCAAGCGACAATTAACTTGGTTTCGGCGCGAGCCTCAATTACAGTGGATCGAGATCGGGCGCGAGGAACAGCCTGCGGAAACGGCGGCACGCGTCCGCGATATTTTTCATCAACAGGGGAAAACTTCGGCACGTTGAAGATGTACGACACACAGGAGCCGCTTCGCGAGCGCGCGCTCCTCATTGGATTGGAGAGACCCGGCCACGACAAGTGGGCCGTGAAAGATTCCCTTGAAGAACTTCGCGAGCTGGCCGTGTCCGCCGGCGCGGAAGTCCTCGATCTCGTCAGCCAAAAGCGCGAGACGGCGGCGGCGGCGACGTTCATCGGCAGCGGCAAAGTGGAGGAACTGGCCGCCCAATGCCGCGAGACGGGTGCCAACATTGTCATCTTTGACGACGATCTTTCGCCCGCGCAGGGACGCAACCTGAGCGAAATCCTCGGCTTGAACGTCAAGGTGATCGACCGCACCGAGCTCATTCTCGACATTTTCGCGCAACGCGCGCGGACGCGGGAAGGCAAGATTCAGGTCGAGTTGGCGCAATTGCAATACATGCTGCCGCGCCTGGCGGGGTTGTGGACGCACCTGTCGCGTCAACGGGGTGGTGTCGGCTCACGCGGTCCCGGCGAACAACAACTCGAAGTGGACCGTCGCCGTGTGCAGGAGAAAATTTATCGACTCGAACGGGCGCTCGGGGAAGTGCAGAAGAACCGGCGCGTCGAACGCAGCGGGAGGCAGCGCCTGCATTGGCCCATGGTGGCGATCATCGGCTACACGAACTCGGGCAAGAGCACGTTGATGAACGCCCTCACCGGCGCGAACGTGCTGGCCGAAGACAAATTGTTCGCGACGCTCGATCCGACGACGCGCAAGTTGCGCATGCCGAACAATCAAAATATTCTGCTCTCGGATACGGTCGGGTTCCTGCGCAAGCTGCCGCATCATCTGGTTGACTCATTCCGCGCGACCCTCGAAGAAGTCGTGGAAGCCGACCTGCTGTTGCACGTCGTCGATGTCAGCCATCCCCAGGCAGCCGAGCAGATCGCGGCGGTCGAGGTCGTGCTGAAGGAGATTGAGGCGTGGGGCAAGCCCACCGTGGTCGTGCTCAACAAGATCGACAAGCTGGCCGATGGCGCGACGGTGTTGGAGAAGTTTCAGCGCGAGTTCGACCACGCGGTGGCGATTTCGGCGAGGGACCGGACGAATTTCGACCAGTTGCTCGACGAGATCGCCAACCGATTGACCGACCGGCGCGTTGAGGTCAAGCTGTCGATCCCGCACGACCGCGCGAAGACGATCGCGCTGGTGTACCGCAGCGGGTACGTCACGGCGCGCGAAATGGAAAACGGCAACGTGGTGCTGCGGGCGCAAATCCCGAAGGTGCTGGCGGGTGAACTGACTCCGTACGTGGTGAAGGAGCGGAAACGCAAATGAAGATCACCTCGGGACGACCGGTTCTGCTCGTTCTGGCGGTGCTGTGCATGATGCTGGAGCCGCTGGCGGCGGAGAGCCCGGCGCCGTTCCGTGACTGGGAGTGGATCATCATTCACCACAGCGCGACGCGGGTCGGCTCGGCGGCGATTTTCGACGCGGCGCACCGGGCGCGCGGGATGATCAACGGGTTGGCCTACCATTTCGTCATCGACAACGGCACGGACGGCAAGCCGGACGGATACATCGAGACGGGGCCGCGGTGGATCAACCAGATGCAGGGGGGCCATTGTCGCCAGGCGTACATCAACGAGCACGGCATCGGCATCTGCCTGGTGGGAAATTTCTCGGTCGATCAACCCACGTCGAAGCAACTCGACTCGCTGGCATTGCTCATCCACGGGCTGCAGGAGCAGTTTCATATCCCGGACGACCATGTTCTCGGGCACGGCGAAGTGATCGGCGAATTCAGCGAATGCCCCGGTTCGCAGTTCCCATGGGACGAACTGCACAAACGGCTGGGCGCGGCCAGTGTGCCGAGCGGTTCCGTTGGCGGCACGAATGCTCCGCCTCGCAACACACAGGCGCACCGCTAATCGACCATGACCACGTACCTCATTCGGGAGATGCCCGAAGGCGACCGCCCGCGTGAGCGATTGAAGGAACGGGGGGCGGCGGCGCTGACGGACGCGGAATTGATCGCCATCCTCCTGCGCACGGGGATGAAGGGGACGTCCGCCGTCCAATTGGCGCAGGAACTCCTGGTAAAATTTCGCACGCTCCGCGAGCTTGCCAGCGCGTCCGTCGAAGAGATTGCGAAAGTTAAAGGCGTCGGCGAAACGAAGGCGATCCAGCTCAAGGCGGCGTTCGAACTGGCGCGCCGGTTGAGCACTTCCTCGCGCGACAAACAGCGGATCATCAGTTCTCCCGAGGAGGCCGCCGGGTACGTGCGCGAAGAGATGCGGATGCTCGACCGCGAAGAGTTTCACGTCCTGCTGCTGAACACGAAGAACGGGCTCATCAAGAAGTGCCCCGTTTCCCGCGGCTCGCTCAACGCCAGCATTGTCGAGCCGCGCGAAGTGTTCAAGGATGCCATTGCCGCCTCCGCCGCGTCGATGATCCTTGTACACAATCATCCGAGCGGCGACCCAACGCCGAGCGCCGAGGACATCACGGTGACGAAGCGCCTCGTCAACGCCGGCGAACTGCTCAACATCTTGGTGCTTGACCACATCATCCTTGGCCATCGCACCGACGGCCGCGACCAAGATTTTGCGAGCTTGAAGGAATTGGGGTTGATGTGACTGGGAGAACTCCACTGAGAAAGGCACTCGTGGGGATGGCGCTTCTGGCAATCGGCGTGCTTGGCGTTTGGTACTGGTCAGAAAGGGTCGCCATTGCCGAATACGAAGACCTCTTCCAATATAAGCTGCAAGTGAATCCGAGCACGGGGATTCCAGAGGCGATGTCGGCCATAGCTGGTGATAGGTACTGCGTCAAGCGCACCACTCTCAAGAAGAAGGGGCCAAGTCTGCTGATTCTAGTTGCGATTGGACTGTGCAGAGATGGACAATCAGGCGGTTTTATTGTTCCCCTTCAGGTAACTGACGACATAAAAGAAGTCAGATTTGGCAGGAAGGGGTATCTGTTGTGGAGCCGGCAAAGGTAGTCACGCACTGCTGCTCTTGCAGATGCGTTTGTATTCCTCGAGGGCGAAGCGGTCGGTCATGCTGGCGATGCAATCGCAGATGGTCTCGGCCATGGTTGACATCTTGGCGAACGACAGAGGCTTTCGACGCTGCTCGATTCGACTCCGCTCACCGCAGGCCCTTCGACGTCGCTCAGGGTAAACAGGGGAGCGAGCCTACTTCGCCGAGTCGGCTACCCTTCGACGCAGCTCCCTTCGACAGGCTCAGGGTAAACAGGGCAGGGGAAGGCCGGGGCCTACTTCGCCGAAGCGGCTACGAAGGCCGAGGGAGCGCGGGACATTTTTCGACTTGTCATCGGAATGTTGTGGACAATGTGTATACGACAGCGTATAGTCACGGCGTTTTGGGTTGTTTGACATAAGGGGCCGGAAGATGGTCGATGGGAAATGGCTGATGGGAAGAGGGAAAATAGGTAGTCCGTAGAAACGACCGCAGACGGACGGCTCGGCGAGTCGTCCCTGCCAACGACCGGCGGTAGCAGACCGCCGCTACAATGAGGAGAGCGACGCCAAAAAGGGGTGTTTTTGCGAAACGAACCCAAGCTTTCCGGGTCGAAAAAGCAGAGCGATGTGTTTGTGGGATAGGTTGTTGGAAAAACAGAAAACCCGTTTTTTCGGTGGGTTCGTTTGGCTTCGTTCAGGCCCGTTCGCGTCGCCCTCTGGGTGCCGAAACAACACGGCCCCGTCTCGGCGCTACCCTCGCGCCTCGGCTTCCCAAAAACTGGGTTCGGTCGGGCCTTTGGAGGCGGCCCGCGGCACGTATTTCAGCGTTTTGGAGCGGGTTTTTCGCTCGCAGATGGCTCACGGCGCGCCGGGGTCACCGACGTTTGCGGGCGAACAGGCCGAGAAACAGGAGGGCGGCTCCGACGAGGGAAATGGCGCTTGGCTCCGGCACCATCACTGCCGCGATGACTTGATCGGGGATTGTTCCGTAGCCGAAACCCACGTTCGAGACCTGGGCCAAGCTGAAGTTCGCGGCGACATCGCCGAGCGTGAACACGGCACTGTCCCGGACAAAGGGCTGCCCCAACAGGCTACAGTTATATTTGCTGCCATCGTCGACGGCGGAGGTCAATCCGCCGGCGACTCCGCCCGGCGGGTTGCAATCCCCGGGGAGCATGTTACCCGGGAACAGGTTCCATGGGCCAAAGAGGGAATACGCGGTCGAGCTAATTCCCTCGTTCGCGCCTCCCGGAGCGCCGCGCAGACCGGCCGCATAGGCCCAGGAACCGCCGATGACGCCACCGGCAATTGTCAGGTTGGTGCCGCTGTCCACCACGCCGCTGCCGGCGCCCAGCAGGCCGGACACCTTCGTGAGCGTCGGATCGCCCGCCAGCGTGAAGAATACGGACGACAGAATGTCCGACGAGTCATTCGGCTTGTAGGTGGCGGTATCGGTCAGGGTAATGACAAGGTCCATGGGTGTGCCCGACGCCGAAAGTGCGAAGGTGGCGGTGGCGGAATTGGTTTCGCCCGGATCGTTGCCCGGGGCGCTGCCGCCATAGGTGACGGCGGCATTTGCGGATGTGACGGCGAATGTCAAGGCCGCCGCGAACGCCGCAGCACGAAACCGCCGTGTGTAAGCGGTGTTACAACGGAACGGAACGTCGCTCATAATCGCATCTCCCTCCTGTTTGTTCGCGCAAGCTCCGACCAGGGGCACGGCCCGCGGTGAGCCACGCGTCACAACTTGTTGCGCCACCAGTTCACAAACACCCTATCCACTTGGCCCCGATGCGACCGGTCCAGCGACACGACCTTGCGCGTTACAATCGCGGCTTGAAGGGCCAACACGTTTGCGCAGCCGCGGTAGTAGCGGGGGCCGTGCCAGAAAAAATCAAACGGGACGGTCGACCAAATTCCGGTGAATGCGGATATTGCGAAAGCGAGTGGGAGGCGCCAGTTCTGCGCAACGACAAATTGGTGCAGGACGCTTGACGCGAATGGCCAACACAGGACAGGAGTGTTCAGCGCGTGATACGCCCGGGTAATTCTTGCCGAGCCGTCGCTACTGTCGTGCGACCTGCATTGATTTCAGACCGCTTTGGTCCGCTGGCAGATGCGTTTGTATTCCTCGAGGGCGAAGCGGTCGGTCATGCCGGCGATGTAATCGCAGATGGCGCGGTGGAGGCCGACCTCGCCGAGGCGCCGCTGGGTGCTCTCGCCCATGAGACGCGGGTTGGCGGCGAATGCGCGGAATAATTCGCTCATCGCTTCGACGGCGCGCTGGTGGGGCATGTACTTGATGGGGTTGAAGTACAGGTTCTTGTAGAGGAAATCGCGCAATTGCTGGTTGGCCTTCTTCAATTCCTTGCTGTAACTGATGAGCGGTTTGGCCAATCGGCGCACGTCATCGGCGCTGTTCACGCCGGCGGCGGCGATGTTGGCGTCGCTGGTGGCGATGACATCGCCGACCTCGCGCTCGATGAGTTCGCGGATGGTGAATTCGCGGATCCGCTCGCGGTCCATGCCCGGGTGCTCGCGATTGACCCGCTCGAACGTGGTCTGCCAGATCGCGACCTCGCGGAGCTGGTCGAGGGTGATCAGGCCCGAATCCACCCCGTCGTCGATATCGTGCGAGTAATAGGTCACTTCGTCGGCGAGATTGGCGATCTGGGCTTCGAGCGAGGACGACTGGAAATTGAATTCCTCGAGGTGAGCCGGCTTGTCGAACTGCGTGTAATGTTTCGCCAGGCCTTCGCGCGTCTCCCACGTGAGATTCAGGCCGTTGAACCCGGGATATTTCTCTTCGAGTTCCGTGACGACGCGCAGCGATTGCAGATTGTGCTCGAACCCGCCGTGATCTTTCATCAGTTTGTCGAGCATCTCTTCGCCCGTGTGGCCGAACGGGGGATGCCCGAGGTCATGCGCGAGCGCGATGCTCTCGGCGAGGTCCTCGTTGAGCCGCAACGCGCGGGCGATGCCGCGGCTGATGCCCGCCACCTCGATGGTGTGCGTGAGGCGGGTGCGGAGGTGGTCGCCGGTGCCGTTGAGGAAGACCTGGGTCTTGTATTCGAGCCGACGGAACGCGCGGCTGTGGATGATGCGGTCGCGGTCCCGCTGGAAGTCTGTCCGCAAGGTATGTTTCGGCTCGGGAAACGCGCGCCCACGCGAGTCGGCGGACTTCTGCGCGTAGGACGCGAGGGCTTTGTATTCGAGTTGCTCGAGTTCGATGCGGTCGCGCGGCATGGCAAGGGCCAGTGTCGCAAATCGGCCTGGCCGACGCAAGTGTTTGACCTGCCAGCATCCTGCGGTAATAATGGCGGGAATGAGCTATCGGATTATCGACTTCACGGCGAGTACCAACGGCTGAGTCCATCATGTTCAAAATCACCGAACTCCCCAGCGGCGTGCGCGTCGCCACGGCGGAAATGGCGCACATGGAAAGCGTCTCCCTCGGCGTGTGGGTCGGGGTGGGGGGACGATACGAGCCCGAGCGACTGAGTGGCGCGTCCCATTTTATCGAGCATTTGCTGTTCAAGGGAACACTCCGCCGCAGCGCGAAACAGATCAGCCAGACTGTGGAAGGCATCGGCGGATATCTCAATGCGTTCACGAGCGAAGAGACGACGTGTTACTACGCGAAAGCGAGTCATGAACACATCGACACGCTTCTCGACGTGCTCACGGACATGTACCTGCATCCGCGGTTCGCCGCTACCGACATCGACAAGGAGCGAGGCGTCATCAAGGAAGAGTTGCTCATGTACCACGATCAGCCCGACCATTACGTGCATGAGCTGCTGACTGAAACGCTCTGGCCCGAACATCCGCTGGGCCGTTCGCTCACGGGTACCGCGAAGACCCTCGACGGGATGGACCGCCGCGCGCTGCTCGGCTTCAAGCACAAGAAATACGTGGCGGCCAACACGGTGGTCGCCGTGGCCGGACATTGTCGACACGACGACATCGTGCCTCGTGTGGAAAAGATGCTGGCCATGCCGCGGGATGACCGCTCACCGGCATTTGCGCCGGTCCACGAACAACAGCGGGCGGCACGTCTCCGGTTCTTCAACAAGAATTGCGAGCAATCCCATCTGGCAATCGGCGTGCGCGGGTATTCGCGTCACGATTCGCGCCGCTACGCGCTGAAAGCGTTGAGCGTGATCCTCGGCGAGAACATGAGCTCTCGTCTGTTTCAGGTGATTCGCGAGCGGCATGGGCTGGCGTATTCGATCCAGTCCTCGACGAGCTATTTTGCCGACACGGGCGCGCTGCTGATTTCGGCGGGGTTGGACACGAAGCGGCTGCACCGCGCGCTGGCGTTGATTCTTGTGGAGTTACGGAAGCTGTCGAAGCAGCCGCCATCAACGGTGGAGCTGCAGCGCGCGAAAGATTACGCCATCGGCCAGATGCGGCTCGGTTTGGAGAGCACGGCGAACCGCATGATGTGGCTCGGGGAGCATTTGCTGGCGTACGGAACGATCCAGTCTCCCGCCGAAGTCGAGCGGCAGATTGCCGCGGTTACGCCGGCGGACGTGCAGGCAACGGCTGCGGACCTCTTCCGGAACAAGCGCCTCAACGTCGCCGTCATCACGCCGAGCAAGGACGAGCGCGGCATCAACGCGCTGTTGTCATTCTGAAGATCTCCCAAGCGAGCGCCGGCAGCGTCCAGGCCCACGGCGCCGGGAATTGTCGAAGCTCGTCCATCGTTTTGGTGACCGCGTAGAGGTGGCGGATGCGCTCGGGACGATCATGGTAGTACGTGATGAAGTCGTATAGCCAGACGCCCCAGAGCGGCCAGAGAATCGAGTAGGGCTGTTGCGCAAAGGCGATGCTGGCGAGCACGCCGTAGGCCATCAACTCGATCTTCCGACGCGCCGGCAATTCGCGCAACACGGCCCGACGTTCCGCCACCGCCATTTTGAACCGAAGCTCGAATACCTTCACCGTCAATCCGAGCGGTACTCCCGCAGCGATGAGGAACACCGCGCCGAGCCAGGTGCATCCGTGCCGGTTGCCCCAATGAAGTTGCGCGAGGGTCGCGAGCAGAATCGCCACGAATGCCGCGTTCATCAGGTGCCGACGCGTCCGGTCGTGCGCTGCTTCGCTCGGATCGTGCATACGCGTCGCGCCACGCATGCCGCCGGGCGCCGCGTCGTTGGGTCGGTTTGAGAATGTCATGCGATTCGCGCGCTATGGTAAGATGCCCGGCGAGTGTGAGCAATCATCCTTTGATCGAACTTCGGCCATGGCGCGATCCCTGCGACGTGTTCGCGGAGTACTCAACGCGTCCGTATTGCGTGTGGCTGGACACGGTGGTCTGTGAGGGGATTTCCGTTCTGGCGGCTGAGCCCGCGAAGATCATCTCCACGAGTGGCGATCCATTTTCGGCACTCGCGGAGGAACTTGCCCTTCGGCATGTCGCATCCGAACAACCTTTTCCTGTGGGCGCAGCCATTGGTTACTTCGGCTACGATTTGAAGAATGTCGTGGAGCGCCTGCCGTCGAACGCGGTGGACGATCTGGGTCTGCCACGGTGTTGGTTCGGTTTTTACGACAATCTATTGGTGTTTGATCACGGCGCGCATCAACTCTTCGAAGTGGGGCTCGACCCCGCGAAACGGGACAAGCCGCCCGCAGCGAGCCGCATCGCGTTCGAGCGCCTGTCGAGCACGCCCCACCACGGCGATCTGCGCTCCAATTTCACGCGCGATTCGTATCGGGCCGCGGTTCTTCGCGCGAAGCAATACATCGCGGCGGGCGACATCTATCAGGTGAATCTTTCGCAGCGTTTTCAATGCGACGTGGACGCTTCACCTCCCGAGGTTTATCTGGCCCTCCGCAAATCGAACCCCGCGCCGTATGGCGCCTATCTCGACATCGGTGCGGCGCAGATTCTTTCCACGTCCCCGGAGTGTTTCCTGAATATCCGCGACCGCCATGTAATCACGCGTCCCATCAAGGGCACGCGTCCGCGCGGCGCAACGCCTGCGGACGACGCGCGGATTGCGGCCGAGCTGCTCGCCTCGCCCAAGGACAATGCCGAGTTGGTGATGATCACCGATCTGGAGCGCAACGATCTCGGGCGGGTGTGCGAATTCGGCAGCGTGCGCGTGAGCGAGCTGGTCTGCGTCGAAACGTACGCGACGGTGCATCACCTCGTGTCGACTATCGAAGGCGTGTTGCGAGGCGATGTGACCCATGTCGACTGCGTGCGCGCGTGTTTTCCCGGCGGGTCGATCACGGGCGCGCCCAAAATCCGGGCGATGGAGATTATTGATGAACTGGAACCGCATGCGCGTGGCGTGTACACGGGCGCGATCGGTTTTCTCGGATTTAACAGGCTCACGCATCTCAATATCGCCATCCGCACGGCGGTGCATCAGAACGGCCGGTTGACTTTCCACTCCGGCGGGGGCATCGTGTCCGACAGCGAGCCGGACGCCGAATACGACGAGACATTCGCCAAGGCGAGGGGGATTCTCAATGCAATCGAGCAACTACGCCTACGTTAACGGACGCTTCGTCCCCGAGACCGAGGCCACCGTGTCCATCTTTGATCGCGGCTTCCTCTATGGCCACGGCGTCTTCGAGACGATGCGGGTGTACGGGGGACGGATTTTTCGCGCGCCCGAACACATTGAACGGTTGCTGGCGGGGCTTCGAGCGCTGAGTATCGAGTCCGTGTTCTCTCGGGAAGAACTTCGCGCCGTGTGCCGTGTGCTCACAGAGAGGAACGATGTGCGGCAGGGCGTGGCGCGCGTTTACCGCACCTGTGATTCCACCATTGTAACCGCACGCCCCAGTTCGCTGGAGCCGAGAGAACTAACGGCGATTGTCTCGACCGTGCGCATCGATTCCACCCTTTCCCCGTACAAGACCGCAAACCGTCTCCCCTACATCCTGGCCCAGGAGCAAGCGGTCATCGAAGGGGCGAGCGAAGCCGTTCTGCTGAACGCAGCGGGCCGAGTCGTCGAATTTGCCACCGGCAATCTGTTCGTCGTGAAAGACGGGCACTTGTTCACGCCACCGCTGGATGACGGTCCACTACCCGGCGTCACGCGGCACGCCGTGCTGACCGTGGCGCGTGAATTGCAGATACCGACAAGCGAAACAGGGTTTGACCCCGAGTTCCTGGAGACAGCCGATGAAGTTTTCGCCACGAACAGTCTGATCGAAATCGCGCCCGTGACGAATTGGGGGCGGACACAACAACTGACGCGCCGACTTCAAGAGGCCTACCGCGACTTGGTTCGCGAAGAATTGCGGTTGCCCTAGTATGCCCGGGCCATCAGAACGCGCTGGCTGGAGGGCGCGCCGGTGAGGATGCATTTGCCTTCGCCCTTCGCTTCGTCGGGAATCTGATCGGGGAAGGGGATGCAACGGATGGTGGTTTCGAAGCGTTTGGCCATTTCGTCTTCCTTGTCGTGGTCGCCCGCCCAGTGGGCCCAGGCGAAGCCGCCGCCTTCGTTGACGAAGAAATTCTCAAACTCCTGGATGGTGTTGATGATGCGGGTGCGTTGGGCGCGGAACGCGCGGGCGCGCTCGATCAACTCGCGCTGCATGGCGTCGAGTGTCGGTTTGATGGACGCGATGGCTTCCGCGCGCGGCAGAAACGTCTTGCGCCGCTTGCGAACGTCCTGTTCGGTCTCGCCGTCTTTCTCCAACACGAACCGGCGAACGAGACAGAGGCTACCCTTCTCCAGGTCCTTCGGCCCAATTTCAATGCGGATCGGCACGCCTTTGGCCTCCCATTCATAATACTTCGCGCCGGGCATGATGCCGTCGCGGTCGTCGAGCTTGACCGCAAGCCCTTGCGACTTGAGTTCGGTGGCGACTTTATTGGCTTCGTCGAGAACGCGCGCCTTCTCGGCATCGTTTTTGAAAATGGGAATCACCACGACGTGAATCGGCGCGAGCTTCGGCGGTAACACGAGGCCGGTGTCGTCGGAATGGGTCATGATGAGCGCGCCGATGAGGCGGGTCGAGACACCCCAGCTTGTGGCAAACACATATTCGCGTTTCCCGTCCTTGCTGAGGAACGTCACATCGGAACTCTTCGCGAAATTCTGTCCGAGGTAGTGGCTGGTGCCCATTTGGAGCGCCTTGCCGTCCTGCATCATGCTTTCGATGCAGAGCGTGTCCAGCGCGCCCGCGAACCGCTCGCCGGGCGTTTTGCGTCCTTTGATGACCGGAACCGCGGCGACATTCTCGGCAAAATCGGCGTAGACATCGAGCATGCGATTGGCTTCCTCGATCGCCTCGGCCTCCGTGGCATGGGCGGTATGACCTTCCTGCCAGAGGAACTCGGCAGTGCGGAGAAACAACCGCGTGCGCATCTCCCAGCGGACGACGTTGGCCCACTGGTTGATGAGGAGCGGCAGATCGCGATAACTTTGAATCCAACTCTTGTACTGTGCCCAGATGATCGTCTCGCTGGTCGGACGAATGATCAACGGTTCTTCCAGTTTGGAGTCGGGGTCAACGACCACCTCGCCGTCAATGGATTTGAGGCGGTGGTGGGTGACGACGGCGCATTCCTTGGCGAAGCCGGCGGCGTGTTGTTCCTCTTTGGCGAGAAAGGACAACGGGATAAACAGCGGGAAATAGGCGTTGACGTGGCCCGTCGCTTTGAAACGGTCGTCCAGTTCGCGCTGCATCTTTTCCCAGATGGCATAGCCGTGGGGTTTGATGACCATGCAACCGCGCACGGGCGAGTGCTCGGCGAGGTCGGCGCGTTTGATCACGTCGAGGTACCACTGCGCGTAGTCGGTCGCGCGCGGCGTCACGCTGGCGGTGTCGGTGGGCACGGTTTTGTTGCCTTTCTGTTGGTTCATTCGAGATTGTCCATGTGCGACCCTGATGTCTGTAGCGCAGAGTCAGCGGGAATTCGAGCGGAAAAAACGGGATCGGGCAGGCGCGAGCGTCACACCTGAACTTCGCGCCGTGACGCTCTGGCTATCCTACTTTTGGCCAGAAGAAGAATCCGTGGCGTCGATCTTGTCGGCGGTCTTGCCGCCCTGGATCACAGAAAGGACGACGTGCATGCCGCGGTGAAGGTCGCGCAGTTTGGCGGGCTGGCCATTGAGGGTGACCTTTGTCAATGGGGTCAACGCATACGTGACAGGATTCTTGCCGGTTGCGTCGGAGATGGTGATCTTGCTGTCGGGGAGATTGATGGAAACCACCTTCATGTAACCGGCGGGTTTTCCCTCCTTGGCCAGAGCCGGCTGGCAGACAAACGTGACCGCGACCCCAATGGCGATGGCCAGATACGAGATGCGTCGGTTCATCCAGTTCCTTTCGGCGAATCCAATCTATCGGATACGGTGACGCGATGCAACCAAATACAGATTCGCGTGTTGAATAAACAAGAAAAGGTTTTGACGGACGGAGGTAAAGCTGTATAAGAGGGGAGTGCCCTGAAGGCCTTTCGGGGCAAACAAGGAGGTTTGGGGATGAATGCCGTACTTGCAGCCGGAGGTATCCTGTCGATTTATGCGCAAGCGGACCTGCCCGGCAAAGTGATTGTGGTGTTGTTGTGCCTTGGCTCGGCCTTTACGTGGTCGGTCATGCTCACCAAATCGCAGCAACTCAACCGCGCCCGTCGCACGGGGGACGCCTTCCTGGGGCAATTTCGCCGCGAGCGGGACCCGCTCCACCTGTTCATCAATAATTACGAAGTGGCGGATTGCCCGCTGTACAACATCTATCGCCTCGGCGCGGAAGAGGTGTCGGCGCAATTCGGCAACGGGGGTTCCCTGCAGAAGGTTGCCGGCGGTTACAAGGCCTTTGGCGGCAGCGGCCCGTCCACGCTCACCGCGGTCGATTCGGACGTGAGCGTCGCGGAGCGGACGGTGGTCAATCTGGACACCCTTCGCGGTGCGCTTGGTCGGGCGATCGACACCGAAGTCATGAAGCTGGAATCGCAGGTCAGCGTGCTTTCCACGGCGGTGACGGGTGGCCCGTTCCTCGGGTTGCTGGGCAGCTCGTGGGGTGTGATGAGCGTGTTCGCGGCGATGGGCGAATACGGCACGGTGCGCCTGGGGGCGGTCGCGCCGGGTATTTCGGCGGCGCTGCTGGCGACGGTCGTGGGGCTGTTGGTGGCGGTGCCGTCGTTGTTCGCGTACAACTGGCTGGCGCAGCGAATCCGTCACTCGACGATGGAGATGGAAAGCTTCGCCGAAGAGTTCGTGAGCGCCATCGAGCACAACTACGTGACGAACTGATCCATGAACCGCGGATCGAGACGAGGCAAACGGTACGGACACCTGCCCGAGTTGGGCGAGATCAACGTCATGCCATTGGTGGACCTGTTCATGCAACTGTTCATCGCGGTAATCATCTTTTTCCCGGTGGTCGAGTACGGGATGAACATCAATTTGCCGAAGGGCACCACCGACCAGATCAAGCGCGAGCAGACGCGCACGCTGTCGGTGGATCGGCGCGGGAGAATCTATCTCAACGATGTGACCGTGTCACTGGAGCAATTGCGGGCGGACCTGGCGAGGTTGTCCAGGTCAGACCCGCCAATTACCATCCTCGTCAAGGCGGATGAAGCGAACAACTACGGCGCGGTCATGGAAGTCTTGAAAGAGCTTCATGCGGCGAAAATCACGCGGATTGCGCTGATGACGCAGGAAGAATCGCCGCCGAAGCTGCCCCGATAGGATCGGGGCTGGCCCTGAGATGAGCACGATTGAGAAACGGTTTCGGAGAAATTTTATTGTCGCGTGTCTTGCGCATGCGGCGCTCATCGGGGGGATCGTTTTTTTCGAGGGCGCGTTTCGCCGGGCGCAGTCCAACGCGCCGACGGCGGTCGAGCTGATCACGCCCGCAGATATTTTGGGGGATTTGCCCACCGGGACAGGGAGCGGAAGGGGCGCCTACACGGCGCCACCACCCGAGCCGGCTCGCCAACCGGAAGCGGCCCCATCGGGCCCGGCGGAAACGGCGGTCACCCCGGAACAGCCGGTCGCGCCAAAAGTGAAAGCAGCGCAACCGGAAACAAGTGATCCCAACGAAATTGCGATTCCGAAGAAGCCAGTGGCCAAGGAATCGAAGAAGCTGGCGGATACGACAACGAAGAAAGCGGCAGCCACCGATCCGGCAGTCCAAAAATCTGCGTCCACTACCAAGAAGGCGGTTGCGACGGCGAAATCGTCAACGCAGAGCGGTTCCGGCAGCGCCGCGGAAAGCGCCGCATCAATTCGGCGGCGTTTCGCCAGCGCACTGGCGTCCGCGGATGGCGGTTCTGAAGGAGGCGACAACCGGCCGGCGGGCGGCGGCACCGGGGAATCGAAGTACGGTCGCCTGGGTTCACCAGACGGAGCGACCGATGGCATCGCCGGTGGCGTCGGCAAAGGCTCGCCATTTTGGTCGTACTATCTGCACGTTCACGATGTGATGTATGAAGCATGGGACCAGCCGGGTAAGGCCGTCGATTTCGACAAGAAACTGGTTGCGACGGTGTTGTTGCGGGTGGCCCGCGACGGGCGGATCGACGGCGTGCGACTGGCGCATTCGTCGGGCAACCAATTGATGGATGATTCCGCGCTGGCAGCGGCGCATAGTGTGCCGCGCTTGGATCCGCTGCCGGAGGGACTCGGCGGCGATTTCGCCGAGATTTCGGTCAATTTTCGATTGGAGGGTTAGGGCATGGAGCAGGTTTGGAGGCAGTTTAGTCACATGGCCATTCGCACGGCGCAAGCGATCAGTGTGGGCTTGTTGTTGTGTGGCGGGGCGTTCCGCGCGAACGCGCAAGTGGACGTGGTGAAGGGGAAACACTCCTTTGGCGTGTCCGGGTTCACGGGGGACGCGGCCATCGCCGGGCAGGTGACCGACGTATTGAAGAATGATTTGCGCTTGTCGGGCTATTTCTCGTTGGCGCCCGTGAGCAGCGCGGAGTATGTGCAATCGGGTTCGGTGCGCGGCGATCACAATGGCATCGTTGTGGAATGCATCGTGGTGCAGCAGGCAACGAAGAACGTCGCGTTGTCAAAGGCGTATCAGGGAAGCGCGCAGGACCTGCGGCGCGTGGTGCACAAGCTGTCCGACGACATTGTCCAGACCCTGAGCGGGCAGCGGGGCATCGCCCAGACGAAAATCGCCTTTGTGTGGTTGCACAACGGCGCGAAGGAACTGGCGGTAATGGATTACGATGGGTACAACGTGCACCAGCTTACGTACGACCGTTCGATCAGCGTGCGCCCGCGCTGGTCACCGGACGGACGCAAGATTGTGTACACGAGTTACAAGAACGTGTTTCCCGACGTGCTGGAGGTTGATTTGTATACGGGCCAGCGGCGCCGGCTGGCGGCGTATCCGGGCTTGAACACCGGCGCGGTGTTTTCGCCGGATGGGCTGACCATTGCCCTGACGCTGAGCAAGGACGGAAACCCGGAGTTATATACGATGAATGTGCAGGGAGGAGATTTGCGGCGGCTGACGCACACGCGCGCGGGAGAATCGTCGCCGACCTGGTCGCCGGACGGCCAGGCCATCGCCTATGTCAGTGACGAGAGCGGGGTGCCGCAGATTTGGCAGATCGGCAAGGACGGGGGAACCGGATCGAGGTTGACGGTGTCGCCGAGCTACAACACGGAGCCGGACTGGTCGCGACCGCCGGCCAACTCCGACATGAAACCGATGCTGGCGGTGACGTCGCGAGTGGGCGGCAAGTTCCAACTTGGGGTGTACGAGAAAGGGTCCGGCGTTGTCACTCCCGTGGCAGCGGACGGTGCGGACAACGAGGACCCATCGTGGGCGCCGGACGGGAGACATTTGGTGTTTACGAAAACGCAGCGCTGGCGCCCGCAGTTGTATCTGCTTGACGTTGTCACCGGCGACCAAGTAGAGTTGCCGGCTGTCGAAGGGGGCGCGTCCGAACCCGCGTGGGGACCGTAAGTTGCGGACGCGAAAAAACGAATTGTGACAAGGAGAAAGCCGCACATGAGTCAGAAGCTTCTAGCCCGAACCATCTTGATTGGTTTCATCACCGCAGTCATGTCAACCGGTTGCCATCACGGGAACGGAGCCGGTCCGAATGCGTCAACGTCCGGCAACGAATCCGCGGTCCCGGGAATCGGCCCGGGTGGCGAGGCCGGGATTAGTGAACGGCCGGCGGTCGGTCTGGGGGGATTGCCCGGCGTAGGCCAGTTTGCCGCGGTGTTGTTCGATTACGACAGCGCCCGGATTCGCCCGAGTGAGGAATCGAAGTTGGAAGCCGTGGCGGCATACCTCAAAGCCAACCCCGGCAAGCTGGTGGTCGAAGGGCATTGCGACGAGCGTGGCACGGCGGAGTACAACCGCGCCCTTGGTGAACGACGAGCGATCGCGGCCCGCGACGAACTGGTGAAGCTCGGCGCGGACACGAGTCGGATGTCGACGATCAGCTACGGCAAGGATCGCCCCGCGGACCCGGGGCATGACGAGAGCGCCTGGGCGAAGGACCGCCGTTGCGAATTTGTTATTGTCAACCAGTAAACGACGAGACGCAGCCGCGTTGACAAAGGCCGGCGGCGCGTGTAGTGTCGAACGGTCAGGAGACGAGCGATCATGTCACTACCATTGGCGATGTTGAGTGATTGGCACGTAATCGTGCTGCTGTTCATTGTCGTACTGCTGTTTGGCGGCAAGAAATTGCCCGAGGTGGCGCGCGGATTGGGCGAAGCGATGCGCGAGTTTAAGAAGGCTTCCCGTGACATCCAGGACGATCCGCAGTCAACGGGTAACAAGCAGCCGCCACCCGCCCCGCAATCGACGACTCCTCCACCGCAACCCTCCGAGCCAAAACACGGCTAGGACCTTCTCCAGTGCGTCCGTGGTTTTCGAAGAAGAATCCGTCGGACGGAGTTCAGTCGGTGAACGGCGTCTCTCACAACGATGGGGCCATCAAGACGTTTTGGGAACATCTGGATGACCTGCGCGGAACCCTGTTCAAGAGCCTGATTGCGCTGGCGATCACGTTCCACATCGCCCTCGCGTTTGCCAACCGCATTCTGGCGGTGATCACCTGGCCATTGCGGCGGGTCACGGATCATCCCGAGAATTACCTGCTGAGCCTGAATGTTACCGATTCATTTGTGCTGTCGGTGAAGCTGGCGTTCTACGTGGGGCTGGTTGCGGCCGCGCCCGCAATTCTGTACTTCATTGGTCAATTCGTATTGCCCGCGCTTCGACCCGGGGAAAAACGACTGTTATGGCCGGGCTTCGCTGCCGGCACCGTGTTATTTATTTGCGGCGCGGTCGGCTGCTTTCTTTTCATCGTTCCGCGGACCTTGTGGGCGTTCATTGTGGCGAGTCACTGGCTGGGGATCGAGCCGCGGTGGACAATCGACAGTTACATCAGCTTCGTGACGCAGTTCACATTGATGACCGGGCTGACCTTCGAGATTCCGCTCGTGATCCTTGTTCTGGTGCGACTCGGAGTGCTCGGCTATGCAACGGTTCGCAGAGGGAGGAAGATATTTATCCTGCTGGCGTTTGTCGTCGCCGCGTTCCTCGCGCCGCCGGACCCGCTCTCGATGGTACTGATGGCGTTGCCGCTGTTGGTGCTGTTTGAGATCACCATCTGGTTGTCGTGGTTTACAGAGCGGCGGCGGAACGCCAAACGCTACGACTCGTAAGTTTTGCGGAACTTGACCTTCGGATCCTCCGCCGCGCCTTCCTCCGGCTTGGCGGGCTCCTGCGGCGATGGCGCCGGTGTGGTCGGCGGCGCTTTGGATTCCTCGACGAACATCAGGCGCAAATCCGTGAGCGTTGACTGAAGGACTTTTGTCTCGTCGGAGTTGAGGTTGCCGCGGGTCTTGTGCTCCAGCATTTCGAGGGTGTCGATGAACAGCCGGGCGGCGGGCATGTTCTTGTCCGCTTTCCCCGTGGCGGGGTTGGCGAGTTTGCCGAGGGCGATCATCGCCTGGGTGCCGAACAGGCCGACCATATCGAGGAAACGCAGCGTGTCCTCCGTCGAGCCAAGTGTGTCCTGTTGAACTTCCGCCATGATGACTCCTTCTCGTTGGACGGCGTCACGATCACCGCCTGGTAGTTGTCTTTCGCCGTCGGGAAGAAATCGTACCCGAGACCCGTTAACACGTCCAGCCCAACCATCATGCCCGGTTCGAAACTGTCCTGCATCCGGACCCGGGTTTTGGCGTTCACGACAGGAGCGCTGTGGGCTGGGAAATCGCTGCCGTTTCCGACGCCTAATTCGCGCCGCCGCTCAATTTCCGTGCGTCGGAGGAGCGGGTGGGAACGGAATGATAACGGTCGGTCCCGGCGGCATCGCCCTTGGCCGGGCGGCGGCGGCGAGCACCGGGCGCCGGTTGGTAGGGTTTGACGAAAGCCTCGTCGAAATCGTAACCGCCTTTGAAATCTTCGGGCGTGTCCTGTTCCGTCTTGCCGAGAATGCCCTTATCCACCATGCGAAAGACGATCTCGCCGAAATCTTCGCACCGCTTGATTCCCCAGTAACCCAACACGGTCTTGGACATCGGGCCGAACTGATCGAGGGCGTAGCGCCGCAGGCCGTCCAGCAGTTCCTGGCCGCTGACGTGCCGCCCTGCGCCGCGCGAATCTTTCTTGAGCATCTTGATGGTGAAATCCAGTCCCTCGCGGACGAAGTAGTAGGCGTCGCGGTCGTATCGTCCATCCCCATGGACGATTTCGTCGACGGCCTCGGCGAAATTCAACTTTTGCATTAGTGGCCCTTTGTCTCCAATGCGGCGGCAACTCGCGGGTGCCGCGCGCGCCATTCCCTGACAGTCATGCCGACGAGGAGAGCACACAGCAGAAATGCGACAATCAATTGCTCCTCTCTAGTCAGCTTGAACATATACGGTACCAACCTACCTCACAACGACAATATAACGGAGTTTATCCACGGCTCAACTAGAATTTGGCGCCTGCGTCGGCCGCGCCCTTCCGCACGCGGTCCTGATAGACCGAGAGAATGTGGCGGCGACCGAGGATGCCGGCGACGTTCTGCGACCCATCTTGGTCGACCACGATCAGTTCCACCTGCATGGAGTCATGAAGCTTTCGCATGACCGAATCGAGGTCCTCGTTGAGATGGGCCGTCACCAGATTCTTCGCCAGGAGATCCTGCGCGACGACGACGTTCGAGGGCATATCGCGTTCGGTGAAGAACAGGCGGATGTCGTCGAACAGAATCGCCCCGTGCAATTCTCCCCGGGCATCCAGCACGGGAAACACATGTTGTTTGCTTCCGGCGACCGCGTCGAGGATTTCCGATAATGGCGTATCCAGACGTAGTGTTGTCAGTTTGGCATCCTTGGGCAGTACGTCACCCACACGCATGCCATCGAGCACGTCCACGACGTACTCACCGCGGTGGGCGGGCGAATCGATGCGCTGGCCGACCTGGCTCCGATACAGGGTCAGTTTCCGCGGCGACAACACGTAGGCGGTCGCGGTGGCCAGCATTAAGGGCACGAGCAGGCCGTAGCCCATGGTCATTTCCGAGACCATGATCAGGGACGAGAGGGGCGTCTTGGCCGTGCCGGCCAGAAACCCCGCCATGCCGACCAGGGCAAATGCCGGTAGATTGGGCGCAATTCCCGGCCACAAACGGCGCAGCACCAGACCCACGGCCGTGCCCAGCATGCCGCCGATCACCACCGTGGGGGCGAATGTGCCTCCGCTGCCGCCGGAGCCGATCGTGAACGACGTGGCCACGATTTTCGCCACGGTGACAATGAGCACAAGCCCCAGTGACAGGCTGCCGGCCATGGCCAGTTGAGACCAGCCGTATCCCTGACCGAACACTTGCGGCACGAAGAAACCGATGGCGCCCACTACCAGCCCTCCCAAGGCCGGCTTGACGTAGGCCGGGGCGCGAAGTTTTGCGAAAATGTGATCTTCGACCCCATGCATCGTGTGCAAGTAAACGAGGCCGATGAGGGCGCACATCATTCCGAGCAATATGTAGAATGGCAGTTGAAGAACATGATCGAAAGTCAGAGGGGATACCGTAAAAATTGCACCCCACGTTCCCGTAATTCCGCAGTACACGGAATAAGCGGTGATGGAGGCGACGAACGAGGGAACCAACGCGTTTGTCTCGAAGTCCATGTCCCGATACAGCACTTCGGAGGCAAACAGCGCGCCGCCGAGAGGGGAACGAAAGATGGCGCCCAGGCCCGCTCCCGCGCCCGCTAGGGTCAGCAGACGGCGTTCGCGGTCTCCTGACTTGAAAAGTTCGGACATGATACTGCCGAGGCCGCCCCCAATCTGCATGATCGGGCCTTCTCGCCCGGCCGAGCCACCGGTGCCGAGCGTAAATGCCGTGGAGATGGTCTTCACGATCGGGATTCGTTTTCGCATCCGTCCGCGTTTCCGGTGGAACGCGTCGATCACCGAGTCGGTGCCGTGTCCGGCGGCATCTGGCGCCAGCCAGTAAATGGTCAGGCCTGCCAACAAGCCGCCCACAGCCGGCATGAGGAACAACAGCCAGCGGTGCGTGGCTTGACTCGGCATCACCGTGGGACCCTCTGCGCCCGGGAGCGGCAAGGTGTACCCCACCAGGCGCGATAGAAAGAAGTCGGTTGCGACATCGACAACGCGAGTGAACACAAGAGCGCCCAGCGCCGTGACCACACCGACGACGGCACTAAGAAGCATGAGCCGCGTCTGATAGAGGTGACGCAAGGAATTAACGTACTTGACCAAAAGGGTGATCATCGCGAGTCGGGCGTATCAACCGGCGGTGGCTCCGGCAGCTCGTTACGTACTCTGATCTCCTGCCTGCCTGGCTTCTCTCGCACCCGTTATTTTGTTGTAGAGCCATGCAAATATTGCACCGCCGATCAAACCATCGAAAAACGCATATACCAACCCCAATACGCTGCCAATTGGAGAAATCGTGTAACCACGATACAGTTTGCCGACGAGTGTGGGCTCTCCGGTTGTCCCATCAAATGCGATGATCCACCATGTAAGAAGAAACAACCCCAGTCCCCAGAGTATGCCGCAAGTCAACGCGAATGCCTTAATGTTAAGTTTCATCTTCGATTCTCCATCTCCTACGGTATATGTTTGTGACGAAATGTTGCCCAACACGCATTAGCCGACATCTCCCATAGACGGGTTCCCGCGATCATCGCGGGCCATTCAGCCCGACGAACATTCACAGTATCACCTCTGACGATGCCGACAAAGCCGATTCTGAGCCTTTGCCGTCGCACCGAGACGCCCCACTAGCATCGCCATCATCGTTCGGGCCGTCCCCCTCAGGAACCAGCTTCGGCATGCGTGTTTCATAACCCGATGCGATACGGTCGTGCGTGCGCGCTCATTCCTTACGAAGCGGCGATGTTGACGAGCTTACCGGGAACGACAATCACCTTTTTCACCTGCTTGCCCGCGAGGTGTTCCTGAACGCGCGGATTGGCCAAGGCGAGCTTTTCCAGATCGGCTGGCGAGATTTGCGCCGGCACTTCGACCCGGTCGCGGATCCTACCGTTGATTTGGAGGATGACGGTGACCTTGTCCTCTTTGAGCAACGCGTCATCGTATTTCGGCCAGGGCGCGTAGGCCAGTGATTGCTTGTGGCCAAGTTTTTCCCACAATTCTTCCGCCAGATGCGGCGCGTAGGGCGCCAACAACAAGACGAACGGTTCGAGGAGCTTGCGTGGGCGTTTCTCCTGCGCGGTGACCTCGTTGACGAAGATCATCATCTGGGAAATGGCGGTATTGAACGCCAGGGTGTCGGTGTCCTCATCGACCTTTTTGATGGTTTGATGGAGGACCTTGAGGAGTGTTCTCGCCGGCTCGGTGTCGTCGAGGAGAAGTTTGCCGTCCTCGTCACAGAACAGCCGCCAGGTGCGACCGAAAAACCGATAGACGCCTTCCAACCCCTGCGTGCTCCACGGTTTGGTGGCATCGAGCGGGCCCATGAACATCTCATACATGCGTAGCGCGTCCGCGCCGTACTCGCGCACCACGTCGTCGGGATTGATGACGTTGCCCCACGACTTGCTCATCTTTCGCCCGTCTTCGCCGAGGATCATGCCCTGGTTGACGAGGCGCATGAACGGTTCGGGCGTCGAGACGTGGCCGAGGTCGAAGAGCACCTTGTGCCAGAAGCGCGAGTAGAGAAGGTGAAGCACGGCATGTTCCGCGCCGCCGATGTATAGATCGACAGGCATCCAGTACTTCTCCTTGTCCTCCGCGACGAATGCGGTGTCATTCTTCGGATCGATGTAGCGCAGGTAGTACCAGCACGAACCAGCCCACTGCGGCATCGTGTTTGTCTCGCGCGTGGCCGGGCCGTCGCACTGCGGGCATTTTGTATTGACCCAATCGGTCGCCTTCGCCAGGGGCGGCTCGGCGTTGCCCGTCGGCGTGTAATCCTTCATCTCCGGCAATTTGAGGGGCAACTCGCTTTCCGGTAACGGAACCGCGCCGTGCTTGGCGCAATGGACGATCGGGATCGGTTCACCCCAATACCGCTGCCGGGAGAACAACCAGTCGCGCAGCTTGTATTGCACCGTCGCTTTGCCGAGGCCCTTTTCCTGCAGCCACGCGGTGATCTTCTTCTTGGCTTCGGCGGTGGGTAACCCGGTGATCATCCCGCTGTTGATGGCGATGCCGTCGCCGGTGAAACCATGGGGATCGATGCCTTCGGGTGGTTGCACAACGGCGCGAATTTCCAGTCCAAACTTCTTGGCGAACTCGAAATCGCGCTCGTCGTGCGCGGGGACGGCCATGATGGCGCCGGTGCCGTAACCCATCATCACGTAATCAGCGACCCAGATCGGGATCTTCTCGTTGTTGACTGGATTGATGGCGAACCCGCCGGTGAATACGCCGGTCTTTTCCTTGTCCAACTGCGTGCGTTCCAATTCGCTCTTGCGGGCGGCGTCGGTGCGATAGGCGCTGACGGCGGCCTGTTGCGCGGGCGTGGTGACCTTGTCGACAAATGGGTGCTCGGGTGCGAGTACCATGTACGTCGCGCCATAAAGCGTGTCGGGTCGCGTCGTGAAAATCTCGATGGTCAACTCGGAACCGTGAACCTTGAACTGGACGGATGCGCCTTCGCTGCGACCGATCCAGTTACGTTGTTGTTCCTTGATCGATTCGGGCCAGTTCACCAGGTCCAAATCTTTCAGCAATCGCTCGGCGTATGCGGTGATCTTGAGAATCCATTGGCGAAGCGGGCGGCGATAGACGTTTTTGTGGCCTTTGCGGTCGCACGTGCCGTCGGCATTGACCTCTTCATTCGCGAGGACGGCCTTGCACCCTTCGCACCACCACACGGGCACCTCGGCTTCGTAGGCGAGGCCCTTCTTGAATAGCTGCAGGAAGATCCACTGGGTCCATTTGTAGTATTCGGGGTCGGTGGTATCGACTTCGCGGTCCCAATCGTACGAGAAGCCGAGCATCTGGATCTGGCGACGGAAATTGTCGATGTTGCTTCTGGTGGTGACGGCGGGGTGCGTGCCGGTGTCGATCGCGTATTGCTCGGCGGGCAGGCCGAACGCATCCCAGCCCATCGGATGGAGGACATTGACCCCGCGCATCCGTTGGAAGCGGCAATAAATGTCCGTCGCGGTATAGCCTTCGGGATGGCCGACGTGGAGGCCCGCGCCGCTGGGGTAGGGGAACATGTCGAGCACGTAGAGCTTCTTCTTCGCGGCGTCGCCTGCCCCGAGCGAAGTCGAGGGGTCGCGGGCGGCGAACGTTTTGTGCTCGGCCCAGTAGCGCTGCCATTTCGGCTCGATCTTATCGAACGGATATTTTTTGCGTAATTCAGGCATGGGAAACGTCGGGACTATATCGGGTGCGCGCCAGCGCCGCAAGTCCTACCCGCGAACGCAGGCGAGGGCGGACAGAAGACAGCTGTGGAAATGTGATGTCGATTCCTTCCCAAATATCTCGCTGGACGTTGTCGGAATTCTGGGTAATTTGTACATCAACTACTCGGAGGCAGTTATGGCAAAAAGCATCAAGTGTCTGGACGTTGGTGTGGCGTGCGATTTCGAAGCGCGCGCGGAGAACGAAGCGGAGTTGATGAAGAAGGTGGCGGAGCACGCACGGACGGCGCACGGGATCACGCAGATCCCGGCGGAGTTGGTGGCGAAGGTCAAGGCCGCCATCCGCGACGTGAAATGACGTAGTTTTTTCCTGAGGTGATCGACATCTCCCGGCGATTGCGAGCGTCAGCTGCGCGCTCGTCGTGCGCGGTGTCAGCTGGCGTCGGTTCGCAGTTCCATCGTCGCGGTTTTGATTTGTTTCGGACGGCGGCGGTGCGTATGGTTTTTCCCGATGAAAACTTCAGTGGAACTGGAGAAATCGGCGGCGCTGCAGGTGGCGACATTGATGGCCGCGGCGGCGCGGACAGCGCCGAAGACGCGCGGCATCGACAACATCAAGACCCTGGCGATTGACGACGAACCGACGAGGCGCAAGGTCGTCGCCAAGATGCGCGAGATCGCCGCGAAAGAGACTCGGCCCAGCTTTGCGCGTG
>JBEKBH010000028.1:0-42863 GCA_050015495.1 Verrucomicrobiia bacterium
CTGGATGAAATTATCATCCCCGAGGTGAACTTTCGCGGGGCGGGGGCCGCAGACGCCATCGAAGTTTTGCAAACGGAAAGTCAGAAGATCCTCGGTGCGGACAACCCGATCAACTTCGTCTGGCAGGCGCCCGAGAGTTTCAAGATCGCCAAGGTCACATTGGATCTTCGCCACGTCCCGCTGGCAGACGTGTTGAAGTACGTGACCGAGAGCGCCGGGCTGCGGTATCGGGTCGATCCGTATGCCGTCGTGATCTATCAAGCGCCGCTCGCCGCGCCGGCAGAATCTTCCCCATCGAATGTCAAGTCTCCGTGATCAACTCGGTGCCGATCTGAACAAGACGCGTGCGGAAGGGTTGTACCGCACCCTGCGGACGGTGACATCCGCGCAAGGCCCGCGCATCCAACTCGATGGCCGCGAGTTCCTGAATTTTTCCAGCAACGACTACCTGGCCCTGGCCAACGACCCGGTGTTGAAGCAAGCAGGCGTGGCCGCGATGGAGAAGTACGGGGTTGGGGCGGGCGCCTCGCGCCTCGTGTCGGGGAACCTGCAACCGTACCAGGATCTGGAGCGTCGGCTCGCGGCGTTCAAGGCGAAGGAGGCCGCGCTGGTTTTCAGCAGCGGATATGCGGCCAATGTCGGTACGATCACCGCGCTCGTTGGGGAAGGAGATGCAGTCATTCTCGACAAGTTAGATCATGCGAGCATCATCGATGGCACCCGACAGAGCGGCGCGACGATTCGCGTCTATCCGCACAAGAACCTGAAAAAACTCGAAGCCATCCTCCAGCAGAGCGGGTCGTTCCGACGGACGCTGATTGTGACCGAGACGGTATTCTCGATGGACGGCGATCTGGCGCCGTTGGCGGAAATCGTCGCGCTGAAGGAAAAATACGGGGCGTGGCTGATGATTGATGAAGCGCACGCGACAGGACTGTATGCGACGAATCGCCGTGGCCTGGCTGCGGCCGCCGGCGTGGAGGACAAGATCGATGTGACACTCGGGACCCTCAGCAAGGCACTCGGGTGCCTGGGCGGCTTTGTTGTCGGCTCGCAGGTATTGATCGACTTCCTGCGAAACCGTGCGCGCAGCCTGATTTATTCGACGGCGTTGCCGCCGGCGGTGTGCGCGGCGGCGGCGGCAGCCGTGGACGTTGTCATGAGCGAGGACGGTCAGCAACGTCGCGACCGGCTCTGGCGGAATGTGAGCTGTATGAAAAACGGATTGTCGGCGCTCGGCATCCAAAACGAGTCACGCAGTCCGATCATCCCAATCATCATCGGCGACAAGACGGCCGCCATGGAAGCGTCACGGAAACTGTACGAGCGCGGCATCTTCGTGCCGGCGATTCGTTATCCCACCGTTCCGAAGGGCAAGGCCCGGCTGCGGGTCACGGTGACCGCGGCGCATGAGCTGCCCGATATCGAACAATTCCTGAAGGAGTTCGGTGGACTCACTGGCTGACAAGGACTATCGCTACCTCTGGCATCCGTTCACGCAGATGAAGGACTGGATGGCAGAAGACCCGGTCATCATTGCGTCGGGGCAGGGCGCAATTCTGCGGGATGTGAACGGGCGCGAATACATCGATGGGAACTCGTCGATCTGGACCAATCTCCACGGTCATCAGCACCCGAAGATTACCCAGGCCATCGCGGATCAGCTCGCACGGATCGCCCATTCGTCGTTTCTCGGTCTGTCGAACGAACCGGCCATTCGACTGGCGGAGAAACTGGTCAAGATCGCCCCGCCGGGGCTGGCGCGCGTGTTTTATTCCGACGACGGCTCGACCGCGATGGAGGTGGCGATCAAAATGGCCCTGCAATACTGGCAGCACCGGAGACAGCCGCGACGCATGAAGTTTGTGACGTTTGCCGATGCGTATCACGGCGACACGCTCGGCGCGGTCAGCGTGGGTGGCATCGATTTGTTTCATGCGGCGTTCCAGCCGCTGTTGTTCGACGTACTCCGTGTGAACGATTTGTCGAGTGCGGAGAGGATGTTTCGCGAGCACGGAGACTCGATTGCAGCGGTGGTGATTGAACCGCTGGTACAGGGTGCGGCGGGGATGAGGCTGTGGGAGCGCGGATTGTTGGGCGAATTGCGGCGTCTGTGCACGAACCACGGCGCGCTGTTGATTGCCGATGAAGTGATGACCGGTTTCGGGCGCGCGGGAACGATGTTTGCCTGCGAACAGGAAGGCGTGACTCCCGACCTGATGGCGGTGGCGAAGGGACTCACCGGGGGCTATCTCCCGCTGGCGGCAACGCTGACGACCGAGAAAATCTTCCGCGCGTTTCTTGGCGACTATGGCGAGTTCAAAACGTTCTTTCACGGACACAGTTACACCGGCAACCAACTCGGTTGCGCCGCGGCGTTGGCGAATTTGCAAGTGTTCGAGGACGAGCACACGTTGACCGTGCTCCAACCCAAGTGTGAACGGCTGCGGGCCGGTTTGGAAGCGATGAGGCAACTGCCGCATGTCGGGGACGTCCGGCACATCGGGATGATCGGCGCTGTCGAATTGTTTGAGGACGTTGCCGCGAAGAAGCCGTTCCCGCTGACCGACAAGATCGGCATCAAGGTTTGCATGGAAATGCGCCAGCGGGGCGTCCTCACACGTCCGATTGGCAATACCATTGTGCTGATGCCGCCGTATTGCATCCGTGGCGAGCAGTTGGATCGCATATTTAGCGTGCTTGCGGAATCGGTCGCGGCAGTGTCATAGTATGAGGAGGAACGGGTGGCCGGAAGGGGAAGACCGTGATTCGTCAACCAGCGGTGGCCGGGCAGTTCTACCCGGCGGACGCGTCGGAGATCGATGCGGCGCTCGACGCGCTGATTCCTCCCGTTGCCAGCAAGCGCAACGCCATCGCCGTGGTGTGTCCCCACGCGGGTTGGATGTATTCCGGCCACACCGCGGGGCTGGTTTACTCCAGCGTGGAAATACCCGACCGGGTGATTCTGGTCGGGCCCAATCATCGGGATGCCGGCAGCCGTTACGCCGTGTACGATTCGGGCGCATGGCATACGCCCGTGGGAGACGTGCCGGTAGCGGAGCCGTTGGCGTTGGAGCTTCTCGATCGTTGTGAATTGCTGGCGGAGGATGCCCGAGCCCACACCCACGAACATTCGCTGGAAGTCCAATTGCCGATGCTGCTGCGGGCGAACCCCCATGTTCGAATCGTCCCAGTTTTGATCGGTGGCCATTGGCCCGAGAGCGGTGGACGGCGTGAACTCAAAGAGATCGGCGGTGCTCTGGCACAATCCGTGAAGGATTACGGCAAACCCGTGTTGCTCGTCGCGTCGACCGACCTCAATCATTACGAGAATCAGGAAGTGTCGCACATCAAAGATAAACTCGTTCTGGATGCCATCGTAAAATTGGATCCCGACACGCTGATGGACCGGGTCATCGACGCGGGTGTCTCGATGTGCGGCGTGGCGCCCACATATATCGTGCTGTGTGCGGCGATGGGACTGGGCGCGCGGCACGCCGAGCTCATCGAATACCGCACCAGCGGCGACGTGAACGGCGATTTCACGCGCGTGGTCGGTTATGGTGGGGTCGTCATCGAATGAGCGGGGCGCGGCGGCAGGGTTCGGAATTATTTTGACATCGCTGTTGGCGTTGGTTCAGTTTGTTTCGGGGAGCAGAACCATTATGCGCAAGGTCAACACGAAAGACATCGCAGAAGAGACGTGGTCTTCACCGAAAGGGAAGTTCAGCGGGGCATACCGCGGGGTGTCGCTGGCGTTGGGGCGCAAGGAAAAATCCACCGACCTGAAAGAGCGGCATCCGTTCGACATCGAGATTTGCCGCATTCCACCGGGCAAGACCAATTGTCCCTTTCATGCGCACAGCGCCCAGTGGGAGTTTTACCATGTGATTTCGGGCACGGGCGTGGTGCGGCATCAGGACGGGACAACCGCCGTCGAAGCGGGCGACGCGTTCCTCTTCGAGCCCGGCCAGCCCCACCAGATAACGAATAACAGTGGGACGGATCTCGTGCTCTACGTGGTGGCGGACAATCCGATTGGCGAGTCCTGCTATTATCCCGACAGCAAGAAATGGGTGGTGCTCTCCCCCGAAATGCGGTTTATCCGCTCCGAACCTGTGGATTTCCTCGACGGTGAGGAATGAGGACGCTCGGCTGGCGGGTTTGACAGCATGGCGCGGGGTTGGTACAGTGGAAGTACAGTTTGGTGGTGACGAAGATGATTACACTGACGGAAAACGCGACGAAGCATATCAAGACATTGCTCACCGATCCGGGCGCGCAGGGGAAACCGTTGCGCGTTTACATCGAGACGGGCGGCTGCTCGGGCATGGAATACGGCATGGCGTTCGATGACAAGAAGCCCGATGACGAGGTGATCGCGCAGGATGGCGTCGAGGTGGTGGTCGATCCCATGAGCATGAATTTCCTGAAGGGCAGCGAGATCGATTATCAGGACAGCCTGCAGGGCTCGGGGTTTCGTATCAAGAATCCCAACGCCCATTCGAGTTGCGGGTGCGGTCGATCGTTCAATTGACAACTTAATAGGCAGATTCGTTTGGGGAGCCTTTCGAGGCTGAGATTCCGCACGCGGCGGGAGACCCACGGAACCTGACCCAGGTAATGCTGGCGTAGGGAAACACGTAGCGAAGCCGACTCCTGGATTCAGGGTCGGCATTTTTGTTTTAGCCCCGAAGCGGTTCGGGGAGGAGGCAGAAGAAGATGATCGCACCGAAGAATGGCACGGGTGAGGCGCACAGCAGCGAGATGTTGCCGAAATCGAAGAAGGTCCACGTGAAGGGCAAACGGCACAAGGACGTGCGCGTGCCGTTTCGCGAGATCGAGTTGTCGCCCACGGTGAGCCACACGGGCCGGGTCGAGGTGAACGAGCCCGTTCGCGTGTACGATACCAGCGGGCCGTGGAGCGATCCGGATTTCCACGGCGACGTGGAACGCGGATTGCCGGCGCTGCGCCGCGATTGGATTCTCGGTCGGGGCGACGTCGAAGCGACCGCATCATCGTACAAACCGATTGCCGGTAGAAGTGACCGCGAGATTCCCGTCAGTTTGCGACGGAAGCCGCTACGGGCAAAGCCGGGGAAGGTGGTCAGCCAGCTTCATTACGCGCGGCAGGGGGTCGTCACGCCCGAGATGGAATTCATTGCGATTCGCGAGGAGTTTGAACCCGAATTTGTCCGCAGCGAAGTGGCGCGTGGTCGGGCGATCATTCCCGCCAACATCAATCACCCCGAAAGCGAGCCGATGATCATTGGCCGCAACTTCCTCGTGAAAATCAATGCCAACATCGGCAATAGCGCGGTCGCGTCGAGCATCGAGGAGGAAGTCGAGAAGATGCGCTGGGCGACGAAATGGGGCGCGGACACGGTGATGGATTTGTCCACGGGCAAGAACATCCATGAGACGCGCGAGTGGATCCTGCGCAATTCGCCCGTGCCGATTGGCACCGTGCCGATCTACCAGGCGTTGGAGAAGGTCGATGGCAAAGCCGAGGAACTGACGTGGGAAGTGTACCGCGACACGCTGATTGAGCAGTGCGAGCAGGGCGTCGATTATTTCACGATCCATGCGGGCGTGTTACTGCGGTACATCCCGCTCACGGCGAAACGCGTCACGGGGATCGTGTCGCGGGGTGGGTCAATCATGGCGAAGTGGTGCCTGGCTCATCATCAGGAAAGTTTTCTCTACACGCGGTTCCCGGAGATTTGCGAAATCATGGCGGCGTATGACGTGAGTTTTTCACTGGGCGACGGTTTGCGACCCGGCTCGATTGCCGATGCCAACGACGAAGCGCAGTTCGCCGAGTTGAAGACGCAGGGCGAACTCACGAAGATTGCGTGGGAGCACGGTTGCCAAGTCATGAATGAAGGGCCCGGCCACATCCCGATGCATCTCATCAAGGAGAACATGGATAAGCAGCTCGAATGGTGCGAGGAAGCGCCGTTCTATACGCTCGGGCCGCTCACGACCGATATCGCGCCCGGCTACGACCACATCACCAGCGCCATCGGCGCGGCAATGATCGGCTGGTACGGGTGCGCGATGCTGTGTTACGTGACGCCGAAAGAGCATTTGGGGTTGCCGAACAAGAAGGACGTGAAAGACGGCGTCATTGCCTACAAGATCGCGGCGCACGCGGCGGATTTGGCGAAGGGTCACCCCGGCGCGAAGCTGCGCGACGACGCCTTGAGCAAGGCGCGTTTCGAATTCCGCTGGGAAGACCAGTTTAATCTGTCCTTGGATCCAGATACAGCACGTGAATATCACGATGAGACGTTACCGGCAGAAGGCGCGAAGCTGGCGCACTTCTGCTCGATGTGCGGCCCGCATTTCTGTTCCATGAAGATTACCGAGGACGTGCGGAAATACGCCGAGGAGCAGGGGATTGCCGAATCCGAAGCCCTGAAGAAGGGGATGGAAGAGAAAAGCACCGAGTTTAAGCGCACTGGTGCCGAGATTTATCAGAAGATGTAGCCAGAAGACGACGCTCCTGCAGAGTTTCTGATTTCCAGCTTAAGAGTTACCCTCAGGCCCTATTCATCCTCCTCAAATCCGATCGAGTCCAGCGTGTGGCCGAACTGAAGTATAAAGGATTTGCGAGCGGGCTCGAAGTTTTGGCTGACAACGACGAACGTTAGCTTGTATTTGCATGAGCGTTCAAGCCGTGGGCAGAACTCAGTCGAATCCGTGAATAGTTTGAACCCGAGATTTATCGGATTTGTGTGTGTAAATTGAAATGCGTCGAAACGCCGAGACGCGACCGGCCCAATACGGACACTCGGCAGGGTCGATCCAGCCCACTTAAATTCTATCGTCTCAAGTTGAATACGGCGGGCTGCCAGAAGATCCTCTGCGGCCTCTAAGTAAGCAAAGCATTCCAGCGCGTGCCTGCGCCAGTGATTGTTCCGGACTGAGACTTGAAAATGACGGAGCAACCCCCCCTGTGGTTGTAGGGCATCGGAGAAGGACTGAGGCGGTAAGTGGAGAGTTAGCGCGTTGTGCGTTTGTGTGCTCCATTCGTTCCGTTCAAGTCTTTGGCGTAGCTGTTCAGCCACTATGCTGGCTATATGTTGTCTGTCGGAAAATGGCGTCGCGTTGCCTTGAATTGCACCGGACATTCCATCGAGTGGGTTTACACCGTCCTCCTGCAGAACAAGGGCGGGAATTTGAAGAAAAGATGCAACCGCCAGTTCTTGATGCGAAAATAGGGAACCGCGATGTATATTTGCTCTCGCAACATCGAGCCTCTCCCTTTTGAAGTCGATGAAGACAAAATAGTCAGCGGTATTAAGTTGGTAAAAAATATTCTCGCGTAGGCCGAGCAAACTCTGCTCTGCAACCGCTATGTAGCAGTCGAACCCCAGCTCGCGTATCCCGTCGGCGACTTTGGCGGCTATTCCCGCTTCGTCAGATTCTCTACTTTGGCCACAACTCAGAAAGACTTTAGCCTTCATGGTATCCAGAATACTCATGACAATTCGACCTTGGAACTACAATCGGCCTGCAATTCGTTGTGCCTGAATCTTAAACCAAAGGGCACGCGTCGCAACCGTTGTAAAGATTTGGACGCCATACTTGCAACGACACGGCGGCTTCGGTCGTGCGCAGTCAGTCGCGAAATTCAATGGTGACTCACTCCTTCTCGTACCTCACCAGCATGCGTTCGATGCGGCGGTCGGGGATGAGCCAGAGAAGGGCGACGAGGACGTACAGGCCGTTGGAGATCAACGGGCTGACGAACGCGAGCGGGATGGCGATGAAATAGAGGAGGGGCGAGAGCTTGCCTTTCCAGTCATTCCCGATGGCGGCGGCGAGGACGGAGTCGGTTCCCTGCAACTTGATGATGGCGCGCTGTAGAGTGTAATACGCGATGGCGGCCATCAGCAGGACGAGGCCGTAGACGGCGGTGGGCGTCGCGGCGAGATGGTTCTCGTCCACCCAGGCCGTGGCAAACGGAAAGAGCGACAGCCAGAACAGCAGGTGGAGGTTCGCCCAGAGGATGCCGCCGGTGACGTGCTTGGTGGAATGGAGCATGTGGTGATGGTTGTTCCAGTAGATGCCGACGTAGAGGAAGCTCAACACGTAACTCAGGAAGATCGGCAGGAGTGGTTTCAGGTCGGCGAGGGCGGTCCCGGTCGGTTCCCTCAACTCGAGCACCATGATCGTGATGATGATCGCGATCACGCCATCGCTGAACGCTTCGAGTCGGCTGGATTTCATGGGTTCCTGCGGAGAATGCCCGATGGTTCGCGGGTTGCCGAGCGAAAAGTGTGCGGCATGCTGGTGCGGCACAGGCAGGAAACCAGCGAGACGAGTTGGGCATCAAAACACCCATGAAGCAGGCTCCAATTCATGCTGGTGTCAGGATCGGCCACGTTCATTTGAAGGTGGCTGACCTCGACCGTGCGCTGGCGTTCTATTGCGGCGTGCTCGGGTTCGAATTGACCCAGCGCTACGGGAAGAGCGCGGCGTTCGTCTCGGCGGGTGGGTATCATCATCACATCGGATTGAACACGTGGGAGAGCGCGGGCGGCTCGCCGCCACCCGAGGGAACCACGGGGTTGTATCACCTCGCGATTTTGTATCCGACTCGTGCCGAGTTGGCCGACGCGTTGCGGCGGGTCGTCAAGGCGGGGATTCCGCTGGAAGGCGCATCCGACCACGGCGTGAGCGAGGCGATTTACCTGCGGGACCCCGACGGCAACGGGGTGGAGTTGTACTGGGACCGGCCAAAGGACCAGTGGCCGCGGTCGGCGGATGGCGGGATCGAGATGTTCACGCATCCGCTGGATTTGGATGCGCTCCTCACGCAAACAACTTGAACCATTCCGCAACGTCCGCGCGCAACAGGTCGCCGATGTGGTTGATCTGAACGTCGGCGGGAGGGCAGGTGGCGAGGGTTTTGCGGTCGAAGGCGTAGTGGCCCTGACGGACGAAGACGGTGGTGACGCGGTCGCGCCAGCGTTTCTTCACGGCGGCGAGGATGCGAAGTTTGTCGTCGATGAGAACGTAATGGCGGGCGGGGAACCGCTTGGCGACGTCGTCGAGTTCGTTCTCCTTGTGGACATAGATGAGCACGCGGCCGGCGACGGCGTCGAACAGGCCCGAGCACTCGACCTTGAGCGGCTGGAACACCACGTCGCCATCGGAGAGGATGACGGGCGTCCCCCATTTCTTCACACGATCAACGATATCGAGCGAGTGGGGGAACAGGCGATTGGCGAACGGGTACTCGATGAGGAAGTGGGAGACGGTCAGGAGGCGGAGATCGTGCGGGTATTTGATGCGGTAGCGTTGCAGCGCGCCGAGATAGTCGGCGTACCCGAGCGTGGAGCGCAACTTCTCGAAAATGCACCAGTACTGCCCGGCGCGGTGTGAGCCGACCTCGCGATGCAGGTACTTGCGGAGATCGGCGATCACGCGGTCGTTGTCGAGGAGCGTGTTGTCGACGTCGAACAGAAAAACCACCTTGTTCGACGGGGTTTTCCGGGTGTGGGACGATTTCATGGCGATTCGCGCGACCGGCGGGAGAATAGCGTGATGATGGGCCGTGTGCAAGGCGCGACAAACGGTTGTTGAGGAAAAAAGGGGGCGTGTTATAGTGGGGCCGTGGATCGCGCCAAGCGATTTATCGATTCCGTACAACCATGAACAAGACACCGCTCACGCAACGTCCCGCCTGGAAGGCGCTCGAAGCGCACTACCAGACCGTCAAGGACGTGCATCTGCGGAAACTCTTCGCGGATGACCCGAAGCGCGGCGAGCGGCTGACCGCCGAGGGCGCGGGGCTGTATCTGGATTACTCGAAGAACCGCGTCACCGACGAGACAATCCAACTCCTGTTGAAGCTCACCGAGGAGTGCAACCTGCGCGGGCGTATCGACGCGATGTTCCAGGGCGAGAAGATCAACATCACCGAAGACCGGGCGGTGTTGCACGTGGCACTGCGGGCGCCGCGCGGGCAGTCGATCATCCTGGACGGCGAGAACGTCGTTCCGAAAGTGCATTTTATCCTGGATAAGATGGAAGAGTTTTCCGAACACGTGCGCAACGGGGTGTGGCTAGGGTATACGGGCAAGCGGATCCGCAACGTCATCAACATCGGCATCGGCGGCTCGGACCTGGGACCCGTGATGGCGTATGAAGCGTTGCGGTATTACAGCAAGCGCGAGTTGACCTTCCGGTTCGTGTCGAACGTGGACGGGACGGATCTTGCCGAGGCGACGCACGGCCTCGACCCTGAGGAGACGCTGTTCATCGTGTCGTCCAAGACATTCACGACGCAGGAGACGATGACCAACGCGCAGAGCGCCAAGCAATGGGTGGTGAACCGGTTCCGGAACAAGCGCGCGGTGGCCAAGCATTTCGTCGCCGTCTCGACCAACGTGCCGGAAGTGGCGAAATTCGGGATCGATCCGGTGAACATGTTCGGTTTTTGGGACTGGGTGGGGGGCCGGTACTCGATGGATTCGGCGATCGGGTTGGCGACGATGATCGCCATCGGCGGGAAGGAATTTCGGTCGATGCTCGCCGGGTTCCACGCGATGGACGAACATTTTCGCACGGCGCCGTTCGACAAGAACCTGCCCGTGCTGATGGGGCTGCTGGGCGTGTGGTACAACAATTTCTTCGGGGCGCAAACGGCGGCGGTACTGCCGTACGACCAGTATTTGAAGCGGTTCCCGGCGTACCTGCAACAATTGACGATGGAGAGCAACGGCAAGCACATCACGCTGGCGGGAACGCGGGTGGATTACCAGACCGGCCCGATTTACTGGGGCGAGCCCGGCACCAACGGCCAGCACTCGTTCTACCAGCTCATCCACCAGGGGACGAAACTGATTCCGTGCGACTTCATCGGGTTTTACCATCCGCTGAACCCGATTGGCGAGCACCACGATTTGTTGATATCGAACCTGTTGGCGCAGAGCGAGGCGCTGGCGTTTGGCAAGACGGTGGAGGAAGTGAAGGCGGAAGGCACGGCGGATTGGCTGGTGCCGCACCGGGTGTTTGAGGGCAACCGGCCGTCGAACACGATTGTGGCGGCGCAACTGACGCCGGAGACGCTCGGCAAACTGGTGGCGCTGTACGAGCACGTGGTGTTCACGCAGGGCGCGATCTGGAACATCGATTCGTTTGACCAGTGGGGAGTCGAGCTGGGGAAGGTGCTGGCGAAAAAGATCACGCCGGAACTGCAGAGCATCGGCGACCCGCCGCTCAAGCACGACAGTTCGACCAATGCGTTGATCCGCCGGTATCGCCATTCCAAGACCAAGGGGCATGATTGGTGCGACCATTGATGCGTGGAAGCTTATGAAAACCTCAGAACTACACGTCGGCATGAAGGTGAGACATCCGCAGCACGGGATGGGCGTCGTCAAATCGATCACCGAGAACACGGCAGACATTCGATTCAATGATGCCACGCGGACCGTCGCGCCGGAGACGAGCGATCTGGTGGCGGAGGAGGCACGCGTGTCGGTGGGCGGGAAGGACATGCCGTTGGCGCAATTCATCGAGAAGACCACGCGGGCGGTACTGACCGAATTGGGAGTGGGAACACCAGGGGAAGTGGTGGAGGAACTCGGGGGTCGATGGCATGGCGGGCGGCTGGTGATCCACCCGGCGGACGCGAGCTTGCAGGCGAAGGAGGTCCCGCTGGACGTATTTTTCCACAAAGTGGTGATGTTGCGCAACAACCTGCGGGTGCTCGAGCAGAAGATCAACAGCCACGAGAAACTCAGCGACGCCGAGAAGGTGGAGTTCCAGCAATACGTGACGCGGTCGTACGGTTCGCTGACGACGTTCAACGTGCTGTTCAAGAACAAGGCGGATCAATTCAGAGGTGCGGAGTAGCCGGGTCTAGTCGCTCCAAGTTCCCTTAATGGTAACGTGAGCCAAGGTGAAGGGGCCTTGGTCCTGCGGATTTGCGTTGTGGGAGGCGATTTTGCCGGTGGCGTACACGTAATCAAACGGAATGGTAGCTGAGCCGAAGTTGATGCTGCCGGTGAGGCCGTTCGTGATCAAAGCCGAGGAATCGTAATCGTAATTTTCCGCCAAGATCGGACTGAAACTCGAATTGTCGATGTCCGCGTTCCTGGCTTTGACAGTGACAAGCAACTGTTGCGCGGTCCACTTCAGGTAAATCACCTGGTCCACGACCTCGTTGCCCTGATCGTCGGTGAACCCGTCGAAGAAGAACGCGGTGGTCTTGCCCGCTACGTAGGATGGATCATCACCCATGCTATCGCTTTCGGAATAGTCACCGAGGGTTACGCTGAAGGGAGTATTCTCATTGATCTGCGTAATGTCCACTCCTTCGAGGGAAATCGCTGCCGTGATCGTGAAGCGATCAGCCGTCACGGTTTCGCAATCTCCATACGCGCACGACAGCTTGTCCGCCAGGGACTCGGAAAAGGCGAGGGCGTCCGCACAGACGGGTTTTCGCAGGGGATTTGCATTGGTGGTGATGCTGCTGACCTGATTGTTGGAATTCGTCGGGTCTGGTAACAACGAACTGACCGTGGTGGTGGTCTTGAAGGTCGCGCCATTTCGGGTCGAGCAACGTACCTGCCCGGTGATGGTCAGGGATTCAGAAGTCCCGGCGGCAAACGTGGGGAAAACCGCCGTGACGAGGCCTGGCTGTGGATTCGTGCAAACGCCATTGGTGTCAATCCCGCACCCGGTGTAGATGATTTGCTGCGGCAACGTATTGGTGACGATAACCTCGACCGCGTCGCTAGGCCCGGTGTTGGTTACGGTGATGGTGTAAACGACATTGCTGAACGTGGTGGTCGGACTGGGCGCTTGGGCGACACTGACGCCGAGGTCGGCGTTACCGTCCGGAATTCGAGTAATGGTGGCTTTCAGGCCCGTCATGACACAGAAGCCGTCGCCGCCCGCGACAAAATCAACCGTATCCCCCGGCTGAAGTGGCTGGTAGACGGTGGTAGATGTCTCGGAGCCGGGGCCATAGCCGTTGACGGAGCCGTCGAACAAGTGCGGGCTGAAGCTGTTGATCGATCCGTCGAGCATAATATGCACGTCCGTCTGGGTCCCATTGGAGCAAACGTCGGTGGGGACTTCATTCGTGCAAAGACCGGAGAACTGAGCCGAGATCTGGTAGACACCCGAGGTGGGTGCGGTCCATCGAACGACACAATACGAGGAACCAAACGGAGCGAGGCCGATCTGGCCCGGCTGCCACACCACGGTTATGGTTCCAAACGCATAATGGGTTGTGGCGACGACCGTACCCGTGGTTGCATTGTGGGTCACATCCGGCGGGTCGCCAAGATCATCCCAATTATTGACGACGCCGATGTAATCGATGCCTGGGAGCGTCGTAAACCCGTAGCCGGGCGGTTCCTCCTCGCCGTAACTCCAGACGCCATTGGGGTTGTTGGTAGGTGAAAAATCGTTCGCGGCGTCGTAGACCGCTGCGCGCGATGTGCTGGCGCACAGCACGACGACAACCATCAAAGCAACAACGGACAGGCTTTTCACAGCATGGCTCCGTGTCCTGAAGGCCGATTCGCGAAGTTTGATTCCACTGGCAAATCGTGACTTCGTTAGCTTCTCCGCAGGCCAGATAAACATAGGCGTGGGAGTCTGTCCAGACAATTTGTGCACGGGTGTGAGATGCCACCGATGAACCATCGACCCGGCGGTTGGCTGACAAACTTCCGCCCCGGTGACGATTAGATGAGGAGTGATTCCTGAAACGGGGAGCGAGCATGCCGACGAGAGAACTGGACGTCGAGAACTTAGGGCACGATAAGGACTGGGAAGGCCATTGCGCCGCGGTCACCTGCCCGTCGTGCGGCAAGGTGTACATCGTGACGAGCGCGCAGTTGGATTTCGGTCTGCGGGAATGTCCCAACTGCGGACGGTCAACCGCGCAATGCTACGGGACGAGACTGAGTGGGGGTTCGGTGTCCATCACGTGGCGAAGGCCGGGAGAAGGCAAGGCCAGCGGTTTCAAGACGATCCTCGGCATGATATGCCTGGCTCTGGGAAGTGTGGGCGTGGTTTTGGGGATCACGTTGTCGACCGTGTTGTTGGTGGCTCAGGTTATCGAGGGCGGGTTCAGGGCCATCGGGCTAGTGGTGGCGATATTTATACTGGCTGGCGGCCTGATTCTCGCCGGCGTACAACTGCGGAGTTGAAAGTGTGACTCCGAACACCACGCGCCGAGGGCGAGAACCAATCGATCCGAACGTTCAGAACGTGAAGGCGAGTTGGAGGCCGACGACGTGGTCGGCGATGTAGGGCATGAGGCGGCCATCGACATCGTGGCGATAGTGCATGTGGACGATGGTCTTGCCGATGGCGTGACCGAGGAAGGCGGCGCCAACGACATCGCTGAGCCAGTGGGCGTCGGCCTCGGTGCGTTGGACGGCAACGGCGGCGGCGAGGGCGTAGAGCGGCCAGGTGACCCACGGGGTTTGCCAGACTTCGCTGACGCTGGACGCGAAGGCGAAGGCGGCGATGGCGTCGCCGGAGACGAACGACGAACTGCCGTGGGAAGAGCCGCCGGGTCCGAGGAACGCGTACGGATCGTGCGTCTCGCGCGGGCGCTCGCGTTCGGTGAGGCCTTTGATGCCGACATCGATGAGGGTGGCGTAACCTACGGATTCCAGGGACAAGAAGCCCGAGTCGGCGAGTTTTTCGTTGTGGAAGCCGAGGCCGCTGGCGAACATTCCGCCGCTGATGAGGGCGACGGGGTAGTTGCCGAGGACGAAGTCGATGGGTTTGAGGGTCGAGGTGAGGGTTTTATTGTGGATGTCGTCGGAGAAATCGCGGAAGGAGCGGTCGGCCGGTATCAGGCCGCCGGTGATGCCCGCTTCGATGCCGAAGGTGGCCCATTGGGCGCCGCCCCAGAAGGCGGGACGGGTAAAGAGATTGGCGGGATCTTCCCAGAGCCATTCGAGGTACTTGCTCGGCCATTGGCCTTCGTGATAGGGGAGGAGATAGTCGCGGTGTTCGAGGGAAGTGTTGGCGCCGTTGTCACTCGTGAGGGCCACCTGAAGATTAGGGGTGAAGTAGTCCTCGGCGCGCAGATTAGTTTGCGCACCGACAAGCGTGACGGACACAGCAATCGCCAGCAGCGACGGTCTCATCGAATCGCCCCCCGAACGATGTGCGGACGTGACCGCGCAGAAACTGCGCCAAAGGCAGTGCGAAGTCAACGACATAACGCGCACTTGATCTGGATGACTGGGCATTCATTGTGTTGTAGCGGAAGCACATATCGCTGGCGGTATCGGCGGCGCAGGATCAGGGAGGGTTCCGTCCGATTTTTGAAACATATCGGCGGATTGCCGCGTCTTACTTGGTAGAGAAAGAAGGTGGAGACATATGAAACGAGGGCATCTTGGCGTAGTGCTAGCGTTGGTCTTGCCTGCGATCTCGGTATATGCGCAGGGAAGAGGAGGCGAGGGGCGGGGCGGTGAAGGAGGCGGAGGCGCGCATGGCGCTCCCGCGTCATTCCATGGTGGCTCTGGCCACGGGGGAACGGCTTTTCATCCGGGTTTTGGTGGACGATCGGGGTTCACGCACGGTGGCGGTTTCCATGGCGGTTATCACGGGGGTTACGGTAGGGGCTACGGAAGAGGCTATGGACACGGCTACCGTTACGGACGCGGATACGGCGGTGGGGTGATCGTGTACGGCTACGGGTATGGATGGCCGTATTGTTACCCGTACTACGGTTCCGCGGATTACGGCGCTCCGGCGTATGGGGATTACACGACCGAGCCCGACGACAGCTATGCCGTCCAGCCGTATTACCCGTCCGGTCCGGTGCCTGACGTAGCGGCTGACGATAGTGCGCCGACTGCAACCTACACGGCGCAGGACGCGCAGGGGTATTATCAGGTTGGCGATCAGTGGGGCGCGGGAATGAAACAATACCAACTGACCATGGCCCAACTGGTGACGTACCTGAAATCGTATATTGTCGATGCGTCACCGGCCCAACAAGACGCGTTTCGCAGCGGGTTCATCGCCAGCGCGATCCCCAACGGAGCCGCGATGTTTGACCAGGCGATGCAGTTGGCGGTTCCTCCGGAGAGCTGATTGTCCCGGATGGCGTGGGCGAGGAAACGAGCGGGGGAAAGTTTTGCGGCTTGAGGTGGCCGACGGCTCCGCGTAATCTCCTTCCCTCATGGGCCGCGCCAATAACCAGCATGGTTTGATGCAAGGCGCCCGCGTGTATTTGTCCGGGCCGATGGATTTCGTGGCGTCGCGCGCCGCGGAGAAGAAATTCGGCTGGCGCAACCGCGTCGGCGAATTCCTCGAAACGATGGGGGTAACGGTGTTCGACCCGTGGTTCAAGCCCGACGTGCGCGGCCTGTACGAGTACGGACGCGAGGACGTCAAGAGCGGCGAGCGGATCAAGAAGCGCTGGACGTACGAGCCGGGCCGCAAAGCGGCGGAGACGCGGTCGTGGTGCGCGCGGCAGTTTTGGGAGACACTGCACATCGACCTGCGGATGGTCGACACGAGCGATTTCACGATTTCGTATTGCCCGACCAACATCTACAGCGTCGGCACGCCGCACGAGATCATCATGGCGACGCTGCAACACAAGCCGGTGTTGTTCGTGAGCCCGCCAATCAATTTCCCGACGCTCCATGAGTTGCGCGATCATTTGAAGAACGATCCCCGGGGCGCGGAATTGCTGGCGCAGTTGGAGAAGGAGATACCGATTCGCGAGAATCCGCGCGGTGTTCCGAGCCTGTGGTACATCCCGTTGGTCGGCGGTGAAAACTTCTTCGACGGGTTCGGGTTCGCCGCGTACCGGAAGAAGCTGGGGTGGAAAGAGGAGATTGCCGTGGACGAGCACGAGCACCGATACAAGCCCCGGCGTCCGCTGCTGCCATTCTTGGAGCGGCTGAACCGCAAATTGCCCAGGAAATGGGATCGCAAACTGCGCAAGTTTGTTCCTGATGATGATTGGCTGCTTTGGGATTTCAAGCAGGGCAAGAAACGCGGCGAGCATCTGGAAGGAGTTCGACGGTAGCATGACCACCGTCGAACAGGAGTTGCACGACGCGCTGTCGAGATTCATGCGAGCGGCGGCGGAGAAAGACCAGGAGGCTGTGGCGGCGGCGCTGGCGCGCGTGACGGAACTGCAACAGCGGCTTGGTCCCGATGTGTCGCCGATGTTGCGGCATTACCTGGAGCGGCGAAGTTATCAGAAGGCACTGGATCATCTGAATTCGCGCCAACCCGAAACGGAAACGCCGCAATGCGGACATTGACGGCGTTACTGGCTCGTCCGCAGTGACAACGCGGGGCAGTACGGTCCCAAAAGTTCCCGACGCCACCATGCGCCTGTCTCGCGTCGGGTGGCGAAGTCGGTGAAATGGTAGCTGTACACCATCGCGCGGATGTAACGTGGGGGAGCGTTAGGGAACGGGTTTGTCTTGAGGAGCGCGAGGACCTGGGTTTGACCGCGAAGGAGCTTCTCGCAGAAACTGAGAAACCACGGACTCGGCTCGGTCCGTGGACGCGCGACACGCAGGGCTTCGAACCACATCTGCCAATCGAGGCGTGGTTGGAAGGGTTCGACGAAGGAGGGACGCCTCTGGGGATCGCCGGGTTTGTATTTGAACTCGTAGGGCAACCACGTCTGGCCGTCGTCGCTTCCTTCGATGATGATCTCCGGGCGGGCCGTGGTCATGGACGCGAACAAGCCGTAGCCGCTGAAGCTTCGCGTTGCGGACAACAGGGAGTGCAGCTCCACGAGCGGATCCGGCCACGGAATCTCTTCGCGGAACGCACCGAGCAGGTTCATCGTCGTGACGATGATCACGACGGTCGCCAACGGTTTGATGATCCACCCCGGCCAACGCAGGCGGTCGGCGTTCGCGGGCAGTTCCCGCCACCGTGCGGGAACGAAACGCCGAAGCGCGGCGTCGTCGAGCAGCAGCACGCAGAGCGCGACCGTGAGGAGATTGAAGAAACAGTAGTTCCCCGTGGCGGCGATCAGGATCATCAGCGTTGTGATCGCGCCCGCGGCGATGAAGCGCGGACGGCGTGGGGCAAAGATCAGGAACGGAGTGCCCAACTCGATGGCAAACATGACGCCGCAGGAGAATTTCTGGAACCACACGGGGCATTGGTGTGCGTACCAGCCGATCCAGGTTGGCAGCGGCTGGGTTTCATAGTGGAACGTCAGTGCCGTGAGGCTGCGCCAGGTCGGGTCGTGCGTGGCGAGTTTGACCACACCTGAGGCGAACATCAATCGAAAGAGCAGCCAGCGCAGCAGCCACAGCATCGTGCGGGATGGCGGTGCTTCGCGCGCGGGCCCGGGCGATAATTGCAGCGGCGCGAAGAACACAGCCAGAAGTCCGGTTTCCAGCAAGAGCGCATCCCATTGGTAGCCGAGGAAGATGTCGCTGACGACCGAGAGCGACAGGTAGAAAAGCCACAGGAAGGCGAGGGACGGGGCGGTTGCAATCCCGAAAATCACGAGGAGTGAGAGAACGATACCACCCGCGCACAGAAAGTGCAGGAAGCCGTCACTGGCGCTGAACCAACAGAGGGTCGGCGCGATCAGGTGAGCGTCCCAGGTGTTGTGCTCGGCCGCCCAGTTGCGCAGCATTTCCATGAATTGGGCGGCGGGCGTGATGCCGTGGCTGCCGATCAGGCCGTCGATTTGCGTCCAGAGCGAGATGAACGCAATCAGGTAAATGAGGCCGAGAAACCGGAGGAAAAGCCAGCGGGTGAAGAGACACGTGGGCTGCTCAACGTGCTGACCCCACAGGCAGCGTGTGAGCCGTGAGAACCCGGTCCGGTGTGTGGCGACGGAGTGATAAACGGATTCCGTGACCGGCGCGACGCCGGGGAAGCGTTGATACAGCCACAGCGGCCAACGACTCCGCGGCGCGACTGCCAGGGCGCGGAAAACCGCTTCGGCACCCGAATGAATCGATCCGTCCGTATCGATCAGTTGAACCGCCTGCTCGCATTGCTCGCGGGGCAACTCGGGGAATCGCTCCGCGACGCTCGGATGTTGAAAGGGGATATATTCGATGTGGTCGCCCGTCGCTTCGCGCCAGCGCGAAATCCACCGGCGACAGAAATTGCAGTCGCCGTCGAAAATGAGAACAGGTTTGGCGGGGGGGACGACCGTTCTGCCGACCTGGGTCATGCAGGCAGTGTACCGCGTCGGGGCCGATCACCAAAAGCCGAAACCGCTTCAGTTCAAAGTTTCGCAGCGATCCATTTAACCGAGTTCTCCCGAGTCGGCCGGCAGTTCAAGCAATCCTCTTTTCATATCGGTATCAATCGACGGCGATGGTCCGGCCACAAGCGGTGCAGGTAATGTGGGAAGCGTCGAAGGCGGGACTGAGTTGAATGGTCCGGCCACAGGCGCAGCGGAACGATTCCCAACTGTTACGGTTTGTGCGATGAAATTGAAGCGGGCCAGTGGTCGCCAGCACCGGCGGCGCGATGCCCGGAATGACCGGAGGAATGGCGTTGGCTGATGCGGGTGAAGCAGCCGGCACGGTGGTCGCTGTCGGGATGGTCAGAACGCTGCCGCAACGGAAACAGCGAATCGTGTCCTGCTCATAGCCATCGGGAACAGAGATATCGAGGCCACAATTACAGTGCAGGCGCATGTAGCCGTGGTAGCGGCGGACCGCGTCGTGCGTCTCGCGGTGAGTCTGGATCGGGCCTTGGTTCGACGGAGCGCGAATGGTTTGTTGGCCGGCGGATTTTAGTGTCTGGGAGCCGATAAGGGCACCACCCTTGGCGCGGCGGTAAGCCGCTTCGTAATCAGCGAATGATGCGCCGGTCATCGCGCGCAGGACGCGGATGCGGTCCTTGGCCGGGGGATGCGACGAGAAAACACTGTCAGCTTCGCCCGTGGCAGCGGTCAGCGGATTGACAATGAACATCGGGGCGGTGGCCTGACTGGCAAACGTAAGCGGTACGTGCGCCTGGGAAATCTTTTCTAGGGCGGAGGCGAGGCCTTCGGGGTAGCGGGTGAACTGCGCACTGGAGGCGTCGGCCAGATACTCGCGTTTGCGAGAGCAGGCGAAGTAGAGGAGTTGGGCCATGACCGGCCCGAGGATGGCGAACAACAGGCCGACGACGAGGATGATGATTTGCAGTTGGCCCCCACCATCGCGAGAGCTGGAGCGGCCACGAACCCGGCCGCCGTACCAGAAGTACTGGCGCACGATCACGGAGAGAATGACGATGGTGCCTAGCATGACCGCGGCGAGCGTCATGAATTGCACATCGCGGTTTTTCAGGTGCCCGATCTCATGGCCGATGACGCCCTGGAGTTCGTCACGGTTCAGGCGATACATCAAGCCGGTCGTAACGCAAATGGCGCTGGTCTCGGGTTTGCGTCCGACGGCGAAGGCGTTGGGGGCGGGATCATCGATCAGATAAATGCGGGGCGTGAAGCCCAGGCCGGAGGCGAGGCACATTTCGTCGACGACATCGAACAACTGCGGGCTGTCCTCACGTTTCAATTCGCGAGCGTACGTGCCGTACATGAGGACGGACTCGGCGCTGGTGAAGTAGACGAGCAACATTACCGTCATGATGCCGAGCGCCACCAGCACGCCGAAACCGCCGGCATCTGGCCCACCGATCAACATGCCGGCGCTGTAACCGATCAGCACGAGGATCACCGCCATGACGCTGATGAGGAGCGCCGAACGGCGGCGATTGGCTACGATGGCTTCCCACATGGTGGGTCGATTACCGTCGCGGTTAGAACTGAACCTTGGGCGCCTCGCGTTCCTCAGCGGCCTTGACCTCGAAAAAGTCGTGGCGTGTGAAATGGAACATGTTGGCAATGACATTGGTGGGGAAGACTTCGATGCGTGTGTTGAAGGTCATCACGGTGTCATTGTAGAACTGGCGTGAGAAGGAGATCTTGTTCTCCGTGGAGGTCAGCTCTTCTTGGAGGGCCAGGAAGTTCTGGTTGGCTTTCAGGTCGGGATAGGCCTCGGCGACGGCAAACAGGGATTTCAACGCGCCGGTGAGGACGTTCTCGGCCTCGGCGCGTTCGCCGACAGTTTTGGCGCTGACGGCCATGTTGCGCGCCTGGATGACGGCTTCGAGGGTCCCGCGCTCGTGCGCGGCATAGCCCTTGACGGTCTCGACCAGATTCGGGATCAGATCGTGGCGGCGTTTGAGTTGGACGTCGATTTGCGCCCAGGCATTTTCCAACTGGTTGCGCAGGCGGACGAGGCCGTTGTAGGCGCCGGCGATCCACAAGACCACCAGAAATGCCAACCCGACCAGAACCAGCAGCAGGATGATGACAATAGGCATAATTTATCTCCTCGTTTGTTTAAGGTTTTGATTGCACACCAAACAATTCGTTCAACAGCTCGATGGTGTTTCCCGCACCGCTGTCGGGTGGGAACATCGCGAGAAGCTGTTGCAATTCGTGGTCGTCGAACCACAAGCCGTGGCCGCGGGGACATTTGTCGAGGGTCAGCGTTGGCGAGCCGGCATGTTCCACTTGTATTTCATGGAGGGCGGTGTCGCAACGTGGGCAGAGGTGGGGACGGCCTTTTGGTTCCGTGCCAGCTTGTTTTTGGAATCCCAACAAGGGATCGTTCGTGTGGGCGCCGGTACGCGTCATGATCGCTTCCAACTCGCCGGCATCCAGCCACAGTCCGCGGCATTGATGACAGAAATCGACATCGAGGTCACGGAAATGCAGGACGAACAGTGGGACATCGCATTTTGGACAGACGCGTCTCATATCAGGCACGGCCTCGGGTGTACGATGGCGCTGGTGACGTGGACGCGTCAAGCACTTCCCATGTGACGACCGTGTCTGGTTTTCGACCGTTCATCGTGCCCTAATCAACCAGAAGAAGGCCGCAGCGTCATTTACAAATGCGCGGTTTGTTTGTAATCATCGGCGGCAGCATGAAATCGCACGAATTGCTGCACGAGGTTTTCCAGACCCATAACCCGAAACACATCGCCGACCAGATGGGCCTGTCGGTTTCCATGGTCTACAAGTGGGCCGAGCCGCCCGAGCAGGGAAGCGGGGCGACGAACCCGCTGGATCGGGTGGCGTCGCTGGTGGATGCGGCGGACGATACGCGGATCGTCGAGTGGCTCTGCGCGCATGCCAACGGGTTTTTCATCAAGAACCCGAAGGTCGGACGAGCCCGAGCCTATTCGCTGGTGCCGGCGACGCATCGGGTCGTGCAGGAGTTTGCGGAAATGCTTTCGGTGATCGCGAATGGGTGCGTGGACGACAACATCAGCGGACACGAGGCGGAAAGTATCCGGTCCCGGTGGGAGGACTTGAAATCGGTGACCGAAAGTTTTGTGCGGGCCTGTGAAGAGGGGAGTTTCCACACGATTCGGAACCATGAGCACCGCTGACCTCGATGTGGATCGGATCGACTGGTCGACCTGGAAGCCGACCGAGTATGCGAACCTTTGCTTTGTGATGCGGGATGGGCAGATCCTGTTGATTCGCAAGAAGCGGGGGCTCGGCGCCGGCAAGATCAACGGTCCTGGCGGGAGGCTTGAAAAGGGGGAGACGGCGCTGGAATCGGCGATTCGCGAGACTCAGGAGGAAATCGGGGTCACACCCACTGATCTCGAGCAGATCGGCGAACTGTTCTTCCAATTCCTTGACGGCTACAAGCTACACGTTGCAGTCTTTGCGGCAGGGGGTTGTGTTGGAGAACTTCGCGAAACGGACGAGGCGACTCCGATTTGGACCGAGATCGGCAAGATTCCATATCACGATATGTGGGAGGATGACGCCCACTGGTTACCGTTGTTGCTGGCGCGGAAGAAGTTTCGTGGCTACTTCGTATTCGATGGCGAAAAACTGCTGAGCTACAGACTCGATTCGTAGCTGTTTTCTTGTGGGTGGTAACCCCTCTCGCGCATCAGGTTACCACTATACTGCGATTTGGAAATGATTTGTAACACTCACGTCATGAAGTGGTTACGTCAGTATTTATCGAAAACTGGCCGAAAATAGCTTGTTTTCAGTTGAACAACTGGTATAAGCATGTGTCTGATTAAATACAAAATGATGAAAGCTCGACAGAAAACTATGAAAAAGACCCGTCGGTCTTCACCGTTGCGTCGTCTGGCGCGGGTGGTGCGTCCCGTGAAGGAACCCACTTTGCTGGAGAAAATTGCGCAAGTGACTGATGAATTGCAGCTTTTGCGCAGCCGACTGGCCAATGCCGGGGACGATCTGCCGACAGTCGGCACACATCGGATAGCGTCTTTGGAGACGGAATTGGAACGGCTCTGGGAGTTGCGGCGGAGGGAACAAGCCGCGCCGCTTCGAAGTACGGCTCTCACGGAGGAAGAAGAGAAGGTATTGGCATTCCCGAGCGGAAGCCGGTCACGCGCGTAATCGCGCAGCGGCATTACGACGAATACAGAGTGAGCAGGGTGTTTCAACGCCCTGCTCACTTTTCTTTTCGGTGCAAAGGCAGAAACCAATTACGACCCCAATTTTCTTTGCCATCACGGCTCATCGCTCGTATTCTAGCCCGCTCGGCATGGCAACTCAGACCAAAAACATCGCGCGTCTTCTGAAGATCATGGCGCGGCTGCGGGGCCCGGGCGGTTGTCCGTGGGACCGCGAGCAAACCCACCAGTCCATCCGCCACAATCTGATCGAGGAATGTTACGAGGCGATCGACGCGCTCGACGAACGGAAGATGGACGCATTCCGCGACGAACTCGGTGATCTATTGCTGCAGGTTGTCTTCCACGCCCAGATGGCGAGCGAAGAGGGGACGTTCGATTTCGATGCCGTGGCCAAATCCATCAGCGACAAACTGGTGCATCGCCATCCGCACGTCTTCGGCAACGCGCAGGCCCGCAACAGCGCCGAAGTGCTCCAGCAATGGGAGGCCATCAGGAAATCCGAGAAGGGCGCCACCAGCATCGTTCATCTGGAAGATTTGCCGAAACATCTCCCCGCGCTGTTGAAAGCCGACAAGGTGCAACGCAAAGTCGCGCGGGTCGGCTTCGATTGGAAGCACGTCAACGACGTTGTCGCCAAGGTCGAGGAAGAAGTGCGCGAACTCAAAGGCGCGCTCGCGTCGAAAAGCCGTAAGCAATTCGAAGAAGAAATCGGCGACCTGCTGTTTGCGGTTGTGAATCTGGCCCGGTTCGAGGAGCTGCAAGCGGAGGAACTCCTGAACCGCAGCATTGCCAAATTCGTAAAACGGTTCCAGCAGATCGAAAAGGCTGTCCACGCCAGCGGCCGCCGCCTCGAGGATTGCACCCTGGAAGAGCTCGACGCCCTGTGGGAGTCGGCTAAGCACAAAGAGCGATCACGCGTTCGTCAAACGCGTCGCCGCCTGGCGTCTCGCAAATAAGTCAGACGGCGCAATGATCATGCTCGCAGGCGCAGACTTCGACCGTACAGGCCCGTGAAGCGCAGGTCTCGCTGCAGAACACCAGATTGCGCCGGCGTACACCGCCGCTCAACGCCACGGTGCACTGGCAGCTCGCGCAGGCGCACTTGGTTCGAGGTGATCGTTTCACCGCTGAATTGCTTTTCGAGGTTCGTTTCATATGCCACCTTTAGTTGTTGGCTCAAGATAGGCCTGGCCGAGTGCCTTGGCAAATTGCCCCGGCAAGAGGAACCTACGCGGCGGCAACGCCACGGTAGATCCGGGGGACGCGCGCGCTCTTGGTGATGCCACAAAGCACTTCCCACGGGATCGTATCCTCCCAGCACGCCATCTCGCTGGCCGTGACGCGCGCGTTGCCCTGTTGACCGATGAACACCACCTCATCGCCACACTGCACATGAGGAACCCGGGTCACGTCCACCATGATCTGATCCATGGTGACACGACCGACCACGGGACAACGCTTTCCGCCAACGAGCACGTCGGCTTTGTTGGACAAATGACGGCTGAATCCGTCGGCGTAACCGGCGGTGACGGTGGCGATCCGCATCGGCTTCTTCGCCGTGAACGTCTGGCCATAACTGACCGTGCGGCCGGCGGCGACGCCTTTGACGTACGCCACCCGCGCCTTGAACGAGAGGACAGGGCGAAACTCACCGAGCGGCGCCTTCGTTGGGCAAATCCCGTAGAGCAGGAGCCCCGGCCTGACCATGGTGAGATGAGATTTCGGCAATCGCAATACCGCCGCGCTGTTGGCCGTGTGGAGCAGGGGAATTTTGATTCCTTCGCTCGCGAGTTCCAAGACAGCCTTCTGGAAGAAGCCCAGCTCGCGCCGGGTGACGTCGAGATTTTCGTCCGCCGAGGGGAAATGCGTGTACAACCCCGCAATGCGCACGTGCCGCAGGCCCGCGATCGGCAAAATGGTTTTGACGGCGTCTTCATACCAGAAACCAACACGGCCCATGCCGGTATCGATCTCGATATGCGCGTCCACGGTCTTGCCGCGTCGATGGGCTTCCTCGTCGAAGAGCCGGGCCTCATCGACGGTTGAGATTGTAGGCGTGATGTCCTGCTCAGTCATTTTCGCCACCTCAAACGGCAGCGCCGACCCGAACAACAGGATTGGCCAGCCGGTGCCGCCAATTTGCCGGAGCCGCAACGCTTCGGACAGATTGGCGACGGCGAACGCGTCGACGCCGCATTGCATGAGGGTGCTCGCGACCTGTGCCAGGCCGTGGCCATACGCGTCGGCTTTCACGACCGCCATCAGTTTCACGGTCGGCCCGATGCGGCGGCGGATGGCGGCGACGTTGTGGCGCAGCGCGTCGAGATCAACCTCCACCCAACAGCGATAATACGATTGTGGAACCATGGGACCCTGGCAGTGTACCAAAACTGCGGCGAGCGCGCCGCTACTTCCAGTCGGTCTTCGTGCCGGACGAACGAGGGGGCACGGTGGAATCCCACAGATTCGTGTTCGACGGCGGTGTGAACCACGGGTCGGGCGTGGGTTTGGCGGCCGATGGCGTTGCCGCAACAGCCGTGGTGGTCTTTCCCCAAGCAGACGGTGGCGCCGCGTTCGTTTGCGTCCACAACGACGATTGTTGTGGACCGGAGCCGACGGCCTCGCCGGTCGCGGGCGCCTGCAGCTTGTTCGTTTCGACCACTCCGGGCGTTGGCGATTGCGGCACACTTTGCGCCGGCGGCGCCGGCGCCTGCGGCGTAATGGCCGTCGGCACCGGAGATGGCACAGCAACGTTGCCCGGAGTCGGGACATTCAACGTCGGCGAAACCGGTGGCCGCGCGACGCTGGTCGGCGGAAGCACGTCCCTCGGGGCGGTCTGCGGATAGGCGAGAGGCACAACACCCGCGCTTACGAGGACCGCCGCCAAAATCTTGGCCCGGAATGTTTTCATTTCGTTGAGGAACTCATCCGTTCGTGCCGGGGTGTCATTTGGCGGCCTGGAGTTGTGGCACACTTCCGTCGCCCACGTGCTCGACGGTGCGGTCCGGCTTGGGCGGGTCAGTATCTTCTCCACCTTGGGATTGTTCATCACAAGGTTTTTGGCGACCGTCCCACAGCCCAGTGCCATCAAGGCACACAGGTCCGCTACCATCCATGCTTACTTCGCGTCACACCTTCGGTTCCGTCGGTTCTGCGCTTATAACTTACCCCCATATTCACCGATATGCCAGCGATCCGAGATCGGGCGAGATCCGAACTGTGCCTCGGCAAAGAGAACGACGAGCCACGGATGCGGCTCGCCTTCGCTCTCTCACGACGAAAATCCGCTATTTTAGCGGTGCCAGCTCGATTTCTGCAGGAGTTACCCCGCGAAATCCGGCCTTCGTACTGTAACCGGCGGCACTCAACGGCTGGGCATTGACGACGACCAGACCAGGGCGTGAGCCCATATACGCCGATTGGCCCGACAAGGTGCTTGCATCAATCGCTGCCGTCGCGTGTGTTCGGGCATTTGCGCGGGGAGCCAACAGTGCTGCCCGGGTATTGTAACGGTTGACATCATTCCGTACCGCGGCTCCAGCTTGAAAGCTGACCGCCACACTGATCACTGCCAGAATCATGAACTTCTTCATTTTGTCTACCTTCCGTATTGGTCCGGGGTGAACCACTACATCAGGTAATACGTCGCCAGGCCCCAAAACCCTCGCGGAATTGTTTAACGGGCGGGAAATGACGGAATCGCTACATCATCCAATGGTTTGCCGTCCTTGCGCGCCCGTCTGGGGAGCACCCAACCGTCATTCTTCGCCGGCGGGCGGATGGAGAGCAGCCGACTTGCTGGCAGCCTCACGGGCAAGCTCGGTGTAATGCGCGTAGCGGGCAATGGGATCCTGGATTGTCCGGCTCTCAAGCATGGCCCGGACCCGGATAAGCAGGTCGGTCAGATCGACGGGCTTGGATACAAAGTCATCCGCGCCAGAGGCCATCGCCTCCCGAAGATGGGCAGGCGAAAGAACTCCCGTTACCACGATGATGGGGATGTGTCGCGTCTTGGGGTTGGCGCGAATCGCCTTGCAAACGCTCACGCCGTCCCGAGCCGGCATGCGCAGATCGAGGAGGATCAAATCGGGCTGGAGGGAGATGGCTTGGTCTATGCCGTCCTGCCCCGTCGCGACCGTAGAAATCGTGAACCCCTCGGGGCTCAGGCGTTGCGTAAGAAAATCAAGCGTTGCCGGGTCGTCGTCAATGACCAGTATACTCTCTCCCATAAGTGCCGTAGCCTCCTCAGGTAGCGCAACCGAGAACTCGAATGTTTACGTCGCGCTGAACCCGTGTTTCACAATTAGCACCGCGACGCAAATGAGTCAAGTCGGCTCTTCTGCAAACGACCCTGACAAAAGCGCACCGCGCATCACCCTCTTCATCTAACGGCCAATCTGGGACACGGCCCTTGAAATTCGTAGCATACGCTGTACGTTTCAAGGAGGGAAAGGAGGAAACAATGGACAGCGACCACGGATCGATCACGTTTACAGCTTCCAATGGGGAAGAGTATGAGATTCGTCACACCGCCAACGAGACTCGGGTCGAGTTGCGCGTATTCAAGGACAATTTGCGCGTGAATCGTTTCTGCTACACGACGACATTTCAGACAGCCGATGAGTTTGCGTTTGCGACCGGAGAGAATGTAATCGACGAACTCATTCGCAAAGCAAAATCGGATGTGGAACGCGGTCTCCGGCCGAACTAGATCGCCATCGGTCGAGCGTCAACGAGGTTTGAGGAACAGACTGATCTACCAGTGGTAATCGACGCCATTCAGGAGCGGGTTGTTCTTCTGCCACGGGCTGGGTTGACCGGCGGGCGAGTTTGTCGAGGACGAGGAAACGGTTGCCGCGCCAATGGCCGGTGCCACCTCGTTGGTGGGGGACAGGGCAAGCGGGGAAGAGGTTATGGCGTTGAGCTTTTGTTGCGACCCGCCCGGGGCCAACGCGATTGATCTTGTGAGCAATTCCTGGGTCGTCAGGATTTTCAGTGGCATGGCGCGGGACGGGGGAATCGTCTCCGACGAAGCGGGCGGTGGTGTTGTCGCCGGTGGAATTACCACCTCGGCGGGATGGGGCACGGCAATGGGGGGCGGCACCGGCTCCACGGCCACGGCGGGCTGGGGAACGGCCACCGGTACAACTACGGGCATATTCGTGTTTACTACAACATCGGGGACCGCCACCGGCGCGGAAGGCGGATTCGCCGCGGTGTCGGCTTGTCCCCGGACGGTCGCGGGGGTCAGAATCACCGCGGCCAATATACCGACGAGATATCGTCCTGCCGTCATTATCTGGCGTGAAGTTACTGGAGAACGCCGAAGGTGTCCAGTTATCGTCAAGAATTGGCTTTATACCAAGGCCGGCTTCGCGATGACACAGAGATAGCTTCGAAAGAAGGCCGGTGTGCCGCCTCACTCGTCGTTGCCGCCGCCGAAGCCGAAGTAGTGGCGGGATTTGATGATCTCAGCGACGGCAGGCGGCACCATCGTTTCCCACTCGGTGTCGCCCGCGCGAATCTTCTTCAGCAGGTCCACGTAGTGGATGTCGAGGTTCTTCAAGTTTACGCCCTGCAAATCCACCGCCAACGGCTGCTGCCGCAAGTACGCCAGCAGGTGCTTGATCGGGTCGGGCACCGGGATGTTCTCCGTCGTGATCAGTTGCCCCTGCTCGTCCTTCCGCGGATACACATACAACTTCACCGGCCCCGCAAACAGTCTGCCCAGCGCCTCGAGAATGCCCCCCGGCACCGCGGCGTAGTAGCGAGCGTCGAGCAGTTCCTGGACGGTGGGCATGCCCACGGCCATCCCAATGTTGTTTTGCGTGGAACGCCGCAGGTATTCCACGACCCGGTAAAACTCACCGTGCCGCGTGACCAACACAGTCTTGCCGATGGTGCCGATCGTGTCCACCCGGGCGAGAAAATCGGCGGGCTGTATGTTGACGTTCTGGAGCAGGTTGTGCATGGTGATTTCCATGAGCACAACCGCGTCCTTGTTCTCCGGCGCGGCCGCCAGGAACTGGCGCCGCGCGCACTCGAGCATGTCGACGTGCAGGTTGTTGACCGGCCGGAATGTGCCGCGCTCGACGAGCACCGGCTTCTTGTACAAAATCTCCGACGGCTGAACCACGTCGCCGTCGACGGTGAACATCACAGCCTCGGTCAGCCCATGCTCGACCAACTGGAGGCTCATCAGCCGGTTGTCCACCTTGGCGAACGCCGCACCGGAAAACTTGATCATGTCCACGTCCACGCGGCTCTTGTTCAGATGATCCAGCAGCGAGGTGATGAGGTAGTGCGGCCGCTCGAAATGAACCAGCGCCCCGTAGATCAGGTTGACGCCGATGATGCCGAGGGCTTCCTGCTCGCGGAGGTTTTCCTCGTCCAGCAACCGCACGTGAATCATCACCTGGGATGGCTCGGCGCGGGGCGCGGACTGAAACTTGATGCCGAGCCAGCCATTGGAATCATCGCGCCGGGTGAAGCTGCGGGCGGCGACGGTGTCGGCGAAGCTGAAGAAACACGTTTCCGCGCCGCGCGTCGCGTCGAGCCGCTCGATCAGCAGGTTGTACTCGTAATCGAGCATCTGCTGGAGCCGGCGCCGGCTCACATAGCGATCAATCGTGCCGTAAATGGCATCGCTGACCGTTTTATCATAGGCGGAGATGGTCTTGGCGACCGTGCCCGCCGCGCCGCCGACCCGGAAGAACCAGCGCGCGACCTCCTGGCCCGCGCCGATTTCCGCGAACGTGCCGTACTTCTTGGCATCAACATTGATTTGGAACGCCTTCTGGCCTGTATCGGTAATTTGCTCCGTGTCACCGGGCTTGGCCGACCACTGCGGTGCCGGACTCACGTTGGATTCTGTCATGTTCCAATTTTCCTGTATTGCGGAGCGCGCAAATAAATCGGCTCCGCATTCTCGTCACCACGATCACCATCGTCTCGAAAGCGGTGAAATGCCAGCCAACCCACCGCCGCGGCGCTGGGGAACACCGGCGCGTCCGCAACCGATGCGAAACCGCCAAAAAGCGACACCAAGTCATTCTTGTAGCGTTCGATCTCGGAGCTGACAAACCAAATCGGCTGGTGAATCTCGTCGGTGACGGCTTCGAGCGTGGCGACCCGGCAGTCCTTCACGCGATGGCCCGCTTGATCGTACAGCGCGAAGTAAATCTCGTCCCGGCGGGCGTCGCCCAACACGCACAGTTGCGGGCAATCGCGCGGCATCTTCGGCAGGGCGGTCAACGCCAGCGCATCGTAGCTGCTGACGCCTTTGATGGGGAGCTTTCGCGGCAGCGCCAGGCCTTTGGCCACCGCGATACCGGCTCGAATCCCTGTGAACGAGCCCGGACCCAGTCCCACGGCCAGCAAGCCGATGTCCGCCACGCCGAGATGGTTCTCCGAAAGCAGTTTGGCCGCCACGTCGAAAAGGTTCTGACCGGTTTGGGATCGGTCGAATGCTTCCTCGGCGAGCGGGTTGTCGTCACGCAGCAACGCCACACCACCACGCGAAGTCGAGGTGTCGATAGCCAGCGTAATCATGCGACCTCGATGCGGCGCACGTTGTTGTCCGCTACGGTAATGCGGATGCGTGTCGCCGTCGCCGGCAGGAGCGAGTCGACTTTTTCCGACCATTCGATTGCCGTCACGCCGGGACCGCTCAGGTAATCTTCGAGGCCGACCGCCAAGGCTTGCTCCGGGCTGTCGAGCCGATAGAGATCGATGTGGAACAGCGGAAGCCGCCCGCCCGGGTATTCATGCACGAGGGTAAACGTGGGGCTGGTCACCTCCTGCGTGATGCCCAGCCCGTGCGCGATACCCTTGACGAGAGCGGTTTTTCCCGCGCCGAGAGCGCCACACAATGCAACCACGTCGCCCCGCTGGAGATCGCGGCCCAATCGCTCCCCGAAGCGCACTGTCTCCTCAACACTGCAAGTGTCAACTGACTGCGAAATGATCATAGCCGGCGGCGGTGAGAGGTTGTCGGGAGCCGTCCCGTTGGATGAGCGCGACTTTCTGTTTGGATTTCACGACGCGGCCGATCTCGGTCAGTTCGGTGCGGAATCGGCGGGCCCATTTCCGGCGGAGCGCGGTCACGTGACGGGGATCGAGAGTGAACAGTAGTTCGAAGTCCTCGCCGTCGCGGAGCGCGGCGGCCAGATTGCCGCGTGCTGCGCGACTGATAGGGATTTCGGCGGCGTCAATCTCGAAGGCGATACTGCGCGGGCTGGCCTCTGCCAGGCGGTGCAGATCGCTGGACAACCCGTCGCTCAGGTCGATCATGGCATGGACGGGAAACCGGGCCACCAGCCAGCGGGCTTCGTGAATCCGCGGGGTGAACGAGAGATGTTTGCCACGCAACGAGCCGCCGAGCGTGCCCGTCACCAAGATCGAATCCCCGACCTTCGCGCCGCTGCGCAACGTGATTCGTGATCGCTCGACCTCGCCGACCAGCGCGACCACAACGAACTGTTCACGTCGGACGTGGGTCGTGTCGCCCCCGACAATCTGGCAACCGAATGCTTTCGCCGCCGCGTGGAGGCCGGCATAGAGTTCTTTCACCCAACGGGCGCCGGTACTGGATCGCAGCCCGATGCTAACGACGGCCCAACGCGGCACGCCACCCATGGCGGCGATGTCGCTGAGGTTGCGGGCCATCGCCTTCCAGCCGACCTGGCGGGGGGGGTCGGCGGGTCGATAATGAATGCCTTCGACCACGGGGTCACAGGTATAGAGCAGGTATTTGCGGGGATTGCCGCCGCGCAAGACCGCGCAGTCATCGCCGATCCCCCGCACGACCGAATTCCCGGATGGACCGACGATGCCGCGGAGTTCGCGAATCAAGCCAAATTCGCCGAGGTCGCAGACCGTAGGGTGTTGTTTACGCCGGTGTTTCATGAGTGGATGCGCACGTACAGGACCATGGCGACGTTGGCGGCGTTGAACAGCGCGTGCATGGTGATGGGGGCCAGCAGCGAGCCGCTGGCCTCGTAGGCGAGCCCGAGCCCAACGCCGAGGGCGAAGAGCGGCCCGAGGGACGGCAGGTGAAAATGGATCGCGGCAAACACCGCGGACACAACCAGCAACGCCCGCCACGCCCCCCAACGCTGCTTGAGCACGGGATACGCGAAACCGCGAAAGAGGAACTCTTCGAACACAGGCGCAACCGCGATGGCGAAGCCTGCGATTAAGACCACGACGGCCATCGAGTCAGAGCTGGCCAGCATATCAGCAACGTCTTGGGCCGTCTCCTTAATCCCAACGAGGTGGCAAAACTGTGAGTAGGCCGCAAACGCGACCGCCAGCGGAGGAAGGATGGCGAGAAAGCCCATCACGCCGAAGGCGATAGATTTCGCCGGTGAGATACCGCGAAGACCGATGGCCCGACGCCAGTCGATGCCGCGCTGCCGAAAGGCGGCCACGAAGGCAAAGAGAATGGCAACTTCCATGGTCATCTCCGTGGCCAAGAGCCAGGGCCAAGCGCTCTCTTGATCCCGGTGGCTGACGTAGAAGACAAGGGTGACCACCAGTTCGCCGGCGACCAGCACGAGGGTGAGCGAACTGGCGGCGACCAGCAAATCACGCATGTTCCATGGTTTCGGGTCGATCTTGAGCGTCGGGCCGCCGTCGGTTGACGGGTCGTTGGACAGGGCCGGCCGCGCAAATCGGAACAACAACCAGAGATCGCACATCAACCCGGCCGAAAGCAGCAGAACGGTCGTGACGGCAATGGCCGGATAGCGGGCGATGACTTCGGGTTCCGAAAGATTATCCGTGCCCGCGGTGGTCGCCGCCACCGCGAGGGATTGCAGAAAAAAATTGAGTGGAAAAAGCATGATCGCTGTCGAAACCCACCGGGAAAGCTTCAACCGGACCCCCGTCAAATGCAACTTCTTTTCCGGGTGAAATACCCGAAGAGTTGCACTTGTCAGACGGTCGGGGGTCTAGTAAGATGCGGACAACACCCAAAGTTCAACGAAAACGGAGATTGCAAGAACGACCATGAAGCGACAACTGCTGGCAGCGATAGTAATGGCGTTGGCGACGGTTGGCGTCGCGCGCGCGGACGGAACCAACACCCCGGCGGTAGCGGCGACGCCTCCCGCAGCCGCCCCCAAAATCCAGTTTAACAAGACCGTGTACGATTTCGGCACGACGTCGCTGGTGGACTCCGTGACCGGCACGTTCACGTATCAGAATGTCGGCGTCGCCGACCTGAAGATGAGCAAGCCCCAGCCGTCCTGCGGCTGCACGGTCGCCAGCGTGAAACCCGATGTTCTGAAGCCGGGTGACAAAGGGGAATTGGTTTTCACCGTACGTGTCGGCGGCCAGCGCGGCCGGTTGGAGAAACACATCACCGTCCCCTCCAACGACCCGGCCAGCCCGACTGTGAGCCTGTCGATCAAGATCGAAATGAAACAGATCCTCGAAGCCACGCCGCAGCAATTTGCCCTGGGATCGCTCCGCCAAGGGGCGACGACCAACCTAAGCGTGGTGTTGCGCCGGACGGATGGCCAGAAGCTCGTGGTGGCGAAGACCGAGCCCAGCAGCAAATTCCTGACCGCGCATGTGGAACCCGTTGAAGGCTCGGACGGCCAATCGGTCAAACTCGTGATCGATGCCCACGCTGACGGCGCCCCTCGGGCAATCAATGAAAACGTGAAAGTTTTCCTCGACGGCATCAGCCAGCCCGCCGTGACGGTGCTTGTCAACGGGCGCCTGCTTGGCGACGTGGTCCTGGACCACGAACAACTCTACTGGCCGATCACGGACTCATCGCACACACCCGCGCAGGATGCGCAGTCATTGCCGGTCCGCCGGATCACCGTGTCCTCCTCACGTTCCGATCAACCCCTCCAGATCACGAATTTGAGCACCAGCTTGACGAACCTGACCGTGGAGCTGGTGACCGTCGAGACGGGGAAGGTGTACAACGTGGTTGCCAAGCTCACGGAATCGCCGAAGCAATCGGAGCGGGGCACGATCAGTTTTGACACGAACACGTCCGTGCAACCGAAGATTTTCATACCGGTGACGATCATCGTGCTGAAAGCCCCCTGATGCGCACCCGCCTCTCGCGTAGCACTTGAAGGAAGATTACGATACCGGCGATCATCGTCCTGCGACAGTGGCTGGTGAAGGGATGGCGCGCACGCTCCAGCAGGCGCTGGTGATCGTGGTGGCCGGCGCGGCGCTGGGGTTGGCTGCCAACGCGCTATCGCCGCGGCGGATCCCGTTCCTCACGCCACCGAAAGCCCCACCGCAAGACCGTGATACGGTGTCACTGGAAGAGGCAAAAGCGTTGTGGGGCAGCGGGACGGCGTTTTTTCTCGATGCGCGCGCGACGGCGGATTACCACGCCGGGCACATTGCCGGCGCGCTGAGCTTGCCGATCGAGGAATTCGACGACCACTATCCGCAAATCCAACCGGTGTTGACGCCCGATTCCGCGATCATCGTCTATTGTGATGGGCAGGATTGCGATCTGAGTCATCGGCTGATGAACCGGCTTCGCGAGCTCGGGTATCACAACGCGCGTCTGCTGGTCAATGGCTGGACCACGTGGCACACAGCGGGGCTGTTGACGCACGCCGGGAACCAGCCATGAAGATGGTGAACCTGATTCTGCGGCTGATTATCGGCGGCGTGTTTATCGTGTCGGCCGTCGTCAAGATTGGGAACGTGCAGGTAAGTCACGCGCATGGAATCCAGTTCTCGCACGTTCCCGACCTGACGCAGTTCGCCCAGGACGTCGCCAACTACCATGTCCCGCCGCACGCGTTGAACAACCTCGTGGCCATCACCCTGCCGTGGATTGAACTGCTGGCGGGCGGACTGCTGGTTCTCGGCGCCTGGAAACGCGCGAGCGCGGTGGTGATCACCGGCTTGATGGTCGTGTTCCTGGCGGCCATCGGGTGGGCGCTGGCGCACGGGTATGATATCCGTTGCGGCTGCTTCGGCACCGTCGATGCGCGAAGGGTGGGGGTCACGGCGCTGGCCGAGGATTTCGTGCTGCTGGCGATGGCCGCATGGCTGGCGTGGCGTCGGGAAGATTCAACCGTACAAACAACGGAGACAAACGAATGAAACGTCAAATCGTGGCGACCGATGCCTTGCCCAAGGCGATCGGACCCTATTCACAGGCGGTGTGGGCCGGGGACTATTTGTTTTGCGCGGGGCAAATCCCGCTCGAGCCGGGGACGGGAAACATGGTTGCGGGCGGGATCGCCGAACAAGCGACGCGCGTTCTGGAAAACATTCGCGGCTTGTTGAAGTCGCAGGGACTGGATTTCGGCAACGTGGTGAAGACCACGGTATTTTTGAGTGACATGGACAATTTCGGGGCGATGAACGCGGTGTACGCCAGGTATTTCACGAAGGAGCCGCCGGCGCGCTCCACGGTGCAGGTCGCCCGACTGCCCAAGGACGCGCTGATCGAGATCGAAGTGGTCGCCGCGCGGTGACGGGGCTCAGAAGCAGGGCAGGTTGTAGATCTTGCCGAGGCGGTGCTCGAAGTACGCTTTGCGCTTGTTGGGCGCGGCCCGGAAGACCGGGTTGACGACGTACAGCCAACAGAACTCAATCCAGTCGGTTAGATTGGTGGGAGGAATTCTTGATCTTTTCATGTGATTGTTTCCCATTTGTTGGCTGACACGGGCAGAGAGAAAGCAGGCTTCGTGCACGATCATAAAGGATTCCGAAAACCACGGGACTGCGGGCGTTATTTGCAATGCGCGAAGTGTTCCCGAGCGCCTGCGCCCGCAGTTTTGCGAATCCGCCTTGCAGGAATGCGATGTGCGGGCGGTTTTTGTGCTTGGCGGTGATGGGGCTTTCGCCTTGCTGGTGCGGCGCGGGGTGTGTTAGCTTTCGCCCGCTTTTATGAGGAGAGTGGGGCGATTCCTGTGGTTAGCGGTGGCGCTGGCGGCTTGGGCGGTGAGTGCGCGCGCCGACGAGCCAGCGGCTACGAACGTGACGGTCGAGCCGGCGACCAACACGCTCCCCGAGTCGTCCACCACCCCATCGATCGCGCCCGCGACGAATCTGACAACCGAGGCGGTCACAAATGTGCTTGTTGAGCCCGCCACCAACGCGGTCGTCACGCCGGCGGTGAGTGCGGCGTCCGAGCCAGTCACGAACATGACCGTGTCGCCGCCGACCAACGTGGTGGCTGAGCCGGCGACCGTCGAAACCGGTCCAACTCCAAGCCCGACGATCAATGCGGAGAAGATGACGTTCGACAACGTCGCGAAGACGTTCCTCGCCGAAGGCAATGCCCTGATGCGGGACAAAGATGTCACGTTGGTCGCCGACCGGATTCGGTTCAACAAGCAAACCAATGAAGCGTGGGCCGAGGGCCACGTCCGGATCAATCAGGGCACCCAGGAATGGATCGCGCCATCGGCATACTACAACTTCGGCACCCGGCGGTTGAAGGCGGACGAAGCGAGCGGGTTTGTCGATCCCGTCTACTTGCACGTCCGGAACCTCGAGCAGGTGGGCACCAACCACTATGTGTTCGCCCGTAGCACGGTCACGACCAGCGATCTGGAGCGCCCCGGCTATACGCTGCAAGCAAACCACGGCGAGACGTGGACGGGTGACCGACTGGTGTTGCACGACGCGACGGTGCGTGAGGGGACCATCCCGGTGCTCTGGTCGCCGCTGGTGATCTGGTCGCTGAAGGGTGACATGCCGCCGATGGTGGTGAGTGTGGGCGACAACTCGCTGTGGGGGGCGTTCGTACTATCCAGTTTCACCTGGAAAATGAACAAGTACATGGACCTGACCGTTCACGCCGACGAGCGAACGGAACGCGGCTTCGGCACCGGCGCGGACTTGACATATCGGTTCGGCGCGGCGGCGCAGGGATTGTTGACCGGCTACTTTATTGACGACTCGCAGCCGGACAAGTCCGAACCCGGCGGGACCACGGTGACGGGCGGCGTGACCAACCCTCCCGCGACCGGCTTCGTCACCAACTCTGCCGCCCGCTACCGCGTCGAGTGGCAGCACAAGCAGTATTTGACCAATAACGTGACGGTCACCGTCGATCTCAACAAGATGAGCGACGCCGAGGTGACACACGATTATTTCCGGCATGAATTCGACCACGACCGTGCGCCCGATTCGGTGGCGGACGTCACGAAGGCCGGACCGGACTATACACTGTCATTTCTTGTCCGGCCGCAGTTCAACCAGTTCTTTACGGAGGTGGAACGTCTCCCGGAAGCGAAACTGGCGGTGGACCGAACGCGCCTGGGCAACACGCCGTTCTTCTACGAAGGCGAAAGCAGCGTCGGGCAATACCACAACGTGGCCGGCCCCACAAACATTGTGGGCACCGGCGAGAGCCCGGATTTCGTGGGCCAGGCGGTCCGCGCGGACACGTTTCATCAGATTGTGGCGCCGTCGATGGTGGGCGGCTGGCTGTCGGTGGTTCCGCATGCCGGGATTCGCGGGGATTACTATTCACGCGCGCCATCGGATGCCCCGGAGACGCAAAACGTGACCCGCGTGGTGTACGATCTCGGCGCGGAGACGTCCTTCAAACTCTCGCGCGAGTGGGACGATGTGCACAGCGACTGGCTGCACATTGATGGGCTGCGGCACATCCTCCAACCGTTTGCCGACTACCAATGGATCCCGCGTGTTGACCGTGCGACCAACGACCTGTTTCAGTTCGACTCCGTTCGTGATGTCACGCTGCTGGGGGGCGACAGCCTGTCCGTCACGCGCTATTCGCCGCTGGAGTTTCCCGCGAACAACGCGATCGACTCGATTACGGGTGAGGACACCATCCGCTTCGGCCTGCGCCAGACCGTGCAGACCCGGAGAGACGACCAGGCGTGGAATCTGGTGGATTTGACGGGCTGGACGGATTACGAAGTTGAGAAGACGGCTGGCGAGAGCGACTTCTCGGATTTTTTCGGTACCATGGAATTTCGTCCTTACCGGTGGTGCTCGCTGGACACGTTTGGTCGATACCAGATCAATGGCGGGATCATGCGCGAATTCAACACGGTCCTGCGCCTGATCGACGCCGACCGCTGGACGTTGGGCGTGGGCACGCGGTACCTGCGTGGCGACAGTAATCTGGTGAGCGTGGACTGGGCGTACAAGCTGACGCGCCATTGGACGGCGCACCTGTACGAGCGGGTGGACCTACAGGATGGCGCGTGGGAGGAGCAGGAGTACACCTTGCGCCAGGAAACACACGACTGGTACATTACCTATGGGTTCCGGTATCTTGAGCAGCGGAACGCATCGGGAAGCACACCCAATGAAATGACGGCGTTCTTCAGCGTGACGTTGAAGGCCTATCCGGAAGCGGTCATCGCGGTGAACTAAGCCTGAGAGGAAACAGCGACAGTATGCCGAAGATAAGCATTGTGGGGACGGGATACGTAGGGTTGGTGACCGGGGCCTGTTTCGCCGAAGTCGGCCATGAAGTGATCTGCGTGGATAACGACCCGAAAAAGGTCGAAATATTGCGAGGCGGTGGCATCCCCATTTACGAGCCGGGCCTGGCGGAGATCGTCAAACGCAATGTTGCCACAGGGCGGTTGCGGTTCACGGGCGAAATTGCCGACGGGGTAAACAACTCCGACGTGATCTTCATCGCCGTGCCGACGCCGCCCAATCCGGACGGCTCGGTGGACATGAGTTTTGTCGAACGGGTGGCGCGCGAGATCGCCGGCACCATGACGGAGTACAAGATCATCGTGGACAAATCCACCGTCCCGGTCAAAACGGGGGAGAAGGTTGCCGAAACCATCAAACGCTACAACAAACACAAGGTCGATTTCGATGTCGTCAGCAACCCCGAGTTCCTGCGGGAAGGTTGCGCCGTGCAGGACCTGATGCAGCCGGATCGGGTCGTCATCGGCGTGGGCAGCCCGCGGCCCGTCGCCAAGATGAAGGAGATTTATTCGCCGTTTCACGCGCCGATCATCATCACGAACATCAACAGCGCAGAGTTGATCAAGCACGCCTGCAATTCATTCCTCGCCCTGAAGATTTCCTATGCCAACGCGCTGGCCGTGATTTGCGAAACCAGCGGCGCCAACATTTCCGACGTCGTCAACGGCATGGGCTACGACAAGCGTATCGGGCGGGCGTTCCTCAATGCCGGCCTCGGCTACGGCGGCTCGTGTTTTCCGAAGGACTTGAGCGCGTTCGTTCATATTGCTGAGGAGTTGGGCTACGACTTCCGCCTGCTCAAGGAAGTGCAGCAGATCAATGCGGACCAGATTCGGCACTTTCTGAAAATCATCCACGACAGCTTGTGGATCGTGAAGGACAAGACCATCGGTGTTCTCGGGCTGGCGTTCAAGCCGAACACGGACGATATGCGGCTCGCGCCGTCGCTGGAGGTCATCCGTCCGTTGCAGAAGGAAGGAGCACGAATCCGCGCGTACGACCCCAAGGCGATGGACAAGGCGCGCGAGCTATTGCCGGGCGTGGAGTTTTGCGATGGTCCGTACACGGCGGCGGCGGGAGCCGACGGGCTTATCATCTGCACCGAATGGGACGAATTCCGCCAGCTTGACCTGGAAAAACTGCGCACCGTCATGAGCCAGCCCATTGTGCTGGATGGTCGCAACCTGTACGACCCGCAGAAGATGGCCGACCTGGGTTTTGTTTACAAGAGCATTGGCAGGTGATATGCGCCGTGGCGTGGCCATCCTGCTGCTGGCTGCGGCGGACGACACGGCGTGGCATCTCTTTTCGCTGTCCAACGAGCTGGAAACCGGGCATACAATTCACGTCAAGACCGTGGGCAAGGGAGAATAGAGAATGGACTATTTGGTCACAGGGGGAGCCGGGTTCATCGGCTCGAACATCGCCGAGCACCTGGTGGGGTCGGGACGTGGTGTGCGCGTCTTCGACAATTTTTCCAGCGGCAAACGCACGAACGTCCGCAGCTTTGCCGACAAGGCGGAGATTGTGGAAGGTGATTTGCGCGATCCCAAGTCGGTGGCGCAGGCGGTCAATGGCGTCCGTTTCGTGCTTCACCTGGGCGCGATGCCGAGCGTGATCCGCTCCGTGGAGGACCCGCGGACCACGAGCGAAGCCAACATCATCGGCACGGTGAACCTGTTGATCGCGGCGCGAGACGCGGGTGTCCAGCGCGTGGTATTCAGTTCTTCATCCAGCGTGTACGGCGACACGCCGACGTTGCCCAAGCGCGAAGACATGCCGCCATCGCCGTTGTCGCCGTATGCCGTCCACAAGATCACCGGAGAATATTACTGCACCATCTTCCGGCAGTTGTACGGGTTGGAGACGGTCTCGCTCCGGTACTTCAATGTATTTGGCCCAAGGCAGGACCCGCAATCGCAGTATGCGGCTGTCATCCCGCGATTCATCACCGCCATCCTGAAGGACCAGTCACCAACGATCTATGGCGACGGAAAGCAGACCCGTGATTTTTCCCACGTCGAAAACATCATCGAAGCCAACCTACTCGCCTGCCAGGCGCCCAAGGAAGCGCTCGGGCAGGCGTTCAACATCGCCTGCGGCGGCCGGGTGTCGTTGTTGGACCTCGTGGACACGGTGAATAAGATTCTCGGCAAAAACATCCGGCCGAAGTTTGACCCGCCGCGCCCCGGCGACATTCTCCACAGCCAGGCCGACGTTTCGAAGGCCGAAAAACTCCTCGGGTGGAAACCCCGCGTCGGGTTTCGCGAGGGCATCGAGAAAGCGGTGGCGTGGTACCAGCGGACGGGGAGCTGATCGCGATCAAGATGGCCAGCAGACAACGGGGCCTTTCCTTCAGTCTCATATTACTCCACATACCGATGTGTCAGATTCATCACGTCTCGATACGGAACGACGCCGAGCAATTTGCCGGCAGAATCGGTGACGGGCAAGGCGCGGAAATTGTACCGCTCGAACATTTCCGAAGCCTCTTTCAAGGTTTGGTCAGGGGCCAGCGTCAGTACGGTGCCGTTCATGATGTCGCGGAGCAGCGCGTCGTCGTCAACCCGCAAGAGTTCCGCAGCCGTCACGACGCCGAGGAGTTTTCCCTGCCCGTCGACCACGTACAGATAGGAGCGTGGCGCCTTGAGGGTCCCGATCTCCTGATAAGCCCGGCGGGCCTGGCCGACGGTGTTATCCGGGGGCAACATGAGGTACGAAGCGGTGAGGAAATCCGCGACCCTTACTTCCTGTTGGTGGAGGATTTGACTGACTTTCCCGGCCAGTCGTTTGCTCAGTAATTCCAAAATCAGCTTGGCTTCGGCGGAGGGCAGTACGGACAGGATATCCGCCGCCTGGCCCGGTGTCATCAAATCAATCAGCCGGGCGGCCTGCTCTTTGGGCATCGCGGCGATCAGGCCGCGCTGGGTGGTGGGGTCCATCTCCTCCAGCGTGTCCGAGGCGTTCTCCGTTTCCAGCTTGTGGAATATCGCGAACCGCTGGTCGTGACTGAGGGTCTCCAGAATGCGCGCCGCATCGGCGGCGGGCATCTTGGCCAGTTCTTCCCTGACCACCTTGAGCTTGATGTCCCCAGCAAAGCTCCCGATGTTCTCCGGCAACGGTTCCACGAGGTCCCACGCAACCGTCCGCTCGCGCAACGCCTCGCCCAACAGCCTGGCCACCCATCCCAGGCCCATCTGCCGCAACATCCCGCGCTTGCTCAGGTCGACGGCGATGACGTACAGATGGATCCGGATGACCGCCAGAATGGCGTCGTACACCACCTCGACCTCGCGGCCCTGCACGTCCAGAACCTTCTTGTCGACAATGTAATCCTGCAGGGGCACCGCGCCGTTCGGAACACCTTGCAGTTCTTCCAACGCCGTATTGATGTCGAACACAACACCATGGTTCGTCAGGATCTGCACTTTCTGCCACGGCAAATACAGAGTCGGTTCGCCGAATGGCCGGTGGACACAGAGGTGCGTGACCTCCGCCACCACGTCTTGATCCACGACCATCAGATCGGCCAGCCAGCCGATCTTGCGAGCGCCCACGAGCACCGGCCGCTTCCGCAGATCGCTGAGTCGATAGAGTTCCTCGGCGCCAATTGCGGTGGCGTGCGTGATCGTCGTCATGGCTGGTCCATTCTTCCCGCCGTCGTGACGGGAGACATTGCCACGCTGGCGCTCATCTGGGTGACGGCCGGCGCAATTGCCGCCTGCGTCGCGGCAGCCTTGTCAATCGGGTTGATTCCGCCAGAGGTCGCGGCGACGACAAACTTGAAGACCATGAGACCCACAAGCGAAATCAGATAGACCCGTAATCCCACAAGACAGATCTTCACGAACCTTGTGGTCGCGATTTCCGGTTTGGCGTACCGGCGGTTTACCAGCCGCACCTGGCCCGCCGTGCTCCGAAAGAACGCTGCGAGCGGAGTCCTGAAGAACCACTGCGCGAGCCTGCCATGTCGGCGTCCATCCGGCACCCCCGAGACCACTGAGCCGTCG
>JBEKBH010000029.1:0-40475 GCA_050015495.1 Verrucomicrobiia bacterium
AGCATCAAGACGGTCGAAAAACATCGGCAGAATCTCATGGCCAAGCTCAACGTCCACGAGATCTCCGGTCTCACCCGCTACGCCATCGCCGCCGGAATCATCGAGAGCAGCGTCCAGTTGACCATCCGCTAGCCCGGACCACTGGCTGTTCCCATATGGGGTGAACACCCCATAGCGGCCCAATTCTTTCCCGGATACTGTTTTCATATCATGAGCGGGGTTTTTCAACAGGGAGTGGTCGCCAGCGCACCATTGCTGGCGCCGACAGCAGCTTCGGACCAAGCCGGCGCGTTGCCCTGGCAGCAGATCGTTGCCAAATACCAGCAGCCGTCCCGGTGGCGAAGCATCTGGCAGATCGCCAACACGCTCATCCCCTACGCCGTCCTCTGGTACCTGATGTACCGCAGTCTGGCGGTGTCGTATTGGATCACCCTGCCCCTGGCGATTCTCGCAGGCGGGTTTATGGTGCGGGTGTTTATCATTCACCACGATTGCGGCCACGGCGCGTTTTTCAAATCTCGCCGGGCCAATGACATTTGGGGGTTTATCACCGGCGTGCTGACCTTCACTCCCTACTATCTCTGGCGCTGGGAACACGCCGTCCACCACGCGCATTCGGGCGATCTGGACCGGCGCGGCCTGGGCTCGGTGTGGACGTTGACGGTGCAGGAATACCTGGAATCGTCCCGCGGGAAACGGTTCGCGTATCGACTGGCCCGCAACCCGGTCATCCTCTTCCTGATTGCGCCGCTGTTCCTGTTTCTCGTCCGTCATCGGTTTGCCACCGCGCAGGCCAGTCGGCGCGACCGGCACTCGGTTTACTGGACGAACCTCGGGATTCTCGGCGTGGCCGTGGCGCTCTGTTCGGTCTTTGGCATCAAGGCCTATCTGGTGCTTCAAGTGCTGGTAATCGCGGTGGCTGGCTCGGCGGGCGTCTGGTTGTTTTACGTCCAGCATCAATTCGAGGGCGTCTACTGGCAGCGCCATGGCGATTGGGATTACCTCGCGGCCGCACTCCAGGGCAGTTCCTTCTACAAACTCCCCAAAGTTCTCCAATGGTTCTCGGGCAACATCGGCTTCCATCACATCCATCATCTGAGTGCGCGGATCCCCAACTACAATCTCGAGAAATGCCACAAAGCCGAGCCGCTGTTTCAGACCGTCCCGCCTGTCACGCTGTTCTCCAGCTTCAAGTCCCTCACCTTCCGTCTCTGGGATGAACAACGTCACAAACTGGTCGGCTACGGCTACCTCAGGACTCTTCGCCGGCAACAACGGCCAGCCCCGCAATATTGAAACCAGTCGCTCTGTCACATGTCCACTCCTCGTAAAGCTGTGAAACGATATTCCCGGTGGAAACGCTTTCGTCATCGCTTGGAGGCGGCGTTGCTGGCACCCGCACTTTGGGTCATCCCGTTCTTTCCCTATCGGGTCGTCCGTCGCATCGGTCGCAGCCTCGGGTGGCTGTGCTACTGGCTCCTGGGCGGACAACGACGCACCGCATTGGCCAACCTCGACGTGGCCTTCGGTGATGCCCGGACACGGTCGGAAAAAGCCCGGATCGCCCGCGCTTCCTTCCAAACCTTCGGCGCGGCCATGCTGGGGCTCTTCTGGAGCGCACGCCTCACACCAGCCCTGACAAAACAGATTGTCGAAGTCCACGATAGCAGCCTCCAACTGATTCGCGACTGCATGGCCCGCGGCAAGGGCGTCATCTTTATCATGATGCATTACGGCGATTGGGAGCTGCAAGGCCCGGCCTTCGGCTTCCGGGAAATCCCCCTCACGGTCATTGCCAAACGAATGCGCAACCCCGCCCTCGAACGGATCTTCGTCAAACTCCGCAGCCAGTGGGGACACCGCGTTGTCGCCGGTCCCTACGCCATGCTTCGCGTCCTCAAAACGCTCAAGCGCGGCGGGTGCGCCGCGATCTTGATCGACCAGCATGTCGGGTTGCGTTCTGGCGGCACTTGGTGCGACTTCTTCGGCCTGCCCGTGCTCACCAACTCGACCATCGGCCAGTTGGAACTGCGTTCCGGTGCCGCGATCGTCACCAGCATCGCCCACCCGCTCCCGGACGGCAGAATCCGGATCGACTGCCGGGAATTTCCCTATCAACCCAGTGGAAACGATCAGGCTGACATCCAAACGATCAGCCAGCAATGCCTCAACTTCTGCGAAGGCGTCATTCGCGACCACCCGGAACATTGGCTCTGGAGTTACAAACGCTGGAAAGCCCGACCGCACTCGGAACTGGGTCGATTTCCCGCCTATTCACGACAATACGGCGCGTAGCGCAGTGGAGCGCACGGCCTCTCCGCAACCGAACCCATCCGGAGGCGCGTTTTTGCCTCTTTACCCTCACTTTTCCACCGTCTTACCCCCAAACCGAACCCAATTTCCTGCCTTTTACCTCCCAATCTCCCCTCCTTGTTTACCCTGAGCCTCGAAGGGCCCCCCGAATTTGGGTTCGTTTTTGGCTTTGCTTCGGCAACTTTTCCACGCCGGCTTGATTAAACTTGGGTTCGTTTCGCAAAAATACTCTTTCGGGCGGGCCCACCCCGCCCGCCCTGAGCCTGTCGAACCGTCGAAGGGTTCACCCTGAGCAGGGTTGAAGGATCCCCCGGCGAAGCCCACGTTTGGCCGAATTCTTTCCTTCGGCCATCACGTGGCCCCCATCAGCCGTTTTCCATCGACCATCCTCTGCTCCCCTATATCAAAGAACCTAAATCGCACCAAATATATATTATCGTAGACCGATTGTCTAGAACTTCTCGATGGCAGGTCAAAACAGGGGGGCGTTGCGCGAATACCTTACTTGGCGACCGATCACCGCCGGAGAGCCCAGGCGGAGAGCGGGACCGAGTCTGGAAGAGGATGTATTTCCTTGAGAGGCGATTCACCGTGCAGCCGTGCCGTGCCCGGTCGTTCTTGACGCCTGTCCGTCCGTCACGTTCAATGGGGGAGCGAAACTGTCAGGGTCTCCGCATTGGCGGTCCGGATGATGTCGACGGTTCGACCGTCCGAAGCGGCGAACGCCAGCCCGTCGGAACTGACCCAACGCCAGATACCGGCTCTCCGCCACTGGATGCTGCCTTGCTCCGACAACTCCCGGTCATCATTGAGGAATGCTTGAACGTCTCTTTCGGTGTGCGGTTTCACCCGTTCTGTTTTTTGCTTCATGGTCGTCGATTCATCGTCATCTTTCTTCTCTCGAACCGCGCCAGTTCCTCCTCCGCCTTCTCCGCCGCCTCCATATCCAGCAGAAACCGGGCGCGCGCGGCCCGCAAACTGAACGTGTCCCCGCCCAGGGTGCAGACTCGATAATTGCCGTTTCGGTCCCCTTTCAGGACGGCGTAACTCCAGCCATCGTCCTCTTTCCCGGCAATGGTGCCGATGATATTTCCCACCGTGTTGGTGAACCATTCGACCTGTTCCATCCTGAGCCTTTGCATAATCAGATGGGGTGGTAGAAACGCGTCGAATTCCTCCCGGCTGATGCTTTCAACTGGCACGGATGCCTTTCTCCGCAGCGACAATTGAGGTTGTGTTGTGCCGTCTGGCTGCGGTATGTCGCTGCAGAATCTGGTCGGAGTATGACAGCTCGCTGAGACCCGATTTCACTGTAACCCTCATCCTGGGAATAGCGAGTTGTTTCGCCACATATGTTTGGCAATCGTTCATCCAATGTCCCCTCATTCCGAACCGCTTGGAAAGGCAGAATGCTCGGTGTTTTCCACCTCTGCCATCGCCCGTCGAAAATCAACCCTGGCCGCTTCCAGGCTGTACAGGTTCGCTCCCAGGTTGCAAACCTGAAAGTCACCCGTCCAATCCCGCCGCAGAACCGCATAGTTCCAGCCCCGTTCGCCCTGACAGAAGGCGATCGTGCCAATCGTATTCTCCACGGCGTCACTGAACCATTCGATCTCCCTGCCCATGGCCAACTCCAGAATGGCGTGAAACCGCAGGAATCGTTCAAAATCCGGCCGGCATATGTTCTTGATTTGCACAGGTCCTCAACGGTCGAGTCTCAGCCCATGGCTGGGTACCTCTTTTGGATAACGGCCCCGCGTGGGATGCCTGTAATCCCGCGGGTGTGATCCATACATACCCGAAGCGGTCTTTTCGGTCGCCATCGGTCAAGCCAACCAGCAGCTTCGCGCACAGCGTTTGGATAAGGCCGCTTCGCCGGACCCGGTCATACTCATCCCGACGAAGGGTCATGAGTTCGTCGAGTGGTATCCCTGTCTTTTTAACCAACATCGTCTCATGCATTCCCCGGGGAAGCGAACGAGACCCCGAACTCCCCGGATTCCTGCGGGCGTGTCCGGCTACCGCCTGCAGAATGCGGAGTTCCCCGGGTGAGAGAGTGTTTGTCGTTTTCATGCTAAAATCTCCCCGGCCGCCCCATTCCGACCGTTCCTTATTGAGGTCGTACGGATTCCCGTCGACCCGGAAAGCGATTATCCAAACAAGTGGCGGACGCACCACACAACCAGCCCAACCAAGCCCAGGCAGCAGAGGACTTTGAAGATGGCCATGCCCACCGGCAAGGCCCACGCTGTGATACTTCTACCGTTGAAGGTGTGCTGCCTCACGAGAAACTGGGTGGCTGCCCAGGAAAGGTAGCCTGTAAACAACATGGAGATGCCAAGGATGCCCCAAACACTCATGCGGAACAGGAGCAACGCCGCGAATGAGCAGGAGAATACCCCCAAAATCGCCAGATCCCGTTTGCTGGTAATACTGCCTATGTTCTGAAGCGTCATGTGTGGTCCATCCAGACTTCGGCATCGCCGCCTACGGCCGGCCATGCCCGAGTGAAGACCCTGTCTGGGTTCTGGAATAACATACGCCTTGTTCGGCAATGACCGCCATGGGGTGAACACCCCATGCTGTGATCGACAGGAATCAATTGCTATTCTGCCGATTGGGCGTACCTTGTGGCATCAAGTGGGCCACGGTCGCGTTGCCGTGCTCGTTCCTCGACTCTCCATGTTATCTGTCGATGATCCGTTGCCACTAAACTCAGCCCAGAAAGTTACCATTATGTATCGACAAAGAATCGGTCTCCGAGCGGAATATCGCGATCAAGAAGGCGAGCGGGTCAAAGCCTCCCCCAGCTTGGCGGACAAATTTCAGAAGTTGAAGTCCCTGATCGTGAACCTCGGGTATTACAACACCAAAGGCGTTGCCCAGAACGGTCAACTCAAATACACTGTCAACCTCGAACACGCCAAATCCGTGTTCCGGTTCCGCTGCCCCAACGATGAATGCATCCACGGCGATTTTGATCTGACCAAGGAACTGGCCAGCGCGGTCGCCCGCAAGCGCACCACCGTCAGCGGCGAGATGTCCTGTCAGGGTTGGCAAAACAAGACCACGATCGACACGATCCATTGCCACAACATCCTGCGCTACGAGTTGAAGCTCGCCTACTGAATCGCGGGCCCCGCGGCGGTCCTCGATTATTGGGCCGGGGCGACCGCCTCGGTAATCATCAGACTGAACCCGAGGTGCTCGCAGAAACTGGCGACCGATCCGAACTCACGATTGACCGCCTGACGCAATTGCGCTCGCGTCGTGCCGATGGCGGCCACCAGCGTGGGAATGGTGTAGCTTCCGCCGGCCGTTAGTTTGCCGGATTTGACGGCACGTTGGATGCGCCCGGCCATCTCTGCGGCTTGCTTGTTCATAGATTCATCTCCATTCGGTTGACGATTGGTCGATTCGGAATGACAGAAAGCAAAGCCACGTCCCGGCAACTTCGGCTCTCTACGGCACCGTAAGCCCAATCGCAGGAATAGCAAGTGATTGTCTCAAACGAGACAGCTTTTGCGCCGGGTCTTGTGGCGCCACCCGTCTGTCTGGGCAACAACTTCAACAGTGGACAACCAGCGACGGGCGGTCGCATCCCCGAATTTGAAGTCGAACGATTCGTGCGCCGTTCCGCTTCGAGAGTCAAATCATGCCGGCCATTGTTGGCTTGACGTTGGCTGGGCCGTAAGAGTTAGTTGCGGGACACAGCAACCCGAGCAGATTGGGAAACCGAGCGACGATGAGAAACGCGTGGCGATCAGTGGGAGTGGGCGCAGCCCTTATCATTGCGCTGACGCTCGTGGTCCACATCCCCGCCATGCGCGGCGGGTTTGTCTTTGATGATCCCCAGCAGATCACGAACAACACCATCATCAAGGCCCACGATGGACTGTATCGGTTCTGGTGTACGACGGAGGCTCTGGATTACTACCCGCTCACGTCGAGCCTGTGGTGGCTGGAGTGGCATCTATGGAAAGACGACGCCACGGGCTACCACGTGGTCAACGTGTTGTTGCATGCCGCCAACGCCGTCCTCGTGTGGATGATCCTGCGACGCCTGAAGATTCCCGGAGCGTTGCTGGCGGCGCTCGTGTTCGCGGTCCACCCGGTGAACGTGGCCACGGTCGCGTGGATCAGCGAGCAGAAGAACACGCTCTCCATGTTGTTCTACACCGTGGCGATCTTTCTGTGCCTTACGTTCGACGAAGACAGCCGCTGGCGATGGTACGGCTTGTCGTTGGGAGCGTTTCTGTTGGCTCTGCTCAGCAAGAGCGCGGTGGTGATGTTGCCGGTTGTGCTGCTGGGGTGTGTGTGGTGGGTGCGCGGCCGGGTGCGGTGGAAAGACGTTCGGCGCTGTGCGCCATTCTTTGTTCTCTCGCTGGTTCTTGGCCTGGTGACGATCTGGTTTCAACACCATCGGGCGATGGAAGGCCACGCAGCGCGAACCGGGGGTCTTCTTCTTCGCCTGGCTGCCGCTGGCTGGGTGCCATGGTTTTACCTGTACAAAGCGATTCTGCCGTGGAACCTGACCGTGGTTTATCCAGCATGGCAGATCGACGTTACCCGCTGGGTCTCGTACGTGCCGGGAATGATCCTGATCAGCTGCTTCGCATTATTCTGGTGGAAGCGCCAGACTTGGGGACGACCGCTGTTGTTCGGGCTCGGGTACTTCGTGGTGACGCTACTCCCCGTGTTGGGGTTCTTCGAACAGGGCTTCTATCAATATTCCCAAGTGGCGGACCACTGGCAGTACTACGCGATCATCGGCGTCATCGCCCTGATGGCCGCCGCCGGAGAGAGGATTGGCCGCCGCTTGGGCGACCGGCGACAGCCGTTGGAAGTACTGGTCAGCGCGGCTCTGCTCCTTCTGCTGGGAGCGGCCGCATGGCGACGGTGTTCTGTTCATGCAAACGACGAAATCTTCTGGCGCGACAACGTGGCCAGGAATCCAAATGCGTGGGTGGCATACTACAACCTGGGCGTCACCCTGGGAGAAGCGGGCCGGCTGCCCGAGGCGATGGCACAGTATGAGCGAGCGTTGCAAATCAGACCGGATTACGCCAAAGCGCACAACAACCTGGGGCTCGCCTTCGGTAAGGCAGGCAAAACACAAGCAGAGGTGGAGCAGTACGAGGAGGCGCTGCGGATCAAACCGGATTTCGCGGAAGTGCACTACAATCTGGGGATCGTTTCCGAGCAGATGGGCAGTTTGACAGATGCGGTCGAACACTATGAGCAGGCGCTGCGGTTCAAGCCCGATCAGGCGGAGGCACATTACAATCTGGGTGTTGTCCTCGCGCGGCTGGGGCGGATACAGGAGGCAACGGCCCATTGGGAGCAGGCGCTGCGGATCAAACCCGATTACGCGGAAGCGCACTACAATTTGGGCGTCGCCCTGGGGCGCGCGGGCCGGTACCCGGAGGCGATCGAGCACTTCGAGGCCGCGCTCCGTTACGATCCGGATTCCGCCGAAACGCACAACAATTTTGGGAACATGCTCATCGACATCCCCGGACGGTTGACCGAGGGAATCGCCCAGATCGAGGCGGCGTTGCGGATCCAGCCGGATTACGCGGAGGCTCATTGGAATCTCAGTATTGCGCTGTCCAGAACGCCCGAGCGATTGCCCGAGGCGATCGCTCACCTCGAGACGGCATTGCGCCTGAAGCCCGATCTCGAGGGAGGACAGCAACTGTTGGAACACTTGCGAGCGCTTCAGCGGGAGAGGTTGGCTAGGAACCCGGCCCCGCTTTCCTAACCATGGGACGAAGCGTGGCAACTGGCGAAACGGTACCCGTGAAGCACGACTCAAAGAGCGTCACAAGGAATCAGCATGTGATGAAGAGCGCCTGGAGAGCACGGGACGCAGGAGTTGCGTTCATCATGTTACTGACGGTGTTGGCGTACCTCCCGGCACTGACAGGGAATTTCGTCTGGGACGACGATTCGTGGACGACAGGCATCCCCGAATTGGTAAGCAATGTTTCCGGTTTGCGGTTGATGTGGTGCCAACCCACCGCGCTGCAGCAGTATTATCCGCTCACCGGCACCACCTTCTGGCTCGATAACCATCTCTGGGGTTTCTGGACGCCGCCGTATCACATCGAGAACCTCCTGCTGCACATCCTGGCTGCGCTGCTGTTCTGGCGTTTGTTGCAACGGCTCAAGGTACCGGGGGCCTGGCTGGCCGGTGCCATCTTCGCGCTTCATCCGGTGATGGTCGAATCGGTCGCCTGGATCACCGAGCGCAAGAACGTGCTCTCGCTGGTGCTCTATCTCGGTGCGCTGCTGGCGTATGGCCGCTTCACCCGATTCTGGAACGACGGCAACGATCCGGTTGCTGTCCCCCGAGTTCCTCCACCGCGAGACTGGACCGCTTACGGGCTGGCGTTCGTTCTGTTTGTGGCGGCCCTGCTGGCAAAGGCCACGGCGTTTTCCCTGCCGGCAGCCATTCTGCTGATCGCCTGGTGGAAACGTGGACGCATCCGCTGGCGGGCCGATATTGTGCCGACCCTGCCGTTCTTTGCCGCGGCCATTGGCCTGTGCCTGGTGACAGCCTGGTTGGAGAAAAACCATGTCGGGGCGAAAGGGACGGACTGGGCTCTGTCTTTCCCCGAGCGCTGTCTGATTGCGGGTCGGGCACTCTGGTTCTATATCGGCAAGCTGCTCTGGCCGGCCAATCTGTGCTTCATCTATCCGCGCTGGCAACTCGACTCCAGTTCGTGGTGGCAATGGCTCTATCCGATCAGCGCCGTTGGCGCTCTGCTGCTGCTTTGGTTGGCGCGGGATCGGATCGGGCGCGGCCCGGTGACGGCGGCGTTGTTCTTTGTCGGCACGCTCTTTCCGGTGCTTGGGTTCCTGAACGCGTATTTTATGTACTACTCGTTCGTGTGCGATCACTGGACCTACCTCTCCAGTCTCGGGCTCATCGCGCTGGCGGCCGCGCTCGTCACGCGTCTGACCGGGCACTTCCGGGCCCGGGCACCGCTCTACGGATTCGCCGCGGTTGTGCTGGCCCTGTTCACGACCCTGACGTGGCGGCAATGTGGGATCTACGCCGACATTGAAACGCTCTGGCGTGATACGCTGACGAAAAATCCAGGCGCCTGGATGGCCCACAACAATCTGGGCATCATTTTGCGGGACCAGGGCAGGATTCCGGAGGCGATCGCGCACTACGAGCAGGCGTTACGTTTTAATCCGGCTTACCCATTGGCCCACAACAACCTGGGGGTCGCCTTGAAGCAGATGGGAAAGATCGAGGAGGCGATCGAGCAATACCAACAGGCGCTGCGGCTCAGGCCGGATTATGCCGAGGCACGCGACAATCTCGGAAACGCCTTGCGCGTAGCGGGCAGGGTGGCGGAAGCCGTCGAGCAATACGAACATGTGCTCCGGATCCAGCCCGATTCCGCCGAGGCGCACTACAATTTGGCGATCGCGCTCAGGCAGCAGGGCAAGATCGAGGATGCAATTGAACATTACGTGCAGGCGCTACGGATCCAGCCCGATTTTTTCGAGGCGCATTGCAACCTGGCGGTGATTCTGATGCGACTGGGCAGAATTCACGAGGCCGTCGAACACTACAGCGAGGCGGCGAGAATCCGGCCCGGCTCCGCCGAGGTGCAGAACGACCTGGCAATCGCTTTGGTGCAACAAGGAGCGACGGACGAGGCAATCAGACACTTCGAGCAAGCCTTGCGAATCAAGCCCGATTACCCCGAGGCCCAAAATGGTCTGGCATGGCTACTGGCCACACTCGAGCCGGCAGAAGGTGGCGATCCGGCTCGGGCCGTGGCTTTGGCCGAACGTGCCTGCGATCTCACCAGGCATCAAGTGCCGGGGGACGTCGACACGCTGGCAACTGCCTACGCAGCCGCTGGCCGATTCACCGATGCCATCGCCACCGAGGAGAACGCCCTTGAGTTGGCCCGCTCCGCCGGGCAGTCGCAGTTGGTTGGGGAGATCGAGACCCGTCTCCAGTTGTATCGAGATCGTCATCCGTATCACCAACTCCGAACCGCTGTTCGAAGTCGGTCCGCCGTGATGGATAGCCCACAGAACCCGTGAAGCACAACACACAGAGCGACACAAGAGATCATGGTGTGACCGAGAGCGCGCGGAGCGCACGGGGCACAGGAGTTGCGCTTATCATTCTACTGACACTGCTGGCGTACCTCCCGGCGCTGTCAGGGAGATTCGTCTGGGACGATGATTCGTGGACGACCGGTATCCCCGGATTGGTCGGCACTGTTTCTGGCTTGCGGTTGATGTGGTGCCAGCCCACCGCGCTGCAACAGTATTATCCGCTCGCCGGCACCACCTTCTGGCTCGATTACCATCTCTGGGGTTTCTGGACGCCGCCGTATCACATCGAGAACCTCCTGCTGCACATCCTGGCCGCGCTCGTCACGCGTGTGGCCGGGCTCTTCCGGGCCCCAGCATCGTTGTACGGATTCGCCGCAGTTATGCTGGCCGTATTCACAACCCTGACCTGGCGGCAATGCGGGATCTACGCCGACATTGAAACGCTCTGGGGTGATACGCCGACAAAAAATTCAGGCGCCTGGCTGGCGGCAGAGTCTGGCTGCGCCGGGCCGGTCGTGGACGACGTTCTGGTTTCCCCGGCGGCGAGACTGGCGCAAAGTCCCAAGGCGAATACGCCTACGAAGAATTTAATGGATGATTTCATCAGGTCATCAATTCTTCGGCGGCCAGTATAGCCGCGCGGGTTGGTTTTGGCACCTGCAAACGCTCACAGGCGGTTTTGGCCCCGCAGACAGCAGAATCTGCCGTCAATCCGATACGACGCGCCATGGGGTGCCGGGCCTATTTTGCCGCGAAGAGCGCGTTGACTTTGCGCATCACTTCGAACGCGTCCGCCACGTACAGTACGTCGGCTTTTCCGCGCGCCCAGCCGCAGTTCGGATCGAGGTTCACCGCGCGGCGTTCGGTGATGAAGCGCCACCCCACGGCATGCGGTTCTTCACCGTGACAACACGTCGAGAGGCCCTTGAGATGTCGCGGGGTCGCGCCGGTTTGGCCGATCTGGTTCAAGTGCGTCATCAGGGTTAGCACCGCCTGTCCATCCTTGCTCAGGTCCACCAAGGACTTGCTGCTGCCGAGCGAGGCGTTGGTGAACTGGAGAAATCCGCGGATCAGGCTTTCGGCTTCGGGCGCATGAGTTTGTCCGTCGGCTTGCTTCTTTGTCCAACCGGCTCCGGCCACGAACAACAGTTCGGCATCCGGACGGATCGTCTGCTGGCCGGAGGAAGGGGCTTTCACGCCCGTAACAGTCGTGCGTGTTGCGGTCTCGGGCAGAGACACGGCGAGAAGCTCGATTTTCGCGGTGCCCGTGTTGCCTTTCCAAGGTGCATGACAGCCTGCCTCCAGGGCGATGATCCAAGGGCGTTGCGTGCGCTGCAATACCGCCTCCATGCGTTGGCGGTAATACCAACGCGTGATCGTCACTCCGCCTTTCGCGGCGACGAGGTCCGTCACATGCGTATCGGCGCGACCACCGAGACGATGCGCCAGACCCGCAACGACCCGGTTCCAACGGGAGGTCGCCGGTACGATCACCATTGTCGGGTTCGCGGCACGGCAGATCGCTTCGGCTGCGGCAATATCGCTGCCGTATCGAGACTGGGTGAACCCGGCGCCCTCGACACCCAAGAACCGGGACGCTCCGCATCCGGCGATGTGATTAGCGGCGGCCTGAAAAGATTCACCGACGAAACCGACGGCCAGGTTCGCTCCGCACGCTTCCGCGACATCCCTGGCTGCGCCCAACGCTTCCAACGCCGACTTTGCCGGCGCGGCTTCTTTTTCCACATGCATCAAAATTAGAACTGTATCCACGGTTGTAATTTTCCTTTCGCGTCAGGCGTTCGTGATCCAGGAAACGATGTCCCGGGCGATTTCGTCGGGGCTGAGATCTTTCACGATCTTCGTGTCGCGGCGCTGTTTCGGGAGCGCCACGCCGGCAAAGGTGACGCCCTCCGCGCCCACCTTGGCGGCTGCGGCTTTCTGCAGGGCGGGCATGATGCCGCGCATGTTCGCCATGCCGACCTGGGGATTATTCGGCGGCTCAGGCAGATTGCCGGTGGCCCATCCGAATACCGCAGGCGGACCCGCGCATTTTGACACCTGATGTTTGCCGCCCTCGATCCGTTCGAGGGTCTCGATGGAGCCATCCGCGCCGATGGTAAGTTTGTCCACGCCCTGGAACTGGTTTACGATCCCGAGCAGTTCGCCAACGATTTGCATCGTCGCGCCCGAACCCCGCGAGGCGGATTCCCAGCCGCCAAACACCAGCAATCGCGACAGATCGAGCCCGGGAATCGCTTTGATGGCGCCTGCCAACACCGCCGCCACTTCGGACGCCTCGGTAAACCCGCTGGCGGAGCCGTCGATCGCAATCAACTCGAACGGCGCCTTCTGGGCGACGGTCATCATCACTTGCTGGAGTTTGGCCTTCGGGCCAAGGCTGACAAGCCACACCTTGCTGCCCGGCGCGGTCTTCGCCAGATGTGCCGCCTCGAAGAGCGCGTGCCAGGCCCAGGGATCCAGCACGGCGGGCAACATCATTTCATTCTTCAACGTTGGCCCGGTCGCGCCCGGCACCGGCTCCAACGTTTGCAGCGGATCGGGCACAATACTTCCGCAAACAACAATCTGATACGTGGTGCTCATAAACTCTTGCTCTTACTCTTTCTCTTGCTCAATTTGATAAGTTGACGGTTCCTCGCCGACGCGACTCGCCACCACCTCAATGAGTCCGCAAAGCATCGAAACAATCCCGTGAAGCTGTTTCTTCCCGGCGTCCACATCCTCTTCCGACAGCCGTTTCTTCGCGACCAAGACATCCAGGCACGCCGCGCACTCCACCGCTGACCCGCGCGCAATCTCCAGAAACCGGCAACGATCCCGGCTCGACCACTTGCCGTTACCCTCGGCAATATTGAGTGGAATGCTCGTCGAAGCCCGGTCGAGTTGGTCTTTGACTGCTGCCTTCTCCGGGCAACGCTGAAGAATTCCATCCGCCCACGCCACGAAGGCGACGGATTCCTGATACACCTTTAGTTTTTCGTGGTCGAAACCGGCCATTTATCGCAGCACTTCTTTCCCAAGCGATGACAGGAATATATTGGCGGCATCGGCGAGAACTTTTGCACGGTCGTTGAGCCACTTTTCATAGTTATCGATGGAGACTTGCGTGATGTCCTCACCGATGAACTGTTGCACGAGCTTTTCCTGACCGATCTTATACCGCTTGATATAATCCATCGGATCTTTGGCGCTGATACGTATGTTAATCGTCGGACCGATGACTGCGATGTTGGCAAGGGCATCAATCTTGTCCGCGTTAACCTTTCCTTCCAAGAACTTCTTAGGAAACACATGATGCCACTGCGGGCGGAAATCAGCGAGAAGATCGACACCCTCAAAGCCAATTCGGTTGCCTTTTTCGTCCCAGTCCTTAGCCTTGTTTCGATACACAAGAAGATAGAGGAGGAAGCGACCAAACCTAGCGTCGCCGTAATCCCGAAGGAAGTCCTCCGCTTCTAAGGTCGTCGTGTACGTGAAGCGGCGCACAAGCTTCTGTACGGCCAAAAGCAGGGAGCTTGAGTCCTGTAGATCGCGCAGATCCTCTTCAAGTGATGTCGCGCTTGAGCCGCTGTACCGGGCAAATCGAGATGCTTGCAGAAACCAGTACATAGCCGGTTCAAAGGGGTCACCGGGAAACCTGTCCACCAACGCCACCATTGTAACCAGTGCCGCCTCAGTTGGCATGGGATCGTTGCTCAAGACTCCATACTCGCGGAACTTGGAGACGAGATTCCCCCACGATTTCGTGGTGCGTTGCCAATGTGGGAGAATGCTGGTAGGATTCCAAAAGTCGTCGGCAATTTCCTTGAAGCGAACTTTCTTCACACCGACGCCCGTTAGTGTGCGAAACAATAAGTTCGGGCTGACTCGGAATCCGGCATCGCCCAAAGTGCCGAGATATGGGAGGAAGGTACTTCGCACCCAGCCGGGAGCACGGGCGGCAACCACGCCGAGATAAATATCCGCCTCCGTGACACGAGTGCCACGGCTATTCAGGCGGGCGAAGATTTCAACAACGTCCTCCAACTCATGGTCAATGGTAATTGTGACCAAGTCTCTGTCCCTAATTTTCCGCACTCGATCGAGCCTGGTGTAGACTTCCATCGCATCCATTCCGTCACAGAGGCCCTGCAATTTGATCTCTTTCGCAAGAGTTTGCAGAGTGGCTTGGTCCTTGTCCTTTTGTGTGTCCAAAACCAAGAGTTTGGATACGGGAATGTAGCGCAGCTCTTTAACTTTGCGGATTGCCGCATTTGCCACCCAGAAGAAGGGTGGCTCTTTCGCATCAACATCAAACCGTATGTCATACTTACGGAGAACTTTTTCCCATTCTTCAGCGCTGGACCACCAGTATGGCTTTCGTCCAAACAGAATGCAGAGCGCTGCAGTCCGCTGCTGGCCATCAACAACCCAAAGCGCCGGACGTTGTGCGTCGGACACAACTCTCTCCTGTGTCGGTTGCTGACTGTTCCACACGAGTAAGCTTCCAATTGGATAGTCAAGCCAAAGTGATTCGATCAGGTCGCGCACCTGAACGGGTTTCCAGACAAAGCCTCTTTGGAATTCCGGTATGCTCCAAGTGTGCGATACGGCGCGATCAACTAATTCGCGCATCTTTATGGATTCATTGGCCATTGCGAAATCTCCTATCTGCCCTGCGGCAGATTATCAGCGTGCATCATCACAAACAACACGAATTGATTGCGTGGCGGCATTTTGAGCCAGACCATGCCTGCGAGAAAGAGAAAGAGTAAGAGTAAGAGTCAAGAGCAAGGGTTAGTTCTCCGCGGAATGCAGCCCGCCCGCGCCCGCGCGAAACTCGATCAGACCGCGCTCGGGGTCGGCGGGATGCAGGGTGGTACAGTTCCAGATACACGCGCCGCAGTGGACGCATTTCTCCCGGTCAAATGCGGGAACGCCGTTCCCACCCGGTGTGATCGCCTGGCCGCTGCAGATCTCGATGCAAATCTTCGTGCCGCATTTCTCGCAAAGTTCCGGGTACAAGAATACGACGTGATCCGCGTATCCGGCCGGTGCCTGCACCTTCCCGCCCATCAACAACGCGTCCTGGTGCGAGACGAGCAATTTGCCGTCGTACGGAATCGCCGGCCAACCCACGCGGTCCATGAGCGCGTCGTGGAGATTGGCACGCCAAGCGGCGCATTCCTGGCGCAGTTTCTCGATTTCCCAGAGAGGGATTCGGTCTTTGTAGTATTCCTCCAATGGCGGCGTGTGCTCCGACGCGGTGCGCGGCTTCACGGGGGCGCCGAGCCGGCCTTTCGTCGCGCCCGCCAACGCCATGCCGACCAGGCCGGTGACCATGCCCCGGTGAAAACCGTCCCGCGCGCGTTCGGCCACACGACCTTCGGTTTCCACCCAACTGGCGCGGCGCCGCTTTACGTAGGTCGCTTCGAGATTCGCTTTCGTGAACGGCTTCTTCTGTTCGAGCAACTCCAATACGGCCTCGCCAAGTTGGACACCGGTGGCCCATGCCTCGTCCACCCCGCTGCCGGTAAGGACATTCGTGCTGCCCGATCCTTCCCCGATGCGCGCGTAGCCGTCACCGACCAGATGCGGTTCACCGCGACGGCCGGATTCACCCAACGTCTTGGCGCCCCAGGAACGCAGCGTCCCACCGTCGAGGTAACGCCACAGCCAGGGATGCATCATCCAATGTTGAAGATAACGATAGGCGGTGCGCACCGGGCTTTCGAACCAAGACGGCACGAAAATGCCGAGGGAGGCGACGCGGTCGGGATAGACGTACAGGAACCCGAAGACCTCCGGCTCCGGATAGCCAAGCGTGTGCAACACCGTGCCGGCTTCGAGTGGGCAATTCTCCGGCAGATTGACCACGAATTTCATGCCGACCGCCCAATCGCGCTGGTGATGGCCCTGGGGCATCCCGAAATGCTGATTGATCTGCCGTCCCACGGGGCCGACCGGGCCATCGCCAACCACCGTCAGCGCGGCACGGACATCCATGCCCGGCAGGAAGCCCGCTTCGGGAGAACCCGATTTGTCCGTGCCCTGATCGGCAAGTTGGACGCCGACGACGCGGTCGTTTTCAATCAGGGGTTTGGCGACGGGTGTGCCGGGCCAGATCTGGGCCGTGCCGGCGTTCATCAATTGGGCGCCGACCCATTGATTGAACTGTCCGATGGACATGACCAATCCACCGTGCTTCTGGAGATAGGGCGGAATATACGGCAACTCAATGGCGCTATTCTCAACCGGCAGGAACACCTTGAGCGCGCGAATCAGCGCGTCCACCGTTCGCAGCGTGGCTGACCGTCGGCTCGCACCGATGGGGTCGAGAAGATAGAGCACCTTCTCGTGCTTGACCGGCGCGCACAGGGGAATCTGCGAGAGGTCAAGATCCGGAAACGTCTGCCGAATACCGCGCGCCCGCGTCACGACACCCGATACGCTGAATCCGATATCATCAGCGCGTTCGTAACAGATGATTTGCGGGGGCGCGCCGGGCATCACCGCGCTTTCCGGTTTTGGCGTACCGTCTGCGCTCGATAGCTTGCGAGACAGGGTTGTCAGAAACCCGCCCGTCGCCGGCCCAAACCCGACGCACACGATGTCCACATCCATCGTCTGGCGGTCGACGGGCGCTGCTGTTCGTTCCACGCTTTGGTCACGCATCGGATTGGAAAACCAACGGCCTAGAAGTGGTGGACCCAGCGGAGGTTGTAGCGCTGGCCTTCGGGTCGATGCTCCGCGGCAAACTCGTAGTACGCATCGAAGAACACATGGTCGTTCTGCGAGATGTGCCAGATCAGGCCCGGACCGAGTCCCACCACCTGTTCGTGACCCGCCACGTTCGCGCCGTTGGCCGTGCTGTCGGTAATCTGCTCGAAGAAATAGCCATTCACGCCGATACGCAACTGCTTGGGCACCAGCTCGTACTCGGACGCGAAGTTCGCATGGATGGCCTGTCCCGGCTGCTCGGTGTTGAGCCCAAGCCCCGGATTGTCATTCCGGTCGTTCCACAAGTAGTGAATGCGCCACGACATCGACCACTGCGGGAGAACAAACCACGTCGCGGCCCAATAGGGATCGAGGGAGAAGAAGTTGCTGCCGGCATTGAGCGGCGCGTTCGCGCTGTAACGACCGGTCGGCGCGATCATCTGAAGTTCAAAGCGATGCATGAACACCGGCCCGTCTTTGCCCATAATCGGGTCCCATTGCAGGTACGGGCCAACCAACACATCGCCCGGGCCGCTCTCGGTGGGGTAGGACGGTTTGACATCGAACGCTACGAATGATTGGATCAGATCCACTCCCCACTTGCCGTCCAACAGAACCTTTTGGTTGGACTGGTAAATCAACTGCTGCAACGCGATCCACGCATTCAGCCTGTTCAGCGTCACGGGTGGTTCGGGAAACCGTTGAGCGTAGTACCACTGCATATACTCTGTGTAATAAAAGCCCGGCCCCGCCGGCGGGCCTCCGTCGAGGAAGCTGGTGAAGCCCAGGTTCACCGACGGTTCATCATAGGCTCTCGCGGGCGTGACCCAGACGGCAACAGCGCTGCCTAGAACAACAACCTGCCACAATCGCTTCATCGAGGGGTTCTCCTATTGGTTGATTACTATTGAAGTTCTCGAACGCGTGGTAACGACATAACGGATTGCTGGATCCTGCGCGCTCGTTACGCGGGATAATCCAATGCCTCCGGGATCATCACTTTTGTGAGTGCTTCCGCCGCGCGGTCTTTCGCGAGGCGGGAGCCGGTGAGACAGCCGTCCAGTTTCACGCGCAAGCGCGCGAACGTTTCGTAGCCGTCGAACTGGACGCAGGGACCGGCTTTTGTCGGGTGGTCCTGGCCGGTTTCCGTCACGTCGCTGAAACCGCGAGCACCGCTGGCAATACCGGGGATGAGACCTTCCAGCGCGTCGAGGTCCTCGGCGGCATAACACGCGGCGCAGGCGGCGTTATCCCAGGCCGGGTGGCGGTTGTAGCCGAACACGAGTTCGGCGCAAATGCGGCCGACTTCGCCGGCGGCCCGCGTCGACTGGACGTGGCAGAGATCGGTCATGAAATTCAATCGACCCGGCAGACCTTCCGCGACCACTGGATTCTCGGCCCCCTTCGCTTCGAACTCGAGCACATCGAGAATCATGTACCGCGCCGCCAACAACCAGCAAAGCGCGTCCGCGAGCGGGAATGTCACTCCCTGGCGATTCCCGTGATACAGATCGCGGCCGTCAGCGTCCGCGGTTTTCTGGAGGTGTTCCAATGACCACAACCACAACTGCATGGCGGTGGCCAGCGTGCAGGCGCCTGTGCCGGGACGTCGGGAGGCGATCTCGCGCATGTCGTTGGTCCAAATTCGAAATTGCGCGAGGAACAGTTTGCTGGTCATCGTAAGCGAAAGCTGCCGCCGTTGCACGGCTTCGGGGCCTTCATACGTTGCTTCCAGTTGCGCATCCATCCACTTGTGACCGAGGAATCCGGGGCAATCCTCCGTGATGCCGTACCCGCCCATCAAGCTGACCGCTTCACGCATCACGTTCGCGCCGTGGCCTGTGTTCCACAGCTTCACGGCGGGACACAACACATTTGCCAGCGAATCGAGGACGGCAAATTGCAGCAATGGATCCGCTTTCAAGACGTCGTAGTGCGTCATGGCGCGGCGGTTTTCGGAGAGATTCGACAGCCGTACATACTCGAGTGCGTCCTTTTCGAGTTCCATCATCGCGCGGAATTGCGCGCGCCCCCCCTCAATCTTGCGCGCCGCAAAAATCTCCTCCTTCTTGATCTCCAGCGGATCGAGTTCGTCGAACAGTCGGGCGGCGGCGAAGCCCAGGGACGCGGCGGCTTCGCCCGTGGCCCAGATGTCCACCAGGCGGTGCAGTGCGTCCTCTTTCATTTGCAATCCGAACTCGTAGCGCGGGGAGCCCGGCGCGGCGGCGTCCCCCCCGCGGAACCGGCCGCGCTGGTACCGAATCACCGGTTCGACCGCCGAGAGCAGCTTGGCGGCGGTCATCAGCCCCACCGTCACGCGCGTGCGACGGAACACCGCCTCAATGATTTCGCCGTGGGAGAAATTGGGGACGATTACGCCATCCTTGATTTTGTAACCGCCGATGATGCGACTGGCTGGAACGCGAAGATTGAACACCGGGTCGCGTGTCGAGGAAAGCTGATGCACGAGTTTGCGCGTGGGAACACCGCGATCGAAAACGCCGGCGTCGCTCTCTTCGAGGATCACCATGCAACTGCCCTTGATCCGGTCGTCGGCGGAATCGACAGCCGCGGTGACGAAATTGGCAAACCCCATGTTGGTAATGAAGCGTCCACGTTTGTCGACCTGCAGAATCGGATCCTTTCCCTTTTCCCATGCCGCGATACGGACTTTGCCGCTGAGAAGTCCCGTTTCCACGCCGACGTACGGCAACGGCTCGGTAAGCGCGAATGCGCCACGACCCATCTGACGGTCTTCGCCCGGCTTGGGCGGGCAGGCGCGACGCATGTAGGTGTCTCGCTGCTCCGGTGTGCCCCGACCGTGAATCGGCGCGAGAGCGAGATTGCCAGCCATGCTGCAGGTCGCCGCCCCGCCGTCGACCCACGACAGTTCAAATGCGAGCAGCGCCAGCGCCAGATTCTTCGGACCTTCAATAAAACCACCCTGTTCCGGGTCCAGAAAGACAGCCGAAAGCCCGGCCTCGTCGAAGACATGCAGGAGTTCCGCTTTTTGCTTCGTCCACTCATGCGAATTGCGGCCACCCTCGGCGACCATGCGGGCCACGGGACCGCGGGCCACGCGCCGCGCGGATTGGACGAGCATCTGGAGGTCAAATCGATCCGCAAAGCGCCACATGATCTGGCGCATGTCGTCACCCGGTAGCGTGCGAAGGAATTCGACGGGTTGGGCTACAGTGGTCGCAGGCATGACAGACATCCTTTCCGTCCACGAGCATGGGCATAACCCCTGGCGTGGCTCAACTCCATACCGAGCAGTTTGACGCGGACGGGGTGAGAAACCGCGTAGCTTCACGCTGCTTGTAGTGTAAACCGGCTATGAAGTCAACCCCCTTAACCGCGTCAATTAAAAACATCTTGCCTTCCACCGTTGCGCAGGCGTATAAGCCAGACTTCACCCCGCTTGTGGGGCCAGTTCTTGGCCCATACATGCGTTCCGTCTGCGCGAGGCTAGGAATTCGTTGCTACGCGGAATGCCAGGTACCGCGTACTAATGGAGACGTTGAAACTCTGGAAATGGCCTGACCGCCATTGCAGATGTCGTGTTTGCGGGCTTCTGTTGCTGGTCGCGGCACCATCCATCTGGGCCAGGCCGGCTACATCTTTCACGACTTCATCTGTCGCCATAACTGGCGACGAAGCGACATCACCGGACCGGATAAGGAAACCATGAACCCACTGATTTACTCCGGATTGATCATCCTGTACGTCGCGGTGATGCTGGCCGTCGGCTATTGGTGCATGAAACGCACCAAGGACGTCGGTGATTTCTTCCTGGGCGGGCGCAAGCTCGGACCTTGGATGAGCGCGTTCGCCTACGGCACCACCTATTTTTCGGCGGTGCTCTTCATTGGCTACGCGGGCCGGCTCGGTTGGGGCTTCGGCATCCAGACGATGTGGATTGTGCTCGGCAACACGTTCGTCGGCACGCTGCTGGCCTGGTTGGTACTTGCCGGACGCACCCGCGAAATGACGGCCCGGCTCAATGCGCTGACCATGCCCGAATTCCTCCGGGCGCGGTACGACAGCATGCCGCTCCAGATCGTCGGCGCTCTCGTCGTCTTCGTTTTTTTGGTGCCGTACTCGGCTTCGGTGTACATGGGCTTGAGCTATCTTTTCCAGAAAACACTCGGCCTGCAGTATAATCAGGCGCTCATCTTTCTGGCGGCACTGACGGGCGTCTACCTCATCATGGGCGGCTACCTTGCCGTCGCGGTCAGCGACTTCATCCGGGGCATCGTCGAGTTTCTGGGCGTTGCCATCATGGTCCTCCTGCTGGCGGGCATGAAGGGGGGACTGGGCGCGACCTTCGCCGCCTTGCTGGACCCGAAATACATGCCGGCCCTTTACGCGCCGCCGCCGCCCACGGGACCTCCCTTCCCCGGCTGGGTGACGCTGGTTTCGCTGGTGCTGATCACCAGCTTCGGCCCGTGGGCGCTGCCGCAGATGGTGCAGAAGTTCTATTCCATCCGCAGCAAGGCCGACGTGAATCGCGCGATGCTCATTGCCACGATCTTTGCGCTGTTCATGTCCTTTGGCGCCTACTACAGCGGCGCGCTGACGCATCTGTTTTTCACCAACCCCAAGAACGACCTGGCGCCGATTGTCGATGCCGCCACCAAGAGGCCGAACCTTGACCTGTTGATGCCGTTCTTCATCACGAGCTACGTCCCGATATGGCTGGTGCTGGTCATTCTGCTGATGGTGTTTTCGGCGTCAATGTCGAGCCTCTCGTCGCTGGTGCTGGTGAGCAGTTCGGCCATCGCCATCGACATTTACGGCGCCTCGGTAAACCGCGAGGAGAAGCAACCGCAAATCATGCGACTGATGCGCGTGCTCTGCGCCGTGTTTGTGGCGCTGTCGCTCCTGATTGCGCTGAAACAGGTGGACGTGATCGTGAACCTGATGGTGATCGCCTGGAGCGCGTTGAGTGGCGCGTTTCTGGCGCCGTATTTGTACGGCCTTTTCTGGCGGCGCGCGACCAAAGCCGGTGCGTATGCCGGCATGATCTCGGGAGTCGGCACGGCTGTCGGCTTGTTCTGTTACTGGGGCAAGCCGCACATCCCCGTGTCGGGCGCGATTGCAATGTTGGTGCCCTTGCTGGTAATGCCCGTCGTTAGTTTCCTCACCTCGCCGCCCGACGAGGCGCACCTGGCAAAATGTTTTCCCACTGTGAAAGAGAAGTAATCAACCAACCCGAAACCCGGAAGCGAAGTCTCAAATCAACGAAAGGATGTGCTTGCGATGAAAACCAAAGGACTTCCGTTAGCGGCAGCTTTGCTGGCGTTCGCGTTTGTCGCGACCACCGTGCCGGCCCAAACAACGTCCACCGCAACGGTGGCAAATGCTTCCAGCGCGACGCCATCGTCGATCTGGAAATTTGATGAGTTCGCCAAACAGGTCAAGAACGCCGCCATCCCGGTCAGTTGGGGGGCCGATATCCGGGTGCGCAACGAATACTTCAACAATGCGTTGAGCCTGACCACGGACCCTCAACTGAGCCCGCTGTTTGCTTCCGTGCACGAACAGGACTATTTTCGCTACCGCGAACGGGTTTGGGCCAGCTTCTTCCCAACAAACAGCCTGACCCTGAACGTCCGGCTGACCGCTGAACCACGGGAGTTCATGAAGACCTCGACCATGGACAATTTCTACGAACGCTCGGGCGTGCAGTGGCGCTACGCGATCATTGACAACCTCAACGTGCAATGGAAGAGACCGGCGGACCTGCCGGCCACCTTGACGGTTGGCCGCCAAGATATTTTCCTGGGTGACGGCTGGCTGGTGGGAGATGGCACTGCCGATGATGGGTCGTTTACCTATTTCTTTGATTCCGTCCGCCTGACATACAATCTCGAAGACCAGCACACCACCATCGACGCCATCGGGCTTCTCCAGTACGCCCGGCCGGACGCCTGGCTGCCCACCCTCGGACCTTCCGGAACCGTGGCCGGCTACCACCAAGAAGGCCTCCTCTTGACCGATCAAAACGAAAAGGGCGCCATTCTCTGGGTCGCCAACAAAAGCTTGCCGGCGGCCAACCTGGACGGTTACTTCATTTACAAACATGATACGGCGCTCAACGATCCGGTGCCGGTGGCCAGCTTCGGAGATAATGCCGATATCTATACTTTTGGTGGCCGCGTCTCAGGGCCGATCGAGGACCACTGGAAGTATTCGGCCGAGGGTGCCTATCAGTTCGGCCGGAAGCAGGATCCCGAACTCAACGGGCCAAACGGATTCAACCCGCTGCTCGCCCCATCCGCCGACACCTCGGGCTTCCGCGACCTGAATGCCTTCGGTGCCAAGAGCAAGCTTAGCTACCTGTTCAAGGACGAGCTGAACAACCAGTTGAGTTTGTCCTTCGAGTTTCTCACCGGGGATAACCCGAAAACGAAGGACGATGAGATGTTTGACGTGTTGTGGGGGCGGTGGCCGCAATGGAGCGAGATGTACAACGTCTATAGCTACGTGCAGGAAACTCGGGTGGGGCAAACCGCCAACCTCCTCCGCCTCGGCCCGACCTGGAGCCTGAGTCCCACCAAGAAAATGGACTTCAGCATCACCTATTATGCGTTGTTTGCCAACCAGGACGTGCCCACACGGGATATGAACGAAACCTTCCTCCCAGCCAACGGCGGGCCGGCAATTCAGGGTCCTTTCTCGTGCACGGATGACTTTCGCGGCCACTATCTCCAGGCCATCCTCAAATACAAATTCAACAACTACGTCAGCGCCCATCTCTGGAGCGAGTTCCTCTGGGAAGGCGATTTCTACGCCAAACAGCAGATGATGGATTTCCTGCGGGCGGAAGTGATGTTCACCTTCTAGAACTGCTTCGACACGATGATGTTCTGGGACCAAAAAATCGAAACCAGCGAACGGGCCGTCCTGGAGGCGTTGCAACTCAAGCGCCTCCAGGCGACCGTGCGCCGCATCGCCCGCAGGGTGCCGCTCTATCGGCAGAAACTGGCGGATAGCGACGTCAAGCCGCGGCATATCCAGTCGCTGGCCGACGTGCGCCAGTTGCCGTTCACCACCAACACCGACCTGCGGGACGCCTATCCCAACGGGCTGCTCGCGGTCGCGCCCGAGGACGTGCTGCGGCTGCACACGTCCAGCGGGACCACGGGCAAACCGAAGGCGCTGTTTTTCTCGCGCCGGGACGTGGCCAACGCCGCGGAGTTGATGGCGCGCTGCCTCGTGATGACCGGCGTGACCAAGCGGGACGTGCTCCAGAACATGATGACCTACGGCCTGTTTACCGGCGCGCTTGTCATGCACTATGGCGCGGAAAAAGTCGGCTGCTTGGTGATCCCGGCGGGGCCGGGCAACTCGGAGAAACAACTGCTGTTGATGCAGGATTTTCGCACGACGGTCATTCACGTCACCCCCAGTTACGCGCTGTATCTCGCCGACTTCCTGGAGAAAAAGGGCGTCGATCCACGCCACGACCTGGCATTGCGCAAGGCGTTTGTCGGTGCGGAACCGTACACGGAGGAAACACGCCGCAAAATCGAGCAGGCGCTGGGGATCGACGTCTACAACTCCTACGGCCTCTCGGAGATGAACGGTCCCGGCATCGCCTTCGAATGCGAACACAAGTGCGGGATGCATCTGTGGGAGGACAATTTCCTCATCGAGATTGTTGACCCGCGGACCGGCGAACCGCTGGCGGACGGACAAGCGGGGGAGTTGGTGCTGACCACCCTCTGCCGCGAAGCGATGCCGTTGTTGCGGTACCGCACGCGCGACATCACGTCGATCATTCCCGGACCTTGTCCGTGCGGCCGCACCCACCGGCGCCTCCACCGCATCACGGGCCGCGCCGACGACATGTTGATCGTGCGCGGCGTGAACATCTACCCGCAACAGATCGAGCGCGTGTTGATGAGCCTGCCCAGCGTGGGACGAAACTATCAGATCGTGCTGGATGGACTCGACGAGATGACGATCAACGTCGAACTGGCCGCCGACGGGTTCGATGGCCACGTCGAACACATGACCCGCCTTCAATCCGAGATTGTCGATCGCTTGCGGGCGGAGATCCTGACGAAACCCAGGGTCCATCTTGTGCCACCGGGCACCTTGCCGGTCAGCGAAGGCAAAGCCAAACGAGTGATCGACAACCGGTCGCTGTAGGAAAGGAAGATGCCGATGAGCGCCGTCAAACTGATTGCCGTGTTCGCCGAGAACCAACTGGGCCAGATGGCGCGCATTACCCGCGTGCTGGCCGACGCGGACATCAATATCCGCTGGGTCACCATCGCCACCAACGAGAGTCTCGGCGTCATCAAGTTCCTCGTCGACAAGTGCGACCTCGCCTACCAGCGGCTCCACGAGAAGGGCTTGACCGTGTCGCTCGTGGACGTGCTGGCCATCGAAGCGGAGGACAAGCCCGGCGGACTTCACGCCGTGGCCGATTGTCTGGCCCGCAACCGCATCAACGTCGAGAACTCTTCCGGATTCGTCTCTCATAATCGCGCCGTGTTGTTGATCGAGGTCCAGGACGTTGCCAAAGCGTCGCGGACCCTCGCCAACCAGGGCTTGCGCTTGTTGTCCCAGGAGGAAATACTGAAGCTCTAGGTAAAAGGAGCTCCAATGAAGGACATCAAAGAATTCTTCACCCAGGACCGGTACGCCAAACTCTCCGGCATCGAGTTGCTCTCGGCCTCGCCGGGCCATGCTGTCGCCCAGATGCCGATCCACCCGCACCACCTCAACGCCGTGGGCAGCGTCCAGGGCGGGGCCATTTTCACGCTCGCCGATCTGGCGTTCGCCGCCGCGTCCAATGCGCGCGGCAAAGTCGCCGTCGGGATCAACGTCAGCATCACCTACATGAAGGCCGCAAGCTCGGGCACGTTGCGCGCCGAAGCCCGCGAGGTCTCCGCGAACCCCAAGCTCGCCAGCTACACTGTCAACATCACCGACGAGCACAACGCGCTGATCGCCGTCTTCCAAGGCTTGGTCTATCGCAAGGAACAAGCGCTTCCGTGGCCGGCAAAAGAATGAGGGCTTTGCCCTAAAACCCGCACCTAATGTTTTTCGCCGGGCAAAGAACATTGGACAAAACGTTTCCCCGGGGTAGTGTCACAAACATGAAACTACTGCTCGCGGCTCTTCTTGTTCAATTTGCGGTTTTCATTCAGGTTGATGCACAAACCAATTCGGCTCTTTCAGCCAAAATTTCCGGGCAAACCGTGGAAACGATCGTTTCCTTTCGGCATGGTGAAAAACCGCCCGGCGGGCTTGGCCAACTGACCTGCCGCGGCCTCAATCGCGCCCTGGCCCTCCCCACGGTGTTGTTCGAAAAATATGGTTTCCCCCAGTTTGTCTTCGCGCCCAATCCCACCCAAAAGGTGGATGGCAAGGACCACGACGAATACTTTTATGTGCGCCCAGTGGCGACCATTGAACCAATCGCCATCCGTTGCGGCTTGCCCGTCAACACACAATTCGGTTACCGGGAAATCAGAGGTCTCGAAACCGAACTACAGAAACCGGAATACCACAACGCCACCATTTTCATCGCCTGGGAACATGGGCTGCTTGACGATTTTGTGAAAGATTTGGTCAAGACTTATGGGGGAAATCCGGCGCAGGTTCCCGCGTGGCCGAGCGATGATTACGACAGCATTTTTCTCGTAAAGATCGCCCGTTCCGGGGCGGGCGCATCCGTTGCCTTTACCATCGATCACGAAGGGTTGGACCACTTGAGCGATACCTGCCCTTAAACCTCCAAACGCTCTGGTGATGCCGGTTCGTGTGGCTGGCGATTGTGGACCCGGCCGTATGACCGACCAAACGGGCAGGCAACCCCCTCGACTCTCTTGACCAATGCATAGGCGAGGCCGCGCTGTCTGCGTCGCGCCCGACGGCAGACCGGACAGCCTTCGCAGACTTTGGCGAGGACTTTGTCTCGACGCGGGTTCACGTAGTATCACCTCAAAAAATGCTCTGGAAGAATCGTCGGGAGCGATCTCAGGCGTGCCGGAACAACTCGACGTCCCGCAGGACGTTGACGCCGTTGGCTTTCAGGACTTGCTCCGCCTTGTCGGGATTCTCAAACCGGAATACCAGCGCCGCCTTGCCCCCGCGTTTCTCGGTGAACGCGTACATGTATTCGATGTTCAAATTTGCCTGATCGACGATTTCCAGGATCCGCGACAGACCGCCGGGTTCATCGGACACCTCGATGGCCAGCACTTCCGTAATCCTGGCGACGAACCCGGCCCGCTCGAAGATCGTCTTCGCCTTCTCCCAGTCTTGCACGATCAGCCGCAGGATGCCGAACTGTTCGGTGTCCGCCAACGAAAGCGTGACGATGTTGATCCCGGCCTTGGTCGCTTCCGCGCACGCCGCGCGCAATTGACCGGGTTTGTTTTCCAGGAAGACGGAGACTTGGTGGATTTTCATAGTTTGCGTTTGTCAATTACCCGCTTCGCTTTGCCTTCACTCCGGGGAATGCTCCGCGGCGCCACCAACCGGATCGCCACGCGAATGCCGGTGATGGTCTCGATGGAATGCACCAGCTTGCGCTGCAAGTCCTCCAGGACGCGGACCTCGTCGCTGAACACTTCCGTCGTCACCTCCACCTGCACCTCCATCTGGTCCAGGTCCTGTTCCCGACTCAGGACGATTTGATAATGGGGCAGGGTACCCTCGACCCGCAGTAGCGCGGCTTCGATCTGCGACGGGAACACGTTCACGCCGCGAATGATGAACATATCGTCGCTACGCCGCCCGATGCGCCGCATCCGCCGCAGGGTGCGTCCGCACGGGCAGGGCTCGGGCATCAGCGCCGTAATGTCGCGGGTGCGATACCGAATCATCGGCATTGCCTGTTTGTTGAGCGTCGTCAACACCAGCTCGCCTTCGCTCCCGAGGGGAAGTGGCTCCAACGTTTCGGTATCGACGATTTCCGCGAGAAAATGATCGTCGAAAACATGGAGCCCGTTCTGGCACGCGCACTCAATCGCCACGCCGGGACCGATAATCTCCGACAAGCCGTAAATGTCGTAGGCCTTGATCCGACTTTCCGCCTCGATGCGCTCGCGCATCGCCTGCGTCCACGGTTCCGCCCCGAAGATGCCGGCCCGCAACGGGAGTTGCTTGAAATCCACACCGAGTTGCGCCCCTTGGTCGAGCAAGTGCAGGAAATAACTCGGCGTGCAACAAATCGCCGTGACCCCGAAATCTTTCAGCACGGTAATCTGCCGTTCGGTGTTGCCCCCGGAAATGGGTATCACCGCCGCCCCGAGCGCCTCGGCGCCGTAGTGGGCCCCGAGACCGCCCGTAAACAATCCGTACCCGTAGGCGTTCTGTACGATGTCTCCGGCATGCAAACCGCAGGCGGCAAAGCTGCGCGCCATGACCTCCGTCCACACCGCAATGTCCTCTCGCGTGTACCCGACCACGATGGGCTTGCCCGTCGTGCCGCTGGATGCATGGAGGCGGACAACATCGCGCATGTCACTGGCGAACAACCCGTACGGATAGGTGTCGCGCAGGTCGGTCTTGATCGTAAAGGGAAGCTTGTGGACGTCATCGAGAGTGCGAATGTCACGCGGTTTCAAATTCCGCTCTTCCATCCGCTGCCGAAACAACTTCACATGATCGTAGGCGCGTGTGACGGTTGCCTGGAGCCGTGCCAACTGTGTCGCCTCCAGTGCCGATGCCGACATGAAATCGGGTGCGCTGACTGGATGACGTTCCGTACTGTTCATGGATCACACACCTTTTCGCCCCAGCGCGAACGCCTGGAGATTGGCGGCGTGCAGCTTCTCTGGAAAAGCCGCGCCGATGGCTTCCAGCCAGACCGCTTCCGGGAAGTCCAGATGCCGGCTCAACGCGCCGAGCAAGGCGACGTTGAAACTCTTCTTGTTGGTCAGCTTCGCTGGGTCCACGGCGTCGGGCGCGATCAACCTGCCTTCGGGACGCAGTTGATGGCGGTTGACCTCGATCTGGTCGGGCGAGACCACCACCAGGAAGTCCGCTTCGCCTGTTGATACCATCGGGCTGAAAACCTCGCGACCGAACCGTACGTCGCTGCTGACCGAACCGCCGCGCTGGCTCATCCCGTGCAGTTCACTCTGTTTCACGTCCAACCCGCTTCGAAACGCCACGTCCGCGACGATCCCCGCTGCCTTGAGCACGCCCTGGCCGCCGAGGCCGGCGATGACGATGTTGGTGACGCCGTCGTTCATTCTGGCCCGTCCAATGCCGCCGTGCACGATTGATTGGCGGCGCGCTCGTATTCCTTGATCTTGCCGGCGATGAGCAGGCACGGTCGCCGGGCAATGATGAGATTGAGCTGGTTGTTCGCGAGACAAGCCTGCACCAGTTCCGCGAACTTGACGGGGTCGCCTGACGGATCGGAGACGAACACGTTGTTCAGGCCGAGCGACCGACCCAGTTCTTCGAACGACACCTTGCCGGTCGGCTCGTGTTCCAGGGTCCGTCCCGTGCCGGGATGTTCCTGGTGGCCGGTCATGGCCGTGGTGCTGTTGTCGAGAATCAGCACCACGTGGCCGGTCGGCGGCGGGTTGTACACCATCTCCACGAGGCCGGTAATCCCGCTGTGTACGAACGTGCTGTCGCCGATCACGCTGACGACCCGGCGCGCCTGTTCCGGCGGCAACACGTGGCGCAGCCCCAGGCCGACCCCAATGCTCGCCCCCATGCAGACGCAGCTATCCATCGCCTCGAACGGAGGCAACACGCCCAACGTGTAGCAGCCGATGTCTCCCGCGACGATGCAATCGAGTTTGTGCAACGCCTCGAACACGTTGCGGTGGGAGCAGCCCGGGCAAAGCTGCGGCGGTTTTCCGGGAACGGGAGCCGGTTCCGGCGAGGTGTCTCTCGCCAGGATCCGGCGCACGCGCGCCACGTTGAGTTCGCCGAATCGATACATCTCCGGCTGGCTCTCGACCGTCACGCCGGCGGCGCGAATCGCCTCGACCAGATACGGGTCGCCTTCCTCGATCACGAGACAGCGATCCACCCCCGCGGCAAACGCCCGGATTTTCTCCAGCGGCAGGGGATAGGTCATCCCCAACTTGAGGACGGACGCTTGCGGCGCCGCCTCCCGCGCGTGCAAAAAAGTGACGCCGGAGGCGATGATGCCCAGGGATGCATCGCCCGGCCGGGCGCGATTGAGGGGCGATGATTCGTTCCACTTGTTGATCTCGGCCAATTTGTTCCGCAGCCGGCGATGCGCGGGCTTCGCGTTGGCCGGGATCATCACCAGGCTTCGGACATCGCGCTTGAATTCCGGCTTTGGCGGAGGAGAAATTGTCCGTGTGGGCACAACGACGGATCGGGAGTGGCACACGCGCGTGGTCATCCGCAACAACACCGGCAAACGCCACCGCTCGGAAATCTCGATCGCCGCCAGCGTGAAATCATACGCTTCTTGCGCGTCGGATGGCTCGAGCATCGGAATGCCGGCGGCCACGGCGTAGCGGCGGTTGTCCTGTTCGTTCTGGCTGGACGTCAGACCAGGATCGTCCGCCGACACCACGACCAACGCGCCGATCACGCCCGTGTATGCCGCGGTAAACAACGGGTCGGCGGCGACGTTCAGGCCGACGTGTTTCATCGTCGCCACGACCCGGGCCCCGGCGAACGCCACGCCGAGCGCCACTTCGAGGGCGACCTTCTCGTTGGGCGCCCATTGCGCCCGGCCGCCGAGCTTCGAGAAATTCTCGAGGATTTCCGTGGACGGCGTACCGGGATAACCCGTGCCCAACGCCACGCCGGCGCGCAACGCCGCCAGCGCCACCGCTTCATCCCCGCTGAGCAGGCGCCGATGGGAGGTTGTCATCGCCCAAACACCTCGGTGACCCACGGCGGCGGCCGGATCGGTTTGCCGGTGGGGTCCGTGACCGCATGGATGGTGTAACCGCGAGCCACCGGCGCGCCGCTCTCGGCCTGGGTAATCTCGACATCGACGCGAAGACGCACCTTGCCGGCCAACGACCCCTTGCTCGTCATCTTCAGCAGGTCATCGTAACGGGCGCGCCCCTGATATTCGACGTGCGACTCCACCAGCGGGAGAAACGCGCCGCGCCGCTCCATCTCGGCATAGGGCAGTCCACAGGCGCGCAGCAATTCCGTGCGCCCGCACTCGAACCATTCGAGGGCACGCGAATTGTAGAACGTACCCATCTGGTCGGTTTCGCTGTAGCGAACGCGGAATTGGATTGTGTGTTCCATCAAACCACTATGCCGTCATGAAAGCACAAACGGGAGGACACAACTCGATCAGGGTATCAGAACGCCCCAGGAAATCAAGCGTATACGTACGGTGACAGCGGATCCAGCGCCCGGTTACCGCGTTAGCTTGGCGGTGCCGCTCTTTCCGGCTTTGGCGGTGTAGTTCAGCGTCTTGTCGGCGACGAACGCCTCGTTGTCCACCAACACGACCGCAGTCAGCGTCACATTGGTTCCCGGCCTCGGCACATCGAAAGGCACCAGGCCATCGGCGATCCACGGGATCCGCCAGGTTCCCTTGTGCAGCTTGACCGTGACGGTCCAGTTTGTGCCCCTCTTGTCAAACTTGACCTTGAAAGTTCCCAGGGAGTTTACTCCCAAGCCCTTATCGTTGAGGATAAACGACACCTGTGCGCCGCCGACGTCCACGGTCGCCGATTTGTCCGCGGCGATGAAGGTGTTGGTCAGATCGATGCTGGCGATGAGAGTGCACGTATCCTTATTCGTGCGGGCAAAGTCCGGTTTGACCTGCAGCTTGGTGACCTGCATCGGGCAGGCGACCACGACCGTCAAATCGCTATTGGTCGAGGTCTGGCCGTCGCTGACCGTCACGCGGGCGTTGTAGGGCCCGCAATCGTTGGTGTACACGTGATCGACCACGCCCAACCCGGTACTGGTGTTCGCGCCATCGCCAAAGACCCATTGATACGTCAGCGGACTGCTGTCGGCCGCGACAACGGTCAGCGTATTGGTCTCATCCGCGACCACGACGGCGTTGCTGGCGACCTGAAGCAGGGCGTTCGTCACCGTCAGGCCGGTGGTGATCTGCAGACGATTGGTGACCCCTGAGCCGGAATTGTAGACGGCGTGAACCATTTGCGTCGCGGTGTACATGTTGGCGTCATCCGTCGCAATCACGGTGATGATGTTGGTCCCCAGAGAAAGCGTGACCGATTGCGACCAGTTCGTCTCGGCGGTCAGCGTGGCGGCGACACCGTTGACCGTCACACCAATGAGGCCGCTGGCGTCACTGGCAGTCCCCGACGCGGTGATGTGGGCGTTGGTGAACGCCTGGTAGTCGGTCGGGCTGACGATATGGAGTTGCGGGCGCGTGGTATCCGTCGGAAGCACAGCCCTACCGGTCACGGCGTTGGTTGAGTCGCCATTGCTGGGCGTTGAAAACAGAACGGCGTTGGTGAACGCCCCGGCGCTGATCGGCGCGAACCGGATGGCGACGTTGGTCGAGCCGAAGCCCGGCAGGCTGAAACTGCCACCGGAGAGGCTGGTGAACGGGCCGCCCGTGATGGTGATGGCGCCGTTGGCGATCACGGCGTGGCCGGTGTTGGTGATGATGAAGCTGGCTTGGGCGATGGCGCCGGTGGCCAACTGACCGAAATCGATTTCGCCCGGCACAACCGCGATGTCGCCCGGTACGAAACCCACTCCGCTGAGCCGATTGGTCGAATTGCCGCCCGTGCTCGTAAAGATGGCGGCGGCACTAAATGGTCCCGGCGCGGCCGGCGCAAACCTGATCACGACGTTGGTCGAGGCGCCCGCCGCCAATGTGTAGGCGGCACCGGCGTCAATGGTAAATGGGGAGGCCACGCTGACTGTGCCGGTCAGCGGCAGCTCGCCGGTATTGCTCACCGAGAAACCGAGGCTATTGGTCTGGCCGACCGGTATTGCCCCGTATTCCAAACTGCCCGGATTGACCGCCAATTGCGGCGAATTGAGCACCACGATGTACGCGGTCTGCGTGAGGGCGCTGGTTCCCAGCGGCCCGGAAACCGTCAGGATCACGGTGTTGGTGCCAGCGACCGTGTAGGTGTAAACCACGTTGGTGGCAGTCGTGTTGGTTGTGCCGCCGTCTCCGAAAGACCAGAACCGGTTCGTGATCGAACCCGTCGAACTGTCGGCGAACGTCACGATCAACGGCGAGACGCCGTTCGTGGGACTACCGCTGAAGTCGGCCACGGGCGGCACATCCACGACGGTCAATGTGGCGCTGTCGCTGGTGACGCTGCCCGCGCCGTTCGACACGATCACGGAATACGCCCCGGCGTCGCCATCGGTCGCGTTCGATAGGACCAGCGTGGCGTTGGTCGCGCCCGCCAGCACGTTGGTGGCGTTGAAGAGCCATTGATAGGACGGATCCGGAACACCGGTGGCGACCACCGTAAACGCGGCCGACACGCCGGACGTCACCGTGACGCTGACCGGATTGGTGAGGATGTTGGGCGCCAGTTGCGGCACCCACCCGTACAACCAGCACGTGGCGGAACTGGCACAGACCAGCCGGGGATCGCCGTTCGTCAAGATAATGCCGTTGTAGCTCACCGGATTTCCCGTATCCAGATCGGTGTTGTTGTATTCCCACCACGGAATACCCGGACAACTGGTGAGATCGGCTGCCGTCCAGCCGACAAGATTGCTGTCGATTTGGCAGGAAATGAAGGCGGCGTTGCCATTGCAGTATCCCAGCGCCCTTGCGAACGTGGTGTTGGTAACCGCCGCGCTGCTCCTCGTGAGCAGGCAGTTCACGAACGAAAACCCGTTGCTCCCGGCGGTGGTGCGCGGTTGGGTGATCGAGGTGGAGGGGTTCACCGTTCTGATTTCGCAGTTGGTAACGAACAGATTGCCAATACCCCAGAAGTAGTCCGTGTCGCCCTTGATCAAGCTGTTGTAGAAGTACGCCTGCGAGCTGGCGTCATCGATGAGGATCGTGTCCTGGAAGCTGGCCACAACGGCGTTGTTCAGGATGCACCGCTTGGCGTTGGTGTAGACCGTCAACGCCTCGGCCTGTGAGCCGCCCTTGGCCGTCATGTTGGTCACGGTCATGTTCTCAATCGCGATATCGTTGGCGTCTACTTTGAACGCCATGCGTGTCCCCGTGCTGCCGTTGTTACCATAGTTGTTGGGATACCCTACGACCGTCCCCGTGCGATCCTGGCCGCGGAACGTGATGTTGTTTTTGTTCTTGGTGTCGACAATTTCCGTGTAGGTGCCGTTGCGAATATTCACCAGCGTGTACGTGGTGTTCCCGCCGGGCAACGAGTCAACCGCGCCCTGCACGGTGGCGAAATCCCCGCTGCCATCGGCGGCCACGACAACATTATTCGGGTTGGCCGGGCCGGTCGGCTTGGTAGTGAACACCCATCCGTTGGTGGTCGTAATGCCCGCATACAATGCGCCGTTGGTATCGGAGAAGATGCCGGCATCCACAGTGACATAATACGACTGATTGTACGCCAACATGTCCAGGTGCGGATAGATCGCCACGGTGTTGCCCGTAATGATGACCGGGTAGGTGTTGAATGTGCCGTCACCGGCAATGCTTCGTGACTGCAAGAGGCCAAGGTGCGTATCAATCGTGTCCACCGGCGTGCCCGGATTGTTCACGTTGTAAATAGTGAACTTCCCCGTGCCGGTCAGAAAGGGCGTCTGGCTGAACGCCATGAACAACGGCGTGTCGTCGCACACGTTGACCGCCCCGTTGGTGGGCGTCAGTGTGACGGTCATCGCGGAATCGATGGTCAGCGTCGCATTGGTACTGGTGACCGATCCGGCGGCATTGGCGACCTGAACGTCGTACGAGCCGGCGTTGGCCGGCGAAGCGCTGGCAATCGTGTAGGTGGCATTGGTCGCGCCGGCGATCGGCGTGCTGTTCTTGAAATACCATTGATACGTCGGCGCCGGTATGCCATTGGTGGAAACCACCGTGAACGACGCGCTCTGCGTGTTCGTCACGATGAGGCTTTGCGGTTGCGTCTGGATGGCCGGTGTAATGATGACATACAACGTCGCGCTGTTGGTCGCCGTGCCCGCGACGTTGGTGGCGATGAGGGTATAAGCAGACTCGTTTTGAGAGAATTGTACATTCGTCAGGATCAGCGGGACCCCCGTCGCGCCGGAGATCGGCAAACCACCCTGATACCATTGTACCGTCGGCATGGGCAACCCGGACACGGCGGCGCTGAAGGTCCCGTTATTGCCCTGAATGACTGTTTGGTCCGACAGGTCACTGATGCTGGGAGGAACGGGGACGATGGAAACTGTCAGCGCCATGCAATTGGTCGCGGCACCCACCGTGTTGGTGGCGATCAAGCAGAACGTGCCGCTCTCGTTGGTTTGCGCATTGGAAATGGTCAGTGTCGCGGTGGCACTGCCGGAATTCGTCGAGCCGTCGGCTTGAGGGCCGTCTGTCACGTTGACGTTATTGAATTGCCAGTACACGCCGGGGGCGGGCACACCGGTAACCGTCGCGCTAATGGAGACAGAACTCCCGACACTGGCCGCTTGGCTCCCCAGCACACCCATTCCGGGAACAACAGGCTTAAACGTCACGCCGAGGATGCCCGCGGACGCCAACTGCGACGTGTCCCAAAGTTTGCTGGGATCGATCGGGGGCAGGTTGGTTGTTAAAAAGCTGCCGGATTGGGCGCCGATGAAGAGTTGGTACTGGTCCCCGATGTTCAGCGGTGCGATCCCGTTGGTGATGACGATCAACGTGCCCGCGTCCGTGATGCCGCCGACAGCATTGACCTGGTCGTTGCTGCCTGGTTGGCTGTTGTCCAACTTGAGGATCGTCGTCGAACTCGATACGAGTGGCAGGTTGTTGGAAAATGTCAGTGTGCCGACCGAAGTGCCGGCGCCCAGCGACAGCGTTCCCGTGCCGGTGAAGACAACGTTGCCGACAATGGTGCCGAAGCCGCTGACCGTACCAGCGGCGTTGGTAATGCCGCCCAACACTTTGAATACGCCGCCCGAGAGGATCAGGGAGTTCCCGGCGCCGGTGAGGGTCGCGAACAAAATGTTGGATACCGTCGCATTGCTGCCAACGGTAAGGGAATTGTTTTGCCCGGACGTGTTGCCGATAAAAAGGTTTGTGCCTCCGCAATCCCAGAGCGCGCCCCCCTGGACGATCGCCGTGTTGTTCGACGAACCGGTGGAAGCGCCGATGCTGCCGATGTTCTCGGTGAACAACCGTCCGCTTGTGTCCAACAGGAGCGAGTTGAAAAAGCCGCCGTTCCCCAGCTGCAAGGTGCCGCAGTCCACCATCGAGCCCGAATTGGAGATGACCAGGGAGTTGTTCATGCTCCCCGCGGTGCTTCCAACCAAACAGGCGGCTGAATTCGACCAGGACGAATTCGGGCCGCTAATGACAGCTGAGGAGCCGTTTGCGGTGATGCTGTTGTTGTTGATGATGAGATTGCCGGCGGCAACAAAACCGTTGGTGAGGAATAAGGTGGCCGGTCCATTTTGGCGACCGACAATCATTCGGGCGTTGCCGGTGCCATTCGTACAGAACACCGATCCACACGAGATGTAAAACGTCGCGGTTCCTCCATTGCCGAAAACGAAACCCGAGGCACTGGTGGTGATACTGCTTGGGGCAGCAAACGTGTTCGTACCGAAGTCCAGCGTGAGAACTATCGAACCGCTGCTGTTGTGGGCACCAAACACAATAGCGCCTATGTTACTGATATAGTTGTTCGTTAGCGGCAGGTCAATGGTGCCATTAACTGTAAAGCTCGCCGTATCACCGATTAGCATGGGCACCCCGTTGGTCGGGGGGGAGGAGCTCCATGAGTTGGGGTCGTTGAAGACTGCGCCGTTCGTTCCGCCCCAAGTCCAACTGGTCGCCTGAACGCTACCCGCGATCGCGAGCAGTCCCAGCGCCAGTGCCAACATCAACACCAGCCGTTCGCCGGGGTTCGCCGATCGGTGACGCCGTGAACCCAGCCGATTGAGAAACACGGCGACGATGGCGCGCGCAGGCTCATCCTCGTGTTGCATGTTAACTGTGTCGTTCCCGCCCATATTCATATTCAATCGATCTCCTCTCGGATCCTTGACCATGCAGCCCGCCTCAGAAGCCGCTCCCTACTTCTGTCGATTATTTCGCATTCACAGCATAACGTGAGCCAGACATTCACCGACGCGTGAGGACCTGACGGTGACGGAAGCAGATGACAATTTTGTCACGGCGCCGTGCGGTGCGCTGCGTTCTCGTGTTTGGTACTGAATGTGCTGGCAAGACGGCAGACGGGCGACAGTCCGCCATTATTATTGTGACCTGAAACCGCAACTTGTTCCGATTGAGGCATCCGAATGAAAACTAGGACGATTTTCCGAAGGCGGGGCGTTCCCCAAGGTTCAGGCCGCTCCCTGTTGAGGCTGGCCAGCATTTGTGGCATCCTGGTTTTGCTCGTCCCGGGGCCGTCGCAAGCCAATCCACCGTTGCCGAACATTCCGTCGTTGAGCACCAACATCATCGATTTCGGCGCCTATGGCGACGGTGTTTCCAACAATGCCGCGGCGATCCAGAGCGCCATCAACGCGGTGTCCGCCGCCGGCGGTGGCACGGTCGTCGTCTCGTCCGTTGGCATCCTGACCAATTACCTGACCGGCCCGATCACACTCGCCAGCGAGGTTAGCCTGGAGATCGACGCGCAAACGAAGTTGCAAATGCTTCCGATAAGCAGTTGGCCGCGGGCCTCCACACCATTCATCAACGGCTCGGGTCTGCACGACATCGAGATCAACGGGACGGGAACGTTGGATGGCCAGGGTAGCGGCTGGTGGCCCGGGCCGGCACCCACGCGGCCGGTTTTCATCAACCTGAGCGGGTGCTCCAACGCCCTGATCCAGAATGTGACGCTCCAGAATCCACCGGAGTTCCATATGATGTTGAAGGGCAATAATATCAATCTCACGATCCAGGGGATTACAGTCAACACGCCGTCCTCCGCCCCCAACACCGACGGAATGGATCTGGCGTCCACCAACGTGCTGATTCAGAACTGTTCGATCAGTACCGGAGACGACGACATCGAGATTGGAGGAAGCGACGTAGCCGCGGATATCACGATCTCCAACTGCACGTTCGGCACCGGGCACGGTTTGTCGCTCGGCAGCACCACCACCGGCGGCGTCAAGGATCTGCTCGTGAGCAACTGCACGTTCAACGGCACCGAGTACGGGATCCACATGAAGTCGGACCGGGGCCGGGGCGGCCTGGTGCAGAACCTCACCTATCTCGACCTCACCATGACCAATGTGAATTTCCCGATCGCGATTTACAGTTATTACAACGAGGTTGGGACCCCGCAGAACGAGATCAACATCACCCCCGCGATGGCGGCGGCGGATGCCCCGCAACCGGTTACCACCAAGACCCCAATCTGGCAAAACGTGACCATCAGCAACGTGACGGCGACGGCGATCAACGGAAATATCGCGGGCATCATCTGGGGGTTGCCCGAGATGGTGGTCTCCAACTTCACGTTGTGCGACGTGCACATCTCGGCGCCCACGAAGACCTTCCAGCTCTACAATGCGCACGCCATCCAGATCATCGATTCGCAACTCGGCGGGCCCGTCAGCGCCGACATGTTGACAATCTACAATGCCCAAATCACCGTCACCAACAGCGCGCCCAGCACCAACCTGGTCACGGTGACCGGGTTGGCCGCGCCCCCGACCAACAATTCGCTGGCCTTTTTCGAGGCGCCGGCCGCCATCTCCGAGGATACCGTGCTCGGGGCCGGCCCCATTGAGCTGGGGAACAGCACGCTGACGTTCCAGCAAAACTCGGTGAACTCGTCGAACACACCCATCAGCATCGTTGCCGCGAGCACGCTGGCCTTTACCGGCGGCGACAACACCTTGAGCGGCGCGCTGAACGGCGCCGGCGCGCTGACGCTGAGTCTGCCGGCCAGTACGATTCTCACCTTGCAGGGCGACTGCTCCGGTTTCACGGGAACGCTGGCCATCGCCAGCAGCGGCACACTCCTCTTTGATCAGGGCGCAAACGAGTGGGGCGGCGCCAATGCCGCGTTCGATGCTGGTGCGTCGGGCGCCATCGACAACAATTCCAGCGCGAGCGTCGCGATTTTCCTCGGCGGACTCACCGGCGGTTCCGGAGCGACGCTACAGGGCAGCACCCAGGCCGGTCCGGGTGTGGACACGTACGTGATCGGAGGCCTGGACTCGAACACGACCTTTGCCGGCACGATCGCCAACGGGACCGGCGGCGGCACGCCGCACAGTGTGGCCATCACCAAGATCGGCACCGGCGCCTTGACGCTTTCCGGCGCGAACACGTACAGCGGCGGCACGACCGTAAGCAACGGCACAGTACTCGTCAACAACACCAGCGGCAGCGGGACCGGCTCCGGCGCCGTTTCCGTGACCAGTGGCGGGACACTGGGTGGCGGTGGCGTCGTTGGCGGGCCGGTGACTGTGGACGGAACCTTGGCGCCGGGTAATGGCGCGGGCGCGTTGACGATCAGCAACAATCTGGCGATTCTCGCCGGGGCGACGCTGCAATACCAATTGGGCACCAACAGCGATGTAACCGTGGTCAGCGGGAACCTGACGCTGGACGGCACGCTCAATGTCACCGATGCGGGCGGGTTCTCCAGCGGCACCTATACGCTCTTTCAGTACGGCGGGACGCTGACCACGAACGGCAGCCCCAGTATCCTGACCATTGGCACGACACCGAATCCAAACGCGGGTTATACCGTGGACATCAGTTCCGCCGGGTACGTAAGGCTGACGGTCGGCGCTCCGACTGCGCCCGCGGCCGGATTCAGCGGCAGCCCGACCAGCGGCATGGCCCCTTTGACGGTGACGTTCACCGATATGTCGGCCGGGTCCATCACGAACCGCTTCTGGGATTTCGGCGACGGCGCAACCACCAACACCACCGCAGGCAACCTGACGCACACGTACAACAGCGTCGGCAGTTTCCGCGTAAGCCTGACCGTGACCGGTCCGGCGGGCACCAATACCCTGAGCCAGGCGAGCTACATTACCGCGACTCACAACTCGCCGGTGATCACGGCGGGGGCGACCGTGGCGAATGCGGCGCTGCAAGTCGGCAACGTGATTGTGGTTGTGGCCGACGACACGAATGTGTTCAGCGTCGGGGCGACGAATACAGAAGGCGGCACGCTCAGTTACCAGTGGTCGTTTGGCGATGGTGTGACCAACGCCTGGTCGCCGTCGAACACGGTGGATCACGCCTATGGCACCAATTGCGGGCCGTACGACGCCAGCGTGACCATCAGCAATGGCTACGCCTCCGTCACCAGCAACTTTACGGT
>JBEKBH010000030.1:0-38758 GCA_050015495.1 Verrucomicrobiia bacterium
GGCGGGTACTCCAACATCAACTTCGCGACCACCAGCCAGACCAATATCCTCAGCGGAGGAAACGGCTACGGCGCGGTAACCAACATGATCGATTCCGGCGGGGCGACGAATGTCCCATCGCGGTACTACCGCGTGCGGGTGTTGGTGCCGTAGGCGGTCGAAAGCCGCGGGATCGTTGCGGTGGGAACAGAATTGATTCGTCGGCCGAGAACAGGCTGTCGGTTCATTGACGCAAGATCGATGGCGTCAATCGTCGGCGTTGCCCTGCTGGTGTTTACACTTGTCGGTCGTATCGGCGCGGGCACGCCCCCGCTGCCGCAGATTCCCACCAACCAGTTTTACATCACGAACTTCGGCGCCGTGGGTAATGGCGTTTCGAACAGCGCGGCGGCCATCCAGAGTGCCATCAATGCGGCGGGAGCGGCCGGCGGCGGCACGGTCATCGTGTCGGCAGTCGGCGTCCTGACCAATTACCTGAGTGGCCCCATCACGCTGACCAACAACTGCAGCCTGCAGGTCAACAGCGGCACGAAATTGCAGATGCTGCCCATGAACAATTGGTCCAGCGCCTCCACGCCCTTTATCAACGGTTCGAAACTTCACGACGTCGAGATCAACGGCTCGGGAACCATCGATGGTCAGGGCGCGGCTTGGTGGTCAGCCTTCGACGCCAACAGCGCGCTGGTGCGGCCGACCATGATCAACATCAGCGCCAGCACCCAGGTGTTGGTTCAAGCCGTGACGCTGCAGAACCCTCCAATGTACCATCTTGTTTTGGAGGGCGGAAACGTGGGCGTGACCGTGCAAAGTATTACCATTAATACGCTGTCGCCATCCCCCAACACCGACGGGATCGACCTCGCCGCCACCAATTGCCTGATCCAGAACTGCTCGATCAGCGGTGGAGATGACAATATTTCGCTCAAGCCCAGTGGCGCCGTTTCGGCAGACATCGTCATCTCCAATTGCACGTTTGGCACTGGACATGGCGTGTCGATCGGCAGCGGCACCACCGGCGGATTGCAGAACATGACGGTGAGCAACTGCTCGTTCAACGGTACCGTTTATGGCATCCGCATGAAGTCGGATCGTGACCGGGGCGGCTTGGTCCAGAACCTGACGTACATGGATATCACCATGACCGATGTGGAGTATCCGATCGTGATCTACAGCTACTATGACTCCGTCGGAACGCCCAACAATATCACCCCGTTCCAAGCGTCCACGGACACGGTACATACGGTCACCAGTACGACCCCGATCTGGCGCAACATCGTCATCAGCAATGTGACGGCGACCGCGCTTGCGGGAAGTCACATCGCCGGGATCATGTGGGGCTTGCCTGAGATGCCGATCTCCAACGTCACCTTGGACGACGTGAATTTCTCGGATCCGACGAAGACCTTCTGTGTCTATAACGCCCGGGACATCCAGATCATCGACTCGAATTTGACGGCCCCCAACACGACGACCAATACGCTGACGCTGTACAATGCCCAGGTGACCGTAACGAACAGCGCGCCCAACGCCAATCTGGTGACGTTCGGCGGATTGTCGCGGTCGCCAACAAACAACACCCTGGCATTCTTTGACGCGCAGGCTGGCGTGACCGACACCAACGTGCTTGGCCCCAATCCGTTCCTGACTTTGGGCGGCAGCACGCTCACGATGAACAACAATCTGAATCTGGGCGGCACGTCGATACTGGATCTCGCGCTGGGTACGAATGCCACCCAAATCGCCGTGACCGGCAGCCTGACCTTGGGCGGCACGCTCAACATTTCCGATGCCGGCGGGTTCACGAACACGACGTACACGCTCTTCACCTACAGCGGCACGTTGACGTACAACACGGTGACGGTCGGTTCGACACCGAATGCGAGCTTTACGTACACGGTTTCGACCAGCACGGTCGGACAGGTGAACCTGGTTGTTGCCGGCAACACGCCGCCACCGCAGGACCCGTTCGTCGCGTGGGCCTTGCAGTACTTCCGTTGCACGAATGACGGCACCCTCTGTACGCAGGCCGCGCCAAACGCCGATCCGTACGGCAAGGGCATCAGCAACACCAACCAATTCCTGGTGGGGCTGGATCCGACCAACCCGGCGTCCCAGTTCCGAATCACCTCGATCGCGCCGCTGGGCACGAACATGGTGATTACGTGGACAACCGCGGGTGGTCACACCAACATGGTCCAGGTCACGGGCGGCGACGCCACCGGCGGATACAGCACGAACGACTTCGCGGACATCCTGAGTTCGCAAACGATCCTGCCAGGCACCGGCGGCGATACCTCGACCAATTATATCGACCTCGGCGGCGGCACGAACAGCCCGTCCCGCTATTATCGCGTTCGACTCGTACAGTGACATGCCTGCGTACCCTCATACGACAGAAGGTGGGTGGCTTCCGAGGATGTCGCGATTTCACACGGCGCGACGAACCACGATTCCGGCCTGTTCGATCTCCTTGCGTTTCTGCGCCGTTCTGTTTCTGACCTTCCGAGGGACGCTGGCAAACGCCAGTCCCGATCTGCCGGTCATCAGCAACCAGACATTCGCCGTCACGAACGCCGCTTACGGCGCCGTGGGCAATGGGACGACGAACAACGCTGCCGCCATTCAAAAGGCGATCAATGACGCGAGCGCACACGGCGGGGGCACGGTCCTGATTCCCGCCAACGGGACGTTGAGCAGCTATCTGTCCGGGCCGGTCACGCTCGCCAGCGGCATCAATTTTCAGATCGACACCAATGCGACGCTCAAGATGTTGCCGTTCGGCAGTTATCCGACAAACGGGACGATCCCCAATTTCATCAGTGGCTCAAGCCTGGACGATGTCGAGCTCAGCGGCTCGGGAACCATCGATGGCCAGGCCGCAAATGGGACACCGGGATGGTGGGACGGTCGCGCGACTTCGGCGCGACCGTTGATGATCAGTTTGAGCGGATGCCAACGGGTGCTGATCCAGAATCTGTATCTGAAGAATCCGCCGAAAATGCACATCGGCTTTGGTGGCACAGGCGGCAACATCACGATTCAGGGCATCACCATCAATACACCGGCTTCGCCGAATACCGACGGGATCGACCTGGCGGGAACAAATTGTTTGGTGCAGAATTGCTCGATTAGCGACGGAGACGACAATATCGCCTTCAGCCCAACCACCGGGACCTTCGATAGCAACATCCTCGTCACCAACTGCACCTTCGGCATCGGCCACGGCGTGTCCATCGGCAGCAACACGGCCGGCGGACTGTCCAACCTCACCGTCACCAGTTGCACGTACAACGGCACGGATTACGGCATTCGCATGAAGTCCGATAACAATACGACGAATGCGAACTTGAATGGCCGGGGCGGCACCGCGCAGAATCTTGTGTACTCCAACCTCACGATGACGAACATTCAAGATGGCGCCATCGTCATCTACAGCTACTACAATGAGGTCGGCACTCCCTCCAGCGTTTCGCCGGCTACCGCCGTAGGAGAATCGGTTGGCACCACGAATATCCCCGTCTGGCGCAATATCACGATTAGCAATGTGACTGCCTCCGTCGCCAATGGGGGAATTACCGGGATCATCTGGGGACGAAAAGAGATGGTGATCTCGAATGTCACGCTCGCCGGGGTGCGTCTTACGGGCTCCAAGCCGTTCGACATCTACAACGCGCGCGCCATCCAGATCGTCGACTCACAGTTCAACATCAGCGGCACGAACACGATCGAACTTTACAATGCCCAGGTCACCGTCACCAACAGCGTTCTCAACACGAATGTGGTTTCGTTGGATGGTCTGGCCACCCTGCTGACGAACAACGTCCTGGCATTCTTCAACGCGCAGGCTGGCATGACCGCCACCAATGCGCTCGGCCCCGACCCGTTCCTGACATTGGGCGGCAGCACCCTCGCGGTGAACAACAAGCTGAATCTGGGTAGCACGTCGATTCTGGATCTCGCGCTGGGCACGAACGCCACGCAAATCAACGTGACCGGCAACCTGACCCTGGGCGGTACGCTCAACATTTCCGATGGCGGCGGGTTCACGGACACGACGTACACGCTGTTCACCTACGGCGGCACGTTGACATACAACACGGTGACGGTCGGCTCGACGCCCAATACGAACTTTACGTACACGGTTTCGACCAACACGGTCGGACAAGTGAACCTGATTGCCGCACTCGCGGTGACACCTCCAGTGGCCGGCTTCACGGCGAGCACGACCAGCGGGGCGGCGCCGTTGACGGTGAATTTCACCGATACCTCGTCCAATTCACCGACGAGTTGGGCGTGGACGTTTGGTGACGGCGGCACGTCCACATTGCAGAGCCCAACTTACGCATACGTGTCGCCGGGGACCTACACGGCATCGCTGGTTGATTCCAATGCGGGTGGAGACAGCGCCAATTCGGCGACGGCCACGATTACCGTTTATGACCCATTCGCGTGGTGGCAGCAGGCCTACGGCCTCACCGGCTCGTTAAGCGGCGGCAACGCCTCCTACACCGGCGACGGCATGAGCAACACCAACAAGTTCCTGGCCGGCTTCAATCCCACCAACGCGGCGGCATACCTGCGTGTCATCAGTATCGCGGAGAATTTGGTGGCGGGGAATACGAACGTCATCGTGACGTACCTCGGCGCCAATGGCGACAGCACGTCCCCGCTGGGCAGCCTGACCTACACCAACCTCTTGGATTACACGACCGGCACCGCCAACGGCAGCTACACGAACGGCGGTTGGCAGGATACCGGCCAGACCAATATTCTCGGCGGCGGGAACGGGTCCGGCATCGTCACCAACATGACGGATGCGGCCATCCCGGGCGCCACGACCAACCGCTACTACCGCGTGCGCGTGTTGTTGCCGTAGCACATTTGGAAATAGCGGGAGCCGGCGCTCCCTTCCATCCCGTCATCCCGAGCTTGTCGAGGGATCTCTGTCGTTGATCCGTCCCCCCCGCGTTGCTGGACCCGCTCGTGCGAGCATCCCTGCCCCTGGCGTCACGCCCCATCCGGCGACCTGAATGACTCGAGAAGCCGGAGTCAAGACGCAAGCGAGTGGGCCGGCTGCGGCCATCGGCAGGATGTGTGGTGGCGCGCGCGCTGCAAGCTTCCAAGCTAATTCTGGACGGCGGTGCCTGTGGACGTTCGCGGCTTCGTTGTTTAGTTCTTTTCGCACGCCACAAGTAAAGCACAACAGGCGCGCTGAAAAATAAGACGGCAGAGCAGGCGTGGTTGGCTTACTTTCGCGTTTTGCGGGGTCTGCCGCGCTTGGCCAAGGTCAAACCAAGCTCTCGACGGAGTAACTGTCGGAGTCGCCACACGACGGCCTTGATTTGCGCGTCCGTCCAACGTCCAACGACGGCGCTGGACAGGTGTTTTTTCACCAATTTGAAAACCTCACCGGAGTTGCGGCACGCGAGCACTTCGTCAAAGTGCTCATCCACGATGCGATCAATCTTCGCCGTTAGATCATCACCCCGTCCCTTCCGTGAGTCCTTGCGTCGCGTCTTGCTTGGGTCAAAGGTAAGGCCGTAAAGCATCCCTTGCCGGAATTCCGCAGCCGTTTCACCTGAGGTAGATAGGGCGCGGGTTATTCGGTCGATAAGCAATTCGCGCAGATGCGCCAGCGTGTTGCTGTCCCAGACTTCAGCAGCCTTCGGCACCAAGGCTACCGCGTATCCGGCCCGCGCTCCGTCCTGCCAGACGTCAGGCATATTCGGCAGACTCAGCGCCCGCCCGATGTTTCTTGCTCTAGCACGCCTCGCGGCATTTGCAGTCTTGAGGTTGTACTCGTGCCGCAGTATTTGCCCACTGCGTTTTACTGTCCAGCCACCGTCGAAGACCACTTGCCCGATACGGCTAATGAGTGCCCGAAAGAAATTCATCAGCCACAGAGATTCGGCCTCAGTCAGACCGGTTTGCGGTCTGCGATTCTTCTTCACGTTTCGCCGTCCTATTCCAGCGAAGCGGTGAGCCGGGCGTGAATAGGCAGGCCCAGCCCTGCGCGGGCCGTCGCCCGCAGCCGCTTACGACTCGGCGCGCATCATAGCGCCGGGCGCGGTGTGCTGACAACGCTCCGAAATCGGCCACGGTCGCGCCCGTACGCCCCACCGGTGCGCCGATGATTTCACTGCCGATGCACCCCTGACGCTGCCAAAGATGGTGGGTATTGGCGTCGCGCTGCCTTGTTCAATGCCCCCACATGTCCAAAAGGAAGGCCAAGCCGAAGATGATGCCGCCAATAGCAGCAAGGATGATTGCCGCTCCGATGGCCGCTACGGCCAGCTTGAGCAAAAACCACAGCATGGAATCAACGCTCATGTGGAAATCCTCGACTACGACTTTTCGGGCAACCTGCTCCAGCTTTAGCTGGTCACGCCCGCAGTAACGGCACACGAGCGCCTGTGCCTTGATCGTCTCGGCGCAGAACGGGCACTGCTTTGTAGCGGAAGGATCGGCTCGTGGAGCACCGTGAGGCGGTACAGTGAGAGACTGCCCACACTTCGGGCAGTCCATGGCGAGTCCAGCGCCCGCTTCGTCGATCACGACGTTTTGCCCGCAAGATTCACACGCGAAAGTGATGTCCATACTGACGCCTCTCGTTGCCGTGCATCCTAACGCCGGTCGGAGTGCGTTGGCAAGCCCACCGCGAAGCGGGAAAACTTCTAGAGAATCTGTCATCGCGCTCTCCGCGCCGGCCCGGTAAACAGCGTCGCCACCCATTTCCAGTTGTTGCCATCTCGAGTCGCGAGCCTGTATGATACGCGTTAGGACGGGACCTGTTTTACACGGACGACAACCCAATACGGAGGCGGAATCCATGAACGAACATAACGCGAGAATAATGCGGCCGACACTCTTGGTGTTCGTCGCCCTCATCGGCTTGGCGGTCGCGTCTGCGGCAACGGCGCAGACGACTGAACCCACCCGCGGCTTTTACAACGTGACCACGTTTGGCGCGGCAGCGGACGGGCAGACGATGTGCACGGAAGCGATTCACAAGGCGATCGACACGGTTGCCAGTGGCGGCGGCGGGACGATCTTTTTCCCCGCCGGCACGTATCTCACGGGGCCGATTCATCTCCAGAGCCATATCACGCTGTATCTGGACGCGGGCGCGACCCTCAAGTTCAGCACCAACTTCGACGATTATCTGCCGATGGTGCCGTCACGCTGGGAGGGCATCACGGTGACGAACTTCTCGCCGTTCATCTACGCCTATCAGGCAACAGATATCGCCATCGTCGGACGCGGCACGCTCGATGGACAGGGCCAGGTCTGGTGGGATTTCCTCCATAAACTCCGCGCCAACAAGGATTTGCCCCGCAGTAAGTGGCAGGAGGAATTCGCCCGCTTGAACAAGGACCGCATCGCCGAAATGGACTACGCCCCGCTCAACGTCGGTTATCTTCGTCCCCCGTTCATTCAAGTATACGAATGCACCAACGTGCTCGTCGACGGCGTCACCATCCGCAACTCGCCGTTCTGGAACGTGTCGCCGGTCTTCTGCGAGGATGTGAACGTGCACGGGGTCACCATCATCAGTCCCCCCAACTCGCCGAACACCGATGGCGTCAATCCCGATTCCTGCCGCAACGTGCACATCTCCGATTGCCTGATCAGTGTCGGGGACGATTGCATCACCATCAAGTCGGGCCGGGACGCCGATGGCCGGCGCGTCGGGAAACCGATCGAGAATGTCACGGTCGTCAATTGCACGTTGCTCCGCGGGCACGGCCTGTCGATTGGCAGCGAAATGTCCGGTGGCGTGAAGAACATCGTGGTGGACAACTGCGTGCTCGACGGCACGGACAACGGGATCCGCATCAAGTCCACCCGTGGTCGCGGCGGGGTGATCGAGAACGTCCGCGTCAGCAATCTCGTCATGCGCAATATCCGCCAGGAAGCGATCGTGTTGACGACGTTTTACCGGAAGTCCGACCCCGAGCCCGTCTCGGACCGCACGCCGATCTTCCGCAACATCCATATCAGCAACATCACCGGTGCGGGCACCGTCACCTGCGAAGTGACCGGGCTGGCGGAAATGCCGGTGGAAAATGTGACCTTCAGCGACATCCAACTGACGGGCAAGACCGGTTTCACCATCAAGGACGCGAAGGGAATCGAGCTTCATCACGTGACGGTCAATCCGGATAGCGGGCCGGCGTTTACGGCTACCGGTGTGGACGGCTTGGAACTGGATGGGGTCAAAACCACGAACCCGCACGACGGGACGCCGGTGGTCCAACTCGGCGAGGTGAAGAATGTATACGTTCACGGCTGCGTCGCGACGCCGGGAACGGAAACGTTCCTGCGAATGAACGAGGCGTCGGCGAACGACGTGACGTTGGGCGACAACAATCTGAAGCAGGCCAAGACCGCCGTCGAAAAGGTCAGCGGCAGCGCGGCGGCGCAACCGAAGGGTGCCGAGTAAACATGGGGCGACAGGTTTTGCTGGTCAGCGCGTTGGTTCTCCTCGGCGCGGGCCGGTCGGTTTCCGCGGAAACCAATCTGTATGTCTCGGTGGACGGGAGCAACGCGTTCAAGACGGTCCAGGAGGCGATCAACGCCGTCTCCCAGAACACCAGTCTCACCAATCCCTGTTTCATTCACGTCAAGGCGGGAACGTACAAGGAGTTGGTTTACGTGCAACGCGAGAAGCGTTTCGTTCACCTCGTGGGCGACGGTGCGGAGAAGACGGTGTTGACGTACAATCTGGGCGCGAAGACGCCGGGCGCCGACGGCAAACCAATGACCACGCATCGGACGCAATCGACGGACATCGACGCGGACGACTTCACGGCGGAGAATCTGACGTTCGAGAATACCGCCACGGGGGTCGGCCAGGCCGTGGCGATCCGCGTGGACGGCGACCGTGCAGTGTTTCGCAACTGCCGGTTCCTCGGCTTGCACGACACGATTTTTCTCAATCGCGGGCGCCAGTACTTCGAAGGGTGTTACATCGCCGGCGAAGTCGATTTTATTTTCGGCGGGGCGACGGCCTTCTTCGAGAAATGTCACATCCATAGTCTGACGAATGGATACCTCACCGCGGCGTCGACGCCGCCGGAGCAGCCGTTCGGGTTCGTCTTTTCGAACTGCCGGATCACCGGTGAGTCGCCCGGGGTCAAGACGTACCTCGGCCGGCCGTGGCGCGGCTATTCCAGCGTGACGTACTTGAACACCGAGATGTCCGGCGTGATCGAGCCCGCGGGCTGGTACAATTGGAAAGATCCCGCCCGCGAAAAGACGGCGCGCTACGCCGAATTCAACAGCACCGGCCCCGGCGCGGATCCGAAGGCGCGCGTCCCGTGGGCGCGGCAATTGACGGCGGACGAGGCCAAAGCCATCACGGTCGAGAAAGTGCTCGGAGGTTTCGACGGTTGGAATCCGAGCAGGTGAAAAGATAAGCGGGCCGGCGGCCGGAACGGCCGGGCTTACTGCACGAGTATGTGGAAGTCGCCGATTGATTGATCGCTGGCGCCGTTGGGAGCGAAACGGAATGGCGGCGCCTTGCACGAGGCCCCCGAGACCCGCTGGGCCGTGACACCAAAGGGAGTGCCGCCGTTGTCGGTCACGACGCTGCCCAGCCGCACGCCCCCGATCTGGGATGCCGCGATATCGCTGTTTGCGAAGCCGTTGACCTGTGAACGAATGTTGACGCCGCCCAGCCGGAGACCGGCGGCAAATGTGCCCCCGCCAGAGATCGGATTGGCTGGATTATTGGGCGTGTAACCAACATAAACCGTGGAATCGATCATTTGTGAAGCGGTTACCGCGCCGGCGCTGCCATTGGAGATGATGATGCTGGTGTTGCTGATCGTGCCGGCGACCACGAACGAACCCAGGGCTTGTTGATTGGTGGCGAGGCCGTCACCGGAAATCAGGATGGTCCCCAGGCAATCGCCTGAAATGCCGGCCTTCTTGTCGCCCTTGATCGACACGGCGCCGATTCGCGGCGCCATAATGATCGAGCCGTTGCCAAATCGCGCCGCCTGCAAACTGCCGATCCGATTGGCGAGGAAAATGGCGCAGCCATCCTCGAGGTTGTGGGCGAAGATGGAGGTGGTCTGGTTCTCCGCGCCATTGGATGTGATGACGGCATCATTGGTGAGATCGTGGATTCTCAATTGTTTCAGGTAGCCGGCCAACTGAACGCCGTTGGTGCCGACCACGTCGAACCCCCGCGCATCAATCGGGCCGCAGTCCCCGTTGCCAGTGATCTGCCCGATTTGGGGAAGGGTGGTCGCCGTTTTGCTGGCTTTGACCTTCATGGTGATCTTGGTGGATGCCTCGGTTTCGGACAGGACAAGATCGAGGGGTTCTTGCTGGGAAACCTCCATCGTTCCGATGGACCGAAGCATCAGGGTAATCACATCACCGCTGGAATTGGTGAAGATGATCGTCTGGGGCCGGTCGTTGACGATCGTCACCACGGCGGTGTCCTGTGTGCCAAGCGTGGCGCCGTTCACATTGGATAGGGTCACATTAACGGTCTTGTTGCTTTGGAATGTCGAAAACTTCTGAATGTAAAAGCTGAAGCTTTGGCCGGACAGCCCGGGCCCAAAGATCAGTGTGCCGTTCGTGCTGAAATAATCGATACCGCTTTGCGCCGTGCCGTCGCTGGTCGCATAGTCCACGGTGGCCGTCGCCGACGTGTCCCCGAAGCGGATCGCGGTGACCGTGGCCTTGCCCACGTGTTCGTGGACCCTGTAGTTGGCCGCGCTCAGTTGGATGACCGGCGGACCGGTGGCCTGGATGGTCAACACGGCCTGACTTGGGCTGCCGAGGCTCGCGCCTCCCGTGGGATTAGAAAGGGCAAGCTTGATGGTCTGATTGGTTATCAGCCCGCTCGGGGGTATCAGCGGGATGGCGACGGTGTTGGTAAGCACCCCGTCGGGGAATGCCACGTTCGTCGATATCGCCGTGTAGTTGACCCCGGCCTGCGCGCTTCCGTTGCTGGTGTTGAAATTGACGGTGACGGTGCCATTCGTCCCACCGGTTCGAACCAGCGTGACAACGGCTTCCGTGTCCGTGTCGTCCGCCGTAAAAGTCGATTGAGCAAATTCCACTTGTTGCACCTCGGTGTTGATGATGTCCAAGACAGCCGTAGACGGGCTGCCCAAGACCGCCTCTCCAGTCGGATTCGATAGGGCCAAATTCACCGTTTGGGTGGACTGCGGTGCTCCACCGCCCAGAATGGTGATGGTGACGGTGTTGGTCGTGACGGTGTTGGTGGTGATGATGCCGGAATTGGTCACGACGCTCGGTGTGAAACCCAGTATCGTACTCACGCCCACGTAGTTCGTCCCGTCCGTGGCCGTTCCGTCGCTGGTGTCAAACTCGACGCCGGCCGTGTCGTCCGTACTGCCCGTAAAGATGACGGTGATCGTCGCGTTCGATTGGTCCGCGTCCACCGTGTACGTGGACTGACCGAAGGCCACGGTGCCCGTTTGCCCGCGGGCGGTGCTGGAAAGGAATATTGCCGCACATGAGGCGATCACAAGGAGGATGAGCCGTCGCCCCGTCTCCAACGGGGCAACCCGCAAAACGCTTCCCGATCGAAAGCAGTCCGCTAACGCGGCGCGACGTGATGCGAACCTCATGCCATTCTTAATAGCGTCTTCAGGTCCGAAATGCAATGTCGGGGCACGGTGGCCGCATCCTCGCACGGATGTCTCAGTCCGAATCGTGTTCAGGGAGGAACAACACCGCGCAGACGAGGAACGCGAATCCCACGGCTGACCCGATCCATTCCCAAAACCCTACTTTCCAGACGGCGGAAGCTGCGATGGCGTGATAAGCAGGAGTGGACCGCTTCACGAAGATGCGGATGGCCAGCCAGGTCGGGGTGATCAGGATCACGGGCAACATGAGCAGGTTCCACGAGACAAGGAGACCGCGTCGGGGTCGCGCGTTTCCCAACGCTGGCCGGAAGTACGCCTTGGTTGCGCAGACGTTAAACACCGCCATTCCCACCCCGAGACCAATCACCGAGACGCGCGCCAGTGTATTGTGCAGTTGGGGTAGACGGGACGTTCCGTGCGCGGGATGTGAGGCGATCAAACCGGCCAGGGTGAGACAAAGGCATCCCCCGAAAAACACGCTGGCTCCGACGGTTGCGGCCCGGGGGGTCGCCCCGTGCAATCGCCGGTGGATGTAACCAGCAAAGGGGATCATCAGCACGCCGGAGATGGCGATACTCGTCGACGCGATGTAATGAAATTCCGGATTGGTGAGTGGATAGAGCAACTTGGAGATGGACAGGTAGCGCCAATCGTAAGCTCCCGGGTACAACCAGACGGCCAGTCCCAGAATTCCGAAATACGAGAGGAAAAACAAGGGGAGCAGGACGAACCGCATGGTGTTTTTCGTGAGATCACCGCGAAGGAAGTTGAGGACTTTTGGAGGCATCATCTTGCCCGAAACCGGCTTCACACAGTATCGCAAACGCAATCGGGTGGCGAGATGTTTCGCGCTGTCGACCCGGCGGCGCCGTGGCCACGGTCCTCCATTGAATTCCCGGTTGCGGGCCAGCCCGCGCGCCAGGCACGGCGTGCCTTATTCTTCTTCGTTGGCCGCGTCGTAGAACTTGAGGATGTCGCGCCCGTCGGTTTCCTCCATGAACTTCATCGCCGTGCGCGGATGTTGGTTGAGGTAGCCGGTCACCATGTAGGGAATGGCGAACCCCCACCGCAACTTCTCGCGCATCGGTTCCACGTGATGCTGGATGCAGTGCAGCACCGGGCGGAGATTGAATTTGGGATTGTGGAGGAAACTCAACAATAACTCCATCGGGCAGTTACCCGCGCCCCGGCCCAGACCCGCGATGCTCGCGTCCAGCATGTTCGCGCCCAGAATGATCGCCTCGATGGCATTGGCGAACGCGAGTTGCAAGTTGTTGTGCGTGTGAATCCCGATCGTCTTGTTTGCCGGCCTGGTAAATGTGAGGAACTTGTGCATCAGCGCCTGGATTTGCTCGGCATAGAGCGTGCCGAAACTGTCGACGATATAGATCGTCCCGACTTCCGAGTTGCACAAGACCTCCAGCGCGTTGTCAAGTTCCAAGTCGGGAACGGTCGAGACGGCCATGATGTTGATCGTTGTTTCGTGGCCCTTGTCGTGGGCGTCCTTGATCATGTCCAACGCCGTGGGTATCTGATGGATGTAGGTCGCGACACGCACCATGTCCACCACGGTCTTATCTCGGGGGAGGATGTCGGTGTGGTAATCGGTGCGCTCGGCATCGGCCATAACGGAGATTTTGACCGACGACTTCTCGTCGCCGATAATCTGCCGCATATCGTCTTCGTCGCAGAATTTCCAGGCGCCGAATTCACTGCGGCTGGCCAGTTTCTTGGAGGCCTTGTAACCGATTTCCATGTAATCGATGCCGGCCTCGGTGTCCGCTTGGTATACCGCCTTCACGAATTCGCGGTCGAAGTGATGGTTGTTCATCAGTCCGCCGTCGCGGATCGTGCAGTCCATGACCTTGATCTCGGGGCGGTAGCCGATCCAGCCCTTCAGTCCCGTGGCCTGAGTTTCATTCGTCACAAGAGTTTCCTTCCATTGGGTATGCGTCGTTGTGAGCGTGTTGGATGCTAAACAGCTTGGCGCTTCGATTCAATTCAATAAAACGAAGTCTGGATGGAGCAAGGAGGCTGCCGTGGCTTTGGCATGGTTGTCGATCTTCCTTACACGGTAATCTGGTTACTTCTGTCCAATTGCAACACATTGGGTATAGGGTGGTTAGCAACGGCCGGGTGTATTTTGAACGTCGTATCTGCTTACACTTTTCTGGTGGCCAAGTCAGGCAAACAGAATCCAAGCGAGTCCATCGTTTAACCACAACATCCTTGTTACCAATGTGTTGCGACTATTCAAAGAGACCGAAGCTAAGGACCTGCGGATCGCATGGCATACCGCAAGCTTAAACTCACGGCAGGTGACGAGGTATAGCGAGTTCCGCACGTGAGTTTCATGGGTGGATTTGCAGCGAACATGCAGTTCGCACCTCTAGCATTCCCCAGAAATTGGGGGTTAAAGTAATGGAGGGGGAGATATGCAGAAGACGACATTGTTGGTGGCAAGGAAGTCGAGCTTGTATCTGTTGATGGTTGCCGCAGTAGTGGTTGCGGCATCTTCAGTCTACGCGACGGCAGTGCCTGAGACTTCAGGGGGCAGCGCGGAATTGCTTGCTGTACTGGGGATTGTGGGCGTGGCCTTAGTGTTGCGAAGGAAGACGACGAAAAAATTGCCGATGTAGCAGAACCGCTGGTTAGCGCACCCCCAGATACGCAGCCACAGGCCAGAACTCCCTCAGAGCTTGAGGGAGTTTTGGCTTTCTCCCATCCGCGATTCGGCATTGCCTATGCCCGCGCGTTCATTCCATCCCGTCTGCGATTGAACTAAAACCCGCCCGGAAGCATCTAAACCGGCGAGGTGATTGAGCATGAAGACGTATCTTGGTTCTATCATCGCGGTAGTTGCAGCACTGATGTTGGTCACGGTCTCTCCTGCCAACGCGAGAGGTGGTGGTGGCGGAGGAGGCGGGGGATTTGGCGGCGGGTTTGGGGGGCACGGCGGTGAGGGAGGGGGCGGGAATCACGGAGGAGGAGGATTTGGCGGATACGGTGGAGGGCACGGCTCCGCCGGTCGGAGCTTTTATGGATACGGTCATTACCATGGCCACGGGCATTACGGTGGTTTCTACGGTTTTTGGCCGGGCGCGTTCTGGGGTCCGTACTGGTGGCCCCCGTATTATTACGACGATTACTACGACGATTACGGCTATCCGCCGCCGTATTACTACGATGACAACCCGCCGGCGTATTATTCCGGCGGCGCCCTGGCGCCCTATCCGCAATATGATGGCCGCGACTACCTGATGCTCGGCCACGACTCCGGCAAGGCGCTGCGGTTGGAAACCGTTTCCCCGGACTGGCTGGCCGAATACGTGCGCGCGTATATCATCAATGCGCCACTCAACGCGCGCGATGATTTTCGCCGGGGATTCGTCTCGGGGTACGGCGACGGCGCTGAGTCAGTCCTGAAGAAAGCCATTCAAGCGGCCCGGCATCCGAAACCGCAACCCGACGCCGCACCGCCTGCATCCGGATCGGACCAGCCCGAAAGTCGATAACAGGGGCTTGGAAGTAATGCTGTAATCCACGGCTGGTGGCGGTGCCGCCAACATCCTCGCCCGCGATCACTGGTCCGCCTGATGCAGTAGCACCTCTCTCGCGTGGCCCCCGTCTCGTGAGCCGAGAGAATTCTGTTGATTATCAACATCTTCTGTATGCAAATGGATGTGTTGACCGCACGGGTTGAACAAACAGCCATGTTGTGCGTCAGTTATGATGCGAAACGTAACCGGGCAAACCGGTGTTTCGTCTAAGTGATTGTTAGGAGGGTAAAAATGAAACCAAACTATTTGGTTGTGACAATCCTGGCTGCCGGGGTTGTTTTGACGGGGTGTTACACGCCCGAGGGGCGTCCCGACAATACCGCCACGGGCGCGCTGGCTGGCGGCGCCATCGGCGCCGGCACGGGCGCGATCATCGGCAACGCGGCGGGCCACAACGCCGGCGCGGGCGCGCTGATCGGTGCCGCCGTCGGCGCTCTCACGGGAGGCATCATCGGCCATTCCATCGATGAGCAGCAACGCGCGCGGATTCAACAAGAAGCGCCCGCGACGTGGGAACGCGTCGAACAAGGGCAGCCGCTCGGGCTGGCGGACGTCAAGGAACTGGCCAAGGCCGGCGTCAGTGACGAGGTCATTATCAGCCAGATTCGCAACTCGCATTCGGTGTATCAACTCAGTACGGCGGAGATCATTGACCTCAAGGACGCAGGCGTCAGCGAGAAAGTCATCGACTTCATGATCAATACCGCCAGCTACGGTTACAACTCGACCCCGCCGCCTCCGCCAGATAGCTCGTCTTATGAAGCGGTCGAAGTGTCACAGCCGCCTCCGCCGCCCATTGTGGAGCAATACTATTACCCACCTCCCGCTCCGGGCTACGTTTGGATTCCGGGCTCATGGACTTGGTACGGTGGTCGATGGGTGTGGGTGAGAGGCCGCTACGTCTGGCCTCCTCGCCGCCACGCCATCTGGATCGGCGGACGCTGGGAGAGTCGGGGCGGAAGCGGTGTGTGGATCGGCGGCCATTGGGGATGATGGACGAGGACTGTGCCGTCGCGTTCGCTGGATTCCGACGGTTTTCGGTTCAAGCGATGAAATAACTTGCCTTCGCTGGCTCGAGCCTGCATAAACGGCTCGGCGTATGGGTTCACCCGTGAATCGGCGAAAAGTCTTGGTTGTCGACGACGATCCGGGAATGCGGGAAGTTCTCGAGAGCATCCTGGTTACCGAAAACGTGGAGGTGTGCACCGCGGTCGACGGCAAGGACGCCGTGCAAAAGACGCTCGCGCTGAAACCCGACTTGATCCTTCTGGACGTCGGCATGCCCAAGTTGAGCGGGTTGACGTTCTGCAAGGCGATCCGGGCCGGCGCGCAAACCCGAAACACGCCGATCATCATCGTTACCTCCCTCACCGCCAAGGGCCGCCTCGAAGAATGCATGGAAGCCGGCGCGGACGATTTTGTGGGCAAACCATTTCAGGTGGAAGACCTGTTGATTCGCATCCGTGCCATGCTCAAGACCGCGGATGTGTCCGACCACGTGGAACGCCTGAACCAGTACATCATCGCGGTTCACGACCTGCGCGAACGCGCCACGAACAACGCGAAGCCGTAAGCGTTTTTGATCATTGGATGCAGCGCGGGCGCGTTCAACTTCCATCGTTCGACGCCGGCAAAGACAACCGGAGCACTTGTCATTGCGCGACGCAGCAGTATGGTGATGGCCGATGCCACAATCGCTACGTGACCGCTATCCACGACGAATCGAAGTGCCCCTGTTGATTCTGGCATCCTTCGTCTTGCTGCTGGTCGCGTTGTCGCTGCCGTTGATGACCGTGGAAAAAATGGCGTTCTGGAAGAACGAATATTCGGTCATCGCAGGCGTCCATGGTTTGTGGGAACAAGGACAGTACACGCTGGCGGTCATCCTGTTCTTCTTCTCCATCGTGTTCCCCACGTTCAAATTGGCGATGCTGGGCGTGATTTGGACAGTCCGACTCGCCGACTGGAAACGACAGGCCGTGCTTCATTGGCTGGGGATCCTCGGGAAGTGGTCCATGCTCGACGTGTTCGTGGTCGCCATCCTCATCGTCCTCGTCAAGCTCGGCCCGTTGGCGAAAGTCCAGCCGCAGCGGGGCGTGTACTGGTTTGCCGCCGCCATCCTCCTGTCCATGATCACCAGCATGTACGTGGACAGCCTCGCTCGGAAACAAAGCTGAACCGTCGATGTGCCGGGAATCGCCGAAACCCGAAGACTAGCGAGGCTTTACGACCTGCGCCAACGCCGACCGCAGTCCGGCGATCGTCACCGGCTTGCCCAGGATGAGATCGATGCCGGGCGGCATCTCTCCGGCGGCGTTCATCATGTTCCCGAAACCGGTCAGCAGGATGACGGGCAGTTCGGGTTTGAGTTTCTTGATCGCGACCGCCACTTGGTCGCCGCTCAACCCGGGCATGGCGCGATCCAGGATCACGACGTCGAAGGCGGCTTTCGGAAGCTTGTCCAGCGCTTCCCGCCCGTTCGTGGCGGTCTCGACCACATGTTCGTCCTCGGTCAGATACTCGCGGAGAATCTGGCGCACGATGTCTTCATCATCGACCAGCAACACGCGCAATGGACGGATGCTCACCGGCGCGGAGTCGCGTTGGCTGGTCGGGGCCGCCTCCTGCGCGGCCGGCAGCGACACGCGAAACGTTGTGCCCTTGCCGGGCGCGGTTTCGATATCGACGGAGCCCTGATGGCGCTGCAGAATGCCGTAGACCATGGACAATCCCAGGCCCGTGCCGCGGTCGCCCTTGGTGGTGAAGAACGGTTCGAGGCAACGCTGGCGCACGTCCTCGGTCATGCCCGTGCCGGTATCGGCAATTTCCATGATGACCCGCGAGTTGGCGGAACGTGTGCGCACGGTGATGGTCCCGCCTTGCGGCATCGCGTCGACTGCGTTGAAGATCAGGTTCGTGAGCGCTTCCCGCAGGTCCGCTTCACTGCCGGCGACCGGACGAATTCGCCCCAGTTCCGTGACGACCTGTATCGCCACCCCCTTGGCCTCAGCCTGGTTTTTCCACTTCGGCTGGGTCAGCGATACGGCCTGTTCGATCAACTTGTTGACATCGACGGGGGCGAACACTTCGCCCTCCTCGCGCTGGCGGTAAAACTCCCGCAACCGGTTGACGACGACCCCCGCGTCCTGCGCCGCCGTGTTCATCATCTGCAGGTAGCGCAGCGTTTTCTTGGTGTCGGCCAGGTTCTCGGGACGATTGCACAGCAATTCCGTGAAACCGAGAATGGCGGCCAGTGCATTGTTGAAATCGTGGGCAATCCCGCTGGCCATCGTGCCCAGCGCTCGCAGGCGCTCCTGCTGCACCACCTGGCCATGGGCGGCACGGAGTTCCTGCAGCGCCCGCTCGAGACTCTGTTTGCTCTCCCGCAATTCTTCCTCCGACCGCCGGTGATCGGTGATGTCCTCGATGCTCCCCACGAAACCCATCGGCGACCCGTCATCCGAGCGCAGCGGCGCCGCGCGCATATGGGCGGACCGCGTGGTTCCGTCAGTGCTTTGGACTCGACACTCATACGAGTACTCGCCCGTGGCGGATTGGACGTAGTCCAGCCAATGCTGCCAGGCGGCCTCGTGGTCATCCGGATGAATGAACTTGGTCCAACCGTTGTTCTGACTCTCGATCAACGAGCAACCAAGAATCTGGCGGCACCGGGGATTGATGTAGGTGAACAGCCCGCGTGTATCGGTCAGGAAAATGCCCAGGGGCGAACTGGCGCTGAGTGAGCGGAACAGTTCCTCACTCTCACGAAGCGCCCGTTCCGTCTGCTGGCGACCGGTGACATCCTGTTTGACGGCGATAAAGTGGGTGACCTCGCCGCGCTCGTCGCGCACGGGGGCAATCGTCATCTCCTCGCTGTAGACGCTGCCGTCCTTGCGCCGGTTGATCATCTCGCCGCGCCACACGTTCCCCGAAATGATCGTCTGCCACAGATTGCGGTAGAACGCCTCGTCATGCTTGCCCGACTTCAGGATGCGCAGGTTCTGGCCGGCGACCTCGTCGGCGGTATAGCCTGTCAGCTTCGTGAACGCCGGGTTGACCCACAGGATGCTGCCGGTACGGTCCGCAATGACAATCCCATTCGCTGCGGCTTCGATGGCGGTGCTTTGCAGCCGGAGTTGCTCGTCGGCCCGCTTCTGCGCCGTGATGTCTCGAAACGTCGAGATCCTTCCGTAACACTCCCGGTCCGCGCCCAGCACGGGCGCCGAGCACCGGTCAAGCACGGTCCCGTCCTTGAGCTCGATCACCTCACGGCTGGTTTCCTCTGGATGGGAGAAAAGGTAACGAACGCGCTCGAGGAATTGTTCCGGGTATTTGGTCAGTTCCGCCACGTATTGAAGCTGCTCCGCGTCATTGACGTTCTCGGCCATTGCGCGGGGAACCTTCAACAGTTCGTTGAATCGGTGATTCTGGAGCAGCTTCTGTCCGTGCTCGTCAACCACCAGAAACCCATCGAGTGATGAGTTTACGACCGCTTCCAGGAAGGCCGACTTCCAGCGAAGCGCCTGTTCGGTCCGCCGGTGTTCCGTGATGTCCGAGAATATCGCGGCGAATTGCCCCTGTTTTGGGCTGAAGGCGGCGACCCGGAAATGCTTGCGAAGCGCGTGCAGATAGTTCTCGAAACACACCGGCTCGCCGGTGAGCGCCACCTTGCCATAGGCCTCGATCCAATATTCTTCGACCTGGGGAAAGATTTCGCGGACGGTCTTGCCGATGGCTTCGCGGCAGGTGACGCCCAGGATTTGCTCGAACGCCGCGTTCGCTTCGAGAAAGCGGTAATCGCAGGGCTTTCCGTCGGCATCGCAAATGATCTCACACAGCGCAAAGCCTTCCAGCATGGTGCCGAACAAACCACGGTACCGCTCTTCGCTGACGCGAAGGATCTCGTCGACGCGCTTGCGCTCGGTGATATCGCGAGAGGTGACGATGATCCCGCGGACGGCAGGATCGTCGAGCAGGTTTTTGCCGATCGCTTCGAACACGCGCCAGGAACCATCCTTGTGACGGCAACGGAATTCGCCGCATCGGATGGCGCCGCTCTGACGCACGCCTTCCTGGAAGATGATCTGGATTCGCGCGGCGTCATCGCGATGCATCAAATCGAAGGCGTTGGATCCCACCAACTCTTCCGGCTTGTAACCGAGGATGCGTTCGACGGACGGGCTCTCGTAGCGGATAGTGCCGTCCAACTCCAAAATCGAGATGATGTCGGCGGCATTTTCGATCAACGCGCGGAAATAGGCTTCATCCGGGGAGGATACGGCCGTCTCGGGCTGAGAAACGCTGGTGCGAACAACGCTCACTGTAGATTCTGATGCAACTCTCGTGCCATGTGGCACCTGCGCTGGTTTGCCCACGATATCGGTGTTGATTTGCACAATTTTGTCTCGTTGCTGGCCATGTTTGTTTTTTTATGACAGAAATCGTTTCGCAACCGCGCGACAGATTCGCTATTGTCCCGTCGTGATCCGACTCCTGTACACGCTTTTGTATGCGGTGGGATTCCTCCTCTTGAGCCCGATGTTCGTCTACAAAATGTGGAAACGGGGCAAGTATCGCGAGAACTTCTGGCAACGCTTCGGCTTTTACTCAACGGACCTGTGGCAGCAGCTCTCCGTGAAGAAGGAACGCCGCTGCTGGATTCAGGCCGTGAGCGTGGGCGAAGTCAATGTCGCGCTGCTGTTCATCAACGGCCTGCAGCGGAAATTTCCCGATCTGCGGGTCGTTGTCACCACGACCACGTCGACCGGTTACACGCAGGCTTACGAGCGCCTGCCGCAGGACGTCGAGTTGCTGTACTTTCCGCAGGACTTCCCGTGGTGCGTCCATCGCGCGTACCGCTTGATTCAACCGGACTTCGTCGTCCTCATCGAATCCGAGTTGTGGCCGAACCATATCTGGACGGGGGCGGCGCGCGGCGTTTCGCTCTTTCTGGTCAACGGACGCATGTCACCCCGCTCCGAACGCGGCTACAAACGGCTGGGCTGGCTGTCGCGGCGGGTGTTCAACCAACTCTCCCTGGTGTGCGCGCAAAGCCACGAGGACGCCAACAATTTCATCGCCGCCGGCGTGCCTCCGCACCGCGTCCACATGACCGGCAACATGAAGTACGACATCTCGATGCCCCACGCTGACGTGCAATCGGTCGACCCCGTCCAGTTGCTCAAGCAAATCGATGTCTCACCCGCGCAACCGATCCTCGTCGCCGGCAGCACCCATCCCGGCGAAGAGGAAATCCTGTTCGACGTGCTCGCCGACCTGCGGGCCAAGTTCCCCCGCCTGTTCCTCGTGCTCGTCCCGCGCCACGTCGAACGCACCCGCGAAGTCGTCGACCTGGCCAAACGCAAACAGGTCAAATTCATCCTGCGGTCCGAGATCAATTCACGACTCGAACAAACCGCCAAACCCTACGATTGCCTCATCGTCAACAGCACCGGCGAGCTGAAGTGGTTTTACAAGATCGCCACCGTCATCTTCGTCGGCAAAAGCCTCGTCGGCGTGGGGGGACAAAACATCGTCGAGGCCGCCGCCAGCGGTCATCCCGTCGTTTTCGGCCCCAACATGCAAAACTTCCGCGCCATTGCCCGCGAGTTCGTCGCCCAGGGCGCGTGTATCCAGGTCGCGGACGCCGACGGCCTTCACCGCGCGGTTCAAGGCCTGTTCGAGGACCCCGACCGCCGACGATCCATCGTCGAGGCCGCCCACCGCGTCATCGAATCCAACGTCGGCGCCACGACCCGCAGCATCAACCTCATCGCCCGGGCGCTGGAACCGCAAACGAAGGTGTCATAGCCCTCCACGGGCGCCTTGGCGCCTTGCCGCGCTACGGCCTCAGTGAGGGCAGATGACGTCGGCTGACCGGGCTCCTTATCACATCGTACCCGAAGCCGACGTAACCGCCTCTGCGCCACAAACAACCGGCTCCGGTTTGATTTTCACAAAAAATCCTTTTACATTGTCGCGATTTGTAGTCTAAGCTGTCTTGCGCTTGGAGAAAGGTTGCCCCGAGCACTTCGGGGTGTGCTTCGCGTCCGCGAGGCAGGAGGATGATGTATCCGTGAACAAGGCAGATTTATTGGCGAAAACAAAAACCGAACTGCTGAAAATCGCGCAACGACTCGGTCTGCGGGGCGTGTCCACGCTCAAGAAGGAAGAGCTGGCCGACCGCATCCACGACGCTCATCAGCGACCCAAGGGAGCGGCCGCCATCGCGCAAAAAATTGCCGATGCCGTGAAACGTCGCGCTGTCCGCCGTCGCGCTGATGCCGATGAGCCTGAGACGGTCGTGGCCAAGGTCGCGGCAACCGCCAAGTCGCCGTCGCGACGGCCCAAGGTTCCCGCGTCACCCAGGCCCGTGCCCGCCCACGATAATGGCGCAACCCAGCCGTCCACCGAGCTTTCCGCGCACAAATTCGATGTCTCACCGGCCGCGCCGGCGCCGCGCCAGGTTTTTCACGAAGAACACCTCGGAGAGTTGCCCGACGCCTATGGCACCGGTCGGCTGTTTCTTACCGCGCGCGATCCGCACTGGCTCTACGCCTACTGGGATTTGAGCTGGCAACAGATGGCCGATTCCCGCGGCCAGGCCTCCGATGGCCGCCTGCTGTTGCGCGTGTACGAGAAGAACCACGACGACCCGATCCAGGTCCTCACGCTCGGGCACGACTCACGCAATTGGTACATCCCCGTCAATAAAGCGGCGACCACGTACCGCGCCGAACTCGGCTACTGGCGTCACGATGGCCAGTTCCACGTCATCAGCCACTCGCGCGAGACCACCACGCCGCCGGACGCGGTTTCGCCGGACACCACGGCGCGGTTCGTCACCATCCCGATCGACATTGCGTTCCGCGACCTCTTCAGCATCATTCGCGGCCACATGCGCGCGGGTGAAGCCCTGGCCGATGCCCTGCACCGTCTCCAACTCGCCGGCTTCCGGTTCCCCTTCAAACTCGGGCTCGAACTCGGGCCGTGGACCGCGGAGCAAGCAGCGGAATTGGAGCGGATCCTCGGCGGCGATCTCTTCCGGCGCATCCAGATGGGGTCGTTCGAAATCTCGGAGTGGCTGCGGCGCCGGATGCAGGAGGAACTCAGCTCCGGCATGTTCAGCGCGTTCAGCCCCGGCGGCTCCAGTTGGTCGGCGGCGCCCCAGAAAGGGTTCTGGTTTGCCGTCAACGCCGAGTTGATCATTTACGGCGCGACCGAGCCCGACGCCAAAGTCACCGTCGACGGCAAACCCATCAAGCTGCGTAGCGATGGCACGTTCTCGTTCCACTATTCGTTCCCCGACGGCCAGTACCAGTTGCCCGTCGTGGCGGTCTCGAAAGCGGGCGACGACAAGCGCGAGGTGCAATTGACCTTCGAGCGCCAGAGCCGGGCCAAGGGCGAGGTCGGCACCGTCAAACAGCCGGCGCACCTGAAATCGCCCGCGACAGCCTGACGTGCGGCGGGCCACACCAATCGCAGCAGCTTCAAGTCTCTCGGCCAGCACGGAAGGACGGAAAGGAGTTTCGCCAGTGCCACAAGGTTATGTAGCGCTCATCCTGCACGCGCATCTGCCGTTCGTGCGCCATCCCGAGTACGAGGATTTCCTCGAGGAAGACTGGTTGTACGAGGCCATCACCGAGACGTATATCCCGATCATCAAGGTGATGGAAGGCCTCGTGCGCGACAACGTCGATTTTCGCCTGACGATGTCGCTGACGCCGCCCCTGTGTTCGATGCTCCTCGACCCGTTGCTCCAGGAACGCTACATCCGCCACATCACCCGCCTGATCGAGCTGACCGAAAAAGAAATCGAACGCACGAAGTGGGACCGCGCGTTTAACGACCTCGCCTGGTTCTATCACAACCGCTTCCAGGAGGCCCGGGCCACGTTTTGCGATGGTTACGGACGCAACCTCGTCGGCGCGTTCCGCAAGTTTCAGGAGATGGGCAAACTCGAAATCATCACCTGCGGGGCCACGCACGGGTTCCTGCCGCTGATGGCCGAGCATCCCGAAGCCGTCCGTGCCCAGATCATGATCGCCCGCGATCATTACCGGCAATGTTTCGGCTGCGATCCGCGCGGCATCTGGTTGCCCGAGTGCGCCTATCTGCCCGGCATCGAGAAGTACCTGCAGGAAGCCGACATTCGCTGGTTTATCATGGACACGCACGGCATCATGTTCGGCCATCCGCGTCCGCGCTACGGCATTTACGCGCCTGTGTTCACCTCGTCGGCGGTCGCGGCGTTCGGACGCGATGTCGAATCCTCGAAGCAGGTGTGGAGTTCCGAGGAAGGCTATCCCGGCGACGTTGACTACCGCGATTTCTATCGCGATGTTGGGTTCGATCTCGAATACGACTACATCAAACCGTACATCCATCCCGATGGCATCCGCTGTTTCACGGGCGTGAAGTACTACCGCATCACGGGCAAAACGCCGAACAAGGAACCGTACAACCGCCATTGGGCGATGGAAAAGGCCGCGTCCCACGCCGGCAACTTCATGTTCAACCGCGAGAAGCAGGTCGAACATCTCCACGGCATCATGAAACGCCCGCCGCTGATCATCTCGCCCTACGATGCCGAACTCTACGGTCACTGGTGGTTCGAGGGGCCGGATTTCATCAACTATTTCACCCGCAAAGTTGCGTTCGACCAGAACGTGTTCAAGCTGACCACGCCGACCGAGTATCTGCGCGATTATCCGACGCAACAAATCATCGAGCCGAGCGCGTCAAGCTGGGGGAACAAAGGTTACTGGGAAGTCTGGCTCGAAGGTTCCAACGCGTGGATTTATCCGCACCTGCACGTCGCCGCGCAACGGATGACCGAGCTCGCCCGCAACTACAAGAACGGCGACCACCTCACGCAGCGCGGGCTGAAGCAGGCCGCCCGCGAACTCCTCCTCGCCCAGTCCAGCGATTGGGCGTTCATCATGAAGACGGGAACGATGGTGCCCTATGCCGTGAAACGGACGAAAGATCACATCCTGCGGTTCACGCGCCTCTACGACCAGATCAAGTCCCACCATATCGACGAACCCTGGCTCGCCTCGATCGAGTGGCGCGATAACATCTTCCCGGATGTGAATTACCACTATTACGAGTAGGCCACGTTTTGGAGGGTCGCGCTCCCGCGTGATCGCACTGTTCACTCTCGCTCGCGCCGCCTTACCCTTCGTCACCCCAGCAGGATATGCGGGGATAGCGGTGAGGGACGAAAGCGTGGCTTACTTGACGCTCACGGTCACTGCGTGTAGGCTCGTGGAGCGAAAGGGGGTATATGGCCACGGAAAACTCGGTTGTAATCGAATTGCAGAGTTTGGCTACGAGCAAAGACACCGATGTCGCCGACCTTCTGAGGAAAGCTCTGGTCGTGGCTACAAAGTTGGACCTCACGGAATTCCGGGACTGGGTGAATAACGAGCTGCACGGCTACGACGGCGATGCGAAAGCGGTGCCAAGCTACCGGAGGCAATGGGCGCAGCTTAAAGTTCAAAACCCCTATCGGGGGCTACAGCCCTTTCTGATTAATGACACAAGAATAATGGAGACGATTTGCGATCGAGAGATACGCGACCCCGTCGGAAGCTTAATGGATCTTTTGAACCGTGCGTCAGATAAGACCGATTACTTAGTCATTCCAATGCCGGACGGTGTGACGGCGAAATTGATGCAGTGGCAGGGGCAATTCCCGATGGTGCCGGTACTGACCTTGGCCTGCAACCAGGTCGCGGCGATTTTGGACGCGGTGCGGTCGACAGTGCTTGAATGGGCTCTAAGGCTGGAAAAAGAAGGGATTCTAGGCGATGGCCTGAGGTTTACCGATGCCGAAAAGCGCCGAGCAGGGAAGGCCATGGATATCAAGATCGAGAATTTTCAGGGGATAATCGGGGATGTGCAACAGAGCACTGTGACACAGAATCTGAACATGACAGTACAAAAAGGGGACTTTGAAAGCTTGCGGCAGTTTCTCAAATCGGAAGGTGTTGAAGACGGAGAAATCAAGGAACTCAAGAAAGCAATCGAAGAAGACGGGGCGAAATTGGAGGGCGGGAATTTCGGAGAGCGAGTCGGGGCGTGGATTGGTCGGATGGTTGGAAAGGCGGCAACAGGAGCTTCACAAATCGGAGTCCACGCCGCCGGCCATCTGCTGGCCATGGCTATCGGGAAGTATTACGGTCTTTGACCTCTGCCACCGGAGGCGTATGCCGGCCATTATGAGTCGTAAGGGCTAGCGTCGCGTCTGAACGTTGCAACAATTTGACCACCAGCGCCTCTTGACCATGTGTTGCAAATGTGATACAAGTACGACATGAGGAAATCAGCCGTTATTCACGCGCGCGTCGAGCCCCGAACCAAGCGACGAGCCGAAGATGTGTTGCGCGATCTCGGAATGAGTCCCACCGAGGCGATCCGCCTTTTCTACCGGCAAATCTGTCTCCGCAGCGGTCTGCCCTTTCGCGTCGAGATTCCGAACGAGGAAACCAAGAGAACGCTGATGAAGAGTCGCAGGGGTCAGGGCGTGAAATCGTTTGAGTCCCTTGATGAGATGTTCGCCAGCTGGGAGAAATGAAGTCCCTTTCCCAGACAACCCGGTTCGTCAAGGACGTCAAGAGGATGCGAAAACGAGGGAAGGACGTAGCCAAGCTGGAGGCCGTGGTCCGAAAGCTCGCTCACGGTGAAGTATTGGAACCAAAACACCGGGACCATCCGCTGCACGGGCTCTGGAGCGATTCCCGCGATTGCCATATCGAACCCGACTGGGTTTTGATCTATACGGCCGACGCCACTTCACTGCGCTTGGAGCGAACGGGAACGCACAGCGATTTGTTTGAGTAACGCCGCTACCCCAGCGCGGCGAGTACGGCTTCGCGAATCTGTTTCAGGCGCTTGGCATCGCAGATTTTCTTGCCGTCCGTGCCCGTGAGGAAGAACACGTCGGCGGCTTCGCCCTCCTCGGTGACGATGATGGCGTGGGCGATATCCACGTCGCCGGCGGAGATCGCCTCCAACACGTCGTGCAACAAACCGACCCGGTCGGCAGCCAGAATCTCCAGCACCGTGTAATCATCCGAGCGCTCGTTGTCGATCACCACCATGGATGTTTTGGCGCTCGTGGCGCGGTCCGTCGCGGACGGCCCGCTGGCGTGCTGCATCCACGTGTGCAGGGCCGAATCGCCGTCGCCACCCGGGCTGAGGGCGACCGTCAGCAAGTGCTCCATTTGCCTCAACCGCGAGATGGCCTGGATGTGTCGGAATTGCTCGTCGCACACCTGGAAAATGTCGAGCACGACGTTGTCCGCCCGCGTATAAATGTCCGCGCGCACGATGTTCAGCCCCATTGCCGCGAACGATCCCGCGATCTTCGCCAGTAATCCCAGACGGTCCCACGTGCAGACGACCACTTCGGAAAATCCCCGATCCGGCAAGTGCCGCCAGCGAACCACGGGGGGCGCCAGCATCACGTCGCTGCGCGCGAGACCGTCTATAAATTCATGAACGATGTCCAGATGCCACCGCAACGTCGTCGCGTCCACGCGCGGCCAGTACCGCAACGGCATCCCGATAAAATGGAGTTCGAGTTCTTCCGAGCGCAGACCCAGGTCCACGGACTCGATGCCCTCGTAGAGCCGGTCCCGGTGCGCCTCGGCGAATTGCCGCGCGGCTTTCGGGTTCCGATTCAAATGCGGCGCGAGCGACGCGTGAGGAACCGACAACGTTCGTTTCCCGGGGGATGTAGAAGTTGATGGGAAGACTTCCGTTTTCATGCGGCTACCTACAGCAACACGCGTGCTCGATTCTCGCTGATTCGCTGCGTCCGTGGCGGCCCAGGGAACGGAGGACCCGAAAACCCCCGTAAAATCAGGGAAAACGCGTTGTCCAGATGCTCGTCATGCCTTGTCAGAAAACGCTGACGCACTTCCGCTTCACCGCGTCCGCTGTCGTCATTTGCCCACGCTGGTCAGGTTCTTGTCAGGTTCCCTAGTGCTGCGACGCACTTGATTTGATTGGGAATTGTCAGTCAGGACGAAGAACCCTCACCCTGACCCTTTGCCGCAAACGACAGCGGCGTCTCGGGGACTCGGCTCCCCTTACACGATAAGGGAGAGGGGAGTCTCCTCTCCCCTTCGGGGGAGAGGATAAAGGTGAGGGGGCAGTCGCCAAATGAGTCGTGTCGCAACGCTAGGATTTCGACCTTGCGCGCTCCCGCGATGGCCAGTAGCTTGTGCGGTTCTTATGTTGACGATCTCGGGTATGACCAAGGCGTTTGGAGCGCGCGTGTTGTTCGAAGACGCGTCGCTGCAGGTCAACCGTGGCGACCGGATCGGATTGGTCGGGCCGAACGGGGCGGGCAAATCCACGTTGTTCTCGCTGATTCTCGGTCACGACTCGGCCGATGCCGGGGAACTGGCCATCGAACGGAACGGGACTCTCGGACACCTGCCGCAGGAGACGGCACCGGTCGGCGAAGAGACGGTGCTGGAATTGGCGACGGCGATCACGCCCGAGATCGCGGAATTGCAGCGTCGCCTGAAGGCGTTCGACGCCGGTCACGACGCCGAATCGCACGATTTCCATGACGTGCAGGCGCGGTTTGACGCCCTCGGAGGGTATCAACTCGAACCGAAGGCCAAGACGATTCTGCGCGGCCTGGCATTCCGCGAGCGCGATTTCGAGCGGCCACTGAAAGCGATGAGCGGCGGCTGGGTGATGCGCGCTTATCTGGCGCGGTTGCTCGTGCAACAGCCCGATCTGTTGCTGCTGGATGAACCGACGAACCATCTCGACCTCGAAGCTCTCCAGTGGTTTCAGGAATACCTGAAGACGTATCCCGGCGCCGTCCTGCTGATTTCGCACGACCGGGAATTCCTGAACCAGCTTGTCGGCAGCATCGTCGAGATTCGCCAGAGCCGGCTGCTCCGCTACCGCGGCAACTACGACGAGTATCTCGTCCAACGCGAGGCGATGTCAGAACAATTGCTCGCCGCCTACAAGAACCAGCAACGTGACATCCAACGGTTGCAAGAGTTCGCCGACCGGTTTCGGGCGAAAGCCAGCAAAGCTTCCCAGGCCCAGGCGAAGCTCAAGCAGATCGAGCGCATGGACAAGATCGAGGCGCCGGTGAACGAGGCGCGCAAGATCAAGTTCCGCTTCCCGCAACCACCACGTAGCGGCCTGCGCGTCGTCACGCTCAAGGACATCCACCACGCGTACGGCAGCACGGTCGTGTATCGCGGGATGAATTTTCACGCCGAGCGCGGCCAGCGCATCGTCCTCGTCGGCCCGAACGGCGCAGGCAAGTCCACGCTGCTCAAGCTCCTCGCGGGGGTGCTCGAAGTCCAGAAAGGCACGCGCGAGTTGGGGTTGAACGCGCGAGTCGGTTACTACGCGCAGTATCGCGTCGAGATGCTGAATCCCGAGCGGATGGTGTTGCAGGAAGCGCTCGATACGCCGCAGCGAATCTCGGAGGAATTCGCCCGGACCGTGCTGGGCTCGTTCCTGTTTCGGGGCGATGACGTGTTCAAGTCGGTTGGCGTGCTCAGTGGAGGGGAAAAGAGTCGGCTGGCGCTGGTCAAGCTCCTGCTCGATCCGCCCAACCTTTTGTTGATGGATGAACCGACCACACACCTCGACATGGCGAGCATCGATGCGTTGATCGGGGCGCTCGGGTCATTCGAAGGCACGCTGATCTTCATCAGCCACGACGTTTATTTCATTCGCCAACTCGCGCGGCATGTGCTGCACGTGAACAACGGCCTGCTCACGCACTATCATGGTGATTACCAGTATTACCTCGATAAGTCAGCCGCCATCGCCGCGCAAGCGGTGGTCCCCGTTGCGCCGGCGGTTGATTCTCCACGGACAAAGGCTCGCGAACAGAGACGTCTCGAAGCCGAAGCGCGCCAGGCCCGGTCACGCGAGCGGCGCGCCCAGGAACAAATCGTGGGTCATCTCGAAAAGGAGATTGACCGGTTGGAACAGGCGCAGAAAGAACTGGCCGCCGAATTGGAAAAGCCCGAAACCTACGACAAACCGGGCCGCGCGGTGGCGATCAATCGTGAATTGAGCCACATTACGGACGATCTCGCCCGGGCTGTCGCCGAATGGGAACCAGCCGCCGCGCGACTCGACGAGTTGAAACCGGCCGCGCCGCCCAACGTCGCGGCATCTTGACATACTCGATCCGTTCGCTTTGCTGCTTCGCCGCGTCCGGTGCGCGGTAATGACCAAGAGTTGGCCGCAACACGGCTGGAAAATCGACCCTCACCCTGACCCTCTCCCTTCTGAAGGGCGAGGGGAATGCACTTTGTCTCCTCTCCCCTCCGGGGGAGAGGATTAGGGTGAGGGGCAGTCGTAAGATAAATCGTGTCATTGTGCTAGCCCGCAATCTGTTTGCTCACGCGCACGGATCTGGGATAAGCTCGGTCCGACGGATTATGAACAGACGAGCGCTGATCATTTCGTTACTTCTGTGTTCCACGCTGATGGTGGCGTGGACAGCATCTGCCAAGGAATTCGCGAGCATTGAGTACCTGTGCTGTGCCTGGGGGCCGGCAATGACGCTGCCCACCAAGGCGGGGGAGAAACCCCAATTCGACGATAGCCAGGAAGAGGTCTACTTCCTCAAGCAGGTTGCCGGACAGGGAGTCGGCATTTACCTCTGCAAGATGAAGGCCGACGGCAGCGAGAAGACCGAGGTCAAGGAACTCTGGCGAGACCCAAACTACCCGATCGATACCCAGGACTGCACCACCTGGATGGACGTGTGTGCCAAAACCCACCAGATCGCGGTCACCGTGACGTACGCTGGCAGCGACCTCACCGGGTTATGGACCATGAACATGGACGGCAGCGGTTTAAGGCGAATCATCACTCCGGAGCATACGACCAACGGATTGCAGTCCGTGGGCAGCGTGACCTGGACTCCCGATGGACAGTGGCTTGTTTACGGGGAGTCGATACGCGGGGCGGGACGCAATGGGCGTGTCGCTAAATGCGATGCGAAAGGGGAGAAGCGGGTCTATCTCACCGACGGGCCGTTCGACAGCTACCCGCGCGTGTCCCCGGACGGGAAACAGGTCGCTTTCATCCACTGGATCATCAAAGGGGATGTCCATGATCGGTGGCTTTGGCTTGTAGACTTGGATGGTTCGAACAGCCACCCTTTGCCCAATCCCACAGCGAAGCCGAACTGGTCGGCTCAAGCGCATTGGGGTCTTTTCCCCGCTTGGAGCCCGGACGGGAGGAGGGTTTTCATCATAGGCGTTGGCCTTGAAGTTATTGACGCCCTTACCGGTCGCGAGGTCTTCCATCACAGCCCAACGCTACAAGGATCTCAATATGGAATAACTGGTTGGCCGCACTGGGGCAAGCAGGGCTTCGTCGGATTCTCCGTCGGCGGCATTCTTTTTACCGACGCAGAGCTGCGGGAAGCGAAGTGGATTGGCTCATCACGACTTGTAGAATGTTCTGGTCCGAAAGAACCGGGCCGGTGGTAAGATCCTGCCTTGAGATGCCCGGTTGCGTTACTCCCACAGTTTCTGCGGGTAATCACAACTGGCGATGAGCCCACGAATGCCGGCGGTGACACGGGGTTTGTCCTCCTGATAGGTGACACCGAACCACGAGGACGGGGTGCGCAACACCTTCACGTGGGCGATGCCCGACGCGACCAATTCGTTGATGGTTGTCGGGATGTAACACTCGCTGTTCGGCTCCTGCCCGTGCCGCCGCATAAACTCGTAAAACCGCTCGCGCAGTTGCGGGAACACCAACGGCGTGAACCCCCAGAAATTCATCGACACGAGTTCGTCGCCGGTGAGGACGCGACCGTCGGCCTGCGCGCCGCGGCCCTGCTTCTCGACCTTGGTCAATTCCGTGATCGCCTGCAGGTAATCCTGGCCATCGCACTCGCACACGCCGCGGGACACGCTGCCGTGTTCCGACAGGGTATTGCGCAGGGTGTACCCGACCATCGAGTAATCGGTGCCACCCGCGCGCAGGAAGCCGCCCATGACCTGGAACGATTCGCGCCCGTAAAAATCGTCAGCATTGATCACCGCAAACGGTTCGTTCAGCGCCTCCTCGGCCTGGAGGATGGCGTGGGTTGTGCCCCACGGTTTCGCGCGTCCCTCGGGGACGGCAAATCCTTGGGGAAGGTTGGCGAGTTCCTGGAAAACGTAATCGACCGCGATCCGCGTCTCGAACCGGCTGCCAATCGCCTCGCGGAAGGGCACCTCGATGTCGCGGCGAATGATGAACACCAGCCGCGCGAACCCCGCCCGCACCGCGTCGTACACCGAATAATCGATGATCGTTTCGCCGTTGGGACCGACGGGATCGATTTGTTTCAAGCCGCCGTAGCGGCTGCCCATGCCCGCGGCCATGACCAGCAGTGTTGGTTGCATTCTTGCCTCAGGAATCCTTTGCCACCGCTTTCCTTACCTGTGACGCAGTGATCTCGTCAAGGAAGACCCGCCAACACCGCGAGATTCTTGGCGGATGGCGGACTCGCAGATGCCGCGCGGGAGAACGAATTGTATCCGATGGTCTGGCCCGCCGGCCTGACGCCGCGCCTTGTTGACAGAATTGTCCAAGTACTCCCACCATCTCTGAGCGCCCGGCCAAGAATGTTACCCTTAGGCGTTGCATCCCTGAGAGTTGGACGACGAATAGTCCTGCGGAGCACTCCATCGAAATCCGGCACGAGGGATGCACGCCAAGACGACGGGAAGTCCTGAATATGAGAGATGAGCAACCAAACTTTGGACGGCTCGGAACCGAAGAACCCCTGCACGGTCGCGCGCGCGACAGCCGCGAACGCGGCAATAATAACGTCGCCGACCGCAACTCTGGCGACAGAACCTGCAATCCGACCGCAGTTCGCGCCCACCGTGTCCCTTCACCCCGAGCCGTCCATGGTTTCTTCACGACATCGTCCCTGACGAACTTCCCGTGCGACCAGATTTCGACCAAAGGAGCGAACCGATGAGCGTGGTGGATCAGCCGACGACAAGGAATGCTGAGTTGCGGGCCGAAGTGCGCAAGAGTTCTCTGGAGGAAGCGCGTCCCGCGATGCTGCCGATCCGCCAGGCGCTGCAAACCGTGGCGAAGAATCCCGGTGACGTGCCTCAGTTGCAGGAATTGTACGACCGGGTGCGCGCCTTGGGCGGCAATCCGGTCTTGACGAGGCTTCCCACCATCGCGCGCGTGCTGGCCGCCTTCGAACAATTGCTCCGTCAGTTGGTCGAGAAGCCCGATTGCCTCAACCAATCCGTCCAGCGCACGATGGCGCAGACAGTTGATCTGCTCAGCGGATTGTTCGACGGCGATGGTGGCGACGTGGACCTCGTTACGGCGCGAGCGCTGGCGGTTGATGACCAGCAGACGGCCCTGCGGGCGGTCATGAACGCGTTGGAAAAAGCCAACCTGAAATCGCAGGCATTGTCCGATCCGGGCGCGGCATTCAGCGTCGCGCAGGAGTGGCAGTTCGATCTCATCGTGCTCGATATCGAAATGCCCGGTATGACGGGCGTGGAATTGTGCGCCAAGCTGCGCACCCTGCCGAACTACAAGACGACGCCGATCCTGTTCGTGACGAGCGCCACGGACTTCGAACATCGCGCCGACGTGTGCCGCAGCGGCGGCAACGATCTGATCGCCAAGCCGTTTCTGGCGACGGAACTCTGCCTCAAGGCGCTCGTGCTTATCGTGAAGTCGAAAGCCGTCTAAATCGGCACGTTCGCGTCGTGCGCGCCCCGATGGCACCCGGCATCGGGATGAAGATGGACCACGGCGTCGAGGTGGAGCGGTCCAATCGTCCAAAGCGGGGAGGTGGATTGGGCCAGCAGCACTGCGCACACAATCACCAAAGCCGGGCCGAGTATTCTTTATGTGCACAAACCGCTGGTTGTCAGCTATTCTCTCCGAATGCCCCGGAACGTTGAAATCAAAGCGCGTGTCGAGAGCATCGACAACCTATTGCCGCGCATTCAAGCGATCGCGGACAGCGGCCCCACCGAGATTCGGCAGGACGACACGTTTTTTGTCTGCTCGATGGGCCGTTTGAAACTTCGCGTATTTTCGGAGACCAGCGGCGAGTTGATCTTCTATCAACGTCCCGACCAGGCCGGGCCGAAAGAATCGTTCTACGTCATTTCGCCGACCGCCTCGCCTGACGCGCTCCGCGAAGCGTTGACCCGCGCGTACGGACAATGTGGCCGCGTTCGCAAACACCGCACGCTATTCATGGCCGGTCGGACCCGGATTCACCTGGACAAGGTTGAGGGGCTTGGGGATTTTCTCGAATTGGAAGTGGTCCTTTCGGAGGGCGAGGCGACCGAGGATGGGGTCAAGGTCGCCCGTGAATTACTGGCCAGGCTCGGGGTCTCCCCGCAACAATTGATCGAAGGCGCGTACGTCGATCTGCTCCGCCCGAAGGCCTGACCCGAGGCGATGCGCCACGCAAAATCACGTTGTTGCCGGCGGCGAACTTCGTACTATGATCTCCGTCCATATCAGCGAGGTGAAACAATGGATGCCCGGTACGTTCACGGATACGATCAACGAGAGAATACACGCCTGCAGGACCAAGCCGCCACGTTGACCGAGTTGTTGCACTCCGATACCTCCTATCCCGACGGGAGCCGGGTCCTGGAAGCTGGCTGTGGCGTCGGTGCTCAGACACTCACGCTGGCGCGAAACAGCCCGCACGCGTTGATCACATCCATCGACATATCGAAAAGCTCGATTGCCGAAGCAAAAGGAAGAGCAGAAGCGGCTGGACTGACGAATGTGCAGTTCCAGCAGGCTGACATCTTCCAGTTGCCGTTCGGCCCGGAGTCTTTCGACCACGTGTTTGTTTGCTTTGTGCTGGAGCATTTGTCGCGGCCAGTGGAGGCGCTGCAGACACTCAAGAACCTCCTCGCAATCGGTGGCACCATCACGGTCATCGAAGGCGATCATGGTTCGACCTGCTTTCACCCGGACAGCAAATCGGCCCATGACGCAATCCAATGCCAGATCGAGCTACAGCGGAGGGCCGGCGGCAATGCCGAGATCGGCCGGGAACTCTACCCCCTCTTGCATGCGGCCGGATTTGGATCGATCCGCGTCTCGCCGCGAATGGTCTACGTCGATTCCAGCAAGCCGGAGTTGGTGGACGGCTTCACCAAGAAGACCTTTACCGCCATGATCGAAGGTGTCCGCGATTCAGCTGTCAACGCCGGAATCATCAGCCGGGCCAGTTTTGACAAGGGCATCGAGGATCTGTACCGAACCACGCATCCCGACGGGGTGTTTTGCTACACCTTTTTCAAGGCGGTGGCTCAACGAGGTCCTTGAACATCCAATCCACGAAGTCTGGGCGTTCATCGACGCTGCGGGCGCGCGTTACCCTCTAGTGTTCTTCTTCGTGCGGCACCGGGTTGGGCGGCGGGCCGTTGCGAAACTCCGAATGGCGAATCTTCCCGCCCGCGTGACTGATCCACGCGCCCACGCCCAGCGAAGCCAGCGCCAGCACGAGCGTCGCGAGCGCCAACGGCAACTGCGTGCGCGGACGAAACCGCGGGGCCACCAGCGCCGCCGCCGCGACGGCTGCCGTTACGTAAAACACCCATTCCCCGAGGTCGGCGCGGTGCATGTGAACGTCGAGCCACTGCTGCGCCTCTTTGTTTGACATCGCATAGACGCGGTCGGAAGCGCGTTCACCAAATTCACCCACGGGCCATACCGAGAGCGCGGCGAAAATCACCACGACAAATGCCGTGATTTGGGCCGGCCGACTCCGCAGGATCAACGCGACAACCAGCGCGAGGACCCCCGATGCCATCGCGTAGACCGGGATCGGATTGAGCAGCACATGAACATACTCGGGCTGCTTGAGCTGCTGCAGGAATTCGTGCAATTCCGTTATCCCGAGTGCGGACCGCCGGGTGCGTCACTGAATCCCGACTACTTCTGAATCTCGGCGTTTTCGATCATGCTGATCCCGTCACGGCTCACGAGCTTGCCTTTGACGGTAATCGTTTTACCGGCGTATTGCGCCAGGGTCGAGTTGAGCGGCTTGTGCTCGCCGATCAGCAGATACGTCTTCCCGTCTTCGCCCTTGATGCCCACCGGCAACCCCGACTGGATGCACGTGGCCGCGCACTGGGCGTGTTTCTCACCGTGTGCGCCGTGGTCGAGGTAACAGGCCATATCGAGCACTTCGCCTTTGACGGTGACCGTGGTGTCCGCATCCGCCGCGCGGACGCTCCCAGCCACGATCAAACTGGCGACAACAACTGCGACACTCCATAACATGAACTTCTTCATCGACTTCCTCCTGCTTGATTGTTCGGTTCCGATCGGAATTTCGCCACCAGCTACTCTGTCATTACGATGCACCAATTCGCTGAGAGATTCCAGTCACTTCGTGGAAACCGTCTGAAAGCCAACGATTTGCCCGCCATCAGCGCCGCAGCAGTGAACCACGCAAGTCGTCATGGCATGGCTTCCTGCTTGTCATCGGATTGGTTCATCACCGAGTGATGAGGGCAAAAAAACCCTCGCTGTTTCCAGCAAGGGTTTTTTCAGCTTCCGACGGGATAAGGAGGGCCTTTGGCGATGGTGTTGGTGAGGTTGCGACCGCCAAACTGTTTTGGCGTCGCGCACCATCGCGCGCGGTTGCCGAGACTATTAACATCCTGCGTGCCAAGCTTGCGTCGCTTGTGTGAATATCACGCAACTCCCGTGGCCGCAGTAGATTCCAGTGCGTCAAGAATTACCGGCGTGGACGGGAACACGGAAACTCCCTGCGGTGAATCAGTCAGTGTGGTTAAAGTGTAACAGTCACAAATCATTCCAGCAGGTGTTGGAGCGCGGTCCGTAGTGTGTGTTTGGCGCGGTACAGGCGGGACTCGACCGATTTCTCGGAACATCGCATCACGCCCGCAATCTCGGCATACGACATTCCGTGATACTCGGACAGAACGATGGCGGTCCTCTGGTCTTCCGGAAGTTTCGCGATGGCTGCCGCGACCTGATCGCCAATCTCGTGCGCGTTGACCTCCTCCGCCGTGCCCGACGACGCCATCATCTCGGGCGCGGACTCGATCGACTCCGTTCGATGGCGCGACCGCCAGCGAATCCGGTCAATCGCGGCGTGGCGCGCCAACGCGAACAGCCATGTGGAGAACTTGGTTTCGGGGCGCCAGGTATCCAGATTCTGGTACACGCGCACGAACACGTCCTGCGCGGTGTCGTCGGCGTCCTCGGCGTTGCCCAGCATGCGGAAAATGAAATTCACCACGGGACGTTTGTACCGCCGCATCAACTCGTCAAATGCGGCGGCATCGCCCGACTGAATTTGCCGGACAAGCTCGGAATCTGGTTGTTCGTGAAGTTGCATAACTGATTGGAGACGGGCACAAGAGACACCACGGGCGTGGCGCTCGGTCTCAGATCAGAAATGCATGCGTCCAGAGGTACGACGAGGAGGAGGCGGGTGTCGAAGTGTTTGCGTTCGCGGCCAACGCGGGGCAGGACGCAGCCTCGCTCGTGAGCCACACGGCGCCCGCTGACGTGACTGTGACCTTTGCCACCCGATGACCGGGAGCCGGTGTGGCCCGGGCTGGCATCGGGTTCGACGCCGGCTGACATGGCGCTGATAGATCGCAGTGGCAATGTCCGCTCCGACAGCAATTCATCGGTTGCGACGGCGCGCGGCAGCATGGCGTCGTGGTGGGTTCGCAGGATTCGGCGCGCATCGGCAAGCCGCCCATGAGCAAAACCGCCACGAGCGTTGTCAATATTCTCAAAGCCTTGCGCATCGGTGCCTACAGCTTACGCCGGGTGCCGGGGCGCGTCAAGAAACCGGCGGCAGCGCAATCCGGGGAAGGCCGCGCTTGCGTACCACAATAGAGTGGACTAATACTGTCATTCAAACCATGAACACCCAACCTACTACACGGCGTAGCCGACTTTGGATTCGATTGTTCACAGGCGGTGTCGCCCTGGTCGCGGTCAGTTTGCTTTTGGGCGGGGCGTTTGGGCAGAATACCATCCGTCAAGCCCAGCCAGCGCCCCCGTTCGTGATGAAGGAAGCGAACGGCAAGACCATCAAACTCACCGATTTCAAGAACAAGGCGGTGATCATCTGTTTTCTCACGACGTCGGACGAACCCAGCCGCAAACAGATGGGGATGCTGAATGACATGGTCGGGCACTACGGTGAGACGAACCTCGCCGTGCTCGCGCTGGCGATCGGCCAGACAGGACCTGACTCCCTCAAGACCTACGCGGAGCAACAACATTTGCGCTACCCGCTGCACGTCGCCGATTACGATCTGGTCCAGACGTTTGGCGGCTTGACATCGATTCCGCTGACGATCGTCATCGACAAGAACCAAAACATTATCGACAGATTCGTCGGCGTCACCGAGACGAATGCTCTCGACGCCGATGTGCGGGCCATTTTGAAGCAATGAAGCGGCTCCGATTGTTCATCCTGACGCTGGCCGCGCTGGCCGTCTGGCTCGCGCCGCTGGCGGGCAACGCGCAACAAGCCGAGTT
>JBEKBH010000031.1:0-38499 GCA_050015495.1 Verrucomicrobiia bacterium
CGGTAGTTCGTTGCGAGTTTGTGCAATGCGGTGAGGGTGTCTTGCACTTGGAGAAGCGCCAAGGCACTAGGCGAGTTCATTGCACGGGTAGGATCCGAGACTACCGCCGCCGATGCCCCCAAGCGGGCCACATCGGGTACGAATTCATGTCCGTCAAAGCGCGGGCCGCGCAGGGCGACAAAGCAATCGCCCCGGCCCAGCGCGCGCGAGTCGATGCTGATCCGTCCGACCAGCCTGCCCGGCTCGCCGCGAATCAACCGCGCCTCGCACAGCTCCGCTACTTGTTCTAGACGCAAAGTTTCCACCGTGTTCCACTCAAACGAAAATATTCTTCGACCACCTGACGGTCACCGAACGGCACGACCGTGTCCGCAAATTCCTGATAGGTCTCGTGTCCCTTGCCGGCGATCACCACCGCGTCGCCCGGCCGCGCGATATCCAGCGCCCGTTCGATGGCTTCGCGGCGGTCGTCGATCACCTGATGGTGCCCGCCGTTCGTGGTCGCAAAGCCTTCCTCGATCTGCTTCACAATCTCCTGCGGGTCTTCCGTGCGCGGATTGTCGGTGGTGACGATGGAAAAGTCCGCCAGTTCACAGGCTGCCTGCCCCATCGCCTTCCGCTTGCCCTTGTCGCGGTCGCCCCCGCAGCCAAACACCACAATCAGCCGTCCCCGCGCCAGTTCCGCGACCGTGGCCAGCACGTTGCGCACTGCGTCGGCCGTATGCGCGTAATCCACGAACACCTTGAAGTCTTCCGGGACTTCCACTCTCTCGACGCGCCCCGGCACCGGACGCAATTGCGCCAGCGCCGATTCGGCCGCCTGCAGATCGATGCCGATGGCCTGGGTGGCGCCGATGGCTGCCAGCGCGTTGGACACGTTGAAGCGTCCAATCAATGGAAGTGACATCGGGATACTGCCCTCGGGCGTGTGAACGACGAAGTAACTTCCCTCGCCCGACACACGCACGTCCGCGGCGCGAATGACCGCCGCGCTTGATACGCCGTAACTGAGTACGGCGCGGTCCCCACCCAAGCGCTCGATCAATTCACAACCGTATGCGTTATCCGCATTCACAACCGCTCGGCCTGCTTTTCGGACAGTGCCCAACGCGCTAAACAGCCTCGTTTTTGACTCAAAGTATTCTTCCATCGTCCCGTGGTAATCGAGATGGTCCTGCGAAAGATTCGTGAAGATGGCGACGTCGAAATCCACCTCTTCCACGCGTAATTGATCGATCGCGTGGGAGCTGACCTCCATCGATACGCCGCCGCAACCGGCCCGCAACATCTGGCTCATCATGTCCTGGATATCCACCGACTCGGGTGTCGTCCGTGACGCGGGAATCACCCGCTGGCCGATCTGATACTGCACGGTGCCCAGCAGCCCGCAGGAAATGCCCGCGGCTTCCATGATGGCCTGCACCATGAACGCCGTGGTCGTCTTGCCGTTGGTTCCGGTAACTCCGACGACCTTCAAACCCTGCGAGGGATGGTTGTAAAATTGGGCCGACGCCTGCGCCATGGACCATCGGGCGTCGCTGACTTTGATGCGCGTGGCGCGGGGATTGAAGCTGGCGTCGCGCTCCAACACGATCGCCGCCGCGCCCCGGTCAATGGCCGACTCCACGAAGCGATGTCCATCCGTCCGTTCGCCACGCATCGCGACGAACATGTGGCCGGGCATCACCCGGCGCGAATCGTAGGCGATGCCGGTGATTTCCTGGTCCAGTGGTCCGACGACCGCCAGCGGCTTGACCGTTTTGACGAGTTCCGCGAGTTTCATGATACTTTTGTTACCTCTGTCGGTGGAGTTTGCGGCACCATCCCCAGGTATTCGGCGACTTTTTCCGCCACCGCCCGGAATACCGGCCCCGCCACCGATCCGCCGTAGAACGCCCCTCCCGTGGGATCGTCCAACGAGACCAAAATGGAAATCTCCGGGTTCGACGCCGGGAAATAGCCGATGAACGATGAGTAGTACTTGCGAACGTACTGGCCGTTCTCCACCTTCTGGGCCGTGCCCGTCTTGCCAGCCACGTCAAATCCTTCCACGGCTGCCTTTGGCGCCGTGCCATCGGGCCCAACCACCTTGCGCAACGCCGTCGTCATCAACTCGCACGTGCGCGGCGCAATCACCGGCCCGACCGCCTGTGGCTGATATTGCAACACGGTCACGCCATCTTCGCTGACGACGCTCTTGACGATCATCGGCTTCATCCGCACGCCGCGGTTCGCAATGGTGTTCATGGCCATCAGCATCTGTAGCGGTGTCACGGCAATCTCGTGCCCCATCGGAATCCGGGTGATGGACAGGCTGTTCCAGCGAGCCAGTGGATGGGCGATCCCCGAGACTTCGCCCGGCAGGGCGATGTCAGTTTTGTGGCCGAACCCATATCGCCGGATGTACTCGTAGAGCCGCGCCGGCCCCATCCGCAGGCCCACCTTCGCCGCCCCGATATTGCTGGAATGAAACAAAATCTCCTCGACGCTCAACACCCCGAATGGATGCGCATCATGCAACACGCGCCCCGCGTACATGAACGCCCCGTTCTCGCAGTCGAACTGGTCTTCGAGGGTAACAATGCCCTCGTTGAGCGCGCCGGAGCACACGACGATTTTGAATGTGGAACCCGGCTCGGCGACGTCGCTGATACACCGATTGCGACGCGCATCGGCGGACGATGCGTCCATCTCCGTTGGATCAAACGTCGGCCGCGAACTCATCGCCAGGATTTCCCCCGTCTTCGGGCGCGAGACAATGATCACCCCCGACTGCGGTTTGAACTCCTCCATCGCCTTCTCGAGTTCCTGCTCCGCGATGTGCTGGACCACCTGGTCGACCGTGAGGACCACGTTGAGACCGTCCTGCGGCCCGAGGTCCTCCGTGCGCAACGCCCGAATCTCGCGGCCTTTACGGTCGCGCTCGATGACTTCGTAGCCGGCCTGGCCCTGCAAATAGTCTTCCATCGACGCCTCGATGCCCTGCACCCCCTTGTGTTCGGCATCGACGAACCCGATTACATGACTGGCCAGCGGACCATTCGGATACGACCGCACAAATTGATCCTCGAAGTAGATGCCCTTCAACTTCATCGCCCGGATCTGCTGTACGGCGTCTTCATCGAGTTTGACGCGCGGATTGAGCCGAACGTAGTGGGACTGGCCACTGAGCTTTTGCGTGAGGGTGCCGACGTCCGTCCCGATCAACGGCGCGAGCTTCGCCGCGATCGCCGAGGCCTGCGGAGCGGTGATCGTCGCGTCGGCCGTGACGATGTGCACCGACAAACTGTCGGCGAGTAGATTGCCATTAACATCCAGAATCGACCCCCGGCGGCCTTGCCGATGCACCACCTGCTCGCGGTTGGCCTGCGCCAATGCACTCAACTCCTTGTGCTGCAGGACATGCAAATCGAACAGGCGGAACGCGAGCGCGGTGAAGACCGACGCCAGCGCGCCCACCACGATCAACGCCCTGCCTTGTTGCGGTGCCAATGTCATTGATTCCGAATTCTTATTGCGCGATCGCTTGCGGGTTGCGTAATTGCAGCCGGACCTGTTGTTGCGCGGAGACCCGCGCGGGCAGTGGCGCATTCGCCATCTGCACGTCCCATTCCGGACCCGGCTCGTACAACCGAACCACCTGGCTTTCCCGAGGCGCTACCAGGCTGAGATTGTATGCCTGGCATTTCGTCTCCAACTCGGCCGGGGATTCCAGATGCGCCAGTTGCGCGGCCAGCATCAGGTTGCGCTTCTGCGCCGAAGACAGGAGCGCCTCACGCTTCTTGATCTCGTCGCCCAACCGATAGATGGCGTTCTTCTGCCAGACGTAACCCAGTCCGCTGATGGCCACGCAGACACAGACGAACAGCGACTTGGTCACCGTCCCAAACCTCAATGGCTCGCGTTTACGATTCCGCTTCATCACGAAAATTGGCCCGGGGGGTCGGCCTCCTTGGAACCGACCCCCCGCGGGGTTCCCCACCCCCAACCAAACCTTCTCCTCCTAAATCTTCTCCGCGACGCGCAACTTCGCGCTCCGCGCCCGTGGGTTCACACCCACTTCCGCCTCGTCGGCCGTGACGGGCTTCTTCGTCAGAATCCGCAATGTTTCCTTGCGTCCACACCCGCATACCGGCAGCCCCGGCGGGCAGATACAACCGCTGCTTTCGTCCACAAAAAACTGTTTCACAATCCGGTCTTCCAGTGAATGAAACGAGATGACCGCCAGGCGCGCCCCGGATCGCAAAAATCGGGTCGCCACGTCCAGACCTTGACGGAGATTGGTTAACTCGCTATTCACCGCGATGCGTAAGCCTTGGAACACCCTCGTCGCCGGATGGATGGCCCCGCGCTTCGGCCCCAATACCTGTTCCACTAATCGGGCCAGTTGCGTGGTGGTCTCCAGCGGCGCCTGCTCGCGTTCGGAGACAATTTTCCGGGCAATCGCTCGGGAACGTTTCTCTTCGCCGTACACACGGAAGATCTTGGCCAGTTCCTCCAGACTGGCGGTGCGAAGGATGTCCCGAGCGGTTGCCCCAAGCTGGCGGCTCATGCGCATGTCCAACGGGCCATCCCGAAGGACGCTAAACCCTCGCCCCGGCTCGTCAAACTGATGCGAACTGACACCGAGGTCGAACAGAACCCCATCCACCACTGTTACTCCTAGACTCATCAACACTCTCTCCAACTCCGTGTAGCTGGCGCGCACCAACTGCACGCGCGCCCCAAATTCACTCAACCGCTCGCGGCTCGCCGCGATCGCCTCCTCATCCCAGTCCAGGCCGATCAACTGACCGTCCGGCCCGCACGCGCGTAAAATCTCCCGCGCATGCCCGCCGCCGCCGACAGTACAATCCACGTACAGGCCGCCGCGGCGCGGTTGCAACTGGTTTACGATCTCCTTGAGCAGCACAGGCGTGTGGTAGGTCATGCAGAAGCCTGGATCGGAAAAAAATCGACTGCCCACGTCCGCCGATCCTGACCCCTCCTGCCATACCTCCCTGCCCCGCTCGCGGGAAACCTCTCTCCCGCTGTCACCGCTTCACATGACCGCGATCGGCCTGCCAGTTCCCTCCTCACAAGCGCGCGGCACGATGACTGCCCAACACTCGTCCGATCAAATGTCCGAAACCAACGCGCGACCACGGGGTGCTGCTGGAACGCTCGCGCTTCACGTTCTCCACGGCGTAACTTGCGGAAATGTCGATCACGTCGGTGGCCATTTCGGGCAAACACCCGCAGCCTCCCTCAATGATGACCGCGCCGCGCGCTACGGGACGCGACGCCGACCGCTGTACGCCGTCACTGCCAGTGGATCGGACGATCCGGCTGTCCAACTTCGGAAATGGATTCATGCGCGGCAGACGGAACTGCCGCATTTCCCCGCCCTGATTCGTCAGGCTGCGGTTCACACTCAAAAAACTCATGATGCCTTCTCGACTCATCTGCGCTCTTACAATCCCACCTGCTTGGCGGCCTCCGAAAAATTCTGCATTCCGTTGCGGTCAACCTCGGCCCATCGCTCCGGCGACCAAATCTCGAACCGCGTCAACATTCCCACCAGCACCGCTTCCTTCCCGACGCCCGCGTGCTGAAGCAGCTCGTCGGTCAACCCGATCCGCCCCTGGCTGTCGCAGGGCGACCCGTGCGCCCGGGAAGCGATGACCCGAAGCACGTCGCGCCGCCCGTATTCCCCGATCGAAATGTCGTCGGCCCGCTCCAGCATCTTCCCCATGGCCGATTCCGTTAACACGACCAGACAATTCTTCGGGTCGGGCAACACGTAGAACTCCCGCGAGCGTTTCGCGGCCGCCCGCCACTTCGCCGGTATCGCGACGCGGTTTTTGTCGTCAACCGCGTGCCGAAACGTGCCAAAGAACACCGTCCGTGTAAGTGCCGTAACCATTTTTGGGAGTCGTGATTCCTCCTTGAAAACCACCATTCCCCACAACGCCCCACATTTAGACACGACCCCCAAAATGTGTCAACACCTTTTCGTGATATTTCTGAAATACTTTTGGGCCGCTTCGCTCAGCCCCCGGTAGGATGACTATTCTCGGTCGCGACCGCTTCCGAAGAGGAACGTCAACCCCCGCCACGCCCGGTCGCGCCAGCACCGCTCGTTGTGTTCCCCGCCCTTGTCCTCGAAGTACAGCAAATCCTCCCGCTCCCGCCACCCGCGCGACAAATACGCCTCGTGAACCTGGCGCGATTGCCGCACCCCATCCTGGACCGTGCCGCAGTCGAGATAGATACGCAGATCCTGATGGTCGCGTTCGCGCACGAACTCCACGAACGATTTCTTCTGCCGATCGCGCACCTGAAACGCGCCGGACAGACACGCCGCCTTGCGGAACGTCTCCGGGAGTTTGTGCGCCATCCACAATGCGGCCAATCCGCCAAGCGACGACCCCATCAACGCCGTGTGCTGGCGGTCCTTTTTCGTCGGGAATCTCCGGTCGACGTATCGCTTCACCACATCAACCACGTAGTTCGCGTACGGATGCGAAAGAATATCGTCGTACGTCTTGACCGGCGTGTACTCGCGGTAGCGCGCGTGCGTGTTCGGAATCCCGACCAGAATCACCGGCTCCATTTTCCCCTCTCGCGTCAGCTCATCGGCAATCTGGTTCAGGAACCAACCGCCGTGTCCATAGCAACAGTGCGGATCATCCCAGATGTTTTGCCCATCGTGGCAGTACAACACGGGAAACCGCCGCCGATGATCGTCCTCGGCGGCTTCAGGAAGATAGACGTAGACCGGGCGCGGCGCGAGATGGCCGAATCGCGGGTGAATCTTCGACTCGTCGATCTCGTGGAAGCGGGGCGACTCGGGAAAACGGATCATGTGCGTTTCGGAAACAACGGCGCGACCTGGCCGATCTTCGTCCCCGCCGCCAGCCGTCCCCACTTGGTTTCTTCGGCGAACAAGCCAGGCTTGTCGTTCACCCCCAGTTGCGCCCGGATCGCGTCGCTCGTCGTCGGCATGAATGGCGACGCCAGCGCCGCGATCAACCGCACCGATTCGGCAAGGTTGTAGAGCACGCCATCGAGTTGACGCGCCTTCGCCGGGTCCTTGGCCAGTTTCCACGGCGCGCTCTCCTCGACATATTGGTTGGACCGGACCACGAAACCCCACAGCGCCTCCAGCGCCCCGACGAAATCCAGTCGCCCCATCCCCTCGTGATAGGTCGCCACCATCTTGTCCGCCTCAGCCTGCAGGGCCGTATCATTCGCCTCGGGCACCGCACCGTTGCGATATCGCTGAACCATCGTCAACGTGCGATTCACGAGGTTGCCCAGCTTGTCGGCCAGTTCAGCGTTGTATACCTCATTGAACCTCGCCTCGGCGAAATCGCTGTCGTTGATCCCCAACGGGCCGTAGCGCGCCAAAAAATACCGCAACGCGTCGAGCCCGAAATTCGCCACGTAGTGGTCGATCTTCTCGATGTCGATAAAGTTGCCCAGACTCTTGCTCATCTTCTGGCCTTCGCTGATCCAAAAACTGTGCGCGTAGACCTGCCGCGGCAACTCGCGCTTCAACGCCATCAGCATGGCCGGCCAGATGACCGCGTGGAACCAAAGAATGTCCTTCGCGATCAAATGCACGTCCGCCGGCCAGAACTTCCGACGCTCGTCCGTGTCGACGGCCGAGAGGTAATTGAACAACGCATCGATCCACACGTAGATAGTGTGTTCGGGGTCTCCCGGCACACGGATTCCCCATTCGCTCGCGCCCGTGCGCGAGATCGGCACATCATTCAGCCCTTCGCGAATGCGGTTCCGGACTTCATTGCGCCGCACGTCGGGACGGACGAACTCCGGCCGTTCCTCCAGCAGCTTCAAGAGCGCGTCGCCGTACTTGCTCAGACGAAAGAAATAGTTCTTCTCCTTCTTGCGAACCAGCGGTTTGCCGTTAAACGGCGACTTGAACTCGTATTCCTTCGCCTTGTTCTCGGGCAAATATTCCTCCTGCCCGGCGTCATACCAGCCTTCGTAGTCGCCGAGATACACATCGCCCGTCTTCAATAGTTCGCCGACGTACTGTTGCACCTTGGCCTTGTGACGCTCCTGGCTCGTGCGGATGAAATCGTCGTTGCGGATCCCCAGCTTGGCAAATGTATCCTGAAACGCCTTCGCGTTCTGGTCGGCCCACTGTTGCGCGGTCACGCCATGCTCCGCCGCGGAGTCCACCACCTTCGCCGCGTGCTCGTCGGTCCCTGTCAAAAAAAATACGTCATCGCCGCACAACCGGTGAAACCGCGCCGCGATGTCCGCCATCGTGGTCGTATACACATGACCGATGTGCGGGCGGTCGTTGACATAATAAATGGGCGTCGTGACGTAAAATTTCATGGGCGCGAAATAATCGCAGCTTGGCGCGACCGAGTCAACCGTCTCACTTCCCGCCCATGCGCTCCAACAATGTGATGATGGCAAGAATACAGAGCGCCTGGACGATCACGATCAGCGCGGCGGTCATTTGTGACCACAACAGGATTGTCGCACCCAACCCGAGGGTGAGCGTAATCAGGTAGATCAGCGTGACCGCCCAGCTCTGCGGCAGACCCAGCCGCACCAGCCGGTGGGAAAGATGGTTCACATCGCCCCGATAGACCGGCTGGCCATGGCGGATGCGAATCCACATCACCATCACCAGATCGAACAACGGCACCGCCAGCACCAGCAGCGGAATCAACACGGGCAACAGCGTCGGCGTCTTGCCGCGGTGATAGAAGGTGACGCAAATGGGCAATACCGCCAGCATGTACCCGACAAAATGGCTGCCGGCGTCGCCGAGAAAAATCGTCGCCGGCTTGAAGTTGTGCGGCAGGAACCCCAGCAGCGCCCCCGCCATTGCCACCGCCAGCAGGCAAACGAAATACTCATGCTGCATGCCGGCAATGAATCCGAACAATGCGGCGCACACCAACCCGATCCCGGCGCAGAGCCCGTCCATGTTATCGAGAAAGTTCATGGCGTTCGTGATGGTGACGATCCACAGCACCGTCATCAGGTAGTTGACAAATCGATTGGGAATGAACGCCGTGATCCGTATTCCGGCCAGCGCCACCATCAGCGCGATGACCATCTGGGCGATCAGTTTCGCCCGCGGGTTCAACTCATACTTGTCGTCGTACATCCCCAGCGCCACCATCAAGCCGCCTCCCAGGACGATCACCAGCAACTTCGGCCAGACCGAGAACGCGCCGTCGAGGTACATTTTCACGTCGGGCATGTCGAGCAGCGGCAAATCCACCCGGCTTCCCAGCGGAAGGATGAACAGATAGTTGAATAGGACATTGGCGGCGAACGCGCCAAAAACCGCCGCGCCGCCCAGCAATGGCATCGCCTCGGTGTGAATCTTCCGCTCCCGGTCTGGTTCGTCGACGTACTTCCACTGGAAGGACAGTCGCTTGAACCCCGGCGTGAGAATCAGCGCCAGCACGAAGCTGACATCGAATACGTACAAGTAGATGAGCAGCCAATGCATGTCAGTGCCGCGCCGCCCACAACCGCCGGTACAACCCGTCAAGTTGTTGCACCATTCGCGCCTCCGAAAACCGCTCCTTGACCAACTCCCTGCCCCGCGCCCCCATACTATGCGCCAACTCGGCGTCCTGCAACAACCGAATCACCGCTTCGGCCAGCCCGTTCACGTCCCCGGCCCCCACCAGCAACCCCGTTTCGCCGTCGAGGCACACCTCGCGCGCGCCATCGACATCGAACGCGACGACCGGCTTGCCACAGGCCAGCGCCTGGGGTAACGCCCGCGGCAATCCCTCCCGCAACGACAGGTGCGCCAACAGATCCATCGACGCCACGTAGCGCGGGATTTCCTGCGGCGGCACCAGGCCCACAAACACAAAATGGCTCCGCAACCCCATTTTCGTGACCCGCCATTCGAATCGCTCGCGGTACACACCGTCGCCGACCAACAGGAACTTCACCCGTGGCACTGCCGCCACGATCCGTGGCGCCGCCTCAAACAAGAACTCATGCCCCTTCAACCGAAACAACCGCGCGATCTTGCCAACCACCAGATCGGTCTCGGAAATGCCGAGCGATTCGCGCAGGGAATCGTCGCGACGCGCCCCCATAAAGGCATCGATGTCCATCCCGCTGTGGATCGTGACGTACCGGTCCGGTGTCCCGATCCCGGCCGCGAGGTATTGCTCCGTCATCGCGTCGGCAACCGACACAAATTGCGTCGTGCACGCGCCCGCAATTTGCTCCGCCCAGCGGAACGCCCAATTTCCGAGCGGATTCTGGTAACGGTAAAACGAGGGACCGTGAATCGTATGCACGATGATCGGCACACGTGCCAACCTCGCCCCCACGCGTCCCGCCAGCCCGGCCTTCCCGCTGTGCGTGTGGACCACCGCGTACCGCCTGCTCGTAAACAGATGCCGCAAGGCCCGACACGCGCTCACATCCAGCCACGGATTCGGCGTGCGTCGCAATTCATCCACGACCGTGATCGGCACGCCCGCCGCCTTCGCCTGATCGTAGAGCGAACCTTCCGGGCCTGTCTGCGGACCGATGATCAGGTCAACCTCATGGCCGAGTTTCCGCAGTCCGATGCACGTGGATACCGTGTTTTCCTGCGCCCCGCCGACGATCAACCGCGTAATGACGTGACCGATTTTCATCACCTAGTGTTCCAACTCATATACGACCCGCGTCCCGGAGGTATGAACCTTCTTCGCAAATTGCTGCTGGTTCAGCATGTCTTGAATCAAACTCCAGTTCGCATCCGCCATATATTTGTACCCATGCTCCAGGCGATTCAGTTCCGACGAATTTACGTACACATGCGTAATCCCCTGCGCCCGCAACGCCGCCAACAATTCCTCCGGCGTCTTCGCGACGCGTGACATCGCCGTCAACGAATTCTGGTCGAACGCCGTGCTGTACACAACCGTCTGCTTGGCATAATACGCCCGGGCTTCTCCCACGTAGAGCACTTTGGCGCTGACTGGCAGGTTCTCGTTCATCCAGATGATTGGCTCCAGCACTCCCTTGCCCGCCCGCGCGACGAACTCGTCGCGGCTGAATTGACCGAGGGCGTATTGCGCCAGACTCATCTGCAGCGGCATCCGCGATGGATCGCCCGCGTCCACCAGATCGTTCAACGCCAGTGTCGCCAGGCTCGAAGCCATGACAAGCCCGACGGAAACGCGCATCGCGATTCGCACGGTTGCCTGCCGACCCAGTTTCTCCATGGCAAAGGCCCCGGCGACTGCCGCCATGCCAAATGCCGGGAACAGGAATCGCCATGGTCGAAACGTGAAGCAGAACCAGCCCGCGTACGCTCCCACGACCAACCATCCGGCTCGCTTCGCCGCTGGTTCCGGCCATGGAGCCACTAGCAACAACGGTGCTGTCAGCAGCAGTAATGGCACCGCGCCGGCCTCGACGAATGAATACTTCCACAACGGCGCCAAGAACTCTCCAACGGTCGCAATTCCAAATGTCGGTGCGTGTCTCTGCGAAAACACCAGGGCCTGTTCTGGGCCCCAGTGCGGACTTGGGAACCACCCAGAGAATAGTGGGTAGACCGGGTTGCCGGCTAGCAGCCAGTTTTTCGCCAACCACGGTGCCACCATAACAATTGTCACCAGACAGAACCCGGGGAGCAGACGATACTTCCGACGCAAGACCAACAACAAAACCGTGGGGAACAATACAACGGGAACTGCCGGCCACTTCGTGGCCACCGCCCCGCCAACGCCAAGGGCCGACAACCAGAGCAAGTCCCGTTTCTCTTCTTCCTCCGCCCACAACACAAGAGCCCCGAACGCCAGCGTCGCGAAGAACGCCGTCGCCAAATCGATCCGCGCGGTCTGGCTCAGGTCTTGAACGAATGGCGTGCAATAGAACAGCGCCGCCGCCGTCAGTCCCACCCTCTTCGACCAGAGTCGCTGGGCGACACCGTACACGGCCCCGGCGGTTAACAGACCGAACAACCAATGCAACAGCTTCGCGGCGATGTCCGACGTGGTTGCCTTCGCCAGCAGATACAGCATTTCGGTCAACTGCGGCATGTCGGAATAGAAATTGCGCGGCAGAAACACAATGCGGCCCGCGCGCTGGTAGTCCGCCAGCGCGCCGAGGTGATACTCCAGTTCGTCGTACTCGAACGGCGGCGCCAGCGCACCCGCGAGATTGAGCGCCGCGGCAAGAAAAAGGCACGCGATCATTAGCTTTGCCCAATCGTCCGTGCGCTCCGTCGAAACATGGAAATCGCCGAGAAACCTCCTCGGCGACGGCAGCAGCCAACAGGCCAGTGCGAGAAACGTGCACGGGACGTTCGCCATGGATATCGCCCCTGTAACGAGCACCAGCACCGCCAGACACCACAGGCCAACCCCCAGCGCAAACAACATTCCGAGCACGTCGCGGCGCGCAATCAGCCGGCCGGCCACCATTGCCCCCAAGCCCAGCGATGCGGCCATAATGGCGACGACGCATCCGACATCACAGATCCGCGCGATCCAGAATTCACGGAAGTACGGGCCGACGTGAAGCACCGGCATCGACGCGCGGATCATCCACTCCAATTGCGTGAGGACGGCCCCGCCGTTGTACCGGACGAAATAGATAAGCGCCAGCCCAACCACCCAAAGAATGGCGAGAAGTCGTGTGAATTCCGGGCGAAGCCGAGTGAATGCGCCACGATCCGAAGCGGTCTGCATTACCCGCCATTGTAACCGCCTCCGCCCCATGCGCAAGCCGAGTGGTTGGGCACCGGCTTGCGGGGCACTTGCCCATTATTACCCCATCACCATCCCTGGCTTAACCGGGTGCCCTCGCAAAAATGCATCCACAGCCATGCGTTTGCTGTTGGCGGGTTGGAGTTCGAGAACGCGGAGGCCGCCGCAGCCAGTGACCACGACGAAATCAGGCAGGATTTCGCCGGGTTTGCCGGTGACGCTCTCGACGACTTCGGCCTTCCAGATCTTCACCAGCAGGCCGCCCAACTGCGTGTAGGCGCTCGGCCAGGGATTGAAGGCGCGCACTTGCCGCTCGATCTCGATGGCGGAACGCGTCCAGTCGATGCGTCCATCCTCCTTCGCGATCTTCTTCGCGTAGGTGGCGCGAGTCCCGTCTTGTTTCGCGCGCGGGGCCTTGCCCGTGGCGATCTGCGCGACCGTTTCCACCAACAACTCGGCCCCGAGCTTCGCCAAGCGCTCGTGCAGCGTGGCGCTGGTGTCGTCAGCACGAATGGGTTCCGACCGCTGCAGGATGATGTCACCCGTGTCCATATGTTCGTCCATGTACATCGTGGTGACGCCCGTTTCGCGGTCGCCGTGGAGAATGGCGTATTGGATCGGCGCCGCCCCACGCCAGCGCGGCAACAACGAAGTGTGGACGTTCACGCATCCGAGACGCGGGATTTCCAGAAGGGATTTCGGAAGAATCTGGCCGTACGCGACGACGATGACGAGGTCGGGTTGCGCGGCCTTCATGGCTACGATGGCACCCGGCTCGAGGATCTTCAGTGGTTGCTGGGCGGGCAACCCGAGGCGCTCGGCGGCGACTTTCACGGGTGGCGCCGACGGCTTGAGGTCGCGACCTTTGGGCCGGTCGGGCTGGGTGACGACAGCGACGACTTCGTGGCCGGGCATTTTCGCCACGGCTTCGAAGCATGGCACGGCCAGTTCGGCGGTTCCCATGAATAGGATGCGCATGTACCGCCAGCCCTAACAGAGCCGTGGCTGAAATTCAAGCGTCCCGCCCTCCCCCAAAAGCGATGAGCGAGAGGGAACGTGTCCCCCTCGCTCATCTCATGAACAGCGTCAACTCTATGGGGCGTCGTCGAACTGATCCAACTGACGACGGAATGTCATGTGGCCCAACGGAACAAGCCAAGCGTTCGTCGAGACCGACTCGGTGCTGTTAGTGCTGATGACATTCAGCATGCCGATGAAATGCGCCTGTCCCGCCCGGTATGTATCCTTGATACTGCCGTCCGGCTCGAGGTCCGTCACGTCCTTGTCGCCGAAGGCTGAATCCTTCGGGTCAGGGTCCAAGGAGATCAACACGGCTGTGGGGCATCCATTCGTGCCCAAATGCAACCTGCCAGCCACCGTTAGGAATCCGCCCGGAGCCAGATTGTTCGCAGCAACCACGTCGAAATGCGCGACAAACCGTTCCTCGTTCGTGGTGCCGGCAACGAGACGATGAACTGCCTGCTGCTTCACGGTTGTGAAGCTGTCGCTCGTCGCGATTGTCGTAATGTTGGAGTTGGACTTGTCAAACACAACCAAATCCGCCTGACTGGAACCACAGTCGATCTCCATCGCAAACACTTGATTACTGGTCGGTGTCGCACCCAACGCGAGGGCCACCAGGTCTTCACCATCCCTCAAATGGTAGTCGAATTGGAGAGGATCGCTCCCCTGCTGCACGGTCAGCATCGCCACAACGGTCCGAAACACGCGCACGGGGTTCGTCAACGCAAACGTCGTGACAATCGTACTTGCGCCGATTGCGGCGCTTACTGCCACCCATTTTCTCGCATTCATCATGATTCTCTTATACTCCCTGCTCGGCTTGTTTGTTTTGAGCGGGCTCCGCGCCAAGCAATAATCACCCCAGCCTTTGCATTGAGGTAGCGGCCCGTCGTGCAACTAGAGACGCACGTATTTTCAGCACTGTTTGTGCCAAAAGGCCCCGGTCCCGCTTCTCGATGCCTGCTCATGTTGCTTCAGGTATGCAACACCACGAAACCAAGGCGGTTTCGCGGTTGTGTGGACATAAATGCCAACACCTTGGACGCCAAAAAGTGAATAACCAGCTCCCAAAATAAACGCTATTCCGTGCTGGCAACTGCCCGTGGCTCAATCACATGCAATTCTTGTGTGCGCCCCAGTATCGCACTCAGAATATCGTGTGCCACTTCGATGGGTGTCTGGAGCGCATCGACATCCACGCGCAGTTGGACGGGATAATAGTCCAACACCGGACGCGATTCCGTATCGTAAACCTCAAGCCGATGGGCGATGGTCTTCTCATTCGCATCATCGAGACGGTTTTCCTTCAAGGCGCGAGACTTCAACCGCCGGACCATTTCTTCGCGATTGTGAACCACGCGCAAGGCAATCAATTTCACGACTTCGATGTATTGACCGAGCATCTTCGCTTGATGGACATTGCGCGGAATGCCGTCCAGCACCAGCACAGTGCTCTCCGGTCGGAACGCGCCCGTGTGAATGAGTTTGTCGATGTGCTCCCGCCACAACCGCACGGTGAAGTCGTCGGGGACAAGTTCGCCCTTGCTCGAGTATTGCAGGAACACCTTGCCGACCTCACTGTTGAGGTCAATCGAGCGAAACACATCACCGCAGGCGAGATGGCGAAAGCCGGGCAGCGTCCCCAGCATCTTGCCCTGCGTGCCCTTGCCGCTGCCGGGAGCCCCGAACAGCAGGATCGTTTTGATCTTGTCCATCTGGCACCTGTCCTTTTAGTTCAATAGTTGATACCAATTGTTGCGCCGATGCGGCTCGTACCCGAGCTCGCGTATCAAACGCCGCATCGTTTCTTCGTTGATGCGGAATGTGGCCCCGGCTTGCGACACGACATTCTCTTCCATCATCACACTGCCGAAATCATTCGCGCCGAACTTGAGCGCGACTTGTCCGATTTGCGGCCCCTGTGTCACCCAACTGGATTGCACGTTGTCAAAATTATCGAGAAAGATTCGCGCCAATGCCTGCGTCCGTAAATATTCGTGCGAACCCACCGCCGGCACCTTCAGTCGCGTGTTCTCACTCTGAAACGTCCAGCAGATAAACGCCGTAAACCCATGCGTCCGGTCCTGCAGGTCGCGCAGCCTCTGCAGGTGCTCGACCCGGTCTTCAATCGTCTCCACATGCCCGAACATCATCGTCGCCGATGAATTCAGCCCCAGTCCGTGCGCGATCTCCATCACGCGCAGCCATTCGTCACTCGTGCACTTGAGCGGGGAAATGCGCTGGCGGACACGGTCGACCAGGATCTCGCCCCCGCCGCCGGGAATCGAGCCGAGCCCCGCCTCCTTGAAACGTCGAATCACTTCTTCCAGCGGCATCTGGAACACTCCGGCAAAATGGTTGAACTCGGGCGGCGAAAAGCCGTGGATGTTCACCTGGGGGAAATTGCGGCGGATGTACTGGAGCAGGCTCAGATAGTAATCAATCCCCAGCTTCGGATGGTGCCCGCCCTGCATCAAGATCTGCACGCCGCCAATGGCCACGAGTTCTTGGATCTTCGCGCCCACCTGCTCGGGCGTGAGCACATACGAATCGTCCTCCCGCTCTTCACGCATGAACGCGCAAAACGTGCAATACACATCGCACACGTTCGTGTAATTGATATTGCGGTCGATAATGTAGGTGACAGTTCGCTCCGGATGCTTCCGTTCGCGGACGGCGTCCGCCAGTGCGCCCAGCTCGGGCAACGTCAACCCATGATACAGCCGCACGGCTTCCTCGCCCGAAATCCGCGCGCCGTCAACTACCTTCCCTTGAATGATATCAAGCGACGTATCGTAGATCATGGCTGCTGCTCACCAATCCCATTTCCCTCAAGTATTGCTGGAACCGCCGAATCCCCTGTTTCTCCGCATCGCCCAAATTGTACCACACGCAGTTCGAGTAATAATCCCGCAGAAATTCCGGGGTGGCCTCGGTCGCATCCCGCACGATCTCCTCAATATGCGCCAGCCCGTCGGCTTTCGCGCTCCGTAGCAGCGCCGCCAGTTCCGCCTTCTCCGCGTCGCGCTGAAACGCCCACGCCGCAAACACGAACGGCAGCCCCGTCATCTCCACCCACGCCGCGCCCAGGTCCCACAACGGCTGCTTTCCGGTGCGTGTCGCGTACCAAATCGCTTCGTCACCGATCAGCAACATCGCTTCGTGTTCGCTCAGCTTCGCCCCGGGTGGCCGCGGATAGAATTCCGGCTCAATATGATACCCGACCTTCAACAGCACGCGGAGCAGCCACACGGATGTTCGCGATGCCGGCGTCACGGCCACTCGCTGGATTCTTTCGAGGGGTACGCGATGCGTCAGGAACACGCTGCGCACCGCCCCGCGCGCCGCGATGGCGATCCCATCAAGCACGTCATATTGATCGTGCAACAGCACCTCGGCGATGGGTACGGTCCCCACGTCGAACTGCTTCCGATACATCAGGTCCGCCAGTCGCGATGGTTCGCAATAGCCTACCTGATCCTCGATGCCGTACACCAGCGGCCGCACATTCAGATACGAAACGCCTCCAATGCGTGGTTTTGCCGTCACGCCGCTCCTCCTTCATTATTCGCGCCCGCATAGGCCGATGCCGTGGGCACCGCGCGACCCCCAGGCCCGCCGTCTGTCTGATCATCCCGTTTCTCCCCGCCCGTCCCCTTCTGGACGACCGGCCGGTACAAACTGTCCCGCTGGACCGGTTCCCGTCCCGTCTCGCGGATTGCCTTCACCAATTCCTCCCGCGCCACTTCCTGCGGCGTCTTCGCGCCGGCCATGTGGTAAATCTTTTCCTCGATCACGGTGCCGTCAAGGTCGTCGACGCCGTAGCTCAACGATACCTGCGCCAGCTTCATGCCCATGAGAATCCAGTACGCCTTGATGTGGTCGATGTTATCGAGGTAGATGCGGGCAATGGCGAGAGTCTTGAGCAGATCGTACCCGCTCGGCCCCGGCAGGTCCGGCAATTTCGTGTTCTCGGGATGAAACGCCAGCGTCACGAACGCCGTAAATCCGCCAGTCTCATCCTGCAATTCACGCAACCGCCGCAAATGATCCACGCGATGATGGTCTTTCTCGACGTGGCCGATCAACATCGTGCAGGTCGAGCGCCCCCCCATCTTGTGCCATGTGCGATGGACATCGGCCCATTCCTCGGCGGACTCTTTCGCGTGACAAATCACGTTTCGGACGTCGGGATCGAAAATTTCCGCCCCGCCGCCCGTCAACGACCCGAGCCCCGCTTCCCGCAACGCCACCAGGGTTTCGGGCACGCTCCGTTTGCCCACCCACGAGAGATGCAGGATCTCAATCGCCGTAAACGCCTTCAAATGCAGTCGGGGATCGAGCGCCTTTAGCGACCGCAGCATCTCGGTGTAGTAGTCCCACGGGAACGATGGATGCAAGCCACCAACGATGTGAATCTCGGTGATGCCCAACCCGAGCGCCTCTCGTGCTTTCTCGATCATCTGCGGCAGGTTGTATTCGTACGCGCCGGCATCGCGCCGCCGCCGATAGAACGCGCAAAAATCGCAGTCGAGAATGCAGATGTTGGAATAATTGATGTGGCGATTGAGAATGTAATATGCCGCGTTGCCGTTTTTGCGCTCGCGGACGGTGTTGGCCATCAAGCCAATCGCGGCCAGGTCCTGCGAGCGGTACAGCCGCAGACAATCGTCCTCGGTGATCCGTTGTCCCGCCTCCACCTTCTCGTGGATGTCCCGCAACTCCGACCGCTCGATCAATCTGTTCATCAAGAAGTCCTTCCCCTCGCCCTCTCAGGGAGAGGGTCAGGGTGAGGGTGTCATTTCATTGCCACATCCACCACCACCGCGCCAAGGAACACCGCGCTGATGACCGCGTTCATCCGAAAAAACGCCGCGTTCAGGCTGACGGGATCCTGTTTTCTCGCCAGTACGTGCTGCGCGACAAGACAAACAAGAATCGTCGCCAACCCGAAATAGTATGGCACGCGAAGATGTGAAATCAACCCGAAAGCCAGCAACAACACCATCATCACCCCGTGCGCCGCCCGCGCCATCTGCAGGCTGCGGGCAATCCCCAGCCGTGCCGGCAGTGAGTGCAGCCCCTGCGACCTGTCAAACTCGTAATCCTGCGTCGCGTAAATAATGTCGAATCCCACCAGCCAAAATACGACTGCCGCGGCCAACACGCACGGCGGCCAGTCGAACTGCCCGCGCACCGCGAGCCACGCGCCGAGTGGCGCGATTCCCAGCGCCAGCCCGAGGAAGAAATGCGAGAAGTCCGTGAATCGCTTCGTGAACGAATAGAAGAACACCACCAGCAACGCCACCGGCGACAGGCGGAAACATAACGGGTTAATCAACCAGGTCGCGACGACCAACCCCGCGGCGGCCCCGACCACCAACGACCACGCGCCCGTCACCGTCATGCTGCCAACGGGTAAATGTCGTTGCGCCGTGCGGGGGTTCAACGCGTCAATTTTCTGGTCCACGATGCGGTTGAACCCCATCGCCGCCGTGCGGGCGCACACCATCGCGGCCAGAATCAGCAGAAACGTCCGCCACCCCGGCCACCCGCGAGTCGCGCCGGCCGCCACCACCATGCTCGCCAGCGCGAACGGCAGCGCAAACACCGTGTGCGAAAACCGCACAAACTCGAGGTACTTGCGAAGACTCATGAGCCGCACTGTAACAGTGCTCGTCGCCGGGATTCAATCATCTGGAGATGATGGGGAGATTTATCGCTCAACGGTGAAGGTGATATCCGTGCCTTTGCCGTACATCGACCCATTACTGTTCTTCTCAGTGCCACCGTTGTCTTCGCGGTCTTCGCCCACGCTGTAAACCACATAGCCTTTCGCGAGCGTTTTGTAGCGGAGCGGCCTTCCGTCGAACGGGTCGGCCGGGACGTCGGAGAGAAATGTCGGCACAAGATCGCCCAGACGGTCCGGAAGCCTCCCATTAGCGACCCGATACCTTTCAACAGCTATGGCCGCTTGTGTGTCACGGATTTTCGCGTCATATCGCCCCGTGTGTTTTATTGTGCCGTCAAGTGCACCGGTCAGCATCCGGGAGAGGGCATGCCACCGGGGCAGATGGTTCACCTTATCACCCACGGTACTGGCGGCGGCAACACTCTCGGGCAATGGAAGCTGCGCGGTTTTCACAAACTGATCCATGATGTCCAGAAAGGCGATCTCATCCAGATCCAATAAACTGGCACCTTTGTACAGCGGCAATAGCGGACGAATCCAAAAAGTTTCTTCGTCCAAAAGACTGTCTATGTCATTGAGCGGAATCTTTCCCGAACGTAACCGCTGAAACAAATCGTCGCCACAGCAACGTTCCCCAACAAGTGCTCGCGTCAATGCCCGCTGGTTCTCAGATTCCTCAATCGCGACAGCGAGTTTCGCAAGTTGCTCATCTGTGAGGGGTACTCTGTTGAGGACGCGCTCCAGACCGTCCAGACTCATAACTTGGCAGGCAAGTTGGACAAAGTACGAAATGAGTCTCGGCTCCTGATTCAACGACCGCGAGACGCCCAACGAGGCAATCACAGATTCGACAGCCTCTTGTGGTTGTTGCCGATCCGAATTGAGGATCGTTTCGAGATAAAGCAGTCGTTCGGCTTGGCGAAGCGAGCTCAAGGGACCCAAAGCACCTTCAATCCCTTTGGTCAGGTCGATGGGGTATCGGCACGATTTCATCGAGCCGGCCCGGTGCAGCAACCGTAGGGCCTCGGAGTTGTCGGAAAGATATTCGGCGACAAGCTGCTGCATCCCCGCGGGGAGTGGCTCAGTCCTCGGCGGCAGCTCGGCCATTCCGACGACAGGCAACAGGTCGTGCTTCACCTTTGGAGGCGAATGACAATCATTCGTAACGAAATCGGCGGGTATGGATGATTTCGTCAGCTTGTTGGTCCACGTTTCAAAGTGCGTGAAGGCTTCGGCGTAAATATCGGCGGCATTTTGGCCGGCGGGTGGCTGCACGTACCACTTGTCGAGTTCAGCACACGTCGCAGGAAACCCTGCCCGACGGATGGAATTGATCCGCTCCTGAATGACGAGCGATAGCACAAGGTGATAAACAAAGTAGAGCGCGACGAGACCCAGGAGGATGAATGCATTAGTCTTGAGGCGGTGCATCGTCCGCCTTGGCGGAACTTGTGCCGGTTGTCCGTTCATCGGATGAACTCATCCCAGACAAAGCTTCATTTACAGGTCGTCTGGAGCGAAGTCCATCGGAAAATGGCCCCTTATGTTTCCGTTCAGTACCAAAAGCGAAGATTCCTCGCCGGGACCAGAACGACAATCGACGTAAAGCTTGCCGATGTTTCGCCTATCGGGAATAAATCCGTGCCATTGTCAACACTCGTGGCGCACGCAGGTCAATAATCGTTCGATGTTCGCCTGCAGTTCTCGATCGCCTCCGGATGCCCCGATTGTCCCGACCCCATCCTTTACAACCGTATTCGAAAGTGCGAATTCCGTTGATACATTAGTTGGTAATGTATCATCCGGCTTGCCGCCCGATGTTGAGAGTTCGCCCATGACGGTGCGCTACGGTCAAGGCGATCCCGAACTTCAGCCCAGCAGTGCCTCCAGGACCTTCCGCGAGTTTTGGCAGTCATGGCGCAACACGGAGAGCTCTTTCCGCCCGAGTCCGGTCAATCGATAGTATTTCCGCCACCGACCTCCGACTTTCTCTTGCCGCACACGAATGAGCCGCCGTCGTGTCAACGAACGCAAAAGCGGATACAATGCGCCTTCGTTGACCGTAAACAGTCCTTTGGTTTTCTTGTACGCGTCCCGTCGAATCTCGTAGCCATAGGTTTCCCGCCGATCCAGTGCCGACAACACCGCCAGCATGGTCACTCCCTTTCTGAATTTCGGCACGAGACTCATTGATACATTAGTCACTAATGTATCATGCCTCTCGCCCAATCTGGCAATGGTATTCTGCGCAGAGATGGTCAACTATCATCATGAGTCCTTCCTTCGATTCGCAGCCGCTGGTCAGACAACAAGAGCCGCCCCGCTGATCTGGCTGACATCAGTCCGTCCTGTGTGATAACGTATGCGCCATGCAACGCAGCTATGCCATCATCGGCACGGGCGCGCTCGGCGGGTTCTATGGCGCGCGCTTGCAGCGCGCCGGTTGTGAACTGCATTTCCTGTTGCACAGCGATTACGAACACGTACGCCAGCACGGATTGATCTGTGAATCCAAGGACGGCGATTTCACCCTCCCGAAAGTGAATGCCTACCGCGACACGCGCGACATGCCGAAATGCGACGTCGTGTGCGTGTGCCTCAAGACGACGCAGAACCATTTGCTGCCGCAATTGCTGCCGCCGGTCGTCAAAGACGATGGCGTCGTGCTCGTGATGCAAAACGGTCTCGGCATCGAGGCCCAAGTCGCCGAAATCGTTGGCGCGCAACCCGTGATGGGCGGCCTGTGTTTCCTCTGCTCCAACAAAGTCGGGCCCGGCCACATCCGCCACCTCGACTACGGGCATGTCGGGCTTGGCGAATTCGCCGCTCGCGGCATCAGCGAACGGATGCGCGCCATTGCCGGCGACCTGAACCGCGCCGGCATCCGCACCCAACTTCACGAAGACCTGGCCGTCGTCCGCTGGCAGAAACTGGTCTGGAACATTCCCTACAACGGACTCTCGGTGGTCCTCAATGCGACGACCGCGGAGTTGATGACGAACCCGCAAACACGCCAGCTTGTGGAGCAGATCATGTGGGAAGTGGTCAGCGATGCTCGCGCGTGCGGCGCGGCCATCACCGATGACGTCGTCGAGACAATGCTCGCGTACACGGACAAGATGGCGCCGTACCGCACCAGCATGAAGATCGACTACGACGAAGGCCACCCCATGGAGGTGGAAACCATTTTCGGAAACCCGTTGCGCGCCGCCCAGCAATCCGGGGCCAAATCACTCCTCCTTGAAGAACTGTATCACCAACTTAAGTTCCTGGACGCGAGGAATGCCGGCCCGTCGCGTTGAATCTTCTCCGCGTCACCGCCCATGGAGACGGAACCGCGCGCCACGAAGTTACGGCCGCTACTCGTCGCTCTGCCATCGCTTGACCAGTCGATGTTCAATCCCGAGGTGATCCAGCACGCGCGCGATAATTGTGTCCACGACCTCCGTGATCGTCTTCGGTTTGTTGTAGAAGGATGGACAGGCGGGAATGATCGTCGCCCCAGCCTCGGTCAACGTCGCCATGTTGCGCAAATGAATCAGGTTGTACGGCGATTCGCGCGGAACGAAAATTAGTTTGCGCCGCTCCTTCAAAAACACGTCCGCCGCCCGCGCAATGGTGGTATCCGATACCCCGTTCGCCACCCGCCCAATCGTGCCCATCGATGCCGGGATGACCACCATCGCGTCAAACTTGGACGACCCGCTGACGAACGGGACGAACATCGACCCGTTCTCGTCGTATTGGATCACCGACGGCGCGATCTTCAGTTCGCCCTTCGGCAATTCCAGTTGCCCGACTTCGCGGGCGTGCTTCGTCGAGATGAAATGAATCTCGTGCGCTTTCGGGTCGAGGTTGTCCAGCAACCGCTGCGCGTAGATCGCGCCGCTGGCGCCCGTCATGGCCACGACGATCTTCATAGCGCCTTTACCGCCTCCGCCGCCGCCCGCAATGTCTGCTCAATATCTTCTTCCGTGTGCGCCAGCGAGACAAAGCCCACCTCGAATTGCGACGGCGCCAGATACACGCCGTGTTCCAGCATCCCGTGGAAGAATCGTCCGTAGCGTTTTGTGTCGCTCGTCTTCGCGCTGGCGTAATCCACCACGTCACGATCCGTGAAAAACGTGCAGAACAATGACCCGATGCGCGCCTGATGCCCCTTCACAATCTTCTTCCATTCATCGCATAAGGTGGTCGTCAGTCGTTCCAACTTCTCGTACGTACCGGCCTGTGAAAGTTCTTCCAAGGTCGCAATTCCCGCGGCCATGGCCAGAGGATTCCCCGAAAGCGTCCCGGCCTGGTACACCGGACCGACAGGAGCCAGCAAGTCCATCACATCCGCCCGGCCGCCAAACGCGCCGACAGGCAATCCGCCGCCGATGATCTTGCCCAGCGTGGTCAGGTCCCCCTGAATTCCATACAGTTCCTGCGCTCCCCCGCGCGCGACGCGAAAACCGCTAATGACCTCATCCAGAATCAGCAGCGCGCCGTTCGCCTGCGTGAGCTTGTGTAGCTTTTCGAGGAAGCCAGACTTGAGCGGGATCAATCCCATGTTCGCCGGAATCGGCTCGATGATGACGCAGGCGATTTCGCGCCAGTTCACGGCGTCGAGCGCCGTGAAATCGTTCAACGGCAATGTGACCGTGTTCCGCGCGAAATCCGCCGGCACGCCCGCGCTGTCCGGCACATCAAATGTCGCGCCGCCCGAACCCGCCTTCACCAGCAGCGCGTCCGCGTGGCCGTGATAGCAGCCTTCAAATTTCAGAATCTTGTCCCGCTTCGTAAACCCGCGTGCCAGACGAATGGCCGACATGGTTGCTTCTGTCCCCGAGTTGACGAATCGGACTTTCTGGATGGATGGGAACGCTTCGCACACCAACTGTGCCAGCCGCACCTCGCGCGGATTGGGCGTGCCGAAGCTGGTTCCGTCGCGCGCCGCTTCCTGCACCGCCCGCACCACCTTCGGATGCGCGTGCCCGAGGATCATCGGCCCCCACGAGCAGACATAGTCGATGTATTCGTTGCCATCGACATCCCACAGATGCGAGCCTTTGGCGCGCTGTGTAAAGAATGGATTGCCCCCCACGCCGCGAAATGCGCGCACGGGCGAATTCACTCCGCCCGGCAGATAATGCACCGCTTCCGCCCACAGCTTGTCTGAATACTCGTGCGACGAACTCATCTTCGCAAAAATCTATCAGGTTTCCCCGCTGATGCGAACTGAAACATGCCGCCTACCGCCACTCGTGTTTCGGATATTTCCGCTGCAATTCCAGTTTGAGTTTCGGGTACGTCTCCCGCCAGAACGTGGCGAGGTTCTCGGTCACCTGTACAGGACGTTGGTTCGGCGCGAGCACCTCAATCCGCACCGGCACACGCCGTTGCGCAATCCAGAGGCCTTCCTTGACCCCGTACAAATCCTGGATGCGCGCCGCCAACGTCGGCGGGCCGTCCATCGTATAGCTAACCTTCGCCTTGCGTCCGCCCGGCAATTCGATCCGCTCGGGCGCGTATTCCTCGACCCACGCTTGTTGTTGAGGTGACAGCCAGCCCTTCACCACCGGCCACACACCCTTGTCTTTGATCTGTTTGTAACTGGTCGCGCCGTGGCAAATCTGTTCGACAAGCGTCTTTCGGTCGTCGTCGTCAATAGCGGGAATCCCCAATTCCGGCATCCACTCCTGGAGCCAGTTCACCCGCAGAATCCACTGTTCCACCGCTTCATCCCAATTCTTCAGGACACACCGGCCCGCAAGCACCTCGTCGGCGAGAATCCGCGCCGTGTCGCCCAATGGAGCATCCTCCGTCCGCTCCGCCTCCAGCACCAAATCGCGAAATTGTGTCCGCCGCTCCGCGAACACCCGCCGTTGCGTTGCGTCATACACCACGGCCTGCGCCTCCGTAAAATCGCCCGGGAAAAGTTCCCGCAACCATTCCTTCTGGATTGCCGTTGCCATGCTCAGCAACACGTTCAACTCCTTGTCCTTGCCCGTCCCGCTTTGGATTTCGTGCACCTCGGTCACCACCAGCAACGGGGTATTCTGCACGACGCTCTCGCGGGCCAGCACCCCGCGCCGACCGTGGACCAATTCGCATCGCAGCGTTCCCGCATCCAGCCGCCGCCCCACATGATCGGAAAACCCAAGCAGGATGCAGCGTTGGATCGCGTCCGCGGCCGCGCGCTTCTCGCTCGTGTCCAACCCTTCGCGGTTCGCGATATTGAGGAACTGCTCGAACAATGGCCCCACCTGCCGCGCCGACTGCGCGTGGATGCCCAGCCGCCGGCACCGCTCCAGGTTGTACCCGTTGCGGTCCGCATATCGCCACGCGCGCATCAGCACGAAAAAATCCGATTGCGTTTCGCCACGGAACAAATCATCGCGCGCGTCCTCGACCTGCCGGCCCTGCCGCCGCACGAGCAAATCGCGTCCCTGCGTTAGTGCGGCGATCAATGCCACCGGCCGCACGCACCCGTACTCCTGCGCCGCCAGAAGCATCCGCGAATACCGCGGATGCAACGGAAACGCCAGCATTCGCCGGCCGAGTTCCGTGATGCACGACGGCGACGCGGTTTGTCTTTCGTGTTGCCCCTCGCCCCGCTTGCGGGGAGAGGGTCCGGGTGAGGGGCATTCCAATGCGCCCAAATCCTTCAACAACAACTCGGCGCGCTCCAGCGACTGACGCCCGGGCGACTCCAACCAGCGAAACGAATGCACGTCGCTCACGCCGCTCGCCTTGAGCGTCAGCACCACTTCCGAGAGATCAAGCCGTTTCACCTCGGGCAATTCCTGCGCGGGACGCTGCTCGTGTTCGCGCGGCGTCCACAGCCGCAGACAAACGCCCGGCGCGGTGCGGCCGGCGCGACCGGCCCGTTGGTCCGCCGACGCCCGGCTGATTTTTTCGACCAGCAACGTGTTGATGCCGCGATACGGATCGTACCGCGGAATGCGCGCCAGCCCGCTGTCGATCACGATCCGCACGCCGTCAATCGTCAGCGATGTCTCGGCGACGTTGGTCGAGACGACAACCTTGCGGCGGTCGTATTGAGCGACAGCTGCGTCCTGGTCGTTGGTCGGCAAATCGCCGTGCAACGGCAGGACAATGAACTGGCTGCCCAGCGCGTCCTGCGCCGCTTGCACGGTCCGGCTGATCTCGTAACCGCCGGGCATGAACACGAGCGCGTCCCCCTCGTGCTGAGCCACGAGCCGCTCCAATTCCTTGACCGCCGCCTCCCAAATCGGCCAGTCACCCACGGGTTTGGGCAGGTAATCGATCTCGACCGGGAACGTGCGGCCCTGCGACGAGAGCAGTTCGCAAGGTTCCAGATACTTCCGCAAGGGACCGACATCCAGCGTGGCTGACATCACCACGATGATGAGATCCGGGCGCAATGTTTCTTGAATCTGCAACGCCCGCGCCAGCGTGATGTCGCCGTAGAGATGCCGCTCGTGAAATTCGTCAAAGATGATCGCGCTGACGCCGCGCAGCATCTCGTCGGAGAGCATCTGTCGCAGCAGCACGCCTTCGGTGACGTAACGGATGCGCGTGGCCCGCGAGGTGACGTCGTCGAAGCGAATCTGGTAACCAACCTCGTCGCCAAGCTTCACGCCGCGATCTTTGGCAACCCACGCCGCCAACATTCTCGCTGGCAACCGCCGCGGCTGAAGAATCACCACCTGACCCTCGTTGGAGGGCCACGCTCCGTCGTGGCCGACGGGCGATGCGGGTCCGCCATTGGAGGGCGAGGCTCCCGCCGAGCCGAGTAGCCCCCCATCCAGCAACATCTGCGGCACCTGTGTGGACTTGCCCGAACCCGTCGGCGCGGTCAGGATCAACCGCCGCTGTTTGGCCAATGCCGATAGCAGCGGCTCCCGTAGTTCCAAGATTGGCAGGCTGTGCACAGTCACTATTCAACAGAGTTTATCACAAGGTGAGTGACCGCCCAATTCCGAGCATATCGGGCTGAAACTTGTGTTATTATCTCGTTTGACAAGGACCCATCTAAACTGCCATCGCCATGGCCGAACGATTTCACCATCACGTCTATGTCGTGCTCCTCGATAAGGCGGTGTTGAAGGAGCGCAAAGTCGCGGCGGCAAACCCGAAACGCGATCCGAAGAAGCCCTACGTGTACGTCGGCATGACGGGCATTCCACCCATCGAACGATTCCAGAATCACAAGGACGGCTACAAATCTTCGCACTACGTTCAGAAATACGGCGTGCGACTGCTCCCCGAACTCTACGAGTATCTCAACCCGATGCCCTACGAGGCCGCGTGTCAGATGGAGAAAGATCTCGCCGGGGATTTGCGCGAACAGGGCTACACCGTTTGCGGCGGCACCTGAGAATCAATCCTTCACCCGCGCGATAGCGAGTCCGTCGACACCGTTCCGCGTCACCGTCACCAGAATCGTCTCGAGCTTCGGGTGCACCGCGAGCTTCTTGTTGAACTCCTGGATTCCCAGTACGCGTTTGTCGTTCTCGGCTTCCACCGTCACCTTCCCATCGCGAATGACGTTATCGGCAAGGATCAGGCTGCCCGGATGCGTCAGCTTCACCGCGTAATCCAGATACACCGGATAGGCCGGTTTGTCGGCATCGATGAACACCAGGTCAAATGGCGGTTCCTCTGCCTCCACCATCCGTTTCAGCAACACCGGCGCATCGCCGTGCCGAATTTCGACCCGCGAAGCCAACCCGGCCCGCTCCAGGTTCTTGCGGGCGACGCGAATACATTTCTCGTCGATGTCCAATGTCACCAGCCGCCCCTGCGAACCGATCGCCTGGGCCAACCACATCGCGCTGTAACCGCCCAGCAACCCGATCTCGAGCACGCGTCGCGCGCCCGCGATCCTGGCCAGCAGATACAGCAGTTTACCCTCGTTCGGCGAGACGTTGATCTTGGGCAGGCCGGCTTCGGCGGCGTCGCGTAGCGCTTGCAAGAACACAAAATCGCGCGGCACAAACAGCCGCTCGATGTACTGGTCGATTTCCAGAAGCGAATGCCGTTGCTCGTCAGCCGGCGTGGGAGGTGTCGTGCGAACTGTCATGTCTTTTTCAGAAGCTGGTCTGTTTTCGCCGCAAAAATGAAATCGCTTTCGGTCAATCCGTCGATTTTGTGCGTCCAAATGGTGACCTTGACCTTGCCCCAAGCGAGATGGATGTCCGGATGATGGTCTTGCCGTTCCGCCATCTCGCCAACCAGATTGGTAAAATCCAGCGCCTCACGGAAATCGCCGAATTTGTATTCTTTCTCGAGATGATGCTCGCCCGCCAGTTGCCAGCCATTGTCGACCGCTGCCAGCAGTGTCTGTAGCGGTTTGCCTGTCAACGGCGGCACGCCCCCCTGGCACGGCACGCACTTCTTCTTTGCCAGATCATCAGCCTTCATCGCGCTTCCTCCAATACATCCACCTTACCCTCGTTTCGCCGCTGTGCAAGCACATCCATTTCCGCGTTCAATGCCGGGGCAAGCTCGACACGGCGAGATTCGGGCGCTGGCCAAAGTCGGGCCGGCGCGGCGGATTCGACCGCAAAAGCTTGCCGATCTCCTGGACCGCGCGCTCCAGTTGCGGGTCGCGCCCCGCCACAAAATCCTGCGGCCGCATCTCGACTTCGATGTCCGGGTCCGTGCCGTAGTTCTCGACCTTCCAACCCACGTCCTTGAACCAAAACGAAAACTCCGGCTGCGTGGTAAAACTGCCGTCTACCAGCGCATGTCGCGGCCAGATGCCGATCACGCCGCCCCACGTCCGCTTGCCGATCAGCGGCCCCATCCGCAGCAGTTTGAACCCGTGCGAGAAAATGTCGCCATCGGACCCGGCGTACTCGTTGGTGATCGCCACCATCGGCCCCGCCACCGAATCGACCGGATACGGCTGGATGTTCGACCAGCGCGATTGGTTGTACGCGATGCGGCGGCGCGCCAGCTTCTCCAAAATCAGTTCCGACACATGCCCGCCGCCATTGAACCGCACGTCGACAACCAGGCCGTCACGGTCGATCTCGCTGAGAAAGTACCGGTGGAACTCCGAATACCCGAGCGGCCCCATGTTGGGAATGTGGACGTACCCAACCCGGCCCTTGGTGCGTTCGTGCACCACGCGGCGGTTCGTCTCGACCCATTCGCGATACCGCGCCGGTGTGTCGCTCGTCAGTGTCTTCACGGTTACGGTACGCGGCGATTTGCCTTTCGCGTCACCGACCGTGATCGAAACCTCGGCACCGGCCTGATTCACCAGCAGCGCGTGGGGATGCGTCTCCGCATCGACGCGCCGACCACCCACTCCGAGTAACGTATCCCCTTCACGGACATTGACCGCTGGCGCTGTGAGCGGTGACCGGGCCTTCTCGTTCCACGCGTCGCCGTGAACGATGTGTGTGATTCGCCAGGCTTTCACCGCCGCATCGTACCGGAAATCCGCGCCGAGCAACCCGACATCGTACTGGGGCGGACGGCGGTGGTCGCCGCCGAATTCATACGCGTGCGACGTGCCGAGTTCCCCCTGCATCTCCCACATCAGGTCGGAGAACTCTCCTCGCGTGGCGATGCGGTCCACCAGCGGCAGGTAACGGTCGTACACCGCCTGCCAATCGATCTTCGACATGTCCTCGGTCCAAAAATTATCGCGTTGCAGCCGCCACGCCTCCCGATACATCTGCCGCCATTCCGCCGGTGGCTGGACCGGGACCTTCACCCGTCCCAGGTCAATCCATCCACTCTTTTTGCTGGGTGGCTCTTTCGCTTGGTTTTCGTCGGGTTTCTCGCCGGCTTTCAACACCCGCAACCGGCGTCCGGCCCGATAGACCAGCGTTTTGCGATCCGAGGACAGCACAAAATACGATACGTTGCTCACCAGCGTTTCGGATTTCTGCGAATCGAAATCATACGCCTCCAACGTTCCTTTCGCCGGCGGCTCGGCTGATGGCGGCCAATTGTCGCCGCCCAGGCTGCCTTCGATCGGGAATGACGTGAATAGCACCTTCCCACGTATCCCGGCGATCTGCTGGTAGCGCCCGTCCGACACCGGAAACGCCACGATACGCGCCTCGATGCCCTCGAAGTCGATCGCAACAAGCGGTTCCTTCTTCTTGCCCGATTTGCCGTCCGGTTCCTCTTTTTTCCCGTCGACGGGCTTCGGCACGGGGACAAACGGTGACGGAATGTCCTTGCGCAATGTGACCAGATACGGCTTCACGCCGCGTGGGAAACCAAGGTCGAAATGGAGATTGTCATACACGGGATCGAATTCGCGGTAGGACAGGAAATAGAGGAACTTGCCATCGGGATCGAACGACGGGGACACATCCTGCAGCACCGGCTGTGTCACCGGATGCACTTTCCCCGTCCGCGCCTCACAGACACGGATGGCCGACGTGTGCTGGCTTTGGGCGCAACTGTAGGCGACCCACCGCCCGTCCGGTGACCAGTCGAATCCCGCGATCTGCGCCCAGTCGCTCTTGTCCAGCACGCGGCTCTTGTGCGATTTCAGGTCAACCAGCACCAATTCGTTGCGGTGGTTCGAGAGCGCCACTTGATCGCCCTTGGGGCTCACACGCAGATCGATAACGCGACCAATATCGAGTTTGCTGAGGTGCGAGGCTTCCTCGAAACCGTCGGTCTTGTGGATCTCCAAGGTTTCTTCGCCTTCCGCGTCGCTGACCAGCACGATCCGGTTACCGTCGTTCAGCCAGTGCGGCAGGCGATGGCGCGCGGTGTCAGAGTCGCCCCGAGGCAGGACCGGACCGTCCCAGTTGCCCATGGTGAAACATTTTCCGCGCGTGGCGAGGGCCAGCAGATGACCTTGTGGATGCGGCTCGAAACTGTCCAGATACCTCGCGGCGTCCACAAATTTCCTCTGCCGCTGCGTCCGCGGGCTGTCGTACTCGATTTCGATCCGGTTCGTCGTGTCGGTCGCGGGATCAAACACAAACAGGTCGGCTCCGGCGTGGTACACGATGCGATGCTGATCCGTCGCCGGATTCCGCACGTAAAAATCTTCATGATGCGTGTGCCGCTTCAGGCCGTGGCCGGTTGGCGTGCAGGAGTACAGGTTGCCGACCGACTCGTGGTCGGACAGGAAATAGATCCGCGAACCGATCCAGAGCGGCCGCGAGGGATTGCCCTTGAGGTCAATGAGCCGATGGAACTGGCCTTTCCCGGTTCGATCAATCCACAGATCGCCCGCCGTGCCGCCGCGATAGCGCTTCCAACGGGCCGGGTCAGGCGCGTTGCGGCCGATGACGCAGCCGCCGCTTGGTCCAAACGAGATGGATTGCGCGGGGCCGGTGGGCAACAACTCCGGCGCACCCCCCTCCAAGCTGATCGTCCACAACCGCGGCGGCCCGCCGAATGCCTGCTCTGCATTACTGCTGAAAACGATCCGACCGCTGTCAGTCCAACCGACGACCAGCGTGTTGGCCCCCAGGTACGTGAGCCGTCGCGCCTCGCCGCCTTCGGCGGGCATCGCGTAGACTTCCAAACTGCCTTCGTCGCGCCCGCTGAACGCCAGCCACCGGCCATCCGACGACAGCTCGGGATGACTGGCCGCTCCCAGACCCGATGTGAGCCGCCGGGCGATCCCGCCGCGCGCGGAGACCGTCCACAGATCGTCCTCGCTGACGAATACGACCGCATCGTTGTGAATGGTTGGAAATCGATAGTAGCCGGATGTGTTCATGTTGTTGGCGCCGACTTATACGGAGGCGGATTTGGTTGTGGAAGCACAAACTCTCTAGGCCGACGTGCCCAATTCGCGCAGTAGCTCCGCGCTCATCCACATGCCCCGCTCGAAATTCGCGAGGTCCATCTTCTCATTCGGCGAATGCCAGTTGTCGTCGGGCAACCCGAGTCCCACGAGAATGATTTCGCCACCCAGGTATCGCTGGAAAATGTCGAGGATCGGAAGCGATCCGCCTTCGCGCACAAACACCGGCTCGCGGCCGAACGTCCGTTTCAGCGCGACCGCCGCCGCCCGCACCCCGCGACCGCTCGGCGATTCGTGGAAGGCGCGATACCCGCCATGGCTGGTCAGGCTCAGCCGCACGGAAGGCGGACAGATTCGTCGCAGGTATTGCGACACGAGCCGCTCGATCTTCTCGGGATTCTGGTCGGGCACAAGTCGGCAGGTAATCTTGGCCTCGGCCCACGCCGGTACAATGGTTTTCGTGCCCGGACCTTGATATCCCCCGGTGATGCCGTTGATCTCGAACGTGGGCCGCCCCCAACGCCGTTCGAGTGTCGTATACCCCTTTTCACCCTCCAGGGACGGGACGCCGAGAAAACGGGCGTACGCCCGGTCATCGAACGGCAGCCGGCGAAACTGCGCGCGCTCCCATTTTTGCAGCGGCCGCACATCATCATAAAAGCCCGGCACGGTAATGCGACCCCTGGCATCCACACAGGTTGCCAGCAACCGCGCCAGAGCCAGTACCGGATTCGCCACGCTGCCGCCGAACACGCCCGAGTGCAAATCGCGGGACGGCCCGTCCACCCGCACGCTCATCGCTGCGATGCCGCGCGTGGCGTAGGTGATCGTCGGATGGTCTTTCGAGAACATGCTGGTGTCCGACACCACGATGTAGTCAGCGCGCAACCGTTTCGCGCGCTGCTTCACGAATGCGATGAGGCTGGTGCTTCCCACCTCTTCTTCGCCTTCGATCAGAAACGTGACATTCACGGGGAGTGGCGTACGCGTCTTCAACCAGGCCTCGACGGCTTTGACGTGGGCGAAGAATTGGCCCTTGTTATCGGACGCGCCGCGACCGAAGAGCTTGCCGTCGCGCTCGACCGGCTCGAACGGCGGCGTCTTCCACAAGTCAAGCGGCTCCGGCGGTTGCACGTCGTAATGGCCGTAGACCAGAACGCTGGGGGCGTTGGCGCGGGACGCTCGCGCCGTGCGCGCCACCAGAATCGGATTTCCCTTGGTCGGGTACAGTTTGACATCCAGCCCAAAATCGCGAAAATGGCGGGCAAGCCAGTCCGCACAGGCCAAAATGTCGCGCCGATGCGCCGGTTGTGCCGAGACGCTGGGAAACCGCATCAGGCACTTAAGTTGCTCGATGTGTTGACTGCGATGCTGCGAAAGATATTTTTGGATCATAACCACGGGAACGAGACGGTAGCGGATTTATCGGATCAAGTCACAGCTTAATTCAATGGCTCTCCCACGACTCTCTGTGGTATAGTGTCCAATCTCTGACTTCCATGACGAACAGCGAACCACCGGCAGCGAACCCGACATCGGCACAAGATCAGGCGCTCCCCCTTGAAGAGCTGGAGTTGACCCCCGAGTGGGTCAAGACCTCGGGCAAGTCCTACGCCGATCACACGGGATCAGAGCGCGAACCGAGACGCGACGGTCGACGACCGAACCGCGGCCGTGATGGTGACCGCGACCGGGATCGCGACAATCGTCCGCGACCGCCAAGACCACCTGAAGCGGGCGACCGCCGTGGACCGCGACCGGAACGCCGTCGTACTGGTCCTCCGCAACGACGCGATCGAGATCGTGAGCCATCCAAACCCGCCGTGCCAGCCACCCTGCCGTTTGAAATCACGTTTCAACCCGAGGACAAAGGGTTCGCCGCAATGCTCGAGGCGATGAAGCAGACGCAGCGGGCCTACGCGTTGTTCGACATCGCCAAACTCGTCCTCAACAAACCCGAACGGCATCTGGTGAAGTTCGCCGGCAAGCCGGCCGCCGATGGCTCTCGGCCTTCGTTGTTTCTGGTGACGCCGGGCGAGAACGTCTTCCTTCGTCAGGACGAAGCCGTCCGGTTCGTGCTGCGCAATCATGCGGAAACGATCTTCCGTGAGAAAAAAACGCCCATTGATCCGCCAAAGGGCAATTTTGCGTTTGTGAATCGGTGCGGCTTCACGGGAGTCTGGCTCGGGCCGCCCAATTATCATGAGTACCAGAGCCGATTGGTGCGCCACCACCAGCAACGGTTGCGGCACATCCACTTCGACGAATTCAAGTCCCGCATCCAAACGGTGAAAGACCCCGAGGCCGTCAAGGCGTGGCTCGAATCCATGAGCGTCAAGTCGGAGTATGAGTGCATTCTCGACGCCGAGCCGAAGGCGTTCGCCACCCGCGACGAATTGGAAAAGCATTTCGTCGAAACCCATCTGGCGCAATTCATCACGTCCGCTCCCGAAGTGCGCATCAGCGGGACGGCCAGCCGCCAGCTCCAGAATCCCGCTCTCTTGGAAACCGTGCGGCTTGCGTGGATGCAGGAGCGGAAGTTCCCGCTGAAGACAGCCAATGAGATGCGGGGAAAACTCCGCCATGAAGGGTTTCATTTCTTCAAGGATCCGAAGGGCGTCACCTACATCGGCCGCGTCAAACCCCAGCGGTTCGAGTCCATCGCGCATCTCACCGACCAGATCCAAAGAATCATTGTCTACCTTCGCCAACACTTCGGGTGCACGCGCAAGCAGTTGATCGCGCATTTCGTTCCCCGTCCCGATTCGGTGGCACCAGCATCCGCGCCGGTCCCGGATTCGGTCGCTCCGCCACCTGCGCCAGTCCAGACAGAAGTTCCGGCGCCTGCTGCCACGCCAGTTCAGACGGAAGATCAGGCCACAGCGTCCGCGCCTCTCCCGGAACAGGGCACTCCCGCCGTTTCGGCGCCACCGGTGCCGTCGGAAGAAGACCGGGTGCTGGCCGATTTGCATTGGTTGATTCAGGATGGTTACGTGGTGGAATTCTCCAATGGCCGGTTGTGGGCTCTTGCCGACAAACCGCCCCAGCCGCCGCCGGCTCCAACTCCGCCGGCAGCAGCGACAGAGGCGACTCCAGCGGATGCGACAGAGGTCGCTGCCCCGGCCCCGACGGAGCCAGCTGCCGAACCGACCCCGTCGCCGTCCCCCGAACCTGCTCCCGCCGCCCCGGAAGGCAGTGAACCGAGTTCGACCACTCCCGCATCCTCCTAGCGGGGCGATACGCGCGCATGGCCGAAACACTTGTCGACGTTCAGCATCTTCGCAAAGAATTCGACGGCACCGTGGCCGTGGCCGACGTGTCATTCACGGTGCAACGCGGTGAAATCGTCGGTGTCCTCGGCGCCAACGGCGCGGGCAAGACGACAACCATCCAAATCCTGCTCGGGCTGATCAAGCCCACGAGCGGCACGATCACGATCTTCGGCAAGGACCTCGAGCGTCATCGCATCGAGATTCTCCAACGGGCCAATTTCTCCTCCGCTTACACCGGGCTTCCGTCGAATCTGAAGGTCTGGGAGAACATGCTCATTTTCTCGAAGATTTACGGGGTGAAAAACCATCGCCAGAAGACGGATGAATTGTTGCAGATGTTCGAGATCGCGCACCTGCGAACCAAGATCACCGGTCATTTGTCCTCCGGCGAATCGACGCGGGTAAACCTGTGCAAATCGCTGCTGAACGATCCCGAGTTGTTGATGCTCGATGAACCGACCGCCAGCCTTGACCCCGATATCGCCGACAAAGTGCGCAAGCTCCTGCGCCGCATCCAGAGCGAACGCCAGATCACCATGGTGTACACCTCGCACAACATGCGCGATGTGGAAGAAGTCTGCGACCGCGTGCTGTTCATGCACAAAGGCCGGATTATCGCCGAAGGCACGCCGCAACAAGTGAAAGACCGGTTCAACCAGAAGTCGCTGGAGGACGTGTTCATCTCTGTCGCGCGTGGCGGCGATGTGCTGGCCGCGGGCGAAAAGGAGGCGACATGAGCTGGGGTCACATTCGCGCGCTCGTGCTCCGCTACACGTTCCTCTACACCCGCAGCGTCCCGCGTGTGGCCGAGATGTTCTTCTGGCCCGTCATGGACCTGCTGGTCTGGGGATTTATTACCGTGTACCTGCAACGCCTCCAACACCAGGTGCCGGCGACGGTCACGTTCCTGCTCGGCTCGATGATTTTTTGGGATATCCTCTACCGCGCGCAACAAGCCGTGACGATCTCGTTCCTCGAAGATATCTGGGCGCGTAACCTGTTGAACATCTTCGTCGCGCCCATCCGCGTCAGCGAATTCATCGTCGCCACGTACGTGGTCGGCTTCGTGAAAATCCTCATCACCGTGGCGATCCTCGCGGGATTGGCCCTGTGGTTCTACCATTGGAACCTCTTTCAGATGGGCCTGCCGCTGATTCCGCTCTTCGCCAACCTGCTGATCATGGGTTGGGCGGTCGGGCTGGTCACCACGGCCCTGATCATGCGCTGGGGCCAATCCGCTGAAGCCCTCGCGTGGGGCATCCCCTTCCTGATCCAGCCGATCTGCGCCGTGTTCTACCCGCTGAGCGTCCTGCCCCAGTGGATCCAACCGATCTCGCGCGCGATCCCGGCTACGTACGTCTTCGAAGGAATGCGCCAGGTCCTGCGCGGCGACGGATTGTCCGCCGACAACCTCTCCTGGGCGTTCGGCCTCAACGTCGTCTACCTGATCGCCGCCGGCCTCTTCTTCAACTACATGTTCGGCCTCGCCCGCGAAAAAGGCCTGCTCGCCAAACTCGGCACGCAGTAGGGCCTCAGTGATTCCATGGGGAAGTTGGACCAGTTCCACCGTATGCAGTTGATCGACTTCCAGTGACAGCCTAAGCTCGCGGGCGTCGACGCATCCATTGGCCCCAGCCTTACCGCCTGGCTTCCCATCACACACGGTAGGGTTATGCCCCATAGCTTCCGCGCGCGTACCCGGATTATGTTCGCATCGTCAACACAAGAACCAACAACGAAAGGAAGAGTATGACCAAGAGCAATTCAGTCGTGGCGATTTACAAATCGCACGCCGAAGCCGAAGCTGCCGTTAAGGAACTGCAGCGGTCCGGTTTTGATATGAAGAAGCTGTCGATCGTCGGACGCGACTATCACACCGATGAACACGTGGTCGGCTACTACAATACCGGCGACCGCATGAAATACTGGGGGAAACTGGGGGCCTACTGGGGTGGGTTTTGGGGCTTGCTGTTCGGGGCCGGATTCTTTTGGATTCCCGGTCTGGGGCAGGTTCTGGCAGCCGGGCCGCTGGTCAGTTGGATCGTCGCGGCCCTGGAAGGCGCTGTCGTGGTGGGCGGCCTGACCGCAATGGGAGCCGGCTTGTACGGACTCGGCATTCCCAAGGACAGCATCGTGCGCTACGAGACCGCGATCAAGACCGGCAAGTATGTGCTGATCGCCCACGGTTCCCCGGAGGAAACAACTCGGGCCCAAGAGATCATCAGCCGCACCAGCCCGGAACTGGCGGAACACCATCAGCCGGAACGCAGCTTCCCCAAAGAGAGCGCCGCAGCGGCCACCGCAAGCCGATAAGACCGCGTTACATGTTTTTCAGTGGGGTCATGCTTTGAAGGGTGTGACCCCATGCCATTGAGCCGCGGAAGAACCGTCCGGCGGACCGAAATAGACGACGGTCAAACATCTCAGGCGACACCGCTAGCTCTTGTTCATCGAGCCAAGTGCAACCGGGCTGCGGCGAATACACTGCCACGATGGAAAGGACATGAGCATGCCAACAATGGCCCACAATAGACAAAACCTGCCACGTAGCCTAGCATAGACAGAAAGAGTATTCATTATGAAACCCACTACTGACCAGCTCAAGGCTCCCGAATTGAAGCCGGGACCGAAGCCAGTGGCGAAAGACGATTTGAAAACCCTGCCCCTGCCGGAAGTGGAGAGAAAATTAGGGTCGTCGCCGGATGGCCTCAGTCAGGCCGAGGCGCAAAAACGACTGACTCAATACGGGCCGAACGAGCTGGAAGAAAAGAAGACCAATCTCTTTCTGAAATTCCTCTCGTATTTTTGGGGTCCCATCCCGTGGATGATCGAGACTGCGGTAATTCTGTCGGGCGTGGTCCGGCACTGGCCGGACTTCTTTATCATCCTTCTGTTGCTGGTGGCCAACGCTGTGGTCGGATTTTGGGAAGAACGCCAGGCAGGCAACGCCATCGCTGCCCTGAAAGCCAAGCTGGCGATCAAGGCCAGGGTGAAACGTGACGGGAAGTGGATCAACCCCCCGGCACGGGAGTTGGTGCCGGGCGATGTCATTCGCATGCGTCTGGGCGACATTGTGCCAGCGGATGC
>JBEKBH010000032.1:0-37601 GCA_050015495.1 Verrucomicrobiia bacterium
CATTCGCGTCGACCCCGAGAAACTTTCCGTCACCGACCACTTCGAGCACGGCTTCGATGCGCCGAATGTCTTCGTCGAGCGGCACGCCCCCGATTTTCATTTTCACCACTTGATAACCGAGGTCGCGATAACCCTGCATCTCCTTCTTCAGGGCCGTCATGTCCTTGCCCGGATAGTAGTACCCACCGGCGGCGTAAACGAAGACCTTGGAATCGGCCTTGCCGCCCCGATACCGATCCGCCAGCAATCGGTACAGCGGTTTGCCGGCGATCTTGGCGACGGCGTCCCACACCGCCATGTCGATGGTGCCCACGGCCACCGACCGTTCGCCGTGCCCGCCCGGCTTCTCATTCTTCATGAGCGTCGCCCAGATGCGGAACGGATCGAGGTTCGCGCCGGTTTCATCTGCCAGCATATTCGGATCGGCCGCGAGTAACCGGGGAAAGAACCGCTCGCGCATCAACGATCCCTGACCGTACCGCCCGTTGGAGTTGAAGCCATACCCGATCACCGGTTTCCCCTCGCGCTCGACGTCGGTGATCAACGCGACCACCGAGCAGGTCATCTTGGAGAAATCAATGTACGCGTTCGTGATGGCCGAGGCTATCGAAACGGTCCTCTCACGGATTTCCACAATTCGCATCGTTCACCTCTCTGGTTGGCTCTTAACAGACGGTTTCGACGGGGGGATGAGGCGTGCCATCAGCCCGCCAAAAATCAACGCCACAAACCAAGAGACAGATCGCATAGTCGTTCTCCGTTGGTGAATACCGAGGAGAGACTATCGACGAACCGCCCGCGTGTCAAAGCACGAGTCCGACGCTGTATCGCCCTACCCCGCATCCTCGCCCAACTCCACGTTCCAATAGGCGAGGTCGAGGAAGTGCTTCCAGCTATCGTGGGCAACGGTGCTGATGGTGACGTTGACGAACGGACGCCACTTGGGCCGCTTCGGCTTCTTGACAAGGTGCATGCCCGCCTCGGTCGGCGTGCGGTTGGCTTTGCGTGTGTTGCACGGGATGCAGGCGCAGACGATATTTTCCCACGTGGTCGTCCCGCCGCGGTCGCGGGGAATGATGTGATCGAGGTTCAACTCGCGGCGGTCAAAGCGCTTGCCGCAATACTGGCAGGTATTGTGGTCGCGCTCGAAAATGTTGTGCCGCGTGAACTTCACTTCCTTGTGCGGCAATCGGTCGAAAAACAGCAGCAGGATCACGCGCGGCACCCGGATCTGGAAGGACACGGTGTGGACGACGTCCTCGCCGTGGTGTCCCTGACTGAATTCGCGCCACTCCTGGAAATCAAAGGTCTGGAAGTCGCCGGCATCCTCGATGACGACCTCGGCGTGGCCCATGTACAGGAGCATAAACGCCCGCTCCACCGTGCAGACGTTGATCGCCTGCCACAGGCGGTTGAGCACCAACACGTTCTCGTTCAGTACGTTCCTCATGGTCAACTTCCAGAGGGCCGGACCGCTCGCAGCGATCCGCTTGAAAAAGACTACCATTCTGGCCGCGACGCGTCAACGCTCCGATGATACTCCTTGCGGCCCAACCGTTTCGCACCGCCGTATCCTCCAAATTCATCTCGCCTAAACGACTGCTTTCATTACAATGCGCCGAATGTCACAGCGCGCCAAAATCGCGTTCTTGATCGGGATCATGGGCCTCGGCTTCCTGCTGCGATTGGCCGGCCTGTATTGGGGCCAGGCTTACCATTACGCGGTCATGGGAGACGAAATGCTGGCGTATCGAGTCGCCGTCGCGTTGGATGCCGGCGAAGAACGGGCCCTTTACATCGGGCAGCCCAATTTCAAGACCGGGAAGCTCCCGGGGCCAATGTGGGCGCTGTTTTGGCTGGTCGGTCTCAAAGTCGGAAGTTCCCCTGAGACCGTTTGTCTCATGATGATCGTCCTGCACACCTGCGTCATCTACTTCGTGTACCGCCTGGCCGAAAACATTTTGGGGCCAGAGTATTCGCTGTGGGCGGCCTTGTTTTTCGCCACGTCTCCCTGGCCCGTTCACTACTCGATCGCCGCCTGGAACCCCATTCCGATGGCGTTCTTCGGCGCGCTGTTGTACCTGGCGCTTTGGAACGTGGTGACGCAGCCGGACTCGCGAAACATCTTTTGGGTCTGCGTGCTGCTGGCCATCATGCCGCAGTTTCACATGATGGTGGTGTTTATTGCGCCGGTGGTGGCGCTGATTTTGTGTTGGAGCCCGTCGCGATTGAATACGAGATGGCTGGCGGCCGGAGTGCTGGCTTCCGCATTGCTTTACGTCCCGTATGTCATCGGCGAAATGAAGCATGGCTGGGAGAACACACGCCGAATTCTCGATGGTTCCATCGCCCCTTCCTTTTCGGTGCTGAAGATACTAACCCTCCCGATTACCGACCTGTCGAACCTGATGAGCAGCGTGACCGGACGCGACTTCTCCGAATACCGCGCCCTCGGCGACGCGCGTTTTGGTTCCTTTTGGATTCTCGGCGCCTTCAATGCGTTGTCTCTTATCCTGAGCATTCTGGTCATCGGCACTTTTCTCGTCCGAGTTGTCAAATCCTTGCGCGGGAAATGGCGTTCACCGAAGCAGGCGTTTGCCAATGCGCCCGGTGAGGTGTTCGTCGGGTCACTGCTGGTACTGCCATTGGTACTGTTTGTTTCCTCCTTCAGTAATTTCAGCAGCCGCTACCTGATCGTGCAGTTCCCGCTGCTCTTTCTCCTGCCCGCCATGTTCATGGTGCGCGGCTTGGACAGCGGCCGCTGGCGCGGTCCCCTGCGCGCCGCGATGCTCCTGATGGTCGGCTTCAACATTCTCTTCAGCTTGGAGTATTTCAACTATCAAGGCGTACACATCGCCAGCGCGGATTACTTCGTGCCCACCTTCCGCAAGATGGAGTCGGTCCGCCAACGGCTCAAGGCGGACGCCGGCGCCAACTATCGGGTTCGCATCGACGATGCCTCGTTCCTCAAGAGCACGACCAGTAAGTACACCGAAGGCGTGATGGACCTGGCGGAATACGTCGACCTGCGCGAACGATACGACCCGCTTTCCTTGCATGCGCCCCAAGTCAAAACCTATCACGTCCGCGCCGCGACCGACCCGGTCGAAACCAACCAACGCGTCGTCTGCGCCACGAACGGCGTTGCGTTCGTGGCCGATGACTAGAGGCGCGGCCCCCAAAGCGCCAGACACACCAACTCCGGCGTCTTTCTGCTCGACATCGCCCGCGCTTTTCTCAATAAGGGACGCGAACCCAACTCGAACGTCAGGACACCCATGAATCGCAAAGTGACCGTTTTTGGCGCGGGATTCGTCGGCTCGACCACGGCCCAACGCATCGCCGAGAAACAAATTGCCGATGTGGTGATGGTGGACATCATCGAAGGCATGCCGCAGGGCAAGGCGCTGGACATGATCGAGTCGGCCTGCCTCGAAGGCTTCGACGCAGAAATCACCGGCTCCAACGATCCCGCCGCCTGCGCCGGCAGCGACCTCATCGTCGTCACCAGCGGCATCGCCCGGAAGCCCGGCATGAGCCGCGACGATTTGCTGAAGACCAACGCGGGGATCGTTGGTAGCGTGTGCGACGCGATCAAGAAGAACGCGCCGAACGCGATGGTCATTATTGTGAGCAATCCACTCGACGTGATGACCTATCTCGCCGGCGTCAAACTCGGTTTTGCGAAGAACAAGGTCATCGGCATGGCGGGCGTGCTCGACAGCGCCCGGTTCCGCTGTTTTATCGCGATGGAACTCGGCGTGTCGATGCGCGACGTGGACGCCATGGTGCTTGGCGGTCACGGGGACGACATGGTTCCCCTCGTCCGCTACGCGACGGTGGCGGGCATCAAGGTCGAAGACCTCATTGCCAAAGACAAACTCGATGCGCTCGTCACCCGCACCCGCAACGGCGGTGCGGAAATCGTGGCGCTGCTGAAAACCGGATCAGCCTACTATGCGCCGTCGTCGTCGGTCGTCGAAATGGTGCGCTCGATTTTGAATGACGAGAAACGCGTGCTACCTTGTGCGGCGTGGTGCACCGGCCAGTACGGCGTGAAAGACATGTTTGTCGGTGTGCCATGCGTGCTCGGCACGAACGGCGTCGAGAGAATCATCGAGTTGAAGCTCGGCAACGACGAACTCGCGCAGTTGAAGGCCTCCGCCGACCACGTGCTCGAAAACGTGAAGCGATTGAATTTATCATGAAGAGATTCACAGTCACCTTGACGGCCGTGTTTGAGCTGCCAGACGCGTTTGAGATAACCAAAGATCCAAGAGATGGTTTTGTCACTCTGAAACGGGGTGGCGAATATTATCACCCCACGTTTGAATGGATGGAAAGACATTTGGAAATCGAGCCGGTAAACCGTGAGTCATACGAGAGTTCGCCGGGTGTCTCTTGGGAATCCGTTAACGATGAGACAGCCAACGAATTCTTTGAAGCGAGCCTTGCGAAGGGGCGGGAAGCGACTGAGCAGTATCAAATAGAGCAATTGTGACACCGACCGAGACGCCTATTACGTTTCCTGATGTTGGCCGCAGAGTGTGGACCGTCCATGGTCTTCAGGATCATGGTCCGATAGACGGGCCGAAAACGAGTGTCCCCGCGAATACTGGCGGCGTCATCGTGGATGCTACCAGCGCCGACCCTGGAATGGACAATCTGCTTTACACCGTAAAGTGGGATACGGGCCAATATACGAAGCACTACTTTAGAGAGCTTCTATGCATAGGCGAATTTCAGACCCTAGCCGACTTTAAGCAGGCACTACGAGATGGCGGTGAATCTGCAAAACGCACCCTCGGGCCACAAGGTGGATTTAGAGAATTCTCCATGTCCATACGACACGGGAATCGCCTCTTACCCGTTCGCTACATTTCAGGGCAGAAAGCGATTTACGAGGCATTCCTGTTGCCATTACTGAACGAGATCGGGCTGAAAGTCGATGACATCAAATTAGAGAAGAGATCAAGGGCAAATTAGTAGTTTATCCATTGCAATAGTCACTCCGAGAGTTCGCTTATACATTGAAAACGGTCTCTCCACAGCGTATACTACGGGTGTTATGAGCAAGACGGAAATCCTCACCGCATTGCCGGGTCTCGCGCCGCGGGAGCGGCGGGAGATCGTGCGCCGCATCTTCGAATTGGAAGAAGACGCGCAAATCCTGGCCGATGCCGATCGGCGCGCCGACGAGCGGTTCCAGATGCTGGACGCGATGGAGAGCGAGGATGGCCAAACCGGCACCCGGTGAGGTCTGGCAAGTGGATTTGGGACTGGCGGCCAAGGTACGTCCCTGCTTGGTATTGAGCGACTACCCTCGTGACGAAGAATTGGCGTTGATATTGATTGTTCCGCATACCACCGCCATCCGGGGCAATCGTTGGGAGTTTCGAGTTTCCAAGCCGTTTTTGAAGACCGGGGCGTTCCACTTGCAGCAACTCCAACCAGTCTCGCTCTCGAAGTTGGTAAGCAGACTTGGCAATTTGTCGGCAGAAGAGTTTCGTGCTGTCGGGAAGGCGATCATTCAGGTGTTGAATCTGCCTGCTGACTAACGATTTGTGAGTCAAAACGGGCTGTTCGAGGCAGCGCTGGGGTCTCCGCTGATACCCCCTATCAAACGGAGACTCAAGGCGGGGGATTTTTTGTCTCTGAATTCCGTGGCTGACGCCGCCAAGCCGTTCGCCGCCGCCCTGCTCTCTCAAATCGCGAACCGCCCCATCCTTCTCGTGACGGACGGATTGAAATCACAGGAAGCGTTCTTCAACGACATGCAGACGTTGCTCCCGGGCGTTCAGTTCTATCCCGCCTGGGAAACGCTCCCGCACGAAGACGTACTCCCGCACGCCGACACGATCGCCGACCGGCTCAAAGTGCTCACGAACCTCAACGCGCCGTTGACGGTGGCGTCGGTGCAGGCCCTGATGCAGCGGACGTTTGCGCCCGAATACTTCATGTCGCTGCGAATGGAACTCCGCCTCGGCCAGACGCTGGAGCTCCAGGAATTCCTCAACAAGCTTACCGAACTCGGTTATCACGCCGAGTATCAAGTGAGCGATCCCGGCGACATGGCCATGCGCGGCGGAATCGTGGATTTCTTTCCCATCGACCGCGGGGAACCGGTCCGCGTCGAGTTTTCCGGTGACGAGATCGAGTCGATTCGCACGTTCGATCCGATCACGCAGCAATCGCGAGAAAAACGGGAACGGCTGGTTGTCACGCCGGCTGGCGAACTCGGCCTGTTGAAGCGGGCCACGGATAGGACCGCGCCGCTGGTCGATCTTCTGCCGCGCAATACGCTGCTGGTGCTGGATGAGCCGGACAAACTGGCGGAGGCCGCGGAAACCTACGCCCGCCAGATTCCCGACGGCGACAAGTTTTTCGTCGAGTGGCGGCACACGGTCGAGTCGGGCCTGACCATTGTGCAACTGACCGAAGCGCTGGCGATCGACCCACCGCAATCGCATGTCAATCTGCGGCTCGCGTCGCTTGATGCGTTTCGTCCGCTCGACACGCGCTCGCCCGAACCCGAAGTGGCCGAGCAGATGCGGCGGTTGTTCTTCGAACAGATGCAGCGCTGGGTCGAAGAAGACTGCGCGCTCCACGTGTTCTGCAGCACCGATGGTGAGAAACAACGGTTCGAAGAATTGTGGCGCGAGCAATTCAAATCTCTCCCGCCAACGCTCACGCTTCATCCGTCGTCATTCCTGTCCCGCGGCTTCCTGTGGTCGGATGCCAAACTGGCGGTGGTGACCGACTCGGAGATTTTCGGGCGCTACAAGCTCGTGCGACCGCGCCGCAAGTTCCATCAACTGGCGCAGCCGGCGGATTGGACGGAACTGCAGGAAGGCGATTTCGTCGTCCACGTCCAACACGGCATCGGAAAATATCTCGGGCTGAAATCGCTCGATTTCAACGGCGCGAAACAGGAAGTGTTGTCCATTGAATACGCCGATGAGGCGCGGCTGTATGTCCCCATCGACCAGGCGCATCTCGTCTCGAAATACATCGGCGCGGGGAAACGTCAGCCGCCGCTGCATCAACTCGGCGGCGCGCTCTGGCAACGGCAGAAGCTTTCCGCCGAGCGCGCGATCATGGATCTCGCGGCGAACCTGCTGGAAATCCAGGCGGCCCGCAATATCCTCGAAGGCCACGCGTTCTCGCCGGACACGGCGTGGCAGCACGAGTTCGAGGCGGCGTTTATTTATGATGAGACACCCGACCAACTTACCGCCATCGAAGAAGTGAAACGCGACATGGAATCGAGCCGGCCGATGGACCGGCTCATTTGCGGGGACGTGGGGTACGGCAAGACCGAGGTGGCGATTCGCGCGGCGTTCAAGGCGGTGATGGACGGCTACCAGGTCGCGGTGCTGTGCCCGACGACGGTGCTGACCGAGCAACATTGGAACACGTTTCGAGAGCGCATGTCGGGTTATCCCGTCGCCATTGAAATGCTGTCGCGGTTCCGCACGGCGCGGGAACAGAAGAAGGTCGCGCAACTGTTGCGCAAAGGCGGCGTGGACATCGTCATCGGCACACACCGGCTGCTGAGCGGCGATATCGTGTTCAAGAATCTCGGGCTGGTGGTCGTCGATGAAGAGCAGCGGTTTGGCGTGCTGCACAAGGAACGGTTCAAGCAATTGCGGAAGCTGGTGGACGTGCTCACGCTCAGCGCCACGCCAATTCCGCGGACGCTGTATCTATCGCTGACGGGCGCGCGCGACATGAGCAACATCCAGACGCCGCCGCAGGATCGGTTGCCGGTCGAGACCATCATTGCCGGCTACGACGAGCGGCTCATCCGGCAGGCGATCCAGCGCGAACTCAACCGTGGCGGCCAGGTGTATTTCCTGCACAACCGCGTGCAGAGCATCGAAGCGGTGGCGGCGCGGCTGCGGACGCTGCTGGAGGGATCGAAGATCCGCATCGACATCGGGCACGGTCAGATGAGCGATGATGAGCTCGAAGATGTCATGCACCGGTTCGTCAAGGGCCAGATCGACGTGCTGGTGTGCACGACGATCATCGAGAGCGGACTCGATATCCCGAATGCGAACACCATCATTATCGATCGCGCGGACCGATTCGGGTTGAGCGATTTGTATCAGTTGCGCGGTCGGGTGGGACGGTACAAGCACCAGGCGTACGCGTACATCCTGTTGCCGCGGCACATGAACCTGGTGCAAAGCGCGCGGAAACGCATCGGCGCGATCAAACAATACTCGTCGCTGGGCAGCGGCTTCAAGATTGCGATGCGCGACCTGGAGATTCGCGGCGCGGGAAACATTCTTGGCTCGGAACAAAGCGGACATATTGCGGCGATCGGGTTCGATCTGTACTGTCAGTTGCTCAAGGAGAGCATCGCGCGCATGAAGGGCGAAAAGCCCCGGCATCGGACGCTGGTCACGCTCAAGCTGGATTTCCTGAATGACGAGTTGGGCGAATCGTATGCGCGGATCCCGAACAATTACATCTCCGACACGCGGCTGCGCATCCAGGCGTACCGCAAGATCGCCCTCGCGCTGGAACCGGCCGACGTCAAGGCGCTCCGTCGAGAATTCCGCGACCGGTTCGGCAAGATTCCGCGCGAGGTGGAAATCCTGCTGCAATGTGCCGAGGTGCGAATCCAAGCAGGCGAAGCGCACATTGAGACCGTCGAAACCCGGGAGGACCGAATCATGCTGTCGCAGCACGGGGTGCTGTTCCAGGTCGGCGGCAAATTCCCGCGCATGACCGGCACCACACCCGAAGAAAAGTTGGCAGAGATCAAGGGCGTGATAGAATCCGTGGGGAAAATGGCGAACTCCAAATGAGTGCGAACCCTATGAGCAACATTCAAGTGACACGCAATCCACAGCCCAAAGAACTCGAAGAGCGAGGGATAGCCGGTTGGCCCATCTGGGAGAAGGAAGTGTCGGAGTTCCCATGGCACTACGATAAAATGGAGACTTGCTACTTTCTGGAGGGCGAGGTGACGGTGACGCCCGAGGGAGGGAAACCGGTGAAGATGGGCAAAGGCGATCTCGTGACGTTTCCCGCCGGCATGTCGTGCGTCTGGACGGTCCACAAACCCCTGCGGAAGCACTACAAGTTTGAGTGAGCCCACGTTCGCGGCGTACCGGCTCCGTCACCGTGGCATTTTTCTTCCGGCAACGCGACTCTTCTCCATTAATCCCGCTTGATCATTGGGTTTCCGCTCGCCATGATAGGTGTCACTGACACCTATCATTTATGAGACTCGATAAATTTGCCAAGGATTTGGTTACGGGGTCGTATGATCTCGTGATTTTGAATGCACTGAATAGACAGCCCATGTATGGGTACGAAATCGTTCGTCGTGTCGCGGATCAAACGAAGCAAACGATCCTCTGGCACCGGGGAACGGTATATCGCGTGCTGCATCATCTGGAGCGACGTGGCCTGGTCGCAAGGCATCGGAGGCGTGTCGGGCGGAGCCGGGAGCGGCTGTACTACCGTTTGACCGCGCGAGGCCGTGTGACGTGGCGTCGGCAGCGCGCCCAGTGGCAAACGTTTAGCGGGACGGTGAACGCCCTGCTCGGCTTGTAGAAGTCATCTCGTCAATGGCGTGCGAGGTGAAGGAAGCCGCTGGGCAGAATGTGTGGCCGCGCGCGATTTGTCGTTCGGCTCATTTCTGGCCGTACCTGGTTACCAGCCACCGCATCGCCGCCTCTTCGCCGAAGAGCATTCGTCGATCGGTATAACTGACCCAATCCTGATCCGACATCGTTTGCAGCAACGGATCGGCCTGTTGACCCAGTTCTCGAAGCGTCGCCTTTTGCTGAGCGATTTGGTTAAGTCGATCCTGAACGCCTTGTCCGGTGTCGCCGTACGGGCTGGTGGGATCCATGGCGGCGAGAGCGTTACGTTCGACGGCCATGCCGACGAGTTGACTCAGTAGAAAATATTCGGGCGGAGATCCGTCGAACTGCTGGCCGATGTTCGCCGCCATTTGGAGCGCGGCCTGCGCGGACGCTTCATCACCCGTCTGCCGGTACGAATTGGCCAGATCAACCATCTCCCGACCCAATTGCAGTACCGGGGAAAGCTGCGGCACCACCAGACCTCGCGAGGCAAGCACTTTGGCCTCCGCCACGGAGTAACCCGCGGCGAGATAGGCTTCTTCATCGTCCTGATACCGATCCAGTGAGTACTGAAATTGTTGCTTGCCGGATGCGGCGGCGAGATCCTGCACGGCCTGATCTGTCTGGCCGGCTTTGAAGTAATCGAGGGCTGAGAGATAGTTCACCAGCGCATTGTCCGGGGCCGACTGCTTGAAGTTATCCAGCCATTGCCGGTGTTGTTCGGGAGACAAGTCCTTGTCGAAAACCGCCTCGAACGCCACTTGCGGGTCGTTGGGATATTTTTCCATCGCTTCCTTTAGCAGGCCCGGGTCGCCAGTCGTGCGATAGGCGGCGAGGAGGCTTGCCGCATTTCGCCGATTCGCTTTGAGGTATGATTCGACCTGCTCGGGAGTCAACTTTGGTTGTTTGTCTTTGAACCGGGCATACAGATTGGTATTGGTGGGTTGTAAATCTTCCGCCGCCAATGTACTGGGGGGATTGGTGGACGGCATGGGCGGCGCGGGCAGGCGCGGGGTGCGCGGGTGCTTGGAAAGCCGCGCGTTCTCCGTTGTCAGATGGCCAACCTGCTGTCGCAAGGATTGATTCTCGTCGCGCAGTTTGATTTGAGCCTGATGTTGAACCACTAGAGCGGTCGTCGCGCCGGCAATCACCAGCGCGCCGAGGCCGAGTTCGAGTTTTGTCATAATCATCGCTTTCAGAAGGGTAAGTGTTGTTCCGGTTCCCGCCGCCGCGGCGGAGAGGGCGGCGCTGGAAATCGTGACCGCGAGTCCGGCGGGCGCGGCCGTGACGGCCTCGGCGGTCAGGACGGTTGCCAGCGCCGCCACGGACAACGTGACGCCACGATGTTTGAGCAAAGAATGCAATTTCTCCAACGCCCGGTTCACGCGCATCCGCGCGGCATCTTCCGTGCTTCCCAACGCTTCGCCCACCGAGCGAAAATCGTGCTGCTCGAAGAAGCGCAGCAAAATCGCGGTGCGGTCCCCGGCGTCCAGTTGGTTAATCGCCTCGTCGAGGATGGGCGCAACGTGCGTCAGACCGGATTCGGAACGATCTTGGAAGGAGTTCATTTCGACAGCGTGCCTTTCGCGGGACAGACGACGGCGTTCGCTCCGCATGGTCTTGGAGGCGACAAAGCAGGTGTCGCGATGCAGCCAGCCGCCCAGCATCACGTCGTTTGGAAGCGAGCGAGCCTGGCGCGCCAGATCCACGAAGACTGTTTGGGCGATGTCCTCCGCCCGATGCGCGTCGCCACCGACCAACCGAATCGCCGTGGAATAGACCAGGGCAAGGTAGCGCGTTACCAGTTCGCGAAAGGCTTCTTCCGAGCCATTCCTGACGTAGTCCGCAAGCAATTGCTGGCTGTCCGTCATCTTCAATTCATTATTAAAAACCCGCCGAGAGCCAAAACCGAACAAAAAGTTCTGGGAAAAATGGCGCCTGGAGAACGGGGGCGGAGCGCCGTTGCAACGAGGGGCGCGTGGAAACGGCGGGCGGCGGAGGTCAGGCGTCATTTGGAGGGTAAATGGGGGCCATCTGGGGAAGATTTGTGTGTTCGCGGGGCGAATGGTAGGTTCCGAAAGGTTCGACCAACGACAGGAGGCGATGATGAAAGCTGGCATTTGGGTGGCGGTATCGATGATGAGTTTGGCGGTGGTTGGCGCGCGAGCGGACTCGGTGACGAAGGCGGTGGCGGTGCTGTCGTCGACCAAGGGCAATGAGGTGGCGGGCGAGGTCACGTTCACGAAGGTCAATGGCGGCGTGAAAATCGTGGCGGACGTGACGGGTTTGACGCCCGGTCTGCACGGGTTTCACATCCATGAATTCGGGGATTGCAGCGCGCCCGACGGCGCTTCAGCCGGCGGTCACTTCAATCCGCATCACATGCAACACGGCGGACCCGATGCCGAGATGCGGCACGCGGGTGATTTCGGCAACCTCGAAGCGGATGCGACTGGCAAGGCGCATTACGAACGCGTGGACACAGTGATCTCGCTGGAGGGCGCGGATTCGATCATCGGTCACGCGGTGATCGTGCACGCCAAGGCCGACGACTTGAAGAGCCAACCGACCGGCAACGCCGGCGCGCGGGTGGCCTGCGGCGTCATCGGTGTGGCGAAACCGTAAGCGGGACTCGCCGGGTGGCGAACGGAATCAGTGTTTATCGACCGGATCTGTCGCGGGATTCGGCAATAAGTTTGTCGTGGTCGATCCGCCGGTCTTCTGGCCCAGTTCAGCGATCTTTCGTTCGATCGCGCGACGGACGGACGCCTGCTCGCCGCTGGAAAGCTTCGCCACCCACAGTTTGGCCTCGTCGATGCGTCCGAGACGGATGCACACACGAGCCAGATGACCGCACACGAATTCGCGCTGCCGGTCATCGAGCGGTTGGCGAAGACAAAACTGCCAAGCCTCGTAGGCACCCGGCCAATCCGGCCTGGGCAATTGGTAGAAGGTCTCGGCGTAGGTGGTCGAGTAATCGTAGTTCTGCGGGTCCAAGTCACGCGCAGCGCGAAACTGCTCCATGCTATGTTGAAAAATCTCGTCCACGCTCCAGCCGTAGACGGCGTGGGACTCGTTGCGGAAGAGCTGGCAGGTGGTCGCCCAGTTGAACCGGAACACGGGTTCGGTCGGCGCGAGGTCGATGGCCGTCTGGTAATACTGGAGCGCTTTGGCGGCGTGGCCGTCGTGACCGTAGATATTCGCGAGGTCGTTGTAGGCATAGGGTTCGCGCGGATCGGCGGCAATGGCTTTTTCCCACCAGCGGGCGCCTCCGTCTTCGTCCTCTTCGTCATAGAGCAGGCCGCCGTAGGCAACCATCGCGCGCGCGTGCTGGGGATGATCGCGGAGGAAATGTTGATAGTCGCGTTCGAGGCGCTTCAGTTGCGCTGTCCAGTGTTGGACGACTGCGGGCGGTGTGTGCGGGTCAAACTGGTCGTGTTGCGCCCGCAGCTCGTCGCCGCGCGACAGGAGGAACCGAAATTGGCGTTCCGCATCGCGAGGGTCTTCCTGGCCGTACACACCATGCGCGAGCGTCACGGCAAACAGACCGACCAGCAGCGCGCGCCACATGAACCGTCAGCGTCCCTTCCATTCGGCGGCGGGATTCTCGGCATGGGCGCGTTTGTCGAGCGGGTCATACTTCTCGGCGAGGCCCAACTCGAACGGCTGATTGTCCGGGTTCGGCGCGACCTCGCGGTATTGCGCGTAGCATTTGTAGCAGATCGTCACGTCGGGAAGAAACTTGTAGAGCAATCCGTCCGCGAGCACAAACGCCGCCCACACCAGTGTGCCTTCGACGAGCCGGTTCTTCCACGCGCAGAGCAGGAACAGGATTGCGCCCGCCACGAAAATGCTCACGCCAAGGGTGCGGTTGAAGTCCTTTTGGACGTACACGGTGTTGCAATCGCACACAGCGCAACGGTCCACCATGTTGTGGCGCCGCATCTGCTCGGTGATGTGCAGCCGAATCGTCTTCTGGCAGAGCGGACACGGCGACTCGTCCTGCGACAAATCTTCGAACTCCAATTCGCGCTTGCAGTGGGGACACAGGAACTGAATCTTCACACCCGCAGCCTAACACAAGCCTCTGCCCGTTCAAGGCTGGACAAGCCCGCGGCCTTCGCGTATTGACCTGCGCGATGAAAGCCGTCGTCCAACGTGTCTCCCGCGCGTCCGTCCGGATCGATGGCCAGACCGTCGGCGAAATCGGACGCGGCCTGCTCGTGTTGCTGGGCTTCGGCAAAGATGACGCCGCCGCGGACACTGACTGGATGATCAAGAAACTGCTCGCGTTGCGCATTTTTCCCGATGATGCCAAGAATATGAACCGCTCGGTTATGGACGTTGACGGCGGGATTCTCGTGGTGTCGCAGTTCACGTTGTACGGCGATGCGCGCAAAGGCACGCGCCCGAGTTTCAGCGACGCCATGCCGCCCGCCGATGCCGAACGATTCTACGACGATTTCATGACGAAGCTGCGCGCCGCCACATCGCTCCCGGTCGCCGAAGGCAAATTCGCCGCGATGATGGATGTGGAACTGGTAAACGACGGCCCGGTGACGATCTTGCTGGATTCCCATGCGTAAACCCACGGAAAAGCATCCGGAGCCGGCGTTGACGTTTGGCGCGCCGGGCAATCTGGCAAACGTCACCGTGATTCTTGTCGAGCCGGCGGTGCCGGGAAATATCGGGTCGGCGACGCGGGCGATGAAGACGATGGGGTTGACCGACCTCGTCGTGGTCAACGGCCCAAAGGGTTTTCAGACGCACCAACAGGCGATCATGTTGGGGCACGGCGCGGGGGATGTGTTGGCGAAAGCCCGCGTGGTCGCGACGTGGGAGGAAGCGACCGACGGTTTGCACTGGCTGATCGGCACGACGCACCGCAAACGCCGGGCGCAGTTTCCCCAGATTATTGAAGCGAGACAGGCCGCGGCAAAAATCGCCGAGCTTTCCCAAAAACATCGCGTGGGAATTGTCTTCGGACGCGAGGAAGCGGGGTTGTCGGACACGGAATTGCGCCGGTGTCACGATATCGTCAGTGTGCCGCAAGCCGCCGAGCATCCATCGCTGAATCTTGCGCAGGCGGTGATGTTGTTCGCGTACGAAGTCTATCTGGCGAGCCTCGGTGAGATCCCGAAACCGCGCTACAATCTGGCCACGGTCCACGAGGTCGAATCGCTACTCAGCCATCTCGCGCAATCCCTGGCCAAGATCGGCTTTCGCCCGCATCAGGGCGATCCGGATTCATTCGTGCGGTCGTTGCGACGCGTCATTGCCCGCGCGCCTCTGGAAAAACGCGACTGCAACGTCCTGCACCGTATTTGCCAGCAGATTGATTACTATGCAGATGCTGCGGAACGACGAGCCGGGCCAGGCGGTGAGTAATAAGTGGAAGGAGTCATTGACGGCCAGATGCACGGAGTTGGTTCGATTCGATTATTGACACCTCTTTAGAAATGCTTAATCTTGCCGCCGGTGACGAAAATTCCTACTGGAGGGACTCCTTATGAGAATGCTACTGGACGTGACGATTCCACACGAGCCGTTCAACTCGCTTGCTCGCCAAGGCGTTGCTGGCCAAAAGCTCAACGCCATCCTTGACGCGATCAAACCCGAGGCCGTTTATTTCAGTGAACACGATGGGAAACGCGGAGCGATCTTTGTCGTCAATCTGCCCGACCCGTCGAAGATCCCCGCCCTCGCCGAGCCTTTGTTCCTTACGTTCAACGCGGACGTGAAGTTTCGAGTCGCGATGACCCCTGAGGATTTGAAGAAGGCGGGCTTGGACGACATCGGCAAAAAGTGGAAGTAACCTCGCCGGTCGGGCCGGGTCGCAAGTCCGGAGAGCGTGGGCCTCCGATCGAGAACCTTATTCGCTTCTGGGTTCGAGTGCCGCGATCCGTTTCATGATTTCGCGCCCGATGTCGAAGTAGACCGCCTTGAGGGCGTCGCCGCGGAGGTCCTCGAAGTCTTCGGGGAGCGGATACAGGAACGGCTCGCCAAATTTGATCTCCACGCGCGCTGGTCGCGGCAAGCTCGCCCCTTTCGGCAGGGCACGGTCCGTGCCGAAAATGCGCATCGGCAGAATCGGCACGTTGGCCCGCGCGGCAATCATTCCGATCCCCGCGCGCGGTTCCTGCAACTGGCCGTCCTGGCTCCGCGTCCCTTCGGGAAACATCAGCACCGTCTTGCCTTCGCCGAGCATCCGCAACACCATCCGCATCGCGCCGATGTCGCCCCGCTCCCGGCTGATCGGCACGCAGTGCCAACTCCGCAGAATCCAGTTCGACACCGGGTTTCGGAACAACGTGTCCCGGGCCATGTAAAATGCCTCGCGCCGGCACGCCAGACCGAAGAACGGCGGATCGAGAAAGCTGACGTGATTGCCAGCCAAGATGAAGGCCCCGTTGTCCGGCAACCTCTCGGCGTTGTACACGCGGCCCCGATGATACAAATAGAAGTAAACGCGAAACCAAAACCGGCAGAACCGATACCACCACAGTCGCATAACGCGCTCAGGCCCCGCCGACGCTGAAACTGCCGCGCCGTTGGCCTTGCTGACGGATATGGTCGACGATCACTTTCGCCGTCTCGTCCACCGTGAGCTTCGAGTTCTCCACCACCGTCGCCCCGAGCGCGATTTGCAGAGGCGAAACACTACGGCCCGAGTCTCTCTTGTCACGCCGCTGGATCGACTCGGCCACGCCTTCCTGCGTCGCGGGGATTTTCATCGCTTCCAGATCGCGTTTCCGCCGCGCCGCGCGAATATCGGGGTTGGCTTCCAGGTAAAACTTGTACGGCGTGTCCGGGAACACCACCGTCCCGATGTCGCGTCCTTCCATGACGAGGCTTCCGAATTTCGTGAGCGACCGCTGATGTTGCACGAGCACCTGGCGCACCTCGGGGATGGCCGAGACAGCCGAGACCTTGTCCGTCACGCGAGGCTCGCGGATCGCATGGCCGGGATTCACGCCATCGATCAACATCCGCACCTGTTTGTCCACCAATTCGAAACTGATCTTGATCCGGTGCATCAGGGCAATGACGGCGATCGTGTCGTCGACGTCGATGCCTTCTTCGAGCGCTTTCCACGTGATCGCGCGGTACATCGCCCCCGTGTCGACGTAATTGAATCCGAGCATCTTCGCCGCCGAGCGCGACACCGTGCTCTTGCCGCTGGCCGCCGGCCCATCGACCGCCACTACCATGATCTTGTCCATTGTCGTAGGTGCGCTCACTGGCGCAATTGCTCCAGTTTCTCAAAAAAGTTCGGGAACGTCTTGCTCACGCAGCCGGGATTCTTAATGCGAATCCCCGGAACTTTCAATCCCAACACGGAAAAACACATCGCCATCCGGTGATCGTTGTACGTCTCGATGTCCGCACCGTGCAATTGTCCCGCCTCCGCCGGCCAGACGGTGAACCCATTTTCGTGCTCTTCCGCCTTCGCTCCGACGCCGCTCAACTCCGTCACCATCGCCTTGATGCGATCCGTTTCCTGCAGGCGCATCCGCGCCGCATCGACAATGCGGAGTGATTGGTTTCCAAATACCGCGCAAATAGCGAGGGTCATCACGCTGTCACCCAAGTCCCGCGTCCGTGACACCCTTGGCGGCGGCGGAAGAAACTGTGGAAACCTTCCGTCAACCTGTAGTGAGTGCCCCGTCCATCGCGCAATCGGAATAAGTCCTCCAGTGAGCCACTGCGCGGCTGTGAAATATGATGAACTGGACATGTCCGGTTCAATTGCATAGTGATGACGAAACGACGGAGACCAAAACGCCCCACACATGGCCGCAGTCATCGTGATGTAGCCCGGATCTTGAACCCCAGCATTCGAGGGACTCAACCTGAATCCCCCCTGCTTCTGTATCAGCATCAGGGCGCTTGCGAACTGTGTGCTGTCCGCGAGGGGGATGGCAATGTTCGTCTTTCTCAGGCCGTTGACGTGAATCGTAGCGGGTAACCGGCCTTCGGCTGACTTGATCTTGGCACCAACGCTATCCAGTGCTTCAAATAAATCTTTCATTGGACGCTCGTGCATCCGCTTGTCACCGCGGATCGCGTATTCGCCGTGGCCGAGACAAACCAGCGCCGTCAGAAATCTCGCCGCCGTACCCGCATTCCCCACATTCAACACCGCGTTCTTCGCCGGGATCTCGCCGCCGCGACCAACGACCGTAATGGTACGATTACATTCTTCGACCGGATCGGGCTCGACCGTCACTTCGAATCCGAGTTTCTGGAGCGAGTCCACCATCACCTGGGTGTCATCCGCCCAGAGTGCCCCGTGAAGTGTGCACTTGCCGTCTGACAGCGCCGCGAGAATGAGCGCGCGATTGGTGATGCTTTTTGAGCCGGGCACGGTGATCGTGCAATTCGGCGGCTTCGCCAGCGGTTGGATTTCGAGGATATCGGGAAGAGGCTTCACGTCTTGAACCTCAGCTCATCCCGAAAATGCTTGGCGCGTTTGAGCATGGCGCGCAGTTCGACCGCGTCAGCGTTTTTGACTGCCGCGCGGACTTTGGCGAGTTCTTCGATGAGCGCATCGAGCGAGCGACCGATTTCCTCCCGGTTCTCCAGGCAAATCTCCGTCCACATCTCGAACGGGCCGCCCGCAATGCGCGTGAAATCCTTGAACCCGGGGCCGACGAAATTCAGCGGATGCGACCCGTCGCTGCAAACCACGTTGACCACCGCCGCGGCGACGAGGTGCGGCAGGTGGCTGATACGGGCCACGATCTCGTCGTGCTCCAGCGGCGCGAGCGTTTTCACCGTGCAACCGATCGCGCTCCAAAAATCATAGACCAATTGCAGGGCGGCCTTGTCTGTGTCCTCGCGCGGCGTGACGATGCACACGGCGTTGTCGAACAGATCACGACGGGCCGCCTCGATACCCGATTGTTCCGAGCCGGCCATCGGATGGGAACCAACAAACCGCGCCTTGCCCGCGAGCGCGTCCGACAGCGCCGTGACAATCGGATACTTCACACTGGCGACATCGGTCACCACACAACCCGCCGGCAAAACCGGAAGGATTTGCTCGACCAACGCCCGCATCGCGCCAATCGGCGTCGCCAGCACAACCAGTTCGGCATCGGTGACGACCTTCGCGAGATCATGTGTCGCCTCGTCCGCCGCGCCGACTTGAAACGCCTGGTCGGCTGCGTCAGGCCGGCGCGCCCAAATCGACACGCGCCTGGCGACCTTGCGTTGCCGGGCGGCAAGCCCGATGGAACCACCGAGGAGGCCGGGGCCGAGGATGGAGAGTTTGCGAAGCGTCATCGATTTCCTTTGTAACAGTAAACATTTCGTTTGGCAACATAACGGGATTCTGCTTATAGTGCCCGCGGTTTCTGGAGCACGCCGTCTCGTCGGTGCATTGGGGAATGCAGAGCGGTGGCAAATGGTCGCGGAGTTCCAAAGCCACAAGGAGACATATGAGGAGGTTGGGGAATTATTTGGCGGCAACGCTTGCCGCTGTTGCCGTCATCAGTTTGGTGAACTCGTGCACCTGGCGCGGTCAGACGTACGACCAGACCATGTCGAAGCCGGCACCCGCGCCGGCCTATGTCCCCTCGCCTTCGCCTGCTCCCCGGATCGCGCGCACGGGCGAACTGCGCGGCGTGTGGGTGAGCGACACGACGAAACTCGACTGGGACAGCGCGACGGAAAACCTCCGGCGCGCGGGCTTCAACACGATTTTTGCCAATCTCGCCTCGGGCGGTGCGGCCTTTTACCCCAACAGCCACGCGTTACCGAGCGTCGTGCGCGATTTCTCGGACCCCGTGGCGCGAGGGATCGATCTGGCCCACGAACGGGGGCTGGCCGTCGACGCCAAGCAAATCGTCACCTTCATGTTCAAAGCCCCGCCGGCGTTCCAGCACCAACTTCTCGCCGCCAACCGCGTGATGCGCGGGCCGGACGGACGGCCCATCCTGCAATCGGGGTTCACGTGGCTGTGCCCATCGGTGCCGGCGAATCGCGCGCTCATCGGGGCGTCGGTGACCGAGATGGTGAAGAGGTATCCCGTGGACGGCATTCAATTCGATTACATCCGCTTCTCCGAACAGCCGTGCTGCTTCTGTGAGAACTGCCGGCGCGAATTCGAGCAGAGCATCGGGACGCGCGTCCGTCACTGGCCCGCCGACGTGATGGAGGGTCCGTATGCGACGAAGTTCAACGAATGGCGTCAACACGAAATCAGCGAGTGGATCGAAGACTTGTCCAGCCGCGCGCGCCTGGCCCGGCCCGGCTTGGCGGTCTCGGCAGCGGTCTTTTCAGACCTAGACCGCGCCAAGCAAGAGAAAGCGCAGGACTGGAAACTGTGGCTGGATCGCGGCTACGTCGATTACGTATGCACGATGACCTACACGCCCGACATGCGCGATTTCGAAACAAAGGTCCGCAAGGAGCAGATGTGGGCGTCGCAACGCAACAAGGTGGTTGTCGGGATCGGAAGCTGGAAATTCGACCGCATGAGCCAGTTGACCACGCAGATTTTGATGACGCGACAGCTCGGCGCGCCCGGATTCGTCCTGTTTTCCTACGATGATGCGGCCACGCGCAACTTCCTGCCCGAATTAGGGCCATCGACGGCCAAGTTCTAGGTCGTTCGCCCGTATCCTTGCCCGAGAAACACTCCCTTTTTTCCACTTGCAAAGCCCTGATACGGGGCCTATGATGGTTAGTCCTGCCACGAGTGGTCGAGGCAGTACGGAACCGTTCCGAAGAAATTCGGGACATAAAAACACTAAACCCAAATCCAGTCGTTATTAGACGGGATGTCCCGCGCCAGAAACAAGTTGTGCCGGAGCGGGATGAAACATCGGAGGATACATTGGCAAGCGTAACTGTCGCAGAGTTGTTGGAAGCCGGGGTTCATTTCGGTCACCAGACCAAGCGGTGGAACCCCAAGATGAAAAAGTACATTTTCGCCGCCCGCAACGGCATTCACGTCATCGACCTCAACAAGACCCTCACCCAGATCGAAGTCGCCTGCGGGTTTCTCCATGATACGGTCGCCAGTGGCGGTACCGTGTTGTTCGTCGGCACCAAAAAACAGGCGCAACAGGAAGTGAAAGAAGCCGCGCTTCGCACAAACATGCCGTACGTGGTGGATCGGTGGCTCGGCGGCACGCTGACGAACCTGCGCACGATCCGCAACAGCGTGAAGCGGATGCAGGAAATCGACCGCCTGCTCACATCGCCCGAGGGCGAACACCTGCCCAAGAAGGAAGTCGCCTCGCTCCGTCGCGAGCAAAGCAAATTGCATCGCAATCTCGACGGGATCGTGAACATGGAACGGGCGCCCGCCGCGATGTTCGTGATCGACATCCAGCGCGAAGCCATCGCCATCCACGAGGCGCAACGACTCGAGATTCCGATCATCGCCATCGTCGACACGAACTGCGACCCCGACCAGGCTACATACCCGATTGCCGGCAACGATGACGCGATTCGCGCCGTCAAACTCATCACCAACGTGATTGCCAACACCGTTGCCGAAGCGCAGGCGGAATTGGGCCGGAAATATCCCGCCCCGCCCCCGGAGCCAGTGGCGACCGAGGCAACGACTCCGCCGCCGGTGGAGCCCGCTCCCGCCCCCGCCCCGGAACAAGCCGCGGTGTCGGCCTAGACAATTCAACAGGCGATTATTCCCCCATGACTACTAGCGCAATACAAATCGACCCCAAACTCGTCAAAACCCTTCGCGAAAAGACCGGCGCCGGCATGATGGACTGCAAACAGGCGTTGCAGGAGGGCGGCGGCGACGTCGTCGAGGCGGAAAAGATCCTCCGCAAGAAAGGCATCACCGTGGCCGGCAAAAAGGCCGGGCGCGCCGCGAAGGAAGGCTGCATCGCCAGCTACATTCATCACGGCAGCAAGCTTGGCGTGCTGCTGGAAGTGAACTGCGAGACGGACTTTGTGGCTCGCAACGAGGGCTTCCGCGAGCTGGTCAAGGACATTACCCAACACATTGCTGCCGCCAATCCGAGCTATGTGAGGCGCGAGGATGTCCCGGCGGTCGTCGTCGAAGGCGAAAAGGAAATCTACCGCGCCCAGGTGAAGGACAAACCCGCGCCTGCCATCGAGAACATTGTCAAAGGCAAACTGGAAAAGTTTTATTCCCAAGTGTGCCTGCTGGAACAGCCGTTCGTGAAGAACCCCGAGATCACGATTAACGATCACGTGACCGCCAAGATCGCGCAATTAGGCGAAAACATCGTGGTCCGCCGCTTCATTCGTTGGCAGGTCGGCGAGGAAATCCCGGGTTCGACGCCAGTTGCTTGATCCAGGGCGTTATGGCCACGCCGCTCGGTGCAGGCTCCGCCGTCTCCAAATGATTGCGGCGCCACCGAACCATCACCGCTCTTGCCAAGGGCGGCCACTGCGTGTAAAACCGTTAGCATGTCGAAGACCTCGGCCCCGACTCCCAAATACAAGCGCGTGATGTTGAAGTTGAGCGGCGAGGCGTTGCTCGGTTCCCGCGGACACGGCATCTCGCCCGAAACCTGCGACGCCATCGCCAAGGAAATCAAGGAGATCAAGCATCTCGATGTCCAACTGGCCGTCGTGATCGGCGGCGGCAACATCTTTCGCGGTGTGGCGGGAAGCAAACACGGCCTCGACCGCACGGCGGGCGATTACATGGGGATGCTCGCCACGGTGATCAACGCGCTCGCGTTGCAGGACGCGCTGGAGAAGAACCACGTGGAAACGCGCGTCCAGTCGGCCATCGAAATGCGGGCGGTCGCCGAGCCGTTCATCCGTCGGCGCGCGATCCGCCACCTCGAAAAGGGCCGCGTGGTCATTTTTGCGGCGGGGACCGGCAACCCCTATTTCTCGACCGACACGACCGCGGCATTGCGGGCCAACGAAATCGGCGCCGACGTGTTGCTGAAAGCGACGAAGGTGGACGGTGTTTATTCCGCCGACCCGAAAACGGACCCGACGGCCACGCGGTACGACAAACTCAGTTACATGGACGCGTTGAAGGGACGGCTCAACGTCATGGACTCCACGGCGTTCTCGCTGTGCATGGACAACCGCATCCCCATCGTGGTCTTCAACCTCTTTGAATACGGCAACGTCCGCCGCGCCATCCTCGGCGAGCCCATTGGCACGCTCGTGAGCGACTAGCTCACGGTCGACGGGGTTGGCTCGGCGGGAGCCGCGCCCTCCCAACTCGGCGGCTACGCGAAGTGTCGGAGGAGTTGGCCGAAATTCTCCAGCATGACAGTGCCACCGTCCGGCGCGATCTCCTCGAGTTCGTGCTGCCACGTGGTGTGGTACGGGATAAACACGGTGCCGAGCCCGGCGGCCCTCGCGGGATTGATGTCGGAACGCGGTGAGTTGCCGATCATCCACGTTTGGCGCGGCGCGAGACGGTGTTTTGCGATTATGTCGCGATAGGTCTCGACCGATTTCTCGAAGACGACTTCTGTTACGTGGAAGAATGGCGCGAGGCCCGAGCGCTCGAGTTTGCCGAGTTGTTCTTCTTCGCGGCCCTTGGTCAATAGGATCAGCCGGTTGGCCTCACGGAGCCGGGGAAGGGTTTCGCGCACCCCGGGCATGAGATCAATCGGATGGTGCAAAATCCAGGTCTCTTGCTGTTGAATCCATGATTCCAAGTCGGTGGCGCCCAGGTGCCGGGCGACTTCATGGAGCGACTGGCAAAAGGCCTGACTGCCGTAGCCGGTGACCTTGACGTTGCGTTGTTCGGTTTCCCAGAGCAATTGGCCGACCCGTTCGGCGCCGTGACCCTGCTGCCGGAGCCGGGCGACAAACTCCGCCGTGACCCGCTCGAAATAGACGTTGTTCTCCCAGAGCGTGTCATCGGCATCGATCAACAATGTGCGATTTTCGGGCATGGCTGCTTTTTCCTTGAATGACCTCGGGCAAGTTTTTAAGCTGAGACACCATGACTCTGCAAGAAGTCCTCGACTCGATGGAAGAAAAGATGATGAAGACGCTCGAATTCGTCCACACCGAATTCGCCACCGTCCGCACCGGCAAAGCGTCGACATCTCTCGTGGAAAACATCCAGGTGGAAGCCTACGGCTCGCACATGCGGCTGCGGGAACTGGCGGGCATTTCCACGCCCGAACCGCGCTTGATCGTCGTCCAGCCGTGGGACGCGAGCCTCGTCCAGGCCGTGGAGAAGGCGATCATGAAGTCCGAACTCGGCATCAACCCGCGGGTCGACGGCAAACTCATTCGCATCCCGATTCCCGAGCTTGATCAGGAACGTCGCCGCGAACTCGACAAGATCTGCAAGAAAATGGCCGAGGACGGCCGCGTCGCCGTCCGCAACGAACGGCGTCACGCGCACGACCTTGCCAAGAAGTTGCAAAAGGACGGCGACATCACCGAGGACGAACTCAAGCATGCGGAAAAAGAGATTCAGAACAAGACTGACGAGTATATCAAAGAGATCGACACGGTTCTGTCCCACAAGGAAAAGGAAATCCTCGCGGTGTGAGTTGCCGGCGCGAACCTGGCGCGCGGCCTGTGGGTTTCGCCCGGAAAGCGGTTCGCGCCGACAAGCGCCCTCGAAATGTTTCGGAGCAAACTTCACCGTTGCGATTCGCGTTCGTTTCGCTATAGTCAACCCGCACGCACGGCAATTTCGGCGACCCCATCGTCTAGCCCGGTCCAGGACATCGCCCTTTCACGGCGGTAACACGGGTTCGAATCCCGTTGGGGTCGCCAATTCATTTTCCCTAATGAATTGGCGTGTTTTCAGCCTGCTCATGGAAAGTCATAACGCTCAGTCATAACGGTTGCGGGCGTGTGTGAGGATGTCACAAGGCGATTTAGGGCACGATCAAGACGGGTGCGGGGGCTTGGACGTTTGGCCCTGAGATCGGGCGTAGGCGTTAATTTGGGAAGGTAGGGCGGGGATTCTGGCAGGTGACAGGCGAGGCGTCGGGACGGTTGCGGTTGCGCCCACACGCCCCGCCAGTGCGCCGATGACTTCCTTGCCGACGCACCTGACAAGGCCGAACACAGCACCGGCGGCCCGCAGAGGATGAAACGTCGCTCTACGATGGCGTAGGACGCACGATCTCGACGCGGCGCGATAGGTAGGACGCGGGAAATTCAGGCTACGGGCAACACGGTGAGAACGCCTGCCATTGCGCTCAAGATGGCCGTTGGTGCGCTGGCGTTCAGTTGGAAGACGGGCCACTATTCGTCCAAAGGGACTCGTTCAAGGTCGTACACCTCTCCGTAGTATGTGCCGCGGCTGCTCTTTCTAATCCAAGCAAGCACGTTGGCTCGATATGTATGTTTCGCGTCCAATTTGTCGTGACAGTACATAACGAGGTCGTGTCTCTCACGAGGGATGACCAAAAAGCCCATCAGATGCGTCCCGTCCCTCTGCAAGAAGTCATGCTCAAGCAGCGGAAAATCTGGTTCCCCTATCGCACGATAGGTGCTGCGTTCAAAAGTGGCGTAGGACGCCAACCCTACTGCATCGAGCTTGTATTGCCCCTCGAATTCACCGGAGTCGATACGCTCAAAGTTTTCAATTTCACAAATCAGTCGAACGGGTTTGCCAGATTCAGCTAGAGCTTCCGGGAAGTCCTTCACATCTTTCACGAACACAGCGACGGGATTAGTTTTCGCCGCTGCAAGCTCGCTTGCCTGCTGCTGCGCCAGCGCCCTTTGCCTTTGCTGATACGGCGTGTCTAACTCGCTCAGTTTTTGCAAGCCTTCATCCGTCTCAGCTTGCTCTCTTGCCCTACGCTCTGCGGTCTCCTTTGCTGCTCGCTGTAACCGGACGGCCTCGGCGCTGCGGTAGTCAGCGGCCTTCTGTGGGTCATATCCGAATTGTTTCTGAAGTTCGGGCGGAAGTTTTTCCAGCGGGATTGCTGCAACGCCTGTCTGGTGGAATATGGTGACGGTCGCAGGGGTGACGGTGTGCCACGTCACATTTGAATAGGTGAGTCCGTCAACGGTGATCGTGCCGCGCAGCGTGTTGGTTTCCCCGGCGAAGGATGCAGCAAGGGCGAACATGAAAAGCAGGACAGCCTCGCGCGGAACGTTCATTGCAGTCTCTCCCTACTACGGGCGACTTTACTACCACCGCCGCTGTCAGCGGGCAAGCATTTCCCCCCGGCTCTAACCTCGCGCCTGCTAACCTCGCGCCCGTCCGTCTCCAGCACGCCCGGAATGTAGGCAAATGTCAACCAGTTACTAGCCATGAGCGTGTACCAGTCCACGCTGTAAGTCCTTGCGGTAGCGGCTTCCAGTGCGCTTCCAATGCGTTCAAAGCGCGGGCGTACTCCGCAACGAAGAAAATTTGCTGCCGCGCACGGACGGACGCACTTGGGACGTGGTTGGCGGGGGGTTCGGCGCTGGTTGGCGACGGGCTGGTTGACTCCTGTTTTTGGGCTAATGCCCTGTGACAGACGTGACACTTGTGACACTTGCCCTGCTCCGAGTGTCACGAGTGGCGCAAGTGTCACAAGGGGGTTGCTGTGGTTTCATCGGGTTGCCTTCCGGGTGTAGAGGCGGTACGTCCATCCACCGCGCTCCGGGGTGATGTCTTTGCCTTCGAGGATTTTTTCCTGCTCCATCGCTGCCAGCAGATCGCGGGCTTCCTCTGCGGTCTTGGCGATGCGTGCCCGTTGGACGTGCCATGCTCGCAAGCCTTCCGGGAAATCTGTCAGCAGCAGCAGGACTTCCTTCTGCCGGTCGCGCTTCGCCCGCCAGCGTCCACCGCTGAGGATGATTTGCTGCTCCACTGCAAACCAGTCCGCCAGCGTGATCGCATCCAATGCTGTTTCTTTCGACAGGGGATGCTCGTGGGCCTGTGCGCCATGCCGGGCAGCGTGTAGGTCAACACTGATTCGCCATGCCTGCTCAGTGTATCGGGCTGCATAGACGGTGATGTCCATCAGGTCACTCAGTCGCCTGTCCACAATCGCGTTGTAGTGATCGGTGAGAAGCTGCATCGCTGCCGGGGTGGGTTCTATCGTGAATGATTCGCTGTTGTGGCAGTAGGCTGCCAACAGTTCCCGCACGAGGGCATCCCAGCCTTGCAGAGTGGCGGACGGGATACCTTGCTGGTCGCCGGTGATGTGGGCGGGCTGGCAGTTGGTGTGACAGGTGAGCAGACGCGGAATCATGCCGCCGTCTGTCAGGCTGCGTTCCCCCAGCAACGTATCGAGTTTGTCGGGCTGGGTGAGCCACAGGACAGACAGGCAGGGATGATGCAGTACAACGGGGTCACGACCGATGCGGTCAACCCGGCAGTAGTCGCCTGAGTAACCTTTCAGATAGATGGATTCGTCCGTCCTGCCGAGTTTGTTGTATCGCCCCAGCAGATTGTTGACGATGTTCCCGGCATCGGCGGACAGGCTCGCCAACACTTCGCCGCGCTTGGAAAGCAGGGACGCCAGCTTTTCGTTGGTGATGTCCTCTACCGTCAACACAGGGGACTGCATCGCACTTTCGAGTTCCAGCAGCCGCGCCTTCTTTTCTTCCAGTTCCCGCCGGGTGGCTTCGCGGTCAATTCCTGAGTCCCCCTTCCCCACGTTCTTTTTCAGCGCGTTGACTTCGCTTTCCAGCAGTTCCTTCTCCGCTTGCAATCCGGGCAGGGTATTGGCCTTCCACTGTTCGATGATTTCGCGCTCGTATTCGAACAACGGGCGGGCAGCATGGCGGAAGGATTCAGATTTGCCGGTGCCGGATTCTGCGCTGGCGAGGATGAACAAATTTCCCCGCGTCAGGCGCTGCGCTCCGCTGCGGACTTGGAGTCCCGCCCCGATGGACGCGCTGGAGATGCCCAAAACACAGCAGCCGCTCAGGGATTCCGGGACTTGCGCCGCCAATGCAATCCCCCGCGCCATGTCGCCAGCCGCGCCGGGCAGACATTTGGTCGGGAAGGGCTGCTGAGGTAGATCGTCGTCGGCCATTGACGCGACATGGCCCGTGGTTGGTGGCCGTGGTGGTGGTGATGCTATGTAAGCTCTACTCATGGGAAGATACTCCAAAGGTCGTGATCGGATTCAAATTTATCGGCGTCGAGTAACGCGAGATCGTTGAGGTCTTTGACGGGCTGGCCGCTGGTCATGGGGATGTCAGATAGATCGAAGCAGTCCACCGTTGCGTTGACGGATTCGAGTTGCGCCGTCCATCGGGGGGCTGCATCCTGTCCCGCCTTGTCGAGATGAGGATAAATCCTTACGCGCTTCCCGATGAAGTGTGGCAGGGCGGACTCGTGGATCCGGTTACTTGCTCCCGTGATGCAGACTGCCGAAACGTCGTGTTCCCGCCCTTCCGCGTAGATGAAGTGATGCGCCGCCAGTAGATCGGGTGCGCCTTCCATGAGGGCAATCACGGGGAAGTCCTTGGCTTCCTGAATTCCGATAGGCCATGATGCCCAGCATCCCGGTAATGTCCACGCCTTTGCCGGTTCACTGAGATGTTGCCAGAGTCCCCCGTCCATCCGTCGCGCCTGTGCGTTGACGCGCTCGCTGTCCGTGACAATCCATGCGCTGAGAGTTTTGAGCAGGGCGAAGTGCAGCAGGCCGCGCTCGCTGGCAAGCTGGAGTCCTTCCACGCTCAGGTTGCGGAATTGAGCCAGGACTTGCAGACGCTTGTGATCGCCACGCTGCATCGGGGGCAGATCGGGCTTCTGCCGCTCCGCCGGTGGTGATGCTGGTGAGGTGATGCGCGTGATCGGGCTGAGGCTGCTTTGTCCCGTCCCCGCGTATGTGATGAAGGATTTACAGGCATCCGTTACGGGCAATCCCGTCGCCCGCGCCCAGAACGTCACCACGTCGCCCTTGTCGCCAGTGGCGAAGTCGTGGAAGGCTTGCCCGTCGCGGGTGATGCTGAAGGATGGATTCCTGTCAGGACGGAAGGGACTGCGGACGGGATTCTGCTTCTCAGGATTGCCGGGGTAGCTGAAGTGTCGCCACAGATGGAAGATTGTGATGATGGACTTCGCTTGCTCCAGTGGGGACGGGCTGCTATTGTAACGCCAGTGATTCGAGGCTGTACCGATGCCCGCCGCTCGTAACGGTGGGCATCTTCGTTGTGTACCTCTCACGCCGCTGCCCGTCCTTCCTGCCCGTGGAGATAATCCATGAGGGATTTGAACACGATAAGGCGAACGCCTTTGATCGCGCCCTTCTGCCGGAGTACCACGGACTTCACCGGGGGCTTGTGATCGTTCTGGGGACAGGGCAACACGAGTTCATTCATCTTACTGCGAGTGAGTCCGCTGAAGAGGCACAACGTCCCGGTCTTGGGCAGACGGATAAACTCAGGGTCGCGCTGGATGGTGACGCTGGCCGGTGTCACCGATACCGGGTCAACAGTTGTGTGGCCGCTGACTGCCGCTCGAAGGTTTTTCTTCATGCGCCCGTGTCATACGACAAGGGCGGACAACCATCATCCCCCGTATATTGCTCGGAATGTTAGGGCAGATGGAAGGGGGAAACAAACTGCGGAGAGATTGCTGTGGATTTTCCCTTGCACGGCCATCGCTTCGGTCGCTGGCCTTTTTTGTTGGGCATCAACCAGACAAATTCGCCGGGTTTGGAAAGTACGGTGTCAACGGCGCGAGTGATGTTTTCTCGAATCCCGTCTTTGCAGTAGCTGCAAATGCAACGATCTTCGCAAGTACAGAGGTCAAGCCTGCTGGTCTGTTTCCGAAACGCAAGCCGCCGTTGTGGGTTGTCTTTCGTGGCCGTCCAATACCAATTCAGCACCAGTGCTATGAGACGCTTCCGAGGGATCGGCTTGCCTCGTTGTTTCCATTCGTTCATCTCAGACGCTGCCTCGTGTAATTCCTGCGTGTAAGACGGCGGTGGGTATGGCTTCAAGGCACGAGGTACTTCAAGAGGGCAGCCTTCCGCGATGCGTGGTGGTAATTGGTCAAGCATGTCGTCGTACTCCTGCACCTGCTGGCAAAGATAAAGAAACTCGGCAACGAGTCTCACTCTTGGCCTTCTCCACGAGGCACGTTTTCCTCTGTCCATTTTTTTCGTGACGCGGTTTTGCGGTTTGCGTTTGCGCGGGGTATTCACTTTGTCTTTGTCACCGGGGCGATTTTTTGGTTTTTCCGGCTGTGACATTGCGCCCTGCTCCGGGCGACTCGATGCCGAAAAAGAACATGGCGATTGCTCACTTCGTCGCCTTCTTCGCGGGGGCGGTCACGTCGGGGAGTTTGTCCATCGCGTCCTTCATCGCGGGCTTTTCCATGTGGGTATAGACGCGGGAGATTTCGGGGGAATCATGCCCGATGATTTCGCGGGCAATCACGTCGCTCACGCCCGCGTTCTTTAGCAGGCTCGTGGCTGTGTGTCTGAGGCAGTGGAAGGACAATCTGCCCACCTTGCGCTCCACGTCGCGCCCTTCACCGTCCTTTGCCTTCTGGTGATCGCGTTCCTTCTGGAGCTTCGCCGCTGCGAGGATGTCCGCAAACTGATTGCTGAGTGTCCCCACGCGGACGGATGCCGTTGCTGCCGCTCGTGGAAACACAGGGGCGTCAACATCGTCGGGGGCGGGCAAGCTGAGGAAGTATGTCTCTAACACGGGATGCAGGGGAATCTTCATCGCCTTGCCGGTCTTTTGCGTCACGAGGCAGACTTCCTTCTGCTCCACGTCCACGCTGCGCCATGTGAGGCGGGCAATATCGCCCAGCCGTTGCCCCAGATAGACGCCACACAACACCATGCCGCGCCATTCAACGTCACAGGCTGCGAGGATGCTGCGGAGTTCATCCAGCGTGAACGCTCTGCGCTTTGAGGCGGATTCCTTCACGAGATCAATCCGGGCAAACACGTTGTCACGGATGATGCCGTCCTTCATTGCCTTGTGCCATGCCCCACGCAGTATCTTCACGGTCTTGTTCACCGTCGCCCCACTCACACGCTCTGCCAGTGAGTCCCGGAAGCTGCTCAAATCGCGGACGGTGATAATGTCCATGTGCTTCTGAGCCTTCACGCCCAGATGCGCCAGCAGTGACGCCGCCGCTGCGTTGTATTCTGCCAAGCTGGAGTCCGCTAGCGTGAGTTCCTTCGTCTTGAGCCACGAGGCGATGAAGTCCTTCGTTGTGGACTGGGGGAGTTCTTCTTGGTGGGCAATCTGATAAATCGTGGTGATCGTGTCCCGCGCCCGCGCTTCCGTGAGGCGTCCTTCCCGTCCTTCGCGGGCTGTCCGCTCGTATTCGTTGCAGATTTCCTGAGCCTTCCGCCGCTTGCGGGTGCCAGTGCTTCTCATGGTGCGCCGTCCATCGGGCAGATAAAACGCGCAGTACCAGAACGGACTTTTGCCTCTGGGGTCTTTGTGGATGCTTGCCATATCACACGCTCCGTTTCTTGGTCATAAACATAGTCATAACGCTTGCGGATGTCAAGCGTGTTTGTTTATATCTGTTTTACTGATGTTTTGACGTGGTGTGAGAGTGCTAACGTAACACGGGTTCGAATCCCGTTGGGGTCGCCATTTCAATTTCGACAATACGCGCGCGGGTCAGGAAGCTTGCCGCCCATTGTGACAACTGCTAGCATGGGTGCTCGTATGGCGAGTCATTCGATGCCTGCGAGCCGGGGACGGAAGAAGCGGCTGTGAAGCACACGGCCCGGACACAACCTTTCGTCCACTCGTCTGGATTATGGCGCTGGTCGGATTCTGTGACGGGGTCTTGATAACCATGACAAACCTGCCTCCTACCGCCTTGCTGGCCCATATGAATGAAACGGTGATGAGTCGCGTGTACAGCCATCTCACCGGCCACGAATCTTCGACTGGACGACGGCTGATTCTCATCCTCGCACTCGCGATGTTCGTGCATATCACGGTCAAGATCACCCGGCGCGTCAGCGAATGGATCATCAACAAGAGCCATGCGCAGAGAAGTCCGCTCGATTTCGTCACGCGACAGCCGAAATTCGTCACGTTGATCCAGCTCATCGGCAACACCGTGACCTCGATCGTGTACTTCTTTGCGTTTGGACTGGTCCTGGAGGAATTCGGGGTCAACTTGACGGCGTACCTCGCCAGCGCCTCGATTGTCGGGTTGGCCATTAGCTTTGGCTCGCAAGGCCTGGTCCAGGACATGGTCATCGGCCTGACGTTGATCTTCTCGGACGCGATGGACGTCGGTGACATGGTGGAGGTCGACGGCACCACCGTTGTCATCGGACGCGTCCAGGAAATTGGACTGCGGTTCACCAAGCTCATTAATTTCTACAATCAAGTGGTGTTTATCCCCAACCGCACGATTGCCAACGTCAGCCGATTTCCACACGGCGGCATCCATGCCTACGCCGACATCCTGATTCCACCGGGCGCGGCCCCGGAAAAGGCCGTCGAAATTGTCGAGAACGTCGCCAAAGGAATGTGGCGGGAATTCGGCGCCATCATTTTGAGCGAGCCGATGATTGGAGGAGTCGAGACGGCGGCGGGCGGCGGCTGGGATTTTATCCGCGTTCAATTCAAGATCTGGCCCGGCCAGGGCGTGCTGATCGAAACGACTTTCCGCCAGCAAATGGTCAGCGCCATGAAAGCCTTCCACGCGGGCTACGCCGACTGGCAAGTCCCCGTGACCTATCGTGCCATGACCGCTTCCAAAACAGCCAAGCCACCTCCCGAGCCGACCCCGGACAAACCGGCGGACTGACCCATAATCAGCGGGCTTTCGGCTCGGACGGAATGCCTGATTCCTGCGGCGCTGCCGCCAAAGCATCGCCGACAATCGTCTGGGCTTCTTCGAGAATCCGGCACAGATGGTCCGCGCCCCGGAAACTTTCTGCGTAAATCTTGTAGATGTCCTCGGTGCCGGAGGGTCGCGCCGCGAACCAGCCGTTTTTCGTCATCACTTTCAACCCGCCAATGGAAGCGCCGGTGTCCGGCACATTGGTGAGGATGGTCTCGATCTTCTCACCGGCGAGGTCAGTGGACCGGACCTGCTCCGGCGAAAGTTTCTTCAGTTGGTCCTTTTGCTCCGGCGTGGCCGGTGCTTCCACCCGCTCGTAGGCTGGCGCGCCGAATTCGTGCGTCAGTTCCCCGTACATCTCGCCGGGATCGCGGCCGAGCCGCGCGGTCATTTCCGCTGCCAGCAGCGCCGCGATGATGCCATCCTTGTCCGTCGTCCACACCGTGCCATCGCGACGGAGGAACGACGCCCCCGCGCTCTCCTCGCCGCCGAACCCGAGCGATCCACGGAGCAATCCGTCCACGAACCATTTGAAGCCGACGGGCACTTCGCGCAGTTTCCGGCCCAGTTTCGCGGTGACGCGGTCAATCATCTGGCTGCTGACGATCGTCTTGCCCACCGCCGCGTCCCGGGGCCACTGCGGCCGATTCTGAAACAGATAAAAGATGGCCACGGCAAGATAGTGGTTCGGCGGGAGTAAACCCGCGCTGCGCGTGACGATCCCGTGCCGGTCGTGGTCGGTGTCGCAGGCGAACGCGACCTGATACCGGTCCTTCAATCCGATCAATCGTTGCATCGCGTCCGGCGACGAACAATCCATCCGGATCCGGCCGTCCCAATCCAATGTCATGAACCGGAAGGTTGGATCGACGATGTCGCTGACCACATCGAGATCCAGTCCATACCGCTCGGCAATGGGCTGCCAGTAGTGCACTCCCGCGCCGCCGAGAGGATCGACTCCGAGTTTGATCTTTGCGTCACGAATGATGCCGAGGTCGATCACGTTGACGAGATCGCTGATGTAGGCGTCGCGATAGTCATGCAGGTGCGTGGTGGACGCGCGTCGGGCTTTCCCGTACGGAACGCGCTTCACCACGCGCAGATCGGCCTCCAAAAGCTCGTTCGCCTGATCCTGGATCCAATTGGTAATCCCCGTCTCGGCCGGGCCGCCGCTCGGGGGATTGTATTTGAACCCGCCATCCTCGGGCGGATTGTGCGAGGGGGTGATCACAATGCCGTCGGCCAATCCCGTTTTGCGCCCGCGATTGTAGGTGAGGATGGCGTGCGAGATCGCCGGGGTCGGGGTGAATTCGTCCTTGTCGGAAATCATGACCTCGACCTCGTTGGCGGCGAGCACTTCGAGTGCGCTGACGAACGCCGGCGCGGACAGCGCATGCGTGTCCACACCGAGATACAACGGGCCGCTGATCTGCTGTTGCCGCCGGTAGTGACAGATGGCCTGGGTAATGGCCAGGATATGCCGTTCGTTGAACGACCTGACAAACGCCGAACCGCGGTGCCCCGACGTGCCAAACGCCACGCGCTGTTCCGGCACGGACGGGTCGGGCACTTCGGTGTAATACGCCGTGATCAACCGCGGCACGTCCACCAGCATCGCTGGCGTCGGTGGTTTTCCGGCCAATGGGCTCGTGTTCACAATCGTCTCATGCCACCGTTACCTCCTGGCACAGGTAAACGTCCTGAATCGCATGGAGCAGTTCGATGCCTTCGGACATGGGCCTCTGAAACGCCTTGCGACCGCTGATCATGCCCATGCCGCCGGCGCGTTTGTTGATGACCGAGGTGCGGACCGCTTCGGCAAGGTCGTTCTTGCCAGACGGGCCGCCGGAGTTGATCAAACCAATGCGACCCATGTAATTGTTCACGACCTGATAGCGGGTCAAATCGATCGGATGGTCCGTGGATAACTCGGTGTACATCCGCTCGTCGTATTTGCCGTAGCCGGGCTTTTGCGCATTCAACGCCTTGTAGCCGCCGTTCTGGGTGGGCAACTTTTGTTTGATGATGTCCGCTTCGAGCGTCGCCGCGAGATGGTTGGCCTGGCCGGTCAGATCGGCGCTGGTATGATGATCGACGCCGCCGATTTTGAACGCGTTGTTGCGCAGGTAACACCACAGGACGGTGGCCAGCCCCAGTTCGTGCGCCCGGGCAAACGCCTGGCCGATCTCGACGATTTGACGCCCGCTTTCCTCCGAGCCGAAGTAGATCGTCGCGCCGACGGCGACCGCTCCGAGATCGTTGGCCTGCTCGACGCTGGCAAACAGGATCTGATCGAAGCGATTCGGATACGTGAGCAACTCGTTGTGGTTGATCTTCACCAGGAACGGGATCTTGTGGGCATACTTGCGGGCGACGCTCCCGAGCACGCCCAGCGTCGAGGCCACGGCGTTGCAGCCGCCGTCGATGGCCAGACGGACGATGTTCTCGCCGTCGAAATACTCCGGGTTCGGCGCGAACGACGCGCCGGCGGAGTGTTCGATGCCCTGATCGACCGGCAGGATCGACAGATAACCGGTGCCCGCCAAGCGCCCATGCCCGAGCAGCGATTGCATGCTGCCCAGCACGCGCACTGAACGGTCCATGGGCGCGAAAATCCGGTCCACCCAGTCCGGCCCTGGCAGATGCAATTGGTCCTTGGTGACGGTCTGGCACTTGTGACCGAGCAGCAAATCCGCTTCGTTGCCGAGTAATTCCGTGATTCGATCAATTGTTTTCATCCAACCACCTCATATTCCTTGTGCAAAGGTTCAACATCTTCTTCAGCACCGCCAATCCGTTTCTCGACGACGGCTCGGTCGAACTGGATCCATCCACCAGCCCTCCGGGGAAAAACCGGTCTCGCCGCTCAAAGATTGTTTAGATTGGGCCGGTGTGCAAGGCCGATCTCATTCCACAGTGGACGGAGGCGACCGCCGGCGGCGGTCCGGAGCTTCATCGACCACCATCCTCCTGCAAGGCGCGGCACACGGCCTCCGCAATCATCAACTCTTCATCGGTGCGGATGACGCGAACCGTGACCCGGCTCGCGGCCTTCGAGATCACGGCGGCGTTGGCCGCGCCCTGTTGTTCATCGAGTTGGATTCCCAGAAAACCAAGACCGTCACAGATGCGGGTCCGCACTTCCGTCGAGTTTTCCCCGATGCCGCCGGAGAACACGAGCGTATCCAGGCCGCCCAGCGCGGCGGCGAACGCGCCAATCCATTTCCTGACGTTGTAACAGAACGACGCGACGGCATCCGCGGCCCGCTCATCCCGGCTTTCCCGCTCGATCAAATCATGCATGTCGGGGCTGGTCTCCGAAATGCCCAACAATCCCGATTGATGGGTGACCATCTCGTTGAATTGTTTCGCGTTCATTTGCTGCGTCCGCGCCAAATACCAAGCCAACCCCGGATCGAGATCGCCCGAACGCGTGCTCATCGGAAAGCCGGCCGTCGGCGTGAAAGCCATGCTCGTATCCACCGGCTTGCCCTCGCGCACCGCAGCCATGCTCGCGCCGTTACCCAGATGGGCGAGGATGATCCGGCCGCGTGCGGTTTCGGAGCCGGCCACGCGTTCCAGTTCCTCCATGAGATACGCGTACGACAGTCCGTGAAACCCATAGCGCCGCACGCCCAGCGCCTCGAACCGACGCGGGATCGGCAGGAGCCGCGCCACTCGGGGCAGGTCGTGATGAAAGGCCGTGTCAAAGCACGCAATCTGCAGCAAATTCGGAAACCGGCGGAAGACGGCCTCGGTCAACTCGATCTCCTCGGGTAGATGGTCCGGATCAAACGGACTGAGTTGGCGCAGGTACTCCACCACTTCCCCGGTGATTCGTTGTGGCCGGCTGTATTTTGGACCGCCATGCACCACGCGATGGCCGACCGCGCGGAGGGCGTTGCGTCCGATGTCCTTTTCCAGCCAGTCCATCAGGACGTTCACCGCGGTCGTGTGGTTCGGGGCGTGGATCGTTTCGGAGGTTTTTTGCCTGTCAGCGCCCTCGGTCGTGAACGTTGTGCCGGGCAATCCGACACGTTCGATCCGTCCATCCAACACGCGCCGGGGCGGTTCGCCCACCTCGAATAATGCAAACTTGATGCTCGACGACCCGCCGTTGATGGTCAGGATCATCGGCGTGCTCGTTTCGTTGACATTGGCGATTAAGGATGCCGTGCGGGTCGGCTATTGTCAAAGCGAGGTTTTGCGATTAGCCTTCCCAGCGTGACAGTTCCATCCCGTGCGATGTCGCGGCATCGGGATGGGAAGCCCGATAACACCACGGAAAGCTTATGGCAGTCGAGTTCAAGGATTACTACGAGATTCTTGGCGTACCGCGCACGGCCAGCCAGGATGACATTCACCGCGCCTTCCGCAAGCTGGCGCTGAAGCATCATCCCGACGTTGCCAAGGACAAGACGAACGCCGAGGAGCGGTTCAAGGAAATCAATGAAGCCAACGAGGTGCTGAGCGATCCCGAAAAGCGGAAGAAATACGACGCGTTGGGGGCGAACTGGAAGCAAGGGGAGGAGTTTCGACCGCCGCCCGACTGGCAGGAACAGTTTGGCCAACGAGCCCGGGCCGAGGGTGCGCCCGGCGACTTCGAATTCCATTTCGGAGGCACCGGCTTCAGCGACTTTTTCGAGAACATCTTTGGAATGCACGGCGGAGGAGTGGGATTCTCGCCGCGCGGGGCGGGCGATGGCGAGGCATTCACCCAGCGCGGACGCGATGTCGAAGCCGATATCATGGTCACGATGGAGGAGGCGTTGCGGGGTTCAACCCGGGCTGTTTCGCTGCAGCGGCTTGTGCCCTGCGACAAATGCGGCGGGACCGGCCGGATCAACAAAAAGGTCTGCCCCGAATGCAAAGGACGAGGCGAGGTCGCGCGGACGGAAACCTACCAGGTGAAGATTCCCGCGGGCGTTTACGAGGGGCAACTTCTGCGGTTGAGCGGCCAGGGAGAGCACGGCGCGGGTGACGGACAGTCCGGGGACCTGTTCTTGCGCATCCGTTTCGCGAAGCACCCGGATTACCGGGTTGAGAACGATGACCTGTATTGCGACCTGGATGTCGCGCCGTGGGATGCTGTCTTGGGCACGACCGTCTCGATTCCACTGCTCGACGGGCACGCGAACCTGAAAATACCCGCGGGCACGCGAAACGGCCAGCGCTTCCGATTGCGCGGAAAAGGCATCCCCCAGAGGGGCGGCGAGCGCGGCGACCTGTTTGCCGTCGTGCGCATCCAAGTCCCGGAACGTGTAGGCGACCGCGAACGCGCCTTATGGGAACAACTCCGTCGCGAATCG
>JBEKBH010000033.1:0-35629 GCA_050015495.1 Verrucomicrobiia bacterium
AATGGCCCGCTCGGAGAACAACGAAAGCCAGCAACATTTCACCGCGCCCAGGACCGCGTCGCGTCCGCGCACGTTGAGAAACGAATCGTGCTGGCCGGCGAACGACGCCTCCGGCAGGTCTTCGACCGTCGCGCTCGAACGCACTGCCCGGGCGCCGCCGGGTTCGGGCGCCAAGGCCGCCGCGACGGCGTCCGCCACGTCGCCCGGCACGACGATGGCGCTTAACTGCCGTCCTACCTCTTCCGCAGCGGCGCGCAGGGCCGCCGGATCCTGAGGACTACACCTCTCCAGGGTTTCCAACCAACGCGCGATCCGGGGATCGGATTGCAAGAACCGCTTGCAGGCATCCGTCGTGACGACAAATCCGGACGGGACTGGCAGCCCGGCGGCGATCAACTCCCCGAGATGAGCCGCCTTGCCGCCGATGCGGAGCAAATCCTGGAGACGAACCGCAGCCAATGGCATTGTGAATGCGTCCGCTTGGCTCGCTCGTTTCAGAGTGCTCATCACAGGTTGTTTCGACAATGGCCGCCCCGAGTCGTCACGTCAAGCAGGAGCGCGGGGGGAGCGGTCCATCGCGGGGATTCACGATTACGCGGTCACGGCAAGGAAACCTGCGGCCTTGCTGTCGAATGCCGACACAGTCGTCAGCGGTGATGCGCCGGGTGAAGGAAGACCATAAGGAAGAAGAACAGGATGGACACCGCAAGCAACGCCAAGGTGGACACAATTACCGACCGATGCTTGCTCCATCCGCGTTTCCACGGCGCGGGTGCCTGGAGACGGTCCGCGCGGCCCGTCACGGTCATGCTGTCCGGGTCGTCGATCTCGGCTTTCATCTCGGCGGCGGATCGGTAGCGGTTGGCCGGATCGCGTTCCATGGCGTGGAGAACGATTTCCTCGACCTGGGGTGAGAGATCCGGTTGGAACTGGCGCAGGGCGACGGGATCGCCAACGACCCGGGCGTTCATGATGATGAGCGGGGTCTCCCCCTCGAACGGCGTATGGCCGGTCAACATCTCGTAGAGCATGGCGCCCAGGCTGTAGATATCGGTGCGGGCATCGCCGCGCTTGCCTTTGACCTGCTCGGGGGCCATGTAATCGGGTGTGCCCAGGGCGGGCGTGAAGCCCGTGTAGGTGATGCGGCGACCTTCGCTGCGGGCGATGCCGAAATCCATGAGCCGGATCGTACCGTCGTAGCACATCATGATGTTCTGCGGTTTCAGGTCGCGATGGACGACGCCCATGCCGTGCAGATACGCGAGCGCGTCGCAGATGCGGCTGGCGAGCTTCAAGGCATCGGATACCGGCATGGGTCGGATGTTGTTGAGCAGGTGGGCGAGCGTATAGCCCCGCAGGTATTCGGTCACGATGTACGGACGCGACTTTGTTTCCACGGGGAAAAACTTGAGAACATTGGGATGTTGAAGTTTGAGGCCGATCTCCTCCTCGCGGAGGAACCGCGAGAAAAATCCCGGATCGCTCTCGAACTGCATGTACGGCACCTTCACGGCGACCATTTGCTTGGTCTGGCGGTCCGTGGCGCGGAAGATGGTTGCCATGCCGCTACGGCTGATCATCTCGTGGATGAAAAACCGGTCATCGAGCAGTTGGCCCGCTTCGACTTCGCCGGTAACGGCTTTCTCCGCGGGTTTGTGAAACATCGGGACACCGCGGTAGTAGCCCACCGCCTCGATCTCTTCGACTTGGATGACCTGCGCCGAGACATTGTCGTCCGTCCCCCGTTGCTCGGCCAGCGCCACGAGTTGGCGGCAGGCCGCCGCCGGCGCGTAGCGACCGACAATGTCGCAGATTTCGCCATCGGCGACGCACGAGTGCAAACCGTCCGAACAAAGCACGATGTGGTCGCCCTTCTGGACGGCCACGTCCTCGACGTCCACGCGGATCACGGGTTCCTGACCGACGCTGCGGGTGAGGATGAACCGGTTGTCGCTGCGTTTGGCTTCGTCCTCGCTGATGAGACCGAATTTGCGCTGCATGGCGACGTACGAGTGATCGGTCGAGACCTGCTTGATCTCGCCTTTGCGCGCGAGATAAACGCGTGTGTCGCCGACGTTCCCGACGGTGACATGGTCGTTGCGGAAGATGGCGATGGCCAGCGTGGTGGCCATGGGTTTCGCGCGCCTGTCTTCCGCGCTCTTGTCGAAAACGGCGAGGTTCGCCGCGTTGAACGCCTGCGTCAGCAATTGTTGCGGGGACGGATCCTCCTTCGCTTCGCGGAACACCTTCAGCGACACCTCAACGGCCAACCGACTGGCGACATCGCCGCGTCCCTGGCCGCCGACTCCGTCGGCCAGCACTGCAATGGCCCCGCGGCTGCGTTTTTCCTCGAGCGACTCCGGCTCCCAGAAGCCAACATAGTCCTCGTTTCGCGGGCGCACCGTGCCAACGGATGAAAGCTCTCCGTAAATCAGTTCCATAGCTGTCGAGCGGCACACGCTACCCGCCACGGCTGGCGGTTGCAAGCCGGATGAGAGGGGCTAAAAAGGAAGCAGCCGCCTCTCCTGAAAGAGGCGGCCGTTCCGAGACCCAACACGTGCCCCGATGGTTTGGGGGCAAGCCGTGCGTAATTACAGCGCCATTGCGGACATAGCCGGCTTGCTGGTCAGCAACGCTTCCCGGCCCTTGGCCTTGCTGGACTTCATGAAGTAGAACACGCCATAGATGCCCCACAAGGCAACCACGCCGAGCGCGATGTACGGTTCATGCCAGCTCATGCCGCTGACGGAAAACGGCCCGACGAGGTAGAACAGCATACAGCACAGGTTCGCCAGCAGACCAAACACCGGGATGACCATGTGCTTGATCCCGTTGAACAAGTGGTGCTCTTTGAACGCCACGATCGCCACAATGCAGGTCGTCATGTACAGCAGGAACGTGCCGAAGTTGCTGATCAATGTGACAATGACCAGCGTGTTCGGCAGCCATGTATAGGCGTGCGGCGAGAAGATGCCGAAGCTGTACCAGAAGTTATGCTTGTCCAGCGGCGCGAGATCCGTGCTCTGCGCGCCGAGATACACCGTCGTCGTAATGATGCCGATGAAGATCGACAGGATCGACAGGGTCCAAATCGAGCGGTAGGGCGAGAGCGTCTTGCCGTGCAACATGCCGAAATGCGACGGCACTTCTTCGTCGCGGCCCATCGCGTACGTCACCCGCGCTCCCGTATTCACGCAGGCCAGCGTGGTGCCGATCAGCGCCAGGAACACCGTGAACGCCTCGATCAGCATGAAGGCCCGGCCCGCCGAATAGGTGCCAAACAACCACGTGCCGACAAGGACCATCATGTCGCCGATGGGTGCGCCGGACGCGCCCGCGTTCGAAACGGTGTAGCCGCTGTTCAGGAAGAAGTTCGCCCCGAAATACTCGAACATATAGCAGAACGCCCCCTGAATCGCCAGCGACAGCAGCACTGCATACGGGATGTGTCGCTTGGGGTCTCTCGCCTCTTCTCCCAGCGAGGTCACGGACTCGAAACCGACGAGCAGGAGGATGGCGACGCACGCCTGGACGAAGACGAGACCGAATCCATGCGGCGCGATCACCGAGCTCGCGCTGGTGTGGAAGTTGAATGTCTGTGGGTCCTTCGCGTCGCCCGGCTTGCCGCTGACGGCGTCCTCGGGCTTGAAACTCAATATAAACGGATCGGGAACCGGCTTGCCGTCTTTATCCAGGACCAATTTGCCGTTGGCGTCCTTCTGCAGGACGGGGTAGGGATCTCCCTCGGCAAGGCCGAGCGCGGCCAAATTCAAGGTCTTGTCGGCCAAATCATCCTTGGTGACCTGACGGTCCTGCGTGTTCCACACCGGCTGGCCCTTGTCGTCGGTCTTGGGCGAATTATCGGCCCAAGTGGCCTGTACCGGTTTGCCCTTGTCGTCAGTTACGTTGACTTGATCGACGTTGTAGTTGACCGGCGTGCCGTTGGACAAGTGATAGCCAACCGAGCCATCCGGGTGATGCACGCGATAGGCGATGGCAATGATTGTGAAAACGATCAACGCTGTGATCTGGATGATGTTGATCGCCATGTTGACCGCCGTGCTGCTATTCACGCCGCGGTAGGCGATGTAACCCACCAACAATGCGAAAACACCGCAGAAGAGGTACATGAACAGCGGGCTGTTATACGTCCCACTGAACGTGTCTGGCCAGAACTGGTTGGCCAGATAACCAGCCAAAACCGCGGTGACGCCCACCATCAAGCCAGGGTAAACCCAGTAATACAGATGACTGGCCCAGCCGGTGAAAAACTTGATTACGCGGGCGAATTTGTAGGCGTGCGTTTTCGACAGAAACGCCTGCTCGGCGAAGTAGTAGGATGATCCGGCGCCCGGATACAGCTTGGACAGCTCGGCGTAACTCACCGCCGTCGCAAAGCACAGCATCAGCGCCGCGAACAGGCCGAACCACATCGCGCAGCCGGCCATGGGCGCGCCGTAGAGCGCCTGCTCTTGATACGTGAGCCACAAAAAGGCTCCTGGCGCAATCAGCGCCATCGCGTTAATCGTCAGGCCCGTTAGCCCCAGGGTACCCGTCGTCTTGGGCCTTGCTGCTCCCCCACCCGCTTGTTGTTCCGTTGCCATGATGTTCTCCTTACTCAGGTTTTAACGTTTCCTTTGTTGCCGGCTGTCGCATGCCGCCGTTGCAAGGTACCCGACCGCCGCCATACATCGTCGGAGCGAATAACCTCACTCGCATGGCGTGGGCCTTAGCGTCCGCTGTGCCAGCCCAAGTGGGAAAATTAAAAACTCGTTAAAGGGCAGCAGCTTTCGTGAATTGCGGCGGATGAGGGAGCCGTCCCTGTCAGACGGTTGTTACGCAGCGTGGATAAAAAAAAACACCGCGCCATGTCAAAGGCACGGGCCAAAACACCAGCCTGACGTGCCCCACCGGGCGTCTCAACTAACACTCAGTTGTACAGCTTTCTTCTGTCAGTCCAAAGGATACGGACTCCACGCTTCTAGCAGTCGTAATACATGTGAAACTCCCACGGATGCGGCCGCAGGCGGATCTGATCCTGTTCCTTGCGCTTCATGTCCAGCCACTGCTCGATCACGTCCTCGGTGAAAACGTCGCCTTGGAGCAGGAACTTGTGATCCTTTTCCAGCGCGTCACACGCTTCCGTGAGGCTGGCCGGCATGAACGGCACCTTCTTGAGTTCCGAAGGCGGCAACTCGTAAATGTTCTTGTCGAGCGGCGCGCCGGGATCGATATTGTTTTGAATACCGTCAAGTCCGGCCATCAGCATCGCGGACAACGCGATGTACGGATTGGCGGCCGCGTCGGGCGGACGATACTCGATGCGCTTGATGCGCTTGGCCTTCGGGCTCGGGGAATAGGTCGGGATGCGCACCGCCGCCGAACGATTGCGGCTGGAATAGGCCAGGTTGACGGGCGCTTCGAAGCCCGGGGTCAGGCGCTTGTAGCTGTTGACGATTGGATTGGTGAATGCTGCCATGGCCTTGGCGTGCTTCAGGATGCCGCCGATGTAGTGGAGCGCGAGTTTGCTCAAACCGGCATACTCGTTGCCCGCAAACAATGGCTTGCCTTTTTTCCACAGGCTCTGATGGGTGTGCATTCCCGAACCGTTGTCGCCAAACAGCGGTTTCGGCATGAAGGTCACGGTTTTGTTGTGGCGCCTGGCCACGTTCTTGACGACATACTTGTAGACCATCATGTCGTCGGCCATCGCCACCAGATTGTTGAACCGCAGGTCGATTTCCGCCTGACCGGCGGTCGCGACTTCATGGTGTTCGCGTTCCACCGTCAGGCCGCACGCTTTCATCACGGTGATCATCTCGTTGCGGATGTCCACCTGCGTATCCTGTGGCGGAACCGGAAAATAACCTTCCTTGTGGCGGATCTTGTTGCCAAGGTTGGGCGATTCCTCGCGGCCCGTGTTCCAAATGCCTTCCACGGAATCGATGGAGTAGTAACCGCTGTTGGAAGTCTGGCCGAAACGGACGTCGTCGAAAATGAAAAATTCGGCTTCGGGCCCGAAGTACGCCGTGTCGGCGATGCCCGTCTGCTGCAAATACGCCACCGCTTTGCGGGAAACGTTGCGCGGGTCGCGTGAATACGGTTCGCGCGTGATCGTGTCGATGGCATCCGCCGTAATGCTCAGCGTGGTGATGATGGGGAAAGGATCGATGAACGCCGTGGCAGGATCGAGAATCAGCAGCATGTCGCTGGACTCGATTGATTTCCAGCCGCGGATGGACGACCCGTCAAAGCCCACGCCGGCCTCGAAGGTTTCCTCTTCCAGCTCGGCGATGGGCATGCAGAAGTGCTGCCAGGTCCCGAGAAAATCGCAGAACTTGATATCGACAAGCTGAACATTCTTGCTCTTACACAACGCCAGGACTTCTTTCGGTGTCATGATGTCTCCTCAATTCAATGCAATTACGTCCGACGTCCGGTTGTTGATTTGGTCCATACTTTCAACCCGGGTCGGGCGCACCACGGAGGATGGTCGCACCCGACCCAGATCAATCTTCCGGCCTACAGCGCCATGACCGTCTCTGCCGGTTTACTGGTGAGCAACGTCTCGCGGCCCTTGGCCTTGCTGGATTTCACGAAGTAGAACGCTCCGTATGCACCCCACAGCCCGCAGATGCCAAGCGCGATGTACGGTTCATGCCAGCTCATGCCGCTGACCGTGAACGGCCCGATCAAGTAAAACAGCATGCACGCCAGGTTCGCCAGCAACCCGAAAATCGGGACGAACATGTGCTTGAAACCATTGAAGCTATGATGTTCCTTGAACGCCACCATCGCGACGATGCAGGTCGTCATGTAGAGCAGGAACGTGCCGAAATTGCTGATCAGCGTAATGATCACCAGCGTATTCGGCAGTTTCATGTACGAATCGGGCGAGAAGATTCCGAAGCTGTACCACAGGTTGTGATACTTCGGGTCCAGGGGTGCGGGCGCCGAAGTCGCGCCACCGAGGTACACCGAGACAGTCATAATGCCCAAGATGGCTGAAAGAGTTGCCAGCGCCCAGATCGCGCGATACGGCGAGAGCGTCTTGCCGTGCAACAGGCCGAAGTGCGACGGCACCTCTTCGTCGCGGCCCATGGCGTAGGTCACGCGAGCGCCCGTGCTGAGGCAGGACAACGTCGTCCCGATCAGCGCCAGAAACACGGTGAATGCCTGAACGAGCATGAAGGCGCGGCCCGCCGCGTAGCTGCCGAACATCCAGGAACCCACGATCACCATCATGTCGCCGATGGGCGCGCTCGAACCGCTGGCCGTCGGCAACGTGTAACCGTTGTGCAGGAAGTAATTGGCCGCGAAATACTCGAAGAGATAGCAGAATCCACCCTGAATCGCCAACGAGAGCAGCACCGCCCGCGGAATATCCCTCTTCGGATTCTTCGCTTCTTCGCCCATCGCGGTGACGGATTCAAATCCGACGAGGATGAGAATCGCGATACAGGCCTGGATGAACACAAAGTTGAACCCATGCGGCGCGACCACCGAACCGGCCGTCGCATGATAGTTGAAGGTGGAAATCTTGGTCGCCGGATCCGTTGTTGTGGCTCCATCGGCTCCATAATCCACTGTGAACGGCGCCGCCTTGGCCAGGTCTGTGACCGGATTGCCATCCTTGTCGGCGGCCACCGGATTGCCGTCCTTGTCCTGCGAGTCCTGCATTTGATAGACGGGTTTGCCCTTGTCATCCACCGTCGGTTTGCCGTTGGCGTCGAGGGCCGGCGTCGGATTCCCCTTGTCGTCCTTCACGACCTCCTGCGCGACCTGATAATTCACGGCCACGCCGTTGGACAGGTGATAGCCTTGGGAGCCTTGCGGATGGCGGCCGCGATAGGCGAGTGCCATCACGGAGAACACAATCAACGCCGCGATCTGAATGACGTTGATGGCGAGGTTGACGCCCGTCGTACCGGTCACGCCGCGATAGGCGATGTACGCTACGCCGAACGCGAACACGATGCAGAACAAATACATGAACAACGGACTGTTATACGAGCCGCTGAAGGTGTCCGGCCAAAACTGGTTCAAGAGGTACCCGCCGAGGATCGCCGTCACGCCCACCATGCAACCCGGATACACCCAGTAGTACAGGTGACTGGCCCAACCCGTGAAGAATTTGGCTACACGGGCGAACTTATAGGCGTGCGTCTTGGAAAGGAACGCCTGTTCGGCGTAGAGGTACGACGAACCGGCGCCGGGATACAGCTTGGACAATTCCGCGTAGCTGATCGCGGTCGCGAAACACAGCAGTAACGCCGCCACGATCCCAAACCACATCGCGCAGCCGGCCATCGGCGCTCCGTACAGGGCTTGGATTTGATAGGTTAGCCATAGGAACGCGCCCGGCGCGATCAGCGCCATTGCATTCGACGTCAGCCCCGTCAATCCCAGTGTCCCTGTTGTCTTGGGTTTTTCAGCCACGCCAGTTGATTGTCCTGCAGTTGCCATCTTTGGTCTCCTTACGTTCCACGTTTTTTACATTTTTTTAACTCGCCGACTCTCGTGCGTCGTCGCTGTCCAACGCGGCACTCGAACAATAATTGTCGGGTCGAATCCACACTCTCGCCTGCGTGCACCCCTTAGCGTCCCCTGTGCCAGCCCGGAGATGAGTATTAAAAAAACGTTAAAATACAATGCCTTGCGTCGATTCGACCTGGCCCGCACGAGCTAACCATCGGACGCTTGTTAACCAGCGTGATTAAAAAGATGCAGGACGCCATCACAAAACCACGACCCGAAATCGTGCAGGAGGGTGAAGAAGCCAGCCAATATCGATGGCGCGTGGCGCCGAGATTTCTGGATGCGCTTTTTTTTGATGAAGTTGGCAGGTCGCTTGTGCTACGTTGGCTGCTGGCGATGGGGTTCGCCCGCAACTGCCCCTGCTCGGCAGGGCGCTGATGACTCCTACCATGGCACAGAGGACACAATGTTCAGATTGCTGCTGCTCATCATTGGTGGAGCGCTCGGCACGTTGGCCCGCTACGGGTTGAACGGTCTCATCTCCACGCATCAGTCGAAACATTATCCGCTGGTGGCTGTTTTCCCGCTCGGTACGCTCGTCATTAACGTCACCGGCTGCCTCGCCATCGGCTTCATCGCCGCCATCAGCGGTCCCGCGACGGGACGCGCCTGGCTCAAATCCGAATGGCGCGATTTCCTGATGATCGGCATCTGCGGCGGGTACACGACGTTTTCCAGTTATGGACTGCAAACGCTCAACCTCGCGCGCGACGGCGAATGGCTCGCGGTCACCTTCAATATCGTCGGCTCGAACGTCCTCGGCCTGTTCGCGGTCTATCTCGGCTGGGTCTGTGGCCGCGCGCTCCAGGCGAAATTCCACGGAGGTGCGGTATGAAACTCGATGGTGAAGGTTCTCTCCTGCGGATCTATCTCGGCGAACTCGACAAGTGGCACCACCAACCGCTCTACGAGGCGATCGTGCTCAAGGCGCGCGAAATGGGCCTGGCCGGCGCGACCGTCCTGCGCGGCCCGATGGGCTTCGGCGCCAACTCGCACCTGCACACTGCCAAAATCCTTCGCCTCAGCGAGGATCTCCCCGTGCTCATCGAGATCGTCGACAAGGAAGACAGGATCAATGCCTTCATTCCCGAACTCGACAAGATGATGGGCGACGGCCTTGTCACCCTGGAAAAAGTCCGCATCATCCGCTACCGCGGCACCGCGCCAACTTGATGGCTCCGGGCGGGGTCGCCGTTGCAGCGCAGACCGAATCCATGGGCTCTCCCTTTCCGGTTGTCATGTCGCGTTTTGACCACGGTGGCTAAGGGCGGGCTGCAGCAGAGCAACTTGTAATGAACGGTTGAATCTGTAAGTGTTTGTCAAACGGACAGTTGCCACTGTGATGCCACTTCATGGCATACGCCCTGCGAACAGATTCGGCCATGCGAGGCTTGGATCCAGCAGTACCGAGGTCGAGGTGCGTCCCTATTCCGGCAAAAGCCGGCTCACACGCGCTGTCCACGACATCGGTTTCCCGTTGGAAATCGCGGCTCTCGCAAAGATTTTTGGCGGTCGATCTGCCTGCGGCAAGCAAGCGTCACGGCCACCGCATGCGGGCTGGTTTTTTTTGTGGCAACGTTGCCCCAATTGATTATGCTGCGGAAGGCGTACGGTTGTTGACGCCGTTTGGTCAATTGACCGCCATTCAGGATGTGCCACAGCGGGTGGAACGTGAGGCAACATGTGCGCCCACTCGGATGGACGGCGGCCAGCCGTTGGTGGGGATGGCCGGTTTCGGAATGTGTGCGTCGGCGCTTCAGTGGATGGGCGCAAACCATGCGCCAATGGTGTCGGGAGAGGGATCGGCGGGACGTTGTTCCGATGGGACTGTACCCGCGCGAGGCGTTCAGGGCAAATCCGGTTCGTTGGGCAGCGGATGGCTCTCGCGTGACAGGTTCAGCAGAGATGCGTCGCGTGGTGGCGTGATGGAATAGCCCCAAGCGAAGTCGTACCAGACCAACATAAAACCCAAATAAACGGAGGACACGAAGGTGAGGATCAATTACCTGAGAGCCGTATGGATTTGTGCGGCTGTGGCAGTGCTGACGATGAGAGGAGCACCGATGGTTCGCGCAGACGACGCTCCGGACTACAAGGCCATGTATGATGCACAAAAGAAAGTGACGGACGACCTCGTAAAGCGGGTCGCCGCATTGGAAGCCGGCACCGGCAACGTCGCCGTCGCCAAATCGGACATCCCGCAGAAGTCGCTGGATTTCCTCGGCCAGACCGAGATCAGCGGGTTTGCCGAGGCTTCGTACCTGTATAATGTCAACCGAGGGGGAGGCTTATCCACTCCGGTCGTCGGTCGAACGTTTGATACACATCCCAATCAATTCGTCTTTGACGACTTCAAGTTAGCTCTCGAAAAACCTCTTAACGTCAACCCAACCAATTGGGCCGTCGGCTATCGCGCGGACTTGATCTTCGGTGAGGACGCGGCGATCATCCATTCGTCCCCCAACCTCGGGGCAGGCAGCTTCAACTTGGGGAATGATGGCGACCTAGAGCAGGCATTTATTGATGTCAACGTTCCGATCGGAAACGGCCTGAAGGTCATCTTCGGCAAGACGGTGACCTTGATGGGCGTGGAAGTCATCGAGCAGGTCTCCAACCCGAACTTCTCGGAAGGAAATCAATTCCTCTACGTGGAGAACTTCACGCAGACGGGCGTCCAGTTGATGTACCAGTGGAACGACAAAATCGACACCGAGTTTGTGGTGTTCAATGGCTGGGATCAATTGCCTGACAACAACAACGGTTTGTCGTACATGGGCCGCATTGGATATGCGATGGATTCCAATACCACCTTTGCCGTGCTGGGTTACGGTGGCCCGGAACAGACGGGCGCAACGGCGAACTGGCGTGATGGCGTCGAACTGGTCGCCACCCGCAAGATCACGGACAAATTCAGTGCTGATTTCCAAGCGGATTACGGGACCGAAGAAAATGTGACGCTTGGCGCGGACACGTTTGGCAACCCGGATTGGTTCGCTTTGGGCGGCTGGTTGATCTATGACTTCACGGACAAGATCGAACTGGCGTTCCGTCAGGATTTCCTGAGGGACAAGGATGGCACTCGTACGCAGTTTGCCGGCCTGCCCGTTGGTACCACTCCAGAAATCTACAGTTCGACCCTGACACTGAACCTGAAACCAGTGGACAACTTCCAGTTCCGTCCTGAACTCCGCTGGGATCACGCGGACAAGCCCGGTACGTACAACGGCGAACGCGATCAGTTCACGCTCGGCGCGGGGGTCGCGTACCTGTTCTGATGATGTGAGCGAATGGAATTAACAAAGGGTATGTGGCTTAAAACCTATGTCAGCAACAAACCCTTAGGCATTGTGGCCCTGGCAGTGGCGCTCTCCAGCGTACTGCCAGGGCCGCTCGCTCGCGCCGCCGACCTCTCGGCGCCATCACTGCCAACCCAGTCGGCAACCGCCGTCTGGCAATTACTCGCCGGGGTATTGATCTGGCTCATGCCGGCCGGTTTGGCCATGCTGGCGGCGGGCCTCACCCGGGCGAAGAATGCCTCCCAGACGACCTTCATGACGTTCTTCGGGTGCGCCATCGCCGTGGTCGCCTTCTGGGCCGGAGGCTTCGCGGTGGCGCATGGCGGAAGCGGCTTTTTTCTCTATCATGCGGATGCCGGCCCACGCAATTTTTCATCGTTCTTTTGGCAGGCGTCCACCTTGTGCGTGGCCGTCAGTATTCCGGTGGGAGCACTGGCCGAACGGTGGAGTCTCAGGAATTTCTATGTTTCGGCTTTGTTTATGTCCTTGATACTGTTCCCGTTCTTCGCTTGTTGGACATGGGGCGGAGGCTGGCTGGCGCGGTTGGGCTTTGTGGATTTTGCTGGCTCCGGCGTTGTCCACGCCCTCGGCGGTCTCTTTGCGCTCGCGGGCGCCTTGATCTTGGGCCCGCGAATCGGCCGCTACAACCGGGACGGCGCGGTGATACCGATCCCCGCACACAACATCCCCCTCACGCTCCTCGGATCATTCTTGCTCGTCGTCGGATGGTTGGGATTTAACATGGTGGGCGCAACCGAATCTGCCGCGTCGATCGCCGTGGTCACCATCCTCGCCGGTGCCAGCGGCGGCATCACCGCCGCGACATTTATGATCATGACCACCCGCAAACCTGACCCAACCATCACGATCAATGGGTTGCTCGCCGGGTTGGTGGCCAGTTCGGCCGGGGCAGCCTATATCAGCCCCGTCGCCGCCGTGATCATCAGCGTCATCGCCAGCTTGTTGGGTTGCGTGTCCGTCCAACTCCTCGACAGGTGGCGCATCGACGATCCCGTCGGCGCCATCTCCGTGCATGGCGTCGGCGGTCTGTGGGGCGTGCTGGCGGTGGGCATTTTTGCCAATAGCGACTCGGTGAACGGCTGCCTGCATGGCGGCTGGGGCCAACTCGGCGCGCAACTACTCGGCGTTTTCGTCCTCGTCTTGTGGGCCGGGGGCGTCTCCTGGATCTTCCTGAAAACCCTCGACTGGTTCATCCCGATGCGCGTCCCGCCGGAAGTCGAGTTGGAGGGCCTGGACATTTCTGAAACCGGACTGGTCGCCTACCCGGATTCCCACATCAGCAGTCCACATACCGGCGGGTTCTCCTCCAGCATCACCCGGTTGACGTCCCGAAAAGAATACGAACATGAAAAAAATTGAAGCCATCATCAAACCATTCAAGCTCCCCGAGGTCAAAGAGGCCCTGGCTGATTTTGGCATCGTCGGCATGACCGTAACCGAGGTCAGAGGGTTCGGACGCCAGAAGGGCCAGACCGACATCTACCGGGGCAGCGAGTACTCGGTCGATTTCCTCCCGAAAATCAAAATCGAAATCGTCCTCCACGAGGACAAGGTCGAGGATGCCGTGGACGCCATTATCGAAGCGGCCCGCACGGGCAAAATCGGTGACGGCAAAATTTTTGTGTTGCCTGTCGAGGAAGCTGTCCGCATCCGCACCGGCGAAACCGCCGATGCCGCCGTGTAAACCCGAGTTTTCGTTTGAACCACCCACCGCCAAGTCCGAGTGGGTCGATGCGGTCATGCGCATTAAGAATTTATAAAAAAAGTTTGTAAGTGGTTAGTGGTGAAATGGTTGCTTGCATTGACTGGGTGCGGCACTGTGTTATGCTCCCTCGCTCATTACCGAATCCGTGCCCATCGCACGGAACGGGGGAACCACGTTGTACGGGGCGAATTCCGGCCAGCGAACCGGAACAGGAGAGCTTGTTCTTCTCAGCCTGAGCCCGACAGCTAACCTCGTAGGCAAAGAGAGAGGACACGTGAATTACACCATGGATAACTCGGTCCCGGAGCCGGAGCCCCGGCTGCCGCGCCTGATGCGGTCGCGAGTCAAGCGGATGCTCTTCGGCGCGCCCCGCAACCTCCACGACCCGTCGATCGGCCACAAAATATCCCTGATCGCCTTCCTCGCTTGGGTCGGCTTGGGCGCTGACGGATTGTCGTCGTCGGCCTACGGACCCGAGGAAGCCTTCCGCGCGTTGGGCACTCATTTGTATCTGGCGGTGTTCCTGGCGCTGGCCACTGCCGCAACCGTGTTCATTATCTCCTACGCCTACAGCCGCATTATTGAACATTTCCCCGGTGGCGGTGGCGGTTACATTGTCGCCACCGAACTCCTCGGCTCCTCGGCGGGCGTCGTCTCCGGCTGCGCTCTGCTCGTGGATTACGTGCTCACCATCACGGTCTCCATCGCGAGCGGGGCCGACGCATTGTTCAGCTTGTTGCCCCTCTCGTTCCAGCACCTCAAGCTCCCCATCGAATTCGCCGCCATCGTCTTTCTGGTTCTGATGAATATGCGCGGCGTCAAGGAATCCGTTTCCATGCTCGTGCCGATCTTCCTGACCTTTGTCGGGACCCATATCATCCTGATTTTTGGAGGTCTTATGATGCACGGTCACGATCTTCCCGTGGTCGCGCACGACGTCCACACCGGCCTTACCCAGGGCATGGGCGAACTCGGCCTGTGGGGGATGTTTGTCCTGTTCCTGCGGGCCTATTCGATCGGTGGCGGCACCTACACCGGCATCGAAGCCGTGTCCAACGGCCTCGCCATCATGCGCGAACCAAAAGTCGAAACCGGCAAACGCACCATGAGATACATGGCCATCTCGCTCGCCGCGACCGCCGCCGGACTCCTGTTCTGTTACATGCTGTTTCGCGTATCGCCCGTCGAAGGCAAGACCCTCAACGCCGTGCTCGCCGATCGATTCGCCAGCGGGTTCAAACTCGGCTCCCTCCCCGTCGGCGTCTGGTTCGTCGGGATCACGATCCTGTCCGAGGCCGTGCTCCTGCTCGTAGCCGCCCAAACGGGGTTCATCGACGGCCCCCGCGTCATGGCCAACATGGCCATCGATTCCTGGCTGCCCCGCCGGTTTGCCGCGCTGTCCGACCGCCTCACCAGCCAGAACGGCGTGTTGCTGATGGGCATCACTGCCGCCATGGCGCTGCTCTACACCCGCGGCGATATCCATATCCTCGTCGTCATGTACAGCATCAACGTCTTCGCCACGTTCTCGCTCTCCGAATTCGGCATGTCGCGGTTTTGGATCCGCCATCGCAAAACGGACAAACAATGGCTGCAACACCTCAGCGTCCACGCCACCGGCCTCGTGTTGTGCCTGTCCATCCTCACCGTGATGATCACCATGAAACTCCGCGAAGGCGGCTGGATCACCCTCGTCATCACCGCCCTCTGCATCCTCGGATGTTTCGGGATCCGCCATCATTACCGCCGGTTCACCCAACGCCTCCGCCAGGTCGAAGCCGCCCTCGAAGATATCCCCGGCGACCCGGCCAAAACCGCCCCGGCCTTCGACCCGAAGAAACCCACCGCCGTCATTCTCGTCGGTGGCTTCGCCAAGCTCGGCATCCACTGCATGCTCAACATCTTCCGCATCTTCCCGCGGTCGTTCACCAATGTGGTGTTCCTCTCCATCGGTGTGCCCAATTCCGACTTCTTCAAGGGCGGCAGCCACGTCGAAGCGCTCGAGGAACAGACCCGCGCGTCCCTCGGTCGCTACGTCGAAATGGCCAACCGCCTCGGCATCCCGGCCGAGTCCACCTATCGCATCGGCACCGACATCGTCAACGAGGTCGCCGAGGCCTGCTGCGAACTCGCCAAGAAATATCCGCACGCCGTCTTCTTCGCCGGCGAAGTCGTGTTCGACGAACCGAAATGGTACGACCGCATCCTCCACAACGAAACCGCCTACGCCATCCAACGCCGCCTCCGATTCGCCGGTGTGCCCATCGTCATCCTGCCCATCCGCCTCTTCCGGAACCAGAAAATCACCCCTGCTTCGGCTCCAGCCCCCGCGTAAACGGAGCAAAACGAACCCAACAGAAAAACTAACAACAGAACTCTACAACCATCTTCCTATCAACCACATAAACGACACAATTTTCCGAAAAAGCGGTGGGTTCGTTTCGCAAAAACACCCTTTTTGCGGGTCGCCCCTTGTAGCCACAGCGCTTGCCCGCCTCAGGTGTGGCTGCGTGCCGTGCTTCGTGCCCTTCGTGACTTCGTGACTTCGTGGTGAATATCTATGCCCCATGTTTCAAAGATCAAACAACCCAAATCCCCCGACTATACATCATGGTATATCACTTGTCCACAAAATTCCGCTGATGGATCAAAAACAAGGTACTCCCCCGTTCGACGGCCGCATCTCGCCGCCCTCTGTAGCCGCTCGTGGTGAATCCTCGCGTTGAACCGCGGCCTTGCCAACGTCGTTCCTTGTAGCCGCCCCGCTCTGTCGGGGCGCACCGCTCTTGCTGAGTCTCCTCGCCCCTTGAGGGGAGCCGAGCCCGCGAGACGCGACCTCGTCGTGCCTTGGTCGCAAAGGATTAAGGTGAGGGGTACTGCCGCCTCTCCGGTTGTCATCCTGAGTTTGCCGAAGGATCTCTGTCGTTTCCCTCCCCCGCTGCAATCACACTTCTTCTCAAAAAACCGCCTTTGGGAGGCCCAGAGATGACGGTCGGAGGCTGCGATTCACCCTCGCGAGGCGAAATAGAAGTATCTGCCTTCACTACCTCAATGGCGGGGCTTTGCCCTTCGTATGAGCGCGTTACGCACTTTGACATACAAGCTTTTGGGCCCATGGCAACGCAATTCCTTCGACTGGCCGGCTTGCCGCGTCTCGAAGAACACTACGCCCGCCAGCAATGCTTTCTCGATCTGTATTCTTGGATGACCTTTGGCATCGGCAACGATCGGAATCTGCCACACGCCGGAACCGCTCATTCCCTTATACTTACGCGGCGGCGGTACTTTTCCCCGAAGTTTCTCGCACCCAACCGCGAGGTGAAGGTAGTCAAACCCCCTGACCCCTCTTCGTCGAGTAACAGTTGTCAACAGCAGCAAGCCAACGCAATGTATCATCGTGCTCTTCGGGTCTGACACCTGTACGTCTACCTGCTCTTGCGGAAAACCAAAGGCACACCATAAGCCAGCAGGGCGCTTGGCTTCCTTCAGCCTCTCTCGACGATGGACGGACAGATCATGGAAGTTTTTCCGGTAGCTAATGTTTTTGGCCACCACGTCGGGAAGAACAATTACTGCGAGATCCGGACCCGCGCGAGGATTACTCCTCTTCGGTCTCCCAACCTTGACGCACTGTAGAGTACACATATCCAGTGAATACTCATGTGGCCTCCCGTCCATCACCGATATCGACAAGACCTGCCTGCTATCTATAGTGAAATCGAAGCGCTCGATCACATGCCGTGCCGTCAAAATGCCGTGCAGTTTGTGGCAGCGAATAAACGTCCCGGAGCCCGCGAACTTTCCGTCCAGCCCCAACGGCGTCGAATGATGCATCAGCATTTGGTCTACCTGCTCTATTTGCTCTGGCTGGAAATCGTCGCAACTGGCGTACTCCAAATGACCTTGTTGCTTACGCTTGTGTTCCGTGGTCTTCAATTTTCACCAAGCCACTCGCGAATGCCAGTCGAGATACAAAGAAATCAACATCGGAATGGGGAAGACGTTCGTGTCGCGCAACCACTTGAGATTGTCGCCGAACAATAGCCGGCTCATAACGGCTTTGTAACACGCTACGAATGGCTGTCGCAATCCGAAAGCCGGCGGGATTGACGGTAAGCTCAGCCTACTTTCCTACTCCCTCTTCAACGCCTTTACGGGATCGACGTTTGCGGCTCGAACGTTCCGCTCAATCAGCGCTGTACTTCTTGCGCGGGCGTTCTCGAACCACGAGCGCGGCTTTCGCGTGCTGCACCCGCGGCTTGTGCTCCATACCGAGTAGCCACTTGCTCCGCTTGTTCATCGCCAGATAGTACTTCGTGACGCCGACCTTCTGCGCTTCGCGCGCCATGTCCTCGCGAATCTGATGAAGTTCCTCCAGCACTTTCGGCTGTCTCAACCGTTTCATGGCGTCACGATCTCCTCGGGTGTGTGGATCCGGATCGCGGGCAGCCCATAGCGCAGGTTGACCGCGTTGATCCGCTGCACCTTTCGCACGTTGACCAAGTGCTTCATGTTCCAACTTACAACAACATCGAGCGCGTGACAAACGGCGACGGCGACATGCAGCGCATCGTTTTGGTAGCGCACGGGCGTGATGCCTTCACGCACGTAAACTCCGCTCAACCCCACAGCCTTATCTGAAATGTCCAACACCGTGATGGGCAAGCCGGCAAACGCTTGGATCATCCGCGCGCGCTTCGGTTCCGGCGCGCGGTCGATTTCCTTCTTCACTACTTCCGAACTGAACAAGTCATCTTCGGTCACACGCAACCACTCAAAGAAAACCTCTGTTGCCGCCCGCTTCTCCGGCGCGTCTTCCGCAAACAACATGTTCGGCACACTGGTCTCAATGTAGAGTTTCATATCGCTGCATCCTGGCGGACAAGTACGTGCCGGCCATTTGTGGTGCGTATGTACTTCCGATTTGTCATTCCCTTTTCAACGCCTTCACCGGATCAATATTTGCGGCTCGATTCGCAGGCAGCAAACCGGCCAGCAACGACACCACCGCCGCGCCGACGATCAGCAGCAAACAAAACCTCAGGTTGATCGAGAAAATCGAGTCGGGGATCAGCAGCGCTTCCTCGGGATCAAACACCGACCGCCGCGCGAACCCGATCACCCAATGGCTGATCCCGATGGCCAGCACCCAACCCAGCACCATCCCGACAATCGTCCCGAGCACGCCCTGCAACATCGCTTCGCCGAGGAACAACCGCCGTATGTCCCGCTTCGTCGCCCCGAGCGCGCGAAACAGGCCGATGTCCACGCGGCTGTCAGACACCGTTTTCGACGTGGTGCTCCACACTAGCGCGCACGCCAGCCCCAAAATCACTCCGCCCAGCGCGAACGCCACCTGCTTGACGACGCGCACCGTGCTGTCGAACGCTTCCGCCTGGTTCTCGAACGTCCGCGCCCGCGTCGCCACTGTAAACCCCATGTCTTCAATCCGCTTCGCAATCGATTCGATGTCCGCACCGTGCTTCACCAACACCAACCCTTCCGTGTATTCGCCCGGCTTCGGCTCGCGCCGGCCCTCCTGCCCGTACACCACCTCGTCCGCCGCCCGTGGAGGATTCCGCGCTGCCAACCGGTTCCGTTGGTCGATCCATTTCTCGCACATCTCCGCCGCGTCATACGGAATCAAGACCTTGTTGCCGGGACAAAAACCGACCACCCGCCCCTTCAAATTGAGCGTGGTGTTGAAAATGGTCATGTCGTACATCCCGCGATAGCTGCGCTCGATTGAATCGTGCTCCGCCGTGACCTCGTCGTCGGCCACAGGCTTGTACTCGCGCTTCCCGTAATCGTAGTTGAACCGCGCCAAGCGCGCGTAGTTGTCGCCGAGCACGATGGTCACGTCACCCCCGAGCCACGTCTTCTCGCCGTTCGGGGCCTCGTCGAGTTTGCCGCGCTTCTCGTCGAACCGCAGCTTCACCTCGCGTTCCCCCATCACCAACGGAATCGCGTTGGTCACGCCCCTCACCAACGCGCGGTCGGTCACGTACCGCAACAGTAACGCCTCGGGCACGCCCTGCAGTTCGGCGACGCCTCGCGGACGTTTGTCGAGTGAACTGACGCTCACCGGCTGCACCACCACGGGCCGGTCCGCCGCCTCGACCCCGGACCAGCCCCGAATCTCATCGAACACGGACTCCGTCAAAAACTGCATCCGCTTTTTCGCCTTCTGCTTCTGTTCGTCGGCGTTCATGACGTATTCATACGGGTTTTCGCCCGCGTACACGTGGATCACATCGGGGTCGATCTCTTCCGTCCAAATCGTCTTGATCGCCACGGCGCGTACGCCCGCCAGCAACGAATTCACCGCGACGACGACCACCACCCCCAGCGCGACGGAAATGATCGCGAATGCCGCGCGCTTTTTTCGCAGCCCCAGCTTCTGCGTCGTCAACCGCAAATAATCCCGCCGCCGAATCATGACCTGCAACCACCTCGCTGTTCATTATGGAAGCGCCCTCCCACAAATCCTGCCCACAAGGTCGCGTCCCCTCTCCCTTGAAGGGAGAGGGCTTGCCCGCCGTAGCCTGCCGCTCGGCGAAGGCGGGTCAGGGTGAGGGTGAATCTCCTCATGCCACCCGCCCCTTCTCGATGCGGATGACGCGCTGCGCAAACGCCGCCGCTTTCTCATCGTGCGTGACCATCAGCACCGTCACGCCGCGCTCGCGATTGATGCGCTGGAGCAGTTCCATGACGTATGTGCCGGTCTCGCGGTCGAGGTTGCCGGTCGGTTCGTCTGCCAAAATGATCTTGGGATTGTTGATCAACGCGCGGGCGATCGCCACCCGTTGCGCTTCGCCGCCTGAAAGCTGGTCGGGCTTGTGCCCCAGCCGCTCCTGCAAGCCAAACTCCGTCAGCAACGCCTTGGCCCGCTCCCGGCGATGGCGTTCATCCACGCCCGCGAACACCAGCGGCAATGCCGCGTTGTCCACGGCGTTGTAGTAGCCCGGCAGATTGAAGAACTGAAATACGAACCCGATGGTGCGGTTGCGAAACGCCGAAATCTTCTCGTCGTCCATCGCGCTCAGATGTTCGCCTGACACGATCACCTCGCCCGTCGTCGGCGTGAGCAACCCCGCGATCAACTGGATCAGCGTTGTCTTGCCCGAACCGCTCGGCCCCATGATCGCTTCAAATCCGCCCTCGCGGATGTGCACCGAGACATCACGCAGCGCCTGTATGCGCTCGCTCTTGAGTCGATACTCCACGCTGATGTTCTCCAGCCGTATCATGAAGTTTTTGGAGTGCGGCGACTCGTCACCGCTTTGCCGTTCCGTTCACGCTCGTAATGTCGTGGTTCAAATCTACCGAGTCAACGCTTCTAAGCGATAGCTATTCGACTTTTCAGCGAAAGGCAACACGGCCCTCCCATTGCGGCCAACAGGTCAAATGCGAACAAAACGCAACCCGTTTTCCTCGCCGATGAAGGTGTTGATGTCCTCCCTTATGGCCTTGTGCGGATGGCGCAAGCGCTTCTTGAGATAGAACATGCTCCACGTCGTGATCGCTTTAGAGAATCCGATTTTGCGTGGAACGAAATGGTAGGCAGCCGAAAAATGTCCCTCCAATGCATCCTTCATGGCAGTGATTCCTTCTTCTGAATAGCAGCATGACAAAGTCAGTACGCGCTGCTCATCATTCTTAAGCCTTGGGAACAGGGTCTTCAGTCTCAAAGCCACAGCAGACCACTTGAGCCGGCCGCCGACGAACCCAAGCCCCTTCCTAGAGCCGTGCCCGCCTATGTGAACAAACCTAACCCCGGGGTATTGTTTTCTTTTTGGTGACTCGAACGACTTGACCGTACAGCACCTCACAACCTTAAGCCTGCTCCCTAAGTCCCGATTCGCCAGCACGCCGCGTATAACATCACTCTCGGTCGGCAGTGAGCCGTCTATCTCGTGATCCGATGGGCAGTCAAAGATGAAAAACCCGAATCTTGGACGTCCTTTCCTCATGGTGTCTACCTTTCCGCGGATTCCACCGCAATTGTTTACACATATACTATAGGCGGATCACCTGAATTCAGGTACGCAACGGATGACGGTCGCAGCCTGTTAAATTAGCATGGTGAGTCGCATCTTGTTCGTAACGAGCAGATTACAAAGACAGAAAAATAATGAATACGTCTCCGATTTCCGAGAAGCCGACTGCCGCCTTTGGGTCGCTCTCGTAGAACTTGTAGCGCATCACTTACCCTTCACCGACACTTTCTCGACCCCGACATTGCCCTCTTCATCGGTGGCGCGCACCGCGATGAAATGCGGCCCGGCGACCAGCGGCCCGATCTTGACCTCAAATGCCTCTTCGCGGCTGTCGAACACCCCGTCCTTCGGCGCGAAAAATTTCCATTCCCCGCCGTCAACGGCGTATTCGAGATATCGGATCAAGCTCAGGCTGTCGCGCGCGGTTCCCTTGAGAATCCCGCTCGCCGCGTCATACGAAAGGTCCAGCACCTGCGGGCGCGTGTTGTCCACCTTGACGAGGTCGCTCACCTTCTCGTCCGTGAGGGCCTCGCCTGCGGGATTCGATTCCTCATCGCTGGCGACCACCTTGATTCGATACCAACCATCGGGAATGGATTCCGTGTCCCACGAGTACTCGGTCTTGTGCAGCGGCTTGTCCAGAAACGCCGGCACCCACGTGTCGTCGCCGTCCGCCTGGTAATACAACCGATACACCAGCGCGTCGCCATCCTTGTCGTTTGCCCGCCAATGGATTTCCTTTACCGGGTTTGCCGGTTTCGGCCGGGCATCCTCAGCCTTGGGCGTCGACTCGGCATCGCCAGTCACACTCGGACCGGTGCTGACCTCGCCATCGCCCGTCTTCTGGTCCGCCGACGGTTCGCTCTTCGGTTTCTCCTTCGATTCCTTCGATTTTTCCCCGACCTCGATGGACAACACCTCGGGCTTCTGGTTCTGCATCTGATAATACAGACTCAGCGATTTCAATTCGGGCTCGGACGCCGCGGCGAGTTGGGCGCGCACCTGGATAAACCGCGCCCGCGGACTGGCCACCTTGGCGGGCGAGACCTTCAACGGCTCGGACCACTCCGACCACGTCGAGTCCGGCAACGCCGTGTTGCCCGTGCGCGTCGAAACCGAAATCGCCCCGCTGCCCATCCAATACAAATTGCCCCACGTCGTCAGGAACCGGCAGTCCCGCACCTGGCTGGTAAAATCGCCGTCCCGCGCCTTCTGCGGGTCGATCCCATAACCGTTCCCGATGTTGCCGGTGCCGACAAATGCCAGTTTGCCGTCGCGAATCGCCAGCGTCAGCGCCTGCTGTTCTTCGAGCGCGAACAGCAACTCCCAGTTCTGATCGTTTCGCACGCGGTACACGCGGCCTTTGCCGGCCATCCCCGCCAGCACCATGCCGTCGCCATCGACCTTCACGTCCAGGATCGATTCACCGTTCCAACTAGCCAGCCGGTCAACGCGTCCATCTGCATGCTCGACGTAGAGCGTGCCGGCCAACAGGTTCGCCAGTCGCGCCTCGGGCGGCGTCTCGCGGCCCGGCCCGGCCGTCTCGGCCGTCACTGCCGCGCCAAACTGCCCCGTCAACCGTTGCGTCAGGTCCTCAAACTCCGCCGCGCTCGGACGACGGGCCGCCACGCCGCGCGGTCGCCTGACCCGCTGCTTGTTCACGCCGACATAGACATCGTCCCCGCTCACTGCGAGCGCCTTGACCTCATCCTCGGCGAATTCATGAAGCACAACGCCCTTCCCCTTCTCGCTGATCCGGAACAACAGCCCGCGATCACTCCCGCCCGCCAACAACGCGCCGTTGGCGTCCAATGCGAGACTCAAAATGTTCGATTCTTCCGCGGCGAACCATTCCTCGACCTTCCCGTCCGGGCTGATATGAAACACTTTTCCGTCAGGCCCTGTGCCGGCAAATATCTGGTCCTTCTTGTCCGCGAGCAGCGCCCAAATGTACGGCGCGCGCAGCCGGCACCAGGCCTCTTCGGGCTTCGGGCTGGCGGCCTTGGCGCTCGTTGAGATTTTGTAGATTTTGCCGTCGGGCATCGTCGCGGCGTACAGATTGCCGCGCGAATCCAGCGTGAGCGCGGTCACCGCGATGGAATCCGCTTCCAGAAGCTTCGTGGTCCGGCCATCCTTGCCCAGCGCGTACACATCCGCGGGCGAACCCGTGCCGAAGTAAATCGTCCCGTCGCGATCGACCGCGGAACACCAAATCTCCTTGGCGAATTCGCCGAGCTTCGTCGCGTCGTACCCCAACCGCAACTGGCCGTCACTGGTGACGACGAGCCGCTGCAGTTTGCCGGTCATGAAATCATCCGGCGATTTCAATTCCCATTGCTCCGTCTTTACGGCGAAGGATGAGCTGTATACGAGAACGGACGAAAGTAGAACCAGGGTTGTTATTCTCATGCGCGGTTATTCCTGTCGAATCGGGACGCGGACGGTGGCCTGACCGCTGAGCACCCAATCGGTCGGTTCCACCAACTGCTGGAGATCGGCGGCCGCCGTCACGTTGCCGCTGCTCGAGTCCTCCAAGATGCCAACAACGCTCGCGGGAAGTTGCTTCAACAACTTGCCGCGGTACTGCATCCCCTGACCGGCCGTCGGCGTTAACGCGACCAGGTCCGTGTTGCGATGTCCCTTCTCGATCACGTCCAGATAGTCGTCCAAGCTGTCCGGCGACGCGGCGTCAATCGGCGCGGCGTCTCCGGCCACGACGGTGACCGCGAGCGCCCGCATCGTGTCGGTGGCCGCCGGTACCTGGATGGGGATCGTTTTCGTGACCTCGGGCTGGCCGAATGGTTTGAGCACGACAGCCAGCGGCACGGTTTCGCCCCGCTCGACTTCCGATTTGTTGAAGTACACTCGCTTGATCTCGGCGGTCTGGCGGCGGAGCGTCGCGTCCACCTTCACCGCCAGACGATTGACCGTCGGGCTGCCATAGGGCGTGTTGACCATGGCGACCAGCGGCATCAGCGCCTCCATATCAACTAGTCCTCCTCCCGGATTGAAAAACGTATCGGTTACCGCCACGGTCCGCGGCGATCCGCCGTTTTTCGTCGGGCCGAGTTCGGCGCTCACGGAAATTTGCGCCGTCGTATCCTGCGAGGAGCCGGAGGCCGCGTTGACGGCTTGCGCGACTCCCGCGATCACCAGTTGCGCCGTGAACGTCTGGTTGTCCATGATCTCCACGTCGTAATGTTCCGCCTGACCGGTGTCATGGTTGACCGCGTCGATGGTGAGCGGGATCATGCGGGCGTGCGCCTTCGTGTCCGCCACAATGCAGCTCTCCCAATCGCCGACCATCGCCCCGATCTCGGCAACCGGCGTGGCCAGCTTGAACGACCGTTCCAGGCTCGACATGATGGTGTGCACCTCGGCCAGCACCGCGGGCGCCTGCACCGAGCCGCCCTCAAAAAACGGGTGGCCAAACGCCAGGACCCGGTCCTTCTCGACGTACGTGGCCGTGCCCACCGCCGTCATGTTCAAATCGCCCCGCATCAACTGCACGCCGATCGATCCGCCGGGCTCGATGTCGCCGCTCCGACGCGGCAGCGCCCCGCTGCCCGCGCCGCCCGCGACCACCGGCATCATGCCGAAGCCGGTAAACCTCGAACTGAACCGCTCGATCACGCGCGGACTGAATCCGCCAAACGAAAGCGGTGTGAGCAACGGATGCGGTGTGTCGAAATCGCCCGCGTCCCGGGAAAACGGCCCATTCGGCGGCGCGAACATCGCCGGCGTCGACGACGAGCGGTCCAACGAGACCGAGGCCATGACCGTCGCCCGCGGCACGAACGGCCTTGTCATTTGCGCCAGCATGTTATGGATCGGCGTGACCCCCGCGAGCGGCTCGTTTTCAAACGTCCACCCATACGCCAGCGCCCCGATGAGCTTGTCGTTGATGTACACGGGGCTGCCGCTCATGCCGGCGATGACCTTGTGCTTCTCGAGGTTCGCCCCGCTCAAGCGAATCAGGATCATGTCCTGCTTGGGCATGACGTTTTTCAACACGCCGATGGTTTCGACCTCAAACCGCTCGGGTTTGGTGCCCTGAAACACCGACAGGCCGTACCCTTTCACGCCCGGTTGGATCTGTTCGGGCCGCAACGTGTCGACGGCGAGCACGGGACGCAACACACCAAACAGGCACAGCAGGAAAAGCGAGAGCGACCGGATCATGGCGTTAATTCTTTGGACGCCGACTTGTCCTTGAACTCTCCATGCACAAACTGGTCGATCTTGTCGTAGTAGGTGTCGAACGATTTGACGAATGCGTCCCGGTGAGACCCATGAATCTCCACCAGTTCTTTCGGTTCATGCGCCAGGACGTAGAGCCGCCGCGAGTCATTGAACGGCACCAGTTCATCGTCGCTGCTGTGGAACATGAGGACCGGGACGCGTACGTCACCGATCTTCTTGATGCAATCGAATTGATTGCGCAACAGGTATTGCCAAGGGATCAACGGCCAGTCATCCTCGATCTTCTCGAGGACCGACGCATTCGCTCCCTCGGTAATTAATCCCGCGGGCGCCACCCGTGTGGCCAGATCGATGGCCACCGCTGCGCCGAGGTCTTCGCCGCAAATATACAGCCGCTCGTTCTTCACGTTGCGCTTCTCGGCCAGGTAAAAATAGGCGGCGAGCGCGTCGCCCGTCAGCGCGCTCTCGCTGGGGACGCCACCACTGGCGCCGTAGCCATGGTAATCGATCGCAAACACGTCGAGTCCCATATCATGGAAGAGATGGAGTTTCTCCAGGCTGTCGCTCATGTTCCCCGCGCGGCCGTGGAAGAACAACAGCGTGAGGGGCGCGGCGTTGGTGGCGGGCGGTTGGTCCGGTGCCGGCGACTGGGCGGGGATGAACCAGCCCTGGATGTTCACACCGTCGTCCGACACGAGCGCGATGCTGTCGAAGGGCATCCCGGCGTCCCGGGGCGTCTTTTTGACAAATGAGGTCGGCGCATAGACGAACTCCTGCTCGTAGTCGCGCATCAGGAGATACACGCCTCCCACCAGCAGCGCCACCAAAACGAACCGGAGCCACAATCGCGTCTTGCGTTTCATGAAAGAATGCGTCTGTCCTTGGCCAACTCAGTACATACTGGCATCCGCCATGCCGCGCAACCCGAAAATCGGCGGCGTCGATCGGGATGCGCAATTCACAGCCCACAATTCAGATTCGCATCCTCGCCGGGCCGCGCCACCCGAAGTTGCGGAATCTTCCCCGCAATGGCGTCCGACCGGGCTGTTTTTCTCAATTCTCAGAAGCGGCATATTCCTTGCTCAATTATGTCATGTCCAGGTGGGACTCCTTCATGGCGCAACCGATCACCACCAAGACCGACCTTCGGACAAGGTCACCGCGCGCGCGACTCTACGGCATGGCGCTGGTGATCACGCTCTCCTACATGCTCATCGGGCGGCTCAGCAACGACAATGATTTCTGGGTCCAGGTCAGTCTCCCGTTGAGCAGCGCGTCCCTGTTGCTCGTGTCGCTGGCCGCCGCGGAAACCTGCCTGTACGTCCGGCGCGTCCAGAAAAGCCAGGCGGACCTCAAAGCCTCTCGCGTCCAGGAAATCGAGTTGACCCAGCGTCTCGCCTTCCAGCGACATTCCATGTTGAACCAGATTTCCCGCGCCTTGATCGACAAACTTGATGTCGCCCGAATCTCGACGGACGTGTTGGAGAAAATGGCGCATCTCTTTGAAGCCGACGCCGACGCTGCCTGGTTGACCGAGAAGAACGGGCAGACGCGATTCCTCCTCAGGGGAGCCTTCGGGTTCACGGCCCACAATCCCGAGCAGTTGGAGGCGGCGCACTGGACCTTCCCCGCGTTCGAGCAATCGGCCCCGGATGTCCACCCGCTTATCATTACCAACGTGGCGCAACAATCGCCGCCGGCGCTCGGCAATGTGTGCGCGCGGGAACGCGTCGCTTGCGCCGTTCTCATCCCCGTCGTGTGCCGCAACGAAATCGTCGGCCTCCTTGGTTTCTTCTACCGCAACCCCCGGGCCGTTTCGGAGTCGCTGATCGCCGAGATGCAAACCGTCGCCAATATCGTAGCCGGCGCCGTGCAAGCCGAGGAGTTGTACCGCGACCTCGTGCAGACGCAGAAGATCGAGTCCATCGGCGCTCTCGCCAGCGGGATCGCCCACGATTTCAACAACGTGCTCGCGGCCATTCTGGGTTGCGCCAGCTACGTCAAGGAACACACCGAACGATCCAGCCCGACGTACCGTTACCTCGAGGCGACGGAGGCCAGCGCCCACCGCGGCGCGGCGTTGACGAAACAATTGCTGTCGTTCGCGCGCCGGGAAGGTCCGCACCTGACGGTCGTCAATCCCAACGAGTGCATCGAGCAGACGCTCAAAATGCTCGATCACAGCTTTGATAAATCCATTCTCATCCAACGCCAGTTCGCCACGACCCTTCATTCGGTCGAGGTCGATCCGTCGCAACTGGAACAGGTCTTCCTCAACATCGCCGTCAATGCCCGCGACGCGATGCCCGATGGCGGCTACCTCACCATCACCACCCGCAACGTTCTTCTGGACGCGGCCAACCCGTTCCGTCCCGCGGTGTCCCTGCCCGATGGCGACTACGTGCTGCTGTCGTTTCGCGACACGGGTTGCGGGATGGACGCGGCTACGCTCGCGCGCATGTTCGAGCCGTTCTTCACCACCAAACAGGCCGGCAAAGGCGCCGGCTTGGGATTGTCGCTGGTGATAAACATCGTCAAGAGCTTCGGGGGCGAAATCCACGTCGAATCCCAACCGGGACAGGGAAGCCTGTTCGAGATTTTTCTGCCTGCGTCCCGGAAGACGATTACGGCTGCGCCGTCCCAACCGGAAGCGACGACCCGCGGCGGTCACGAGTGCATCCTGCTGGCCGAGGACGAGGAAATTATCCGCGAGATGGCGCAACTGGGACTCGAATCGAAAGGGTACACGGTGCTCACCGCGCCCGATGGCGCCACGGCGCTTTCGACGTTCCGCCAGCGCCAGGACGAAATCGATCTGGTGATCGCCGACATGGTGATGCCGTGCATCGGCGGACCGGAATTATTCGCGCGGATGAAGGAGATCGATCCCGGCGTGCGGGTCATCGTCTCCAGCGGCTACAGCCACGACCAGGAAGGACGGCGGATGCTGCGCCACGGCTGTCTCGGTTACCTCCAAAAACCCTACAACATGGAATCGCTCAATCAACTCGTCCGCAACGTCCTCGATTCGGGGTTGTAAAACCAGCTCCCCGCTTGGGACGGTTTGCGAACCCTGTCGTTTCGCACACCAAGGACTTTCAACTACTTGCCTTTCCCAGCGTCATCCAGGAGTTCCCACGCGTGACCCCGAAATATGTATTTCCTATTGTCGCTTACTGATCTTCGCACCTCTCCCGGCCCAAACCCGTTCATCATGCCTTGCACCTCAATCCAGGTATTAGAGCAAAGAATGTAGAACTTCATGCCGTCTTTCCTGTTTTGAACCATCGCATCAAACACTGAATCTCCATCAATGTCTGTGTACACCGTATAAGCTGAAAGGTCTCGCCCACCTTGTCCCCCCTTTTGCGGCATTACCCATGACCTTGTCGGGTCCGTTCGCAACGTCAGCCATGCTGACGAAAGGCGATTCGTGCAAGTAGCGATCTCATATTCCACGTATTCGCCGCGGTGACGATCCACCGTATTTGTTTGCCCAACAGCAGTGTGCGAAGCTCCAACAACAACAAGCACACCAACAATGAGTTTTTTCATCGCTCCCTCCAATTGTCATGATAACAAGACCAATCCCCGTCACGAGTACCAAATCTGTGAATCGAACACTTCTCAGCTTACCTCCTGGGTTTCGCGAGCCCACCCCCTCACCAGAGGTTCCCCATTTGCTTCTGCTTTTCCGCAGGCAGTCGACGCGAACATTGGTTTGTCCGACCGCGATAATCAGCCCCCCCACTCAGAACTCGAACCGTTATCAAACAGAGCCGCGAGTCAACTGGACAAACAACACCGGCCCGACGTTGCGGGTGATGACGACACCGTTGGAGCCCTTCTGGACAAGCAGGAGCGATTGTTCGGCGTGCGCTTCGCCGACGGGTATGGCCATGCGGCCACTGGGCTTGAGCTGCTCGATCAACGGCGGCGGGATGTGCTCGGCACCGGCGGTCACGACAATCGCATCGAACGGCGCGTGCTCGGGCCAGCCGAGATAGCCGTCGGCGTGTTTGATATGCACGTTCTGGTAGCCGAGACGCCGCAACCGGTCCGCCGATTCCTTGGCCAGCGGCTCGATGATCTCAACCGAGTACACCTCCCCGGCAATTTCGGCGAGAACCGCCGTCTGGTACCCGCAACCGGTGCCGACCTCCAGCACCTTCGCCCCGGGCGTGAGATGTAATAATTCCGTCATCAGCGCGACGATATACGGCTGGGAAATGGTTTGTCCGTAACCGATGGGAAGCGGATGGTCCTCGTAGGCCGCATCGGCCTGATCTTCGGGTACGAATTCGTGCCGGGGAACCTTGCGCATCGCGGCCAGGACGCGGGGATCGGAAACCCCGCGGGATTCGATTTGTTCTCGAACCATCACCCATCACCTCCGGCGCCACCGCGGCCATGCGCCTGTCGCACGATCATCAGCCAGCCGCGCCTACGTCGCGTCTTCCTCGGGCAACGAAGCCTGGCCGCCTTTGCGGGCCAGGTACTCCTCGACGCGCAGCAGCCCGCCTTCGCCCGCGCGACGAATCACCTTGAGAAGATTGTCCATCGAGGAGACTTCCTCGAGTTGTTCCTTGACGAACCACTGCAGGAAATTGTCCGTGGTGTAATTGACTTCCTTCTTCGCCAGATCGACGAGCTTGTGTATCTGCTGGGTCACCTCGACTTCCCAGTCCAGCGAGAGTTGGACCGCTTCCTCGGCGGAGGCGAATTTGTTCTGGGGCGCCTTGACGGTGGGGATGACCACGTCGCCGTCGGTCTCGACGAGGAACTTCACGAAGCGCATGGCGTGGTCGCGTTCTTCCTCGGCCTGCTGGTAGAAATGGGCGGCCAACTGCGGCAGCGCTTCCGCATCGAAGTGCGCGGCGATGGCCACGTATTGCAGGGAAGCGCCAAACTCGTTTCCAATTTGCTGGTTGATCGCGTCGTTGATCTTTTTGCTGATAAGCATGACGCGGGCAAGAATGTGACGACCGGAAGGCGAATGCAATTCTATTTTGTGCCCAGCTTGTCTTTGTCGATCGGCGGGCGCGCCGGTGGCGCCGTTTTGCGTAATAGTCTGCCCTTGGCGAGATACATGGATTGCCGGGCAAACGCGACGGCAAATTCGCGGAAGTTTTCCGGTTGCTTGATTTTGTAGGCCTTGATCGCCTCACCGACGGCGTCTTGCCCAATCTTGTAAAGAAGCTCGGGCTTCACCTGTCGCTGCGCCACTTCCGCGGACAGCACGCGCAGATTTTGGTCCATCAATTGCAAAATCTCTTCCCGGGCATGCCGGCCGAGAAGGCCCTTGGCCTTCTTGACCAGGGCCCGGTCGATCTCGGCGTCTGGCGTGCCGGTTCCCCCCAACGAGGCGTAATCGAGGCTAATGATCGGCTTGTTCGGTTTCGATCCCATACGAAGGCAATTCAAATGCCTGTAAACACCGGAAATGTACAGAGAAAACACAGCGGGGCGATACGTCGAGACGACCGCTGCTATTTCCGCAATGTGCGCCTCCAAACCGTCAAGCTTTTCGCGCCACCCATCGGATAGTGCGCTCCATCACCGGCATCGACAGCAAAATGCTAATGTGCCCGTGCCGCGGACGCCACAATTCCGGCCCGCCCCATGCCGCGCACAACTCCTCGATCGTCGCGATGGGCGCAAACAAATCATGCTCGGAGGCGACGATGAGAATATTGTCGAGCGTCACCTTCGGTCGGCGGGTCGCGAGGTTCAATGAGTCCAGCCGCACCTTCGTGCCGCCGAGACTGCGGCGAATCGGCGCGCAGAAATCGACTTCGGCAATGAGCCGGTCCATGCGCGCCACCGGCGTCATCAACACCACAAAATCCACACGCGAATCCGCGCACACCAACATTCCGCTCAGCCACGCCCCCAGCGAAATACCCCACAGCCCAATTCGTGGACAGCCCTGTTCCCTGAGCCACGCGACCAGGGCGCGCGCATCCGCCATGGCTTGATGGGCCGCCTGCGCCACGTGAACCAGGTCACCCGACAGGAAGTTGTGGACGGCTTGCCGGCCGCGCGGTTTGCGCCGGCTGTGGTAGGGCAACTCGAACATGGCCACGTTCACACCCCGCTTTGTCAGCCGCCGGGCCAGATGGGGAAACAACGTGCGATAAGCCGTCCGTGCATTCCACCCATGGAGCAGGACGAGCGTCGGCTTGTCCTGCCATCGTTTCGATGCGGTATACAGCCGACCGTGCACCGTGTTGTTCCGTTTCCACAGCGATGGGACCGGGGATGTGAATGTAAACCTGCGTTTTGTGACGAATCGAAAATCTTTCGGTGCGTCAACGGGACCGCCGAGGAAATCGGGATGATCCAGCACCGCTTGGGCCCGGGCCGCCAAGCCTTCCGTGTCCGCGGCGTCCCGCACGTTCAGGCGCGCCAGTTGAATCGTGCACCAGTCCAGTGGTTTGGCCAGGGCCGCTCGCATGAGAGAATCTACCCCCGGTTTGTCGCCTCGACAAATTGATCCAGCCGCCGCAAGGCTGCGCCGCCGTCGATCAATTCCGCCGCCAGATTCCAGCCGCTGGTGAAGTCGGCGGCCTTTTCCGCAACCACGAGCGCCGCCGCCGCATTCAACAGCACAATGTCGCGGCGCGCGCCGCGGTCCTTGCCACCGAGCACGTCCCGGACGATGCCGGCGTTCGACGCCGGATCGCCGCCCGTCAATTCCTCGGGTTTCACCGTGACCCCGCGCCACGAGGTGTGCGGCACGCGGAAATCCCGCTCGGTCTGTTCGATCCGCCCCGCCCACAATTCGGCCATGGTGTTCACACCCATCGTGGACAACTCGTCGAGCCCGTCGCCGTGCACCACCATCGCGTGCTTCAACCCGAGCAGGCGGAGCACTTCCGCAAATTTCGGAACCAGCGCCCGGTCGAATACACCAATGAACTGATGCGTCGGACGAGCAGGATTGACCAGCGGCCCGAGAATGTTGAAAACCGTGCGCTGTTTCTGCTCCGCCAGCTTTCGCCGCACCGGCGCGATCGTCTTGAACGCGGGATGGTAGAACGGCGCAAACAGGAACGTCACCCCCGCCGTCTCCAGGCAATGCCGCGCGGCTTCCGGCGGCAGTTCGATTCTTGCGCCCAATGCCGCCAGCACGTCGGCGCTGCCGCACTTGCTGGTGATGGCGCGATTGCCATGCTTGGCGACGGCCACGCCCGCCGCGGCGGCCACGAAAATTGCGCACGATGAAATATTGAACGTGTGCGCCAAGTCTGCGCCGGTGCCGACGACATCCAGTACGACACCCCCGAACCTGGCGGGATCGATCAGCGGGTCGACAGCGCGCGCCCGAAGCTCCGACGCAAACGCCGCGATCTCCTCGGCTGTCTCGCCTTTCCGCGCCAGCGCCGTCAGAAACTCCGCCTTGGCGTCGTCGGAAACAGTCTCGTTCAGCAACGCCCGGATCGCCTCCGCCACATCATTTCGTGTGAGATCCTGGCGCGTCACCTTCTTCGTCAATGTGTCCAAGCCCGTCATGGGTGAAAAGTTTACCACAAAACACCTGCAAAACGTCGAGAGGACGGCGGCAGGTCGGTAAAAAGCCGAAGCGGGACAGAGCCACGTCTGCCCCGCTTCTGGAAAGGAATTGTCTTACGACTTGCCGGCCGGAGCGGCGACGGGGTCGATGTTGACGCGGCGACCTTGGCGGTCGAAGCGGACGTGGCCCTCGGTCAGGGCGAACAAGGTCCAGTCGCGGCCGATGCCGACGTTGGTGCCGGCCAGAAACCTCGAACCGCGCTGACGAATGATGATGCTGCCGGCGGTGACGAGTTCGCCACCGTATCGCTTCACGCCAAGCCGCTTGCTGACGCTGTCGCGTCCATTCCGTGAACTACCTTGTCCTTTTTTATGGGCCATGACGGGTTACTCCTGACAACGGCGCTGCTATACGATGATTTCCTTGATCTTCAAAACGGTATGATGCGCGCGAATACCCCGTTTGCGGTGGTACCCCTCGCGGCGGCGAAACTTGAAGGCGATGACCTTTTTCCCCTTCTTATCGGGATCGACAACCTCGGCGGTCACGCGCGCCCCCTTTACGTTGGGCTTGCCGACCTGCACCTTGTCGCCGTCTGCCACCAACAAAACGTCCTCCAACGCGATTTCCTTGCCCTTCTCGCCGTCGAGGAGTTCGACCTCGACAACGTCACCGGGCTGGACGCGGTATTGCTTGGCGCCTGTTCGTATGACTGCGTACATGAATGTTTCCTCGTTCCTCTTGGGGGCAGGGTCGTGAAAAATAGCGGAATCCCGCCCGTCCGTCAACGATTATCTTACCCCATCGCGGCCCGTCCGCGAAGCCCATTTTACTGACTTGCCTGCCCCGCGCCTTGGCATTAGGGCGCTGGCGGCGATGGTTCGGGCACGTTTTGCAACTGTTCGATCGTGTCCTGTGCGGACTGCCTGACGTCCTCGTCCGGGTCGTTCAAAAAGCCCTGGAGAATCTGGATCCCGCGCTTGTCTTGCGCATCCCCCATTCCATCAATCGCTTCCATACGGACCTCTTTCGGTTGGTCCGTCCGCAAGGCCGTGCTGAGGATCGCCAGTTTCTTGTCGTTCTGGCCGTCCACATCCGTCAACGAGTTCACCAACTCGATCTTCAGTTCCTGGTCCTTTTCGCTCAGAAACAGACGGGCGAGAGAGTCGACAACATCCTTCCCGTCATCATTGGCGCTAAGTTCGTAAATAATGGCGACCCGTTTCTGGAAATCGGGCGTGTTCTGGTAGTCGGTCTCCAATTGTTTCACTTGCGCCGCCAATTCCGCCGGCGATTGATCGTCTCCGCTTGCCTGATTCGTGTCGGCAGCAGAAGCGGACGCGGCCGGCGCGACACTCGTGGTCGCCGGAGGCGGCAAGGCCGGGAGCGGCTGTGTCGCCGGCAGTGTGGTGACGGACGGCGGCGGCATCGGCGCCTCTTGGGATTCCTTCTTCGAACACCCGGCCATGACCGACAGCAGGACAGCCGCCGCGGTGGCAACAGCCAGCGGAACACGCTCCAGATTACTCGTCACCTTTTCCATATCGTCGGGGGAGCATACTCGCGGCGCACTCGCTCGTCCAGCCCCCATTGCCCTCCCGTATCAGCTGGATTTACCCCGAATTCTGCATCGGAACATGCCCAATTTGGGTTCGTTTTTGGCTTTCCAGAAATGAAATTTCCACGCCGGCCTGCACGAAATTGGGTTCGTTTCGCAATTTATCCCCTAAGCTCCGCCTGCCTTGCCGTGCACGAAGCCGAGCGGCGAGGGTAGCGCCGGAGCCGAGTTGGACGAGACGCGACCACGTAGTATCCCCGGTCGCAAACGAGGCCGTGTTGTTTCGGCACCCGAAGGGCGACGCGAACGGGCGTGAACGAAGCCAAACGAACCCAACGGTTTTCTTCAATTCTAATTTCTATAATCCGTTATTACCCAATACGATATACGCGCGATTTCGCGCCGCACTCGTTGGGTTCGTTTCGCAAAAAGTGCCTTTTCCACAGGTGGCTCCTTGTAGCCACGGCACTGCGTGCCGTGCTTCGTGCCCTTCGTGACTTCGTGGTGAACATCTATGCCCCATATTTCAAAGATCAAACAACCCAAACCGCCCTGACTATACGCTACCGTATACAGCTTGTCGATAAAATTCCGACGGCGGATAAAAAAAGAGGGGGGCACCCGCCGCGCCTTCGTGGTGAATCGATGCGCCCGACTCGCCCGCTGAAGGTACACCGGGGTCAGGTCTCATCATAAAACAATTGACGCCGAGGGGCGGGGGCGGTAGTGTGGCCGGGCATGGCCAGACCGATACGCATTGAGGTGGCGGGAGGGTGGTATCATGTGACCGCG
>JBEKBH010000034.1:0-31335 GCA_050015495.1 Verrucomicrobiia bacterium
CGGTCATCCTGCTGACGCCCGTGATCCAGGGGTGGCGCGAGCGGCGGCGCGTTTGGCCCGCGCTGGCGGCGGCAACCGTCCCGATCACGCTGATCGGGTTGGGGTTGATGCTCTACAACGCCCTGCGATTCGACAATCCGTTCGAATTTGGGTGGCATTACATGTTGGCCGGGGTGCAGCAGGACACGGGGCAACACTTCAGTCTCCGCTATCTCTGGTTTAATTTCCGGGTCTATTTTCTCGAGCCGGCGCGGTGGAGCGCTCGCTTTCCCTTCGTGCATGGAATCGCCGTGCCCCCCCTGCCAGCGGGCTACTTTGTGGCCGGGACTGCCTTCGGCATCCTGACGAACATTCCACTGGTGTGGCTGGCGCTGGCGGCGCCGCTGGCGTGGCGGAGACGGTCCGGTCAGGCGGGCTCGACCCTGCGTTGGTTTGTCGCGGCAGCAGCCCTGCTCTTCGGGATTAACGCGTTGACCGATGGCACCTTCTTCGCCGCGGACATACGTTATGCGATAGACTTCCTGCCGGCACTGGTGCTCCTGGCCGTGGTTGGCATCCTCGGATTGGAGCGCGCGCTGGCCCCGACCCCGACCTCGGAGACGGAGACGGGGCAAGCCTCGGAGTCGGGGCTGGCTGACCGGAGGGTCTGGCGGCGTGCCACGCGCTGTGGTTGGGGGCTGCTGCTGGGCTTCTCGGTGATCTTCAACGTGTTGGTGAGCATCAGGAACTACTCGGATGTGGACTGTTCGATGGGGCGGATGCTGGCAATAAAGGGCCGGGTGCCGGAAGCCATCCGAGCCTTCGAGAGCGCTCTCCGAATCGATCCCGATTACGCCGAGGCGCACACTGAACTGGGGGTGGCTTTGGCGCGAACGGGCAAGATCGAGGAAGCCATCAAACACTACGAGCAAGCCCTGCGGATTGAGCCCGATTTCGCCGACGCGCACGCCGATCTGGGGGTGGCTTTGGCGCAAACGGGTAACATCGAGGAAGCCATCGCCCACTTCGAGCAGGCCCTGCGAGCTAATCCCGATTTCGCCGAGGCGCACAACAGCCTCGGGGCCACTTTGGAGCGAACGGGCAAGATTGAGGAAGCCATCGCCCACTTCGAGCAGGCCCTGCGGGTTAATCCCGATTTCGCCGAGGCGCACTACGGCTTGGGGGCGGCTTTGGCGCAAACGGGCAAGACCGAGGAAGCCATCGCCCACTTCGAGCAGGCCCTGCGGATTAATCCCGATTACGCCGAGGCGCACACCGATTTGGGGGCGGCTTTGGCGCGAATGGGCAAGATCGAGGAAGCCATCAAACACTACGAGCAGGTCCTGCGGATCAAGCCCGATTCCGCCGACGCGCACAACAGCCTCGGAAATCTCTTGGCGCAGGCAGGCAGGCTGCCGGAAGCGATCAAGCATTTGGAGGCCGCGCTACGGATGAACCCGGATTCCGCCCGGGCGCACTACAATCTGGGGATTGCCCTGGGTCTGGCGGACAGGCTGCCGGAAGCGATCGAGCATTTGCGGCAGGCGCTACGGATCAACCCCGATTATGCCGAGGCGCACTACAATCTGGGGATCGATTTGGCGCAAACGGGCAAGATCGAGGAAGCCATCGCCCACTTCGAGCAGGCCCTGCGGATCAAGCCCGATTTCACCCAGGCGCAGACCGCGCTCGCGCAACTCCAAGCTCGCCAATAACCGGAGTCGACAACCGCTACCCGTTCAACCACTGGGCGGCTTGTTGGGCCCAGTAGGTGAGGATGATGTCGGCGCCGGAACGGCGGAACCCGGTGAGCATTTCGAGGACGACCTGTTTTTCGTCGAGCCAGCCGTTTTGCGCGGCGGCCTTGACCATCGCGTATTCGCCGCTGACGTTGTAACAGGCCACAGGATAGCGAAACTTCTCTTTCACGCGCCAGATCAGGTCCTGATAACCGAGCGCAGGCTTGACCATGACGATGTCGGCGCCTTCCTCGATGTCGAGCGCGACTTCGCGCAGGGCTTCGTCGGCGTTGGCACAGTCCATCTGGTAGGTGCGCCGGTCGCCGAATTGCGGCAACGATTCGGCCGCCTCGCGGAACGGGCCGTAGTAGGACGATGCAAATTTCGCCGCGTAGCTCATGATCGGCGTGTTGGAAAAACCGGTTTCGTCGAGGGAGGCACGAATCGCGGCGACGCGCCCGTCCATCATGTCGCTCGGGGCAACGATGTCGGCCCCGGCTTCGGCGTAGGCCTGCGCGGACTTGGCGAGCAAGCGGAGAGTCGCATCGTTATCGACAACGTAGGTCTTTGGCGTCCCGGGCGGTCGTCCCCTGCCTCCGACAGGCGATGGCTCCGTTCTCACGACGCCGCAATGGCCGTGGCTCATGTATTCGCAGAGGCACACGTCGCAGATGACGACGAGTTCGGGCAACTCCTTCTTCAGGGCTCGAACGGCTTTCGGCACGACGCCGTTTGGCGCGTAAGCCCCGCCCGCTTTCTCGTCTTTCCTGTCGGGAATGCCGAACAGGATTATTGCGGGCACGCCGAGTTTCGCGGTCCGCTCCGCTTCTTTCACCAATTCGTCCACGGAAAGCTGGAATTGTCCGGGCATGGAATTGATGGGCTTGCGCAGGCGCGTCCCGTTGCGGACGAACAGCGGCATCACCAGGTCGGTGACGGACAGCTCGGTTTCACGGACGAGGGCGCGGAGTTTCGCGTTCTGGCGGAGCCGTCGCGGGCGATAGATCGGGAAGCGCATGGGTCAGGCCCCGGGGATGTGTGGTTCGACCTCGGCGATCAGGGCGACCACGTCATCGGGTTGCTGCGTCGTCATGAGCCGGGCGCGGAAGCCGGTGTTGTTGACCAGTCGGGACAGGCGCGAGAGAAGCCGCAGGTGTTGGCGCACGTTCGGGGCGCAGAGCAGGAAGAAGTGGTAGACGGGTTTGCCGTCGAGCGCGCCGAAGTCGACGCCTTTGTTGTGCCGGCCATAGGCGAGCACGGGGTTGTCCACGAGGCCGATGAGGGCATTGCGGGCGTGGGGGATGGCGACGCCCTCGCTGACGCACGTCGGGCAAAGGTCTTCGCGGGACCTGAGCGCTTGGAAGAGCGTCTCGAACAGGCGTTCCTCGCGCGGGTCGATGACGAGCGCGCACAACTCGCGGAGCACGCCGTTCTTGTCGGGCGCGGTGAGATTGAGGCTGATGCGCGCGGGGTTGATGACGCTGGCCACGGTCAGGGGTTGCACCAGGCCGGTGGATTCGGGCGGCAACTGCTGCTGGTCGACGGGGACGCTGTTGGGATCGGCCAGCCAGGTGTTGATCAGGTCGCGCTGGAAGCGCCACTGGCGGGCGAGTTTTTGCGCGGGGATGCGGCCATCCTGCGCCATGCGGCTGACGGTTTTTTCGCTCAGCTTGAGGTATTCGGCCACCTCGCGGAGCGTCATGATTTCGCTGTCCATAAAACGGGATCGATTTCCTCGACGAAGATAGTACGGCGGCAGTGTCGGTTGCGCAAGCGGTGAAACACGGAGAGGCCCCCGCGGCCGTCGAATCGATAGGACGATTTCCTAGTCGAAATTCAGATTCCGACTGATTGCGCCTGCAGCGGTTTGGGTGCACGCTAACACATGTCGCAGAAGACGTGGCAGTGAATTCATGCTGTGTACCCGTGATGTGACGCCACGAAGAGGAGTGCACCGATTGTTTAATAAAGGACGCAACAACATGAGTATTGAAGCCATCCCCCGCTCCGAGTTTGACCAGTTTCTGCCACGTCATTTTGCCCTGGAGAGCCTGATGGGGAAAGAGGTCGAATGGTTCTCCAATCGATCGGGAACCGTGGTCGGGACGATCGCCCAAGGCGAAGGCGTGGCTGACTGGAACTACGCCATCTTGAAACGGGACAAGAACGGCGATCCCCGCGTGCGCAAGGTCATGAACAACTTTTTCAGCCTGAAAACCGCCCGGGTTGATTTGTTGCTTTCGATGGCCGAGATTGAATCGGCCAACCGGGAAGCGGCGGTCTTTGGATTGCCGTCCATCCCGGCGGAATTATTTGTGTTGAACCATGACCGACAACGCGGTCAGCGGTCAGCGGCCTGTTTCGGATCCGGAAACCGATCGGACTAGGTGGTGCGGCGGCAAACAGGTTCATCCAAGAGGTGTGCGATGAATGTGAGTTGCTCGGCAGAGGGTCGAATTCGGCAATGTGTCCGCCATTGGAGGCGGAGGTCGCGAAGTTCATTTACATCGACAGGCCAGGTGGTCGCCATGCTCTTCCTGATTTCGTGCCTGGTCTGTCAGGCCGCCGACGTGGCATCCTGGTATGGCGAAAAGCATCGTGGTTTCCTGATGGCCAATGGCCAACGGTTCGATCCCAACAAGCTCACGGCAGCGTCGTGGTTCTACGATCTTGGCACGAAGGTCGTGGTGACGCATGAGAACCGAAGCGTGATTGTGGAAATCACGGATCGTGGCCCCGCCAGATTGCTGGTTCAGGAGGGTCGAAAGATCGACCTGAGTCGGGCCGCGTTTGCGAAACTGGCCGACCTCGGTCTCGGCTTGATCGACGTAACCATAAGAAGACAATGAGACTTTAGGGGATTGGCATGCGGTGTGGGGACAGGAGCTGTTGCTTATCTTCGGGGGTTCTTCACCCCACCTCCCTGGCAGCAGCTCCTGTTCACGGGCATGAGGGAATCACCCCCGCACCGGAGAGTGCGGCGGAAAACTGCTCGATTTGACATTGGCCGCAATGCTATTTGTGGGAGCATGGCTGCGGAACCCAACTTGCATTCGAGCCCACCCGCCCGGCGGCTTTTCGCAAGACCATCATGGCCGGGGATTTTCCTCCTGTTGCTGTTGGCAGGCCAGGGGTGCGGGGACAATCAGTCAGACAGAGCCCTGGATCGGGGTCTGGAAGCGTATCGTACACATGCCGATGATCTCGCGATTACTGAGTTCAGCGAAGTGATTCGTCTGCGGCCGGATTATGCCGACGCCTATTCCTACCGGGGCCTCGCCTACCACCACAAAGGCGACGACGACAGGGCGATTGCCGATTACGGCGAAGCCATCCGGCTCAAGCCGGATTCTGTCAATGCGTACATCGACCGGGGCCACGCCTACGACCACAAAGGCGACGACGACAGGGCCGTCGCCGACTTCAACGAGGTCATCCGGCTCGATCCGAACCAGGCCACGGCCTATATCGACCGAGGCAACGCCTACAACCGCAAAGGCGACTACGACAGGGCCATTGCGGATTACGACGAAGCCATGCGGCTCAATTTGGATTATGCCCCTGTCTGCGAGGAGAACAGAGCCTATGCCTACAGCCAAAAGGGCGACTACGAGAGGGCCATTCTCGATTACAGCGATGCCATCCGGCTCAAGCCGGATGATCCGTCGACTTATTACAACCGGGGACTCGTCTACCACCACAAAGGCGACGACGACAAGGCCATTGCCGATTTCAACGAGGCCGTCCGGCTCAACCCGGGGTATGTGTTGGCCTACAACGAACTCGCCTGGCTATTGGCTGTCTGCCCCGATGCCCATTTTCGGGATGGAGAAAAGGCCGTCGAGTGCGCCCAGAAGGCCTGTGAACTGTCCGAATGGAAAATCCCGGTTTACTTCAGTACCCTGGCGGCGGCGTACGCCGAAGCCGGCGACTTTGACGACGCCGTGAAGTGGGAGAACAAATCTCTGGCTTCCAATGCGTCAGAGGCTGGGTCGGAGAAAGCCCGTCAGCGGCTCAGTCTCTACGAACAGAAGAAGCCGTACCGCGAAGAGAAGCTGTGAGGTTTTCATCGGGGTCGTGGTTGACAGAGCGCGTAAACGGACGGAGATTGCCGTGGCAGTGTAGGGATCGACATTCTCTCTTTCTCTTCGACATCCCCTGTCGAAGTACCTATACACACATTGGGGGGGGCGTGACCGGAGGCTACACTGCCATTATTGTTGTCACTCCTGCGTGTGAACCCAGTGCAGGAGGTTGAGCACCCGCGAAGCGTCGTCTCCCCTTCCGGCGATAGATTCCAACCGCCACGTTTCGCGGAAACGCGTGAGATCTGGATCTTGTTTCGATTGGTAAGCAAAAACCACTGAATCCGTCTGGCTATTACTGGCGTAGTCCGCGTGCTGGCGGAGGATTGATTAGTGGCCACCGTCACCCCGGACGCGGACGATTTCCGACAGGACCAGAAAACCGGGATCCTTGCGAATGGGATCCAGGTCGTGGTCGGACTTAAGATGAGCGAAGTCCTTGAAGCCTTTCCCGACAGCCATACCCAAGTAGGCAACTGCCTCTTCCGGTTTACCCAGGAGAGAGGCGCCGCAGGCCAGATCGTAAAAGTATTCGACTTGGGTGTCCTGCTTCAAAGAGCCGAATTCCGGCGAAACGACGCGCTGTTGCATGATCTGCACGGCTTCGGCGATCTTCTTTTCCTCATACAGCGAATGGAGGGTCCGCATTTCAGATTGGATATTTGCCGATAGAGTCCCGGATTCGCTCCGTTGCCTGTTTGTGCTGCTCGTGGCGGGGCTGGCTTTGATGCTGCCCGCTGTTAGAAGATCCACAGCTTTCTCCAGAATAACGTCTCGGTCCGTGGCGATGTCCGCTGCCGCGGGATGAATCTCGATGTCGGGGATTATGCCGACACCCACGTACTCACGCCCGTCCGGGTATGAACAGTGCAGCGTGCAGACGCGGGCCTCTACCCCGCCGGGCAGACAAATCCTTAGAGGATCGCCGGTGGACCCGCCGCTGCGTTCGCCCACGACCGTCGCCCGCTTGTTGGCGTGCACCGCCACAACAAAGTTTTCTGCGGCACTGAACGTCTCCGGTCCGGTCAGCACCACGACCGGTCCAAGGAAGGGATCTTTTCGGCTCGGCTGAATTGGAGACCCGTCCTCCTCATGCCATTTCTCCTGACCTCCCCACGCCCGATAGGCAGGCATGTATTCGCGTGTTCTCACGTGCGCCCATGGGATTGACTTATCTATCAACATACTGATGATCGCATTACCGTTGCCCGAGTTTCCGCCGTGGTTGTGGCGGATATCCAGGATCAGGCCTTTGGCTTTCTGGACCTGCGGGAAAATTTCCTCGAAGTCTTTGACCACCTGGTTCGTGTCGAAGCTCGGCAGGTTGACGTACAGGATGCCGTTACCCAACTCGCGACACTCAAACTCCTTGCCCACGGTTTTTTGTGGATAGCTGCCTCTCGTCAGGGTCACTTCGCGCTCGGTTCCGTCCAGACCTTTGATGCGCAGAACGGCCATGGAATCGTAGTCACCCGAGAGAAGCCACCGGTACGCTCTCACATCCCGGCCTTGCGGCGTGGAAGCGCTGATGTAAGGGTAAATGTCCTGTTCCAGAATCTCTCCGACGGATCGCCCGTTGATGTGCGTGACTTCTTCGCCGGGCTTCAAGTTCGCTTTGACCAATTCGTCTTTCCGCTTCGCACCACGGATGTCCGCGAGCGGCGTCGTGCGGACAATGACCGCCTGCTTGCCGGCCAAAGGACGAACCTCCAGCGGCAACCCGTAACCTCCATAATCCGGGTGGGCCTTGTCAGTTTGCATGAAGGTATGTCCGTCGTGCAGCAGGGCCAGACAGCGCGCGAGCACACAAAAATACTCGTCCTCCGTCTCTGCTTGTTGGACCTTGGGGATGTATTCCACCAGCACTTTGTCCCAGTCCACCTCGGGAACCCGGTCAAAGAATACAAAATTGTATTTGACCTCGCTCCACAACCGGGCGAATCCCGCCAGCCGCTCGGCTTCCGGCAGCTTGTGCGGTGGAAATGGCCTGGAATTGCTCCTCCCATGGGCCATGCCGGACTTTTCCGTGGTTGCCTCGTCCCACTCGCGCTGGTTGCGCTCCTTGTCCGTGGACAGGCAGAAGTGAAGCCGGAGCGTTTGGTCATGGAGGTCCCATTTCATGATCGCCAGACACGGCGTGTCGGCCACCTGTCGGAGCCAACCCTGCTTCTTCTGGAATGAGGTTGCACCGGTGTTTATCTGGTCGCCGTCGGCGTCGAGAGGACACAGCCAGAGTTGATTATCAGTGGCGGCATAGAGAAGATACTCCTTCACCCAATACGGGTTGTCGGCACAGTCGAACTGGACAGCCTGCCCGATGGGCAGGGCCACTTCAGCCTCCTCTCCGATCTTGTACGGTTGGCGGACTGTCACCTTCTCCTTGATTTGTTCCGCCGTTGGGGGTTCGGTTTGACCGAAGGCCGGCGCAGCGGAGAGTGCGAGAAGACTCAGGAGGGATAAACTAATCAATATACATTTCATAATTCATCTTTCATTCCTTTACATAGGAATCCGGCCCGATTGGTTACATAAAAAGTGCGGAATTTTGGAATCAATTGCCGCCAGCCGGTTCAGTGAGAGTCCGAACACAACCGCCGGCGCGCCAACCAGCACAATGTTCCAAACGCTCTGTTTCATGGTTCTCCTTTACCGCTTTAGCACCCGGATATTGCCGCCTTCGGTTTCCAACTTGAGCATAGCGCCGCCGCCGTTGATCGTCCCGCGCAACGTTTCCCGATCCTGCTCGCCCTGAACCTGGACCGGCAAATCCGTGCGGGTGGTGCCGCCTTCCGTGCGCGCGTCGAGGTTGACGGCGGCGGTTTCCGGTATTCTCACCGTGACATTGCCGCCTTCGGTGCGCAGCGTGCAATCGGAACGGGGCGGAACGGCGAACTCAGCAACGACTGACCCGCCCTCCGTCAGTGCTTCCAGGCCTGTTCCGGTGAACCCTTCGATGGTGACGTTTCCGCCCTCGGTGCGGAGTTGTACTTCGTCCCGGCATCCGACCGCCTTAACATTGCCACCCTCGGTCTGGCCGCTCACCTTCCCGTCAATCCCGTTGAAGTTCAGGCTGCCTCCTTCGGTATTGGCGGTTACGTTGCCATGCAGAGTGGCGACTTCCACGTCGCCTCCGGCAGTCTTCAGGCGCACGTCGAACGCTTGAGGCACGGTGATCTCGTAATGGACGTTCAAATCGGGCTGCCTCCACCAACCCCACCACGAACCGCGCCCGAAGCTCCAAGGTTCCCGGGCAGTGATGGAAATTTCCTTGTCATGTTGCTCCAGCACCACGTGACGCTCCTTCAGAATCCTGGCCGCTTCGGCCTCGCTCGCGCGCGTGACGTCACGCACCACCTGGATTTGGACACGGGTTTGATCCGCACCGACGACGTGAATGTTTCCCCGGTCCACATTCACGCTCAAGCTTCCACCCGGCCCGACGACGAACGACCGGGAGAACTCGGTTTCGCTCCCGCTCTCGTAGCGACCATCGCGCGCCGTGCCTGGCGCTTCTGTCGAATTGAGGTTGGTGTCGTCGGCATACACCGAGACAGCGCCTTGGGCGCACAGCGGCGACAGCGCTGCGAAGAAGATGACGGCACCGATAACTTTTTTGAAAGCCTGCTTCATAAGTTCCTCCATTTGCCAGTGGGACGCACGGGACAGCCGTTTTGGATTCAGAAATCGTCGCTTCAGGCTTGCGGTCGCGGGCGTCCGGCGGTGGACATCGGCGCGCTGTGGCAATGGCGGCTGACTTGCTGGAGCGAGAAATCAATAATGACCGGGGCCGAAACCGTTGTAGCAGCCCAAGACGCTCTGGATTTGCTGGGCGTTACGAACCAGACGGTTTCCCCATGATGGGGGCCAGATCTGTCCCCACCATGTCTGCACCTCCACGTCGAAAATGAAGCCATTGAGGTCGCCACAGGCCCAGCGCGTGTTACCTCGGGCCAACGCGTTGGAAGCAAATTCGAGATCGGCGGTGAGGACACACGCCGTCCACGGTTTCAAATTGAGGCTCTGCACGAGAGCGATCAGGTCGTCGATTTGTTCCGCCGCGCCTTTGACGTGCACCGTGAAACTGCACGTAGCCTCATTGCCTTCGGTATCGGTCGCGACGCAGGAGACGATGGTGTCACCGATGGCAAACAGGCTGCCGCTGGCGGGATTGCAAACGACGCTCACGGGGCAGCCGTTGGAAGCCTCTGGCGTGGGGTAGTCGACCGTCGCTCCGGCTGGCGACGTGGCATTCACGGTTTCGTTCGTCGGGCAACTCATTGTGGGCGGATGGGGGCATTCTCCCCGTTGAACCTCATAGGCGCCGATATCGGTGCCGTCGCCGCCCGGAGTATTCGGCACGGCACAATCGTCAAAGGTGCGGACGAATTCGTTGCCGCGCTGGTCGGTGGCCGCGCCCGAGAAGTTTTTGCCTTGGTCAATGGCGGGGCTCCCGCACAAGAGCGCACAGGTGAAGGTCGGGCCGCCATTGTCCTGCAACGGCCCGAGCATCGGGTCAGTGTTGGTCTGGTCGCCAGTTGCAGTCAGAAGACCGCCGCCGTCGTCGCTGCTGAGGTTGTAACCGAGAGAGATGACTGTGCCCGAGGCGTTTGAAATTGTGCTGCCCGAAGCCCCGGCGTTCAGGATAGTGCTTCCGATGGCCACGCTCCCGCTACCCTCAAGCCCTCCAAGATTGAAGATGTCGCTGCCGTTCGTGACCGAGTTGCCGGTTACGGTGCTGTCGGCGATCTGCACGCTCGATGCGCCAGAGTCACCCCGGTTATAGATGCCGCCGCCGGCACCGGTCGCGAGCCGGGCCAAGTTGCCGCTCAAGGTGCTATTAACGATTTCCACGGTCGCGGTGCCGTCAACACTGTCGTTGTAAATGCCGCCGCCGGCTCCGGTGAGGGTCGAGTTGCTACTCACGGTGCTGTTGGCGATCCGCACGCTCGCGCTGCCCCCAGGATTTCCGAAATTGTAGATGCCGCCGCCAAAACTCTGACCAGTATTGCGGGTCGAGTTCCCATTGATGGTACTGTTGGCGATCTGCACGCTTGCGCTGCCGTCAGTAGCGGAATTCCAAATGCCACCGCCGCGCTCGGCAGAATTACTGCTGATAATGCTGTTGACGATCTCCACGCTTGCGGTGCCGCGACCACCATCGCTCCTGATACCACCGCCGTTTTCGGCGGAGTTGCCGCTGAGCGTGCTGTTGCGGATTTTTATGATTGCGCTGCCCCCGTCATATCCGATGCTGTAGACACCGCCGCCGTTGAAACTGAAGTGACCATTGAATGTGAGTGTTGTTCCGATAACTTCCAGCGTCGCGTTATTGTTGAGGATGCCGCCGCCAAATCCGGCCACGTTGCCGCTGAGGGTGCAGTTGCTGACGGTCAGCCTCGCGTTATCGTTGAGGATGCCGCCACCTGCGGACGCTTGGAACGACGCGTCAGCGAAGCCGTTGGTGATGGTCAGACCAGAGATGCTAACGGTGTTGGAGGGGCTGATGTAGAACACGCGGCTGGTGGCACGGCCGTCCACGGCCAGTAGACCAGGCCCGGGGCCGACGATGTCCACACTGTTGGTGACGAGGAGTTCGCCATTAGTCAGCAAGATCGTGCCGGAGACGCCGGACGCGTCAATCGTGTCCCCGTCGGCGGCGGTGGCGAGGGCGTCGCGTAGCGAGCCGGGGCCGTTGTCGGCAGTGCTGGTGACTGTAATGGTGGCGGCGTGCAGTGGAGTGACAGCAACGGCCAGAAACGCGGCTGCGATCAAGAGGCCTGCCTTCATGTTCGACTCCCAACCTTCACGGGGTGAATGCGGACTCAGGAGCGTCGGCGCTCCGTGCCTCACGTTAGTCCAACAGCGCTTGACCTTTTACCGGTTTTCGTCGCGCAGGTCAAGAAATATTTGGTGTGTAAGGCGTTGTGACGAACAACCGCGCGGTTCGCAGATTCACGATCTCCTCCCGCGTGTCCTCTGGCACACGAGACGAGTGTATGGCGGTTTGGCGATCTGTTAAGTAAAAGAGTTGTAAAATTTTGCGGGGCTATCGCACTGGCGGTGGCGAGAGGGGTACAAGCCCGGCAGGGCGCGGCGTTCGGCGGGGCCGTTCAGAATTTGCGTTCGTAACTGCGGATAACGCCGATGACTTTGCCGAGCACTTTCGTGTCACCGGCGACGGGGATCGGCTGGCAGCGGGGGTTGGCGGGGTACAAGCCCGGCCGGGCACGCGTGTCGCGGGTCATCGGGAGAGAAATGTCGAAAGTGAATACAGTCCGAATGCGAATATAACGCCACCCGACAATCGGTTGATGGTGCACATCCAAGTGGCGCTGACTCGCGACCGAAACAGGGCGACACCGCTGCTGAGCAGCAGCCACCAAAGAGCCGAGCCGAGGAACACGCCCCCGACCAACGCGCCCGCGCTGAGATAGTCCGGTGTTGCCCCAAGCCCAAAGCCGGCAAACACGGCCACGAACGACAGGATGGTCATCGGATTGGCCAGCGTGAGGAACAGCGTCGAGAGCCAGGCTGAGAACAGTCCGCGACCGTGAACCTCCGCCGCTTGTTCGCCGGGTCTGCTGATGAACGTGCGAATACCGAGGTAGCACAGGAATAATCCGCCCAGAAACCCGAGCCACGATCGTTGGCTAACCAAAACGCTCGAGATTGCCGTGAGACCAAGAGCTGCCACGCAACCGTAGGTGGCATCGGCCGTCGCCGCACCCAAACCGGTGGCCAGCCCAATCTGTCTCCCCTCGGCCAGGGAGCGACGGATGCAGAGAACTCCAATCGGCCCAACCGGTGCCGCGATGGAGAACCCGATGATGACGCCCTTGAACAGGAAATGGAGTGTCATACGCAGTTCAGCTCAATGTTTGAGGCCAGCCACCGCTGAGGGCGAAGCGGGCTGCGGTAGGCTGAATCGAAGGGTTATCGGAGTTCATGTAGAAAAACAAAATGCGTATCGGTGGCGCCACACACTTGAAATCCGAGCCGCTCGTACAACACACGGGCTCGATCATTGCTCTTGAGCACTTCGAGCCGAAGAGGCTTTTGCCGGAGTTGGGCCCGGGCGATCTCGCCCTGAATCAACGCACTGCCAATCCCACGCCCTTGGAATTCCGGAAGGATCTGAATCTCCGATAGGAATACGTCCTCCGGCCAGTCGTCCACACGAATGCATCCAATCGCGCGACCGGCGATTTCCACAATCTCGAATTTCTCCGGAATCCATTTTTTTGAAAACAACGAGGCCTGAAATTCCTCGTCCCATTGCCCGAACTGCCGGACGACAACTTCGTGATACGCGGCCTTGTGAAGCTCCCGCATAAACGGTTCATCGGCGGCAGTTGCGGGTCGCCTCTTGATACTGGGGGATTGTGTCATTCGGCCTTTGGATAATGCCGGGAACTGAGCCATGCCGGAATCGCGGTGTCAACCGCGAAAGCGGAACTGAGCGGCGGGGCCGGTCAGAATTTGCGTTCGTAGCTGCGGATGACGCCGATGACTTTGCCGAGCACTTTGGTGTCGCCGGCGACGGGGATGGGCTGGTAGCGGGGATTGGCGGGCTGGAGCCAGAGTTTTCCGTTGCGGCGGGCGAGGCGTTTGACCGTGGACTCGCCGTCGACGAGGGCGACGACGATCTCGCCGGGTTCGGCGTGGTTTTGGGCGCGGACGACCACGAGATCGTCCTCGCAGATGCCGGCCTCGATCATCGAGTCGCCGTGGACCTTGAGGGCAAAGACTTTTTCACCGGCGAATTCCTCGGACAGATCGAGCGTGCCTTCGATGTTTTCCTCGGCGAGCAGCGGGCCGCCAGCGGGAACGCGTCCGAGGATGGGCATGGGCGGGAATTCGGCGCGGAGGATGTCGGGCCAGTTGCGCGGGACGAGGCCGCGGGATTTGCCGGGAAGTTTTTTGAGGTGGCCCTTGGTTTCGAGGGCGTGGAGATGGTCGCGAGCGGTGCCCGTCGAGCGATAGCCGAAGGCGTGGCAGATTTCGCGGACGGTCGGGGGACGGCCGGCGCCGCGCATACTGTCGAGAATGTAAGTGAGCAGTTTTTGCTGCGGCGGAGTCAGTGGTTCTTGCACGAGGACACTGGTACCACACAGGTGTGTGGTATGGCAAGCGGAAAAGGGATTTTTTCGGTCAGGCGGCGGCGAGGGCGACGTGGATGGCGCGGTCGAGGTCGGTGACGTCGAAAGGTTTTTCGAGGAAGCCGCGGGCGCCGGCTTCGCGGGCTTCGTTTTCGGTGGTGCGGCTGCCGGTGACGACGACGACTTTGGCGGACGGGTCGGTTTTGGAGAGCAGGGAGGTGCAGGTGAGGCCGTCCATGCGCGGCATGCGGACGTCCATGACGATGAGATCGGGGCGCATGCTGGCGTATTTTTCGATGGCTTCGTGCCCGTCGGCGGCGGTGCCAACGACTTCGTGGCCGAGGTATTCGAGGGCGAGTCGCAGGGCGAATCGGACCGAATCGGTGTCGTCGGCGATGAGGATTTTCATACGGGAAGTAATTTTAGCACTCGTCATGCCATGGGCGTGGAAGGCAGGGAAAACGGGGTTTTTGCGGGATTTGGCGGGGGAATTTGGCCGAAATTGGCCAGCGGATGAGAGGATGGGAATCCGAAATGTAAGGAACGCCCGATGGGAAGCGTCCGCCGATAGCGCGAGCGGTTACGGGCAGGGAACGGTGAGGCCGGTTGGAACTGGCGGGAACATTGCCAGAGAGAGCGGATCGGTTGAGCTCGTTGTCAGCGATTGGACCCATTCCACGTGGCCATCCATAAAGAGATAGTTGCCGGCAAGGGGATTCCCGCCGACGTGCAGGGAGTAGGGCCGAAGACCTGCAGTCCCGTCAGACGGACTGGTCATATAGGCGTGGCCCTGATTCTGGTCCGACATGCCACCCTGTTGGACGGTTGGCGGTGTGTTGGGGGGAGGAGAAACGAATTCTCCGACGATAGCCGTGGCGGTATTGGTCAGATACGGGCAGGTCACACGCGAGCCCGCGATCCAGTAGTTGCCACCCCCACCAGTTGGGGTGTTATTGCCCTGGCCGACGACCATTGCATACGAACAGGGATAGAGGGTCATGCCGCTCACCACGCTCTGAAACCGGTGGTCATTCGGGCACTGAAAGGTTTTCGGCGTGATATAACCGCGATCCACGAGGATGTAGTTCCAAGTGACCTGTCGCTGTGTAATCGCCGTGTCAAAATTATAGTCAGGGGTGGGAGTATGATTCTGATAATCGCCGGAATAGGTGGCGATCGCGAGACCGATCTGCCGAAGATTACTGACGCAGGCCACGCGCCGCCCTCGTTCCCGGGCGCTATTCAATGCGGGCAACAGCAAGCCAGCCAGTACGCCGATAATGCTGATGACCGTCAGGAGTTCAATCAGTGTGAAGCCGAGAAGGCGCTTGATTTTGGCCGCTTGCATTGACGTTTCTCTGTTCAACTGTTACACCCCTGTTTCTATTTCGTCAACCCATGTTTGCCACCGCGCGACGCGACCAGATTCCGGCTAGTACGGGTTGAGAATCTGGTAGAAGCGCGACGGAGAATTGGTCGCCCCTCCGTGGTCGATATAGTTCGTGGTGGTCGCGCCATTCAGAATGATCGGTCCGCTGATGTTCTGGAAGCCGTTGGTACTGTATCCGGTTGCGCCGCCGTCTTCCGCCTGCACGAAATTGGTTCCCGTGCCCGGCCCTGTCCACGTAATCACCACATCCCTATTCGTAATCACCCCAATGGAAGTGATTTGGAACGGCAGCGGCAAGACCACGGTGACTCCCAGGTTGACCTGGCCAATGGTGTTGGTGCTCACCACACAGATCGTATTCGAAGGCGTCGAACCGAGCACCAGACCGGAGTAGTTTAGCGTGCCGACGTAGGTGAAGAGTGTGTAGGTGCTGCTGGCGTTGGTAAAGCCGCCGCCGTCGGTCACATTGAGCGTGCCCGCCAACGCCAGATTATTGCTGACCACGATGGGACTGCTGTTAGTACCCAGGGCGAGATCCAAGACCGAGCCGCTGGTAAACGTGCCATTGAGCGTTTGCAGCATGGAATTGTACATCTGCAATACGCCATCGTTGCCGATGGTCAACCCGTTCAATATGGTCAACGGAATCTTGGCCCCCGCGTTCATGTCGTCGAGATCCAGCGTGTTGTTCGTGCCTACAGAACCCGCCACGGTAAGATTGCTGATCGTCAGATTGTCGCTATAATCGAGCGTGTCATAGTTATCAAGCGAAACCACCTTGCTGGCGGCGTTGGTAATGAAATCGTAGCCATCGGTGACGGTTGGCGCGCTACGCAGTGACCAGTCCGAACCCTCATCCCAGAAGGCTGACTCTGCCGATGTCCAATTATTGGTCGTGGGGGGGACGGCTTGTGCAGTGACCGCGATCAAGCCAAGTCCGATAGCGATAATAGTCCTGATTCCCATGGTATCTCTCTTCCCTCTCCGCAGCCCGGCACGCCGAGCCCCTCGCCTGACGTAGAAACCGCACACCCTCTGCGCTTTAGGCTTGGTGGATAGTAACCCAAGAACAAAAAAGTGTCAAGGGGTATTGACAGATTTGTGAATACCATGTACATACAATGCGGGTACTGAGTATGGAGTTTGACTGGTCAGATCCGCCGTTCAACCCGAAGGACTCGCCGACTCTACGCGAGATCGAGGAGGCATTTGAAGATCCCCTCGGCATCCGCATGATACCCGACTCCGGGCGGTTCGCCAAAGAGTCCCGGGCATTTTGCCTGGGGCGGACCCTGACAGGCCGGGGCATCTTCAGCGTATTTCGGTCGGATGGCAAGCGGATTCGGGTGATCGGGTCGAGGCCGATGACGGAGGAAGAGGATTATTTCTACGACAGGAAGGTGTCGGAATGGACATCGTAGCGGAATGGGAACAGACACATCCGCGAAAGAGTTTCGCGGCTACAATCCGGTGAAATCGCAATGGACATCGTAGCGGAATGGGAAGAGATACCGCAGTTCGCGTGCGAGCACGACGAGGCGAAATTCTGGCAACTGCATCGGCTGGATTCGAAGCTGATGGAACAGTCGGTGGTAGGCGCGGACCAATCCGAGTCGACGACGATCACGTTGCGGATCGATCCGCGGATGCTGGCGCGGATCAAGCGTCTGGCGCGGTCGCGGTACCTCAATTACCAGAGCATGATCAAGCAATGGATCAGCGAGCGGATGGAAAACGAGCTTCGTGACAGGGGATCGCGGAGGGAGTAACCGCGAATGCACACGAATCAAACGCGAATGAGCGGCGGAAACGACATTGTGAAGGCGGAGACGAGACAATTTATGGCGGGGAAAAGAGGCTGGAGGGCCGAGGGCGAGAGGCAGAGGTCCGGGGTGCCGAGGATCCGAGACGGTCAGAGGCGCCCCTACTCGACGGCTTTCGGGGTGAACCTTCGGAACTCTTCCCCCGCCGGATTTACGCTGGTCGAGCTGTTGACGACGCTGGTCATCATCGCGATCCTGGCGGGTTTGGTTGTGGCTGTGGGGAAGTATGCGCTCACCAAGGCTGGCACGTCGCGGGCGCAGGCGGAGATTGCGGCGATGGAAAACGCGCTGGAACGCTACAAGAGCGACAATGGTCGTTATCCTGCGAGCACCGTCACTCGAAACAGTCCTTCGCCGCCGGGAGTCCCGACCATCATCGAGATTTACAACTCTACCAACCTTTATTCGGCGCTATCCGGCAAGTATTTCACATTCAAGCCGAATCAGCTTGCCGGGACCGGAGCGGGCACGTACGTCGTCGATCCGTTCGGCCACCCCTACAACTATTATTGTCCGCCAGTTGGGACAGTAGCAGTGTGGTCGAATCAGGCCACCTTTGACTTGTGGTCGTACGGGCCGAGCGGTACGAATGGTGATCCGAACATGATAACGAATTGGAAACAATGATCCAGGAGTCACTATGAAACCCTTTTCGTCGAAGCATCGCGCATTCACCCTGATTGAACTGCTCGCCGTGATTGGCATCATTGGCGTACTGGTGGCATTGCTCATCCCCGCCATCAAGAGCTCCCTGATCAAAGCCGAGGTCAGCCAGGCGCAGAGTGGGATTTCGAATTTGTCGACGGCCTTCAAAGCGTACTACACAGAGTACGGCAAGTGGCCGATTTCCGATACCGCCGCGACGTGGAATTACGTTGTCGACGCCAACATGGTTGCCCTCCTATCTGGAAGCGACATTGAAGCCCCCTATAGCACAGCCCAACCAACGATTGAATCGTTTGGCGTTGTCGGTGGCACGCACGGTACGTTCCAAGGCAACCCGCGCAAAATCATCTTCCTGCAATTCAAGCAATCGGACCTCGGGAATGTGCCCAACTGTACGGGCTGCTATCTCGACCCGTGGAAGAAAGCGTATTATGTCAAATTCGATGTGACTTATGCTGGTGTTACCCCAAGTCCGTTTGAGAATACGAATTATTGGATAGCATCTGGGTCTCTCATCTGGTCGGACGGACCTGATGGCCAGGAGAATACGGTTGGGGGCGGGGTCGGTATTAACAAGGACAATGTCACAAGCTGGTAACAGGCAATGGAACGACGCCGGACAAACGGTTTTACACTGGTCGAGATGCTGACGGTCATGGTGATTGCCGGCATCCTGATCGGTCTGGCCATCCCGGCGGTCACGAGCCTCATGTCATCGGGCGGGGTGAGCGCGGGCTCGCGCGAGGTTGCCAACACATTCGGTCTGGCGCGGCAGGTTGCGATCACGCAGCGCACGTACGCCCGCGTCGTCTTTCCCTACTACGGAACGGTCGGAACGATAAGTCGCCCGGACATGTGGTATCGGACGTACGCCGTGATGACCAACCGCAATATCGCTAACGTGAACGGATGGACTTACATGACCAAGTGGGAGTACCTGCCCCTTGGGGCCGTGTTTCTACGGCAGACCCTGCCGTCGCCACTACTCCCGTTGCCGGCTGGAGGTGGAGCGTTGGATGACCAGAGTTCGCTCAACGGGGCCAGCCTGCCGTTCCCCATCTCGGGACCTGCACCTGTGCTTGAACTGTTGGCCTACATCGAGTTTGGACCGACGGGCGCGGCCAGTCCGCTTTCGGCCCTGCCCGGCGCGTCCAGTGTCTTGGCGGTGTCCGAGGGTTTTACGACCTTTACAACTGTGGGTAACACGGGAACAGTGACGCCGACAGCGTCCAGGACCAGCACCAACACGTTAGCGAACCTGACCCTTATCAGCGTCGACACGATGGTTGGACGCGTACAGGTGGCGCGGTGATGAGAACCTACTGCATAAGAACGACGCGGTCGCGACAGAGCGCGACCCTCCATGGCTTCAGCCTGATCGAGGTTGTGATTGCGCTGGCGGTCATCTCGGTTGGCCTGATCGCTATCGTCGGTCTGATTCCGCAAGGCATCCAGTCGGCCCGCGATGCGGGGGACAACACATTGGCCGCAACCATCGTGCAGGACACTCTGAACGCGATCCGGCAGCAGGCGTTGACCACATGGCCTCCGTTTTCCACCCAGCTGAGCTACTATTACGACGCGACTGGCACAACTCAGCTCAACACGACGGTCTCCACAGCCGATACCTACTACGAAGTACACCTGCCTCCTCCGCAGTCGAGCGCGAATGGGAATCTGTTGACGGTTACGGCAATTGTCTGGTGGCCGGTCAAGACGGGCGTGACCGCGCCGCTCAACACGAACACTTATGTCACCTTGATCGCCAACTACCAGCACTGACCATGAACGAAAGACGATCAACGCAGTCCACGGCGCGTTCGGGCCGTGAGCCCCGTTGGCGTGAGCCGCGTCGGCAACGCCACACGTGGGGCAACGTCCCCTCACGGGGAGACCGGCGCCGAACCGCGCAGGCCGGGTTCACGCTGGTCGAACTGTTGACGTCGATGACGATTCTGGTGGTGATGATGGTGGTGTTGTTCTCGGTATTCGACGAGATCAACAAGGCGTGGCTGATCGGGGAGAATCGCGTCGAGACATTTACCCAGGCCCGAGCCGCATTGGACTACATGTCCCGCGAACTCACCCAGGCGATCGCCACCAACATCGCGTTTTACGGCGATGGGCAGCACGTTTATTTCGTCGCGCCGGTAAACTCCAATCCACAGAACCAGGCTGACCTGTGCGAGATCGGTTATGAGCTTGAGGTGACAGATCCTAGCAACCCCAAGAATCTGACACTCAAAATCACCCGGCGACTTATCGCGCCAACCCCGTCGAATTGCGCGGGGGGCGCGTGGAACCCCTACGCAGCGAAGTGGTGGACCGTCTTCTATAACCAGCCGATCAACAAATCCACAGAGTCAAGCACGGCCCTAGCCTCGAACTGCGTTTATGGTCTTCAGTTCCAGTATTACGACCAGCACGGGAACCCAATCACATCGCTTCCGTATGAGGCCAACATCCTTCCCGGTTCGATCATCGTCAACGTGACCAACATGGATTCTCGCACGGCAACAAAGCTAGCGTTGGTGCCAAATACGGCAGCAGCCTGGTCAAACGTCGCCAGTTCCACGCTGCGAGTTTTCAGCACAACGGTGTACCTACCGAACATTTCGCCATGAGCAATCGTCCTACATCCACCATCCATCGACCATTCTCCATTTCCCATTCCTCCGGAGAGCGCGGGGTCGCGCTGGTTTTGACGCTGTCGATCCTGGCGCTGGTGACGCTGTTGCTGATTGCATTCGTCACCAGCATGCGGGTGGAGAACGCGGCGTCGAAGAACTACAATGAACTGATCAAAGCCCGCGAACTGGCCCAAGGCGCGATTGATCAGGCGGTGGCCCAAATCCGGGCGGCGACACCGGTGCGAGTACCTGGCCTCGCCATGACCAACTACGTCACGTTCCCGGGCATGGTTTACCAGTACAACGGCACACTGCCGGCGACCCTTGTGGCCCTGTATTCCGATCCGACATTGGGCGACCCGACCAACCTGAACTCCGGACTGTGGATTACGGGAGGGACAAACAACCTTGGCGAGTTCTCCAACAACGGCACCATCAACGTGGGCTGGCTGTACGTCGCACAAGATGGCACGATTGGGCCGCCGTCGGCGGTGAGTGGGGGGTTGCATGGGCCCCTCGTGGGGCGCTTCGCGTATTGGGTGGATGACGAGGCGGCCAAGATCAACATCAACACGGCCGGGACTCCCACCGTCCCGCCGACGCCCGACTATGGCTACAGTGCGCCGAATGAGGTGGATCTAAGCGTATTATTGGACGGGCTTGGTGCGCAAGTCCCGAACATCACAGGCGCACGCTCGCCTAATCCCTTTACAACGATCGAAGAGATCAAGCGCGCCAGTGCAACAATCGCCCCCGATGTATTCGACGACAATCGGTTCGAGATCACCACGTATTCCAACGATGCGAATTATCCGGGCAATACGGATGATCGTGACGTATTCGACCGTCCGCGGCTCGTCCTTTCCGTGCTCGGCACCGCGGATATTACCCCGGGAGGTAATGCCACCAACGCATATAACCGGCTGTCGGACGCGAACCTGGCGAACCTCCTTTCGAGCAGCGCTTCACCGCTCGCCTTCCAGACCAAGTACGGTGCGACCGGCCTCGAGCAACTCATCGCCAACATCATCGGGTATCAGGCCAACCTGACCACCACGTGGCCGCCGGACGACGGCAACACTCCCCCCGTCTATCTCGGGTTGGCGAATACGCCGCTCATCAACGAAGTGCAGGTCCGGTACGACGTCACCCCGGGCACCGTCACCCCTCCCACCCCCTCGACCGTGAAGCGCACCGTGTCGGTGGAGCTATATTACATGTACAACGGCAGGTACACGACCGGGTCGGAACAGCTGCAGGTTGCTGGTTTGCCACCCGTCGGGGGCCTCTTTTTGACAACCGTTACCATTCCCGTTACGCCCAATAAAGTTTTCACCGGAGGAATACCGGGAACAGTACAGTCCTACAGTGTATTTTCCCCTGCTGTTTCTGACTCGGCAACGTTTACCGGGAACCCGCTAACCGAAAGCGGGACGCTGCAAATCACGTACTCGCGCAGCGGTCATCGGCTGAATTTTGCGCAGACGACGCTGCCGCGGAACCAGATTTTCAGTGCCGGCCCCGCCAGTTCCGTCTACCAAGGGTCTCAGGTCATCGGGGACCCCGCATTCAACGGAGTGAACAACGCGGCCGAATGGGCGCCGTACACCAGCGCCAGCGTCGCGAGTTTGGGAAGCATTAATACCGGTTTCTCCCCACCTTTTGACGTGTCGAAAGTTGTCATGCGCGCCGGCCCGATACAATCCGTTGGTGAACTCGGGTACATCCATCTGCCGCCGGACTCTGCCCTGAAGAACGCGTGGAAGTACCTCACACTGCAGCCCGGCGGACTGGCACCTGGCGGAGCGGCAACCGCGGGGCAGATTCCCGACTGGGCCATGTTGGATTTGTTCACCGTCGGCACCGGGACCGGTGGCCGGATCAACATCAACAGCCTCGTTAACGCGGGAGCGCCGGAACCCACCGCGACGCGACTCGTTCCGCTGAAAGCGTTACTCAACAGCTTGGGCTTGGCCGGTAAGGCGTCGGACGTTTATCAAGACGGAACTTCGGTCCGGGCGGACACATACGGGATGAAGCAGACGAGTGGAGCGGGCGTTTTCGACACGATCGGCGAGATCTGCGAGATCCCATCGCTCGCCGCTGGGGCAAACCAAGCCGCTAATGAAGCGGCTATCCGCCGGATAGCCAACCTGATCACGGTGCGGTCGAATACGTTCACGATCTGGGTGCTGGCGCAAAGCATCAAGCAGCCGCCGGGGTCCACGATCGGAACGTACAATCCGAACTTGGACGTGATTACGGGGGACGTGAAAGCGCAGGCGGTAGTGGAGCGGTATGAGAAGACGCCGGGCGTGGCCGGCGCCACGCCGTCGTTTCGGTTGAGATACCTGCGGTACTTGTACAACTAAGCAAACCGGGGGCGATGCGGGTTGACACGGCGGACGGGGGGAGAAGAGTGGATAGGATGGGCCGAGCCCAAGGAAATACGGGGTTACAGGCATATGAAAGGTTTCGGCTTTCACGGTTTTTGGCTTGAGTTGAGGTTTGTAAAATGGTAGGTTACCGGCTCCAATTTGTGGTGAGGCCGGTCTAATGACCAGCGCGGGCTGATCGGGAAGGGTTTACTATGCGTAACGGGAAGGAATGGCTCACATGGGTTGCCGTGATCGTGTCACTGGCGGCGGGCGGGATCAGCACGCGGGCGCAGGCGGGTTTTGACGTCCTGCATTCGTTCACGAATTCGACCACTGACGGTTCGACCCCTGAGGGGCAGCCGGTACTGATTGGCTCGACGTTGTACGGGGTGGCGAAGTATGGCGGGAGCAATTCATGGGGGGCCGTGTACCAGGTCAGCACCAACGGTACCGGGTTCGGGCTGGTCTATTCCTTTCTCGGCGGGACCAATGGCGCGAACCCGTACTGTACCCTGGCGTCCGCTGGCGCTTCGTTGTACGGGATGACGTTCGGCGGCGGCGTCGATGACGGGGGGGTCGTCTTCGGGGTCAATACGAATGGCATTGGCTATTCGGTCTTGCACACGTTTCTGGGGGGGGCCGGCGACGGACAGTACCCCCTTGGCAGCCTGACCATCAATGGGACCAATCTGTATGGGATGACGACCAACGGCGGGACCAACGATTACGGCGTGATTTTCCAGGTGAATACCAGCGGGACGAATTTCTCCGTGATTCACTCGTTTGCGGGCGGGACGAATGACGGGGCGTTTCCCAATGAAGGGGTCGTCGTGAGCGGGTCCACCCTGTACGGAACGACGTTCAACGGCGGCAGCAACGAGTTGGGGGTCGTGTTTGCCATGAATACTGCTGCCTCCAGCAACGGTTACGCCATCCTGCACCGTTTCACCGGGGGAACGAACGACGGCGCCAATCCGACAGGCCCGCTGACGCTCAGCGGTTCCACGCTTTATGGAGTGACCACCTACGGCGGCGCCAACGATGCGGGCGTGATCTTCGAGATCAACACGGGCGGCACAGGCTTCGCCGTGCTGCACTCGTTTGCGGGCGGGGCCAACGACGGGGCGTACCCGCAATTTGGTCCGTTGGTGGTGAACAATTCCGTCATGTACGGCGTGACCGAGGAGGGCGGGAGCAACAGTGCGGGCGTGGTGTTCCAGATGAACACGGACGGCATGGGGTTTACCCTCCTGCACAGCTTTTCGGCCGGCGCCGACGATGGCGGCTACCCCGAGTTTGGGCCGGTCCTGAGCGGTTCCATGCTCTATGGGGTGACCCCCGATGGCGGCTCGAATGATCTCGGCGTCGTGTACGGGGTGCCGACCACGAACACCGCCGCGCCGACGGAGGGCAGCATATGCACCAATGTGCCGGCCAACGTGGAAGCGGGCACGGCGGTCATGACGGTGATCGGCGGAGAAGTATACACGTTCACGGCTACGGGAACTGCCTGCTATGACGCCGCTCCGACTTATTGCGTGGGTCCGAATGGGGGATTCGCGTTTACCACGAACGGACAGAATTTCGTCTGCATGGGCCTGGCTCCTGAGTCACTCGTAGGGGAAGTCAACGGGGAATGTATCCAGCTTGGCACCGCCGGGACGTTCATCGCGCCGAGTTCGGGAACCCTGTATTTGCTGATGAATGATACCGTGGGCGGGTTCTTCAATAACTCCGGTGAGTGGAACGCCTGCATCACGCCCGGGGACTTCGCCATTACGGCCATCGCCGCCGTGACCAATAGCGTGGTCATCACCTGGGACACGTTCGGTGGTTTTACCAACTACGTGCAGGTCACGCCCGGCGACGGCATGGGCAATTACGTGGCCACCAATTTCACCGATCTCAGCGGGCCGATCATCGTGCCCGGGCTCGGAGCGGTCACGACAAACTACACCGATGTCGGCGGCGCCACCAACATTCCCTCGCGATATTACCGTGTCCGCCTGGTGCTCTGATCCGTTGCCGGTTGACCTCTGATGTGTCGCTGCCGGAGTGAGGGGTGCTGGCGCAAAGCATCAAGCAGCCGCCGACGAACCACAACCCCGGCACGTACAATCCGAACTTGGACGTGATTACGGGGGACGTGAAGGCGCAGGCGGTGGTGGAGCGGTATGAGCCGACGCCGGGCGTGGCCGGCACCAAGCCGGAGTTTCGGTTGAGGTACTTGCGGTACCTGTACAACTGAGCGGGCTGGCGTGAGGCTGTGGGCGAGACGTACCAGTTGCAGGTCAGCAGTTCGTTGACGCCGACGAACTGGAGCAATGTGGTCGGGGCGTTGCAATCGGGGACGGGCGGGTCGATTATGCTGACGAACGTCGGGGGGGCGCTGCAGACGCAGGGGTTTTATCGGGTGGGCGTGTCGCCCTGAGGCGGCGGTGGGGTGGAAGTGGGGATTTCTGCTCGTCAGGACCGTCAGAAATATCTTGTGGTGTCTTAATTTGTTTGGGCAGTCGCCGGCAAAGCCCGCGGCGCCATGCCGGGCTTATACACCTCCAGCCACAGCCATTGCGATAGCCCCGCAAAATTTTACAACTCTTTTACTTAACAGATCTCCGAACCGCCGTAGACTCGTCCCGTGTGCAGGAGAACACACGGGAGGAGACCATGAATCTGCGGACCGCGCTGCTGCTGATTGGTTTACCCTGTACGCCTGACCGAGTGCGTCCAGCCACCGCGCCGGGAAGGCGGGGTGAAATTTCTTGCTATCCCAATGACCACAGGCGTATAAGCCTAATAACACCCCGTTTCTGGGGCCGCTTCCCGACCCCTATGCGTCCCGTTTGCGCGAGGCTAGGAGTTGGAGTCGGAATTCTTGCGAGTTGCCTTATGCGGCATTCTAGGAAGAAGCGGGGCTTTTGGGCGGGAGCTGAATCGCCGATTCTCGCAGCGCTATTGGCCATTGCGCTCGTTTCCTTGTTGCTTCCTTTCACAACGTCTGCTCAGGCAGCGGACAGGCAGGTGCTGCGTGGTCACGTCCCCAGGGCTGTCACGGATTTGCATTTGCCACCAGTGGGAGAACTGCCCAGCACGAATCGGTTGCCTTTGGCCATTGGGCTGCCGTTGCGCAACCAGGATGCACTGAGCGCCCTGCTCAGGCAGATTTACGACCCGGCCAGTCCCCAGTACCACCAGTATCTGACGCCCGCGCAGTTCGCGGAACAGTTTGGCCCGACGGAAGCGGATTACCAGACGGTGATCAATTTCGCCAGTGCCAACGGCTTGGCGGTGACCGGTACGCATCCCAATCGCACGTTGCTGGATGTGGTCGGATCGGTGGCGGACGTCGAGAAGACGTTTCACGTTACCTTGCGCGTTTATCGGCACCCGGTGGAGAATCGCAACTTTTACGCGCCGGATGTCGAGCCCTCGCTCGACCTGACGGTGCCCGTCCTGGCGATCAACGGCTTGAACAATTATCACCTGCCGCGCCCGCTTTACCGTCAACGGCCTGGTTCGCAGGCTTTACTGAGCCCGTCCCTGTCGGGCTCCGGACCATCCGGCAGCTACTGGGGGCGGGACTTCCGGAACGCCTACGCGCCGGGCGCCCCGCAGACCGGCATCGGACAAACCGTGGCCCTTTTCGAGTGTGACGGGTATTTCGCCAGCGACATCGCCGAGTACGTGAGCCAGGCCGGTTTGCCGAGCGTCCCGCTGAGCAATGTGCTGATCGATGGGTACAGTGGAATCCCGTTCGTGGGCGACGGCGGCAATGTCGAGGTGGCCCTGGACATTGAGATGGCGATTTCGATGGCGCCCGGTTTGTCCCAGATCCTCGTCTATGAGGGGGCCACCGACAACGCGACGGTGGAAAAGGACATCCTGAACCGGATTGCCACCGACAACCTTGCCAAGCAGATCAGTTCGTCGTGGGTTCTGTTTCCGAGCCAGCAAAACGACCAGATCTACCAGCAATTTATTGCGCAAGGCCAGTCGTTCTTCCAAGCTTGCGGCGACGAGGATGCGTATTACCCCGGCATCTTTCAGTATCAGGATAGCGCCTACGTGACGCTGGTCGGCGGGACCACGTTGACCATGACCAGTACGGGCGTCGCGTGGTTCGCGGAGACCGTCTGGAACTGGGGCGGCGGCGAGGGCACCGGCGGCGGAATCAGCACGAATGTTCCGATCCCTGTTTGGCAGCAAGGCGTCAGCATGACCGCCAACCAGGGTTCCACGACCCTGCGCAACATTCCCGACGTGGCCCTGACTGCGAACGGTGTGTACGTCGTAGCGGACGACGGCCGAGGCTATGGCGACGTGGGCGGGACCAGTTGCGCGGCGCCGTTGTGGGCGGGCTTCACAGCGCTGATCAATCAACAAGGGGCGGCCAATGGCAAGTCACCGGTCGGGTTCCTCAACCCCGCGATCTACACCATCGGCACGGGGACGACTTACACGGCCTGTTTCCACGACATCACTACCGGCAATAACGAGAGTCCCGAGAGCCCCACCAAATTCCTCGCCGTCACTGGCTATGACCTGTGCACCGGCTGGGGCACCCCGAATGGCACCAACCTGATCAATGCCCTGGTCGTGCCGAATCAACTGACGGTCTCGGCCCCGACGAACGCGAGCGCGGGCGTGTTGACCGGAGCCGGCACGGTGTCCGTGACGGTTGCCCCGTCCGCCAATCTGACCGTGACCTTGTCCAGCACACCCGCCACGTTGATCAGCGTGCCGCCGACCGTCACAATCCCTGCGGGAAATACCAATGTAACCTTTACGATTACAGTCCTGGACGACGGCATTCTGGATGGAACCCAGACAGCGACCATCACGGCGTCCGCCGCCAGCTACATCAGTGGCAGCGCCAGCATGCAGATTTACGATTCCGAGACCGCGACCCTGACCCTTGCCATCCCCGCCACGGCCCTTGAAGATCAAGGGGTCCTGGTGAACGGCGGGACGTTGTTTGTCAGTGCGCCCCCGGGCGAGAACGTTCTGGTCAATATGGGGTCGGGTAACACCAATGCCGTCCTCATACCCTCCAGCGTGACCATCCCTGCCGGACAAACATCGGCCGTGTTCAACGTGACAGTCGTTAACCACGACGCAATCACCGGCCCGATCCCCGTAACCGTGACGGCTCAGGAACAGAACTGGACCGGCGCCTCGGCCACGATCACCGTTTACGCGGATACGAACGTGACGGTGAATGTGCCGGCGCAGGTCAGCGAGAGCGCGGGTGTGCTCACCAACGGCGGCTCGATTGTGCTGCAAGGAGTATTGACGACGAATCTGGTCCTGTCACTCGCCTCCAGCAATCCGTCGAGGTTGGCGGTCCCCGCTACCGTTACGATCCCGGCCGGTCAGAGTACCGCATTGTTCAATCTCACGTTAATCCCCGAGGGCTTTGCCGACTCCAATTACGTCGTCTCCGTCACGGCCAGCGCCGGCGGTCTGGCGAATGGCACCGGCACCATCACCATTCTCAACAGTTACCCGGATCATTTCGCCATTTCCGCCATCCCGAGCCCGCAAACGTCGTCGGTGCCATTCACGGTCACCGTCACCGCGCAGGACGTAACCAACCAACCCGTGCCGGGATTCATTGGCACCGTGAGCGTGAGCGCCGTCGGTTCATCCGGTGCGTTGCTGATCACGCCGGCCAACAGCCTCCCGTTCGTCAATGGACAGTGGACCGGCAATCTGACGGTGAATTCCTGGGACCCGAATGTTGTCGTGACGGTTTCAGATGGGAATGGGGATACGGGATCGAGCAATCCGTTTCCCGTCTTGCGGCCTTCGGGGGCTGTCTTCATTTCCGTCACGAACCGTGTCGACATGGTGGAGGACACATCGCGTGGTGTGTTGTACATCACGGCGGTTGACCGCGTGCTGCGCTACAACCTGGCGAACGGCACATTCCTGTCCCCGTACATTTTCGGGAGCCACTTGACGGGGATCGATATATCCCCGGACAACAGCAAACTGGTGGTCGCGGATACCGCCTACACGACTACCAATGTCTGGGTCTACGTCGTCGATCTGACATCCGGCACGAGCACGCAGATACTGTTCACCAGCGCCGCCTCGGAGGCCGGGACGTATGCCGTGGCGTTTGGCAACGATGGCGCGGCGCTCATCACATCAACGTCCCTCGGCTCTGGCACAGCGCCGATGCGTCGGTTCAATCCGGCAGACGGAAGCGTTTCGATCGTGTCCAACCCGGGGCGGAGCAGCATGGTCAACGCCAGCGGCGACGGACACGTCATCGGCGTGGCCGAAGCCAACCTCTCCAGCGGCCCGCTGGACCGGTACGACGTGACGAGCCAGGTGATTTCCGGCGCGGTCAACGCGGGCACGTTTACCTTCGAGATTGGGGTCAACCGGGACGGCACACAGTTGGCAACGCCAACCTACGGCGGGACGTTCGTATACGACAGCAACCTGACGGAGGTGGCCACGCTCGGGTCCCCCGGCAGCCAGGGACCGATTGGCCAGGCATATGACCCGCAGGCGGACTTGGTGTTCTTTGCGTGGTGGCCAGCCAATTACGTCAGCGCGTTTGAGACCCACACGTGGGTGGAAGTTGCCCGTTACGCTTGCGGATACACGTTCCCCTGGGTCGGAAACCTTGCGTTCCAAGAGGGCCGGGTTCGCTCCGCGCGTGATGGGAGCGGCGTGCTTGTCACCGTCGGCGGTGGATTGCGCTGGATTTCCCTGCCTGTTGGACCACCGGCAGATTTGGGCGTCACCGCCAGCGGATCAGCGAATCCGGTGTTTGTGGCCAGCGACCTCTCGTACAGCATCGTGGCCACCAATAATGGGCCGAACGACGCCGCGGCTGCGGAAGTCGTGGATCGGCTGCCCGCCACCGTAAACTTTGTTTCCGCGTCCACTTCACAGGGAATTTGCACGCAGTCCAACGGGGTGGTCACGTGCAATCTCGGGACCCTTACCGACGGTTCCGGTGCGCAGATCAACATCACGGTTGTGCCTCAAGTGCCGGGCGTGCTCACGAATGTCACGGCCATCCTGTCCAGTGCCCTCGATTCCAACAGCGCCAATAACGCCGCGACCGTCATCACCACCGTCCTGGGGATTGGCGTGCTCGGGGTGGCTTCCAGCACGAACATTTGTGCTATCATACCCGGTGCCGACTCCAGCGGGGTGGCGTTTGGTAACGTCATGGGCGGACAAGTCTATGCCTATCAGGCGTCGGGCTGTATCCAGAGAGACTATAACCAGAATTTCGCTGATCCCAACGGCGATATATCTACCAACGACTGCGCACTCTTTTACGCGAACGACTGGATTGCACCGTCGTCGTACACCTGTCCGGGCTTGTACTCGTTCTCGCTGGTTGGCAAAGTCAATGGGGAGTGCATCCAATTGGGAACCAATGGCAGTTTTACCGCACCATCCTCAGGAACATTGGTGCTGTATTTCAATGACGACAATTACCTGGATAACGCCGGCACGTTCAGCGCGTGCGTCGGTATTCCCGCAACCTTCACTTCCACTGGCAGCGCTGGTGGGCCGTTCACTCCGGCCAGTCAGATGTACACGTTGACCAATAGCGGCACTGTGGCATTGATCTGGGTGGCCACGAACACCCAGAGTTGGTTGAGCCTGTCGGCGGCAAACGGAACGCTGGCGGCCGGGGCCGGTACGAACGTGACTGCCTCGATCAACTCCAATGCCGACGTCCTGGCTGTCGGCAATTACTCCGACGCCATCAGTTTCACCAACCTCAGCTACGGCATTGGTAGCACCAATCTGCCGGTCAACCTGACGGTCAACCCGGGGGCAATATTGGGCGTTTCTCCGTCCACGGGGCTGACGTCGACAGGAAACAACGGCGGGCCATTCAGCCCTGCCAGCCAGGTGTACACGTTGACCAACAGCGGGGGGGCGATTTTGAGTTGGTCCGCCGCCAACACGCAGAACTGGTTGAGCCTGTCGGCCACCAACGGCACACTTGCGGCCGGGGCGTGGACCACCGTGACGGTTTCCATCAACGCCAATGCCAACTCCCTGGCGCCCGGCGCGTACTCCGATACCGTTGCGTTCATTAACCTGACCAACGGCATCGGTAACGTCGCTCTTCCGATTGGTCTGACGGTCAATGCCGCCAGCATTTTGGGTATCACCCCGTCCACCGGGCTGAATTCCAGTGGCTACGTCGGCGGTCCGTTCAGCCCGGCCAGTCAGGCCTACACCTTGACCAACAGCGGCGGCGCTGCGCTGAGTTGGTCAGCCGGCAACAGTCAGCCCTGGCTGAGCCTGTCGGCCTCCAGCGGGACGTTGGCGGTGGGAGCCGGTACCACGGTGACCGTGTCGATCAACCCCAATGCAAACTCGCTGGCCATCGGCAGTTATTCCGACGCGGTCGTGTTCACCAATCTGACCACCGGTCTGGGCAACGCCAGTCGAAGCGTGAGCCTGACTGTCAAGGGAATCCCGGTGTTGTCGGTTTCTCCGGCGACGGGCTTGAACTCGACCGGTCCGCCGGGGGGACCGTTTAATCCGTCCAGCCA
>JBEKBH010000035.1:0-31236 GCA_050015495.1 Verrucomicrobiia bacterium
GCGGTCACGTGGTACCACCCACCTCTCAGATCGATTCGCAAGGGCCGCGCCATTGGCGCATCCTGCCCTCAGGCCACCACCATTGTCAATTGCATAATAAATAGACCTGACCCCAAGTCGTCCAAGTCGTCTCATCGGGCGTTTTGGCCAAGAATCACCGTGTCTCGCATGTGAGCCTCGGCGTACTCTCGCGGCGCTTCTCCTGAGACAAGTGCTGCAAACGTGACAGCGATTCAGACTACGACCTCGGTCTACGCCGGGGGGATACGTTGTCAATGCCAGACTAGTGTTCTGTCGCAGTTCATTTGACGGGCTGCCCCTCACCTTAATCCTCTCCCCGCACGCGGGGAGAGGAGACGAAGTGCGTTCCCCTCTCCCGTTTCAAGGGAGAGGGCGTGCCCGCCGCAGCCTGCAGTTTGGCGAAGGCGGGTCAGGGTGAGGGTTCATTTTTCCAACCTGCCGCACCCATCAAATCAAGCGTGTCGCAGTACTAGACCTGTGAATTTGGCGTGGTTTCCGCGGATGGGGTTGGGTTTCTTTCGAAAGACAAGAGGTCGCCAGGTTGGCAATCAAGTACCTCGCAGAGCCGCTCCAATGTGCTGAACCGAACGGCTTTGGCCCGGCCAGTCTTGAGCACTGACAGGTTCTGCGCGGTGATACCGACCTGTTCGGCCAGCGTATTCAGCCGCATCTTTCTCCGGGCGAGCATCACGTCGACGTTGACAATTATCGGCATGGGAGTGCTCCTGGCTTGCTCAAATGGTGAGTTCGCTCTCTTCGCGCATTTCCGCGCCCATCTGCATGAACCACGAAATGACGATGATGACAAACCCGGTCACCAGAGAGTTTAAGCTGAATCCGATCATATGGTTCCGGGGGTAGAGCGCGAAGGCGACAGCGGCGACCTCAAAGAGGATGTTTACGCCAACCAATAACAAGACGGTGACGCCCAACTGACGGATTTGGCCGGCGCTCTCGGTGGTGAAGATGTTGCCGGTGGCATAGTTGCCGAAGAGCCGGTACAGGTGATAGATCCCCTTGAATTTGACCGCCATCTCGAGAGCGACAATCACGGCGAATACGAGGCGCGAGGACAGCGCCAGCGAAGCGAGCTTGATGCTGCCGTGGTGAAGGTAGAGAGTGCCCCAGCCGGCGACGATGGTACCCGTAAGGATTGGGATGACGCAGATAAACAGCACCAGCAGCACCTTGCAGATCAACCGGAGGACTTTGCTGGTTCGTTGAACCTTCATAAGCCTCTTTTCAGATTCAGGTCGCATGGTAGCTCCTTTCAATTAGGTCCGTCGTAACTGAAGCCAAGATTACACAAGTTTATACGTGTGTCAATATCTTTTTATCGTTCATCATGTGTTTTTTAACGAACAAGGTTGTTGCGTGTCTAACCGACTAGATGTGTGATTGTTACGACCAAATCAGAGACCAGCCACACACCATGTTGGGCTCAGCATTCCGATCATCATCTAGGCCGCTTGGTCAGGGAACGGCCCGACATGCATGCACAATTATCCGCTTTCGCCGAGGCTACGGTGTGACAGGGACGGCGGGAGGCGGAAGCGGGGAAGCATTGGGTTCGTACCCCTTTGCGAACCCAATTACGCGCCCAAACTTGCTCGTTGGGCAGCATCAAACGCCGAACAACGGCTTATTTCTGGTCGCCGAGCAGGTCGTAGATGCAGACCAGACCGGCGATTCGATGCTGTTCGTCGCGGTACGGGATCTTGCTCGTCGACGCCCGAATCCGGCGCCCTTTGCGGTCGGTCAAGGTCTCCTCCCGGTGAAGCACGGGGGTTTCGGAAGTCAGCACGGCCAAATCGTCCGTATGGATCGGCGTCGCCCTGTCTTGCGAATAGAAGTCGAACACCGTCAAGCCGACCACCTCTTCCATGGTCGCCACGCCCAAAAACGCCCGGTGCGCCGCGTTGTCGAATATGTAGCGGCCCCGGGTATCCTTGATGAACACGAGATTGGGCAGGTGATCGACGAGCGTCCGCAACAGATTCCGCTCCTTGGCCAGCGTGATCTCGGCCCGTTTGCGCTCGGTGATTTCGCGGGAAATGCCAAACGTGCCGACGACGTTGCCATCCTTGTCGCGCAAGGGCATTTTCGAGGTCGACACCCATCGCTCCGCGCCGTCCGCCAGCGGAGAGCGTTCCTCCACCCCGATCACGGGTTGGCCCGACTGGATAATCCGCTGTTCATCCGCCAGGGCCTCCTCGGCGTGCTCCTTCGAGAAGAAATCGAAGTCGGTCTTGCCGATGGCCAGCACGGGATCGCTGAGGCCGAATCGCTGGGCCTGCGCGCGGCTCGACCGCAGGAAGCGTCCCTTCAAGTCCTTGAAGTACACGCTGTCCGGAACGTTGTCCAGCAGCGTCCGCAGCAGGAACTGCTCGTGTTCGAGTTCCCGGGTCCGGTCCCGCACACGCTGCTCGAGTTCGTCGGTCGTCTGCCGCAACACGATGGCTTCGCCGCCGTACCACGCCGCCAGAAGGGCCACCAGCGCGACCGCCGCCAGGCTGATGAGGTTGTTCCTCAATTGCCGATCCGCTTCCGCAAACGCGATGGCCGTCGGCACGCTGGCGGTCACATAGATCTCGGTGCGCGGGGTTTTGCCACCGGCCGGGTAGAAGGCGTAAATCCGCTCGACACCGGCCGCATCCGGTCCCTGGTCCGTTCCCCGTCCGCGGAATGACGCGGCCTGCTTGATCCTGTTCGCCTCGGGAGAAGGTTTCCCGACGAGATTACCCTTCGACGGCGTGTGGGCAAGGATCACACCGTTGCGATCGACCACCGCAAGTTCCTGACCTTCGGACGCCAGGACAAGTGAGAGCAGTCGTCCGAGGTATTCGACATCGAGTGACGCGAACACCACGCCCTGGACCTGGCCCCGATCATCCAACAGGGGATACCCGAAATCCAGGGATGGCTGGCCGTTGATGCGGCCAACCTGATATTCTCCCACGGCAAAATCCCGCAGTTCCGAGGCCTCTTTGAACCACGACCGGTCGGCGACGGAAACCGGCTGGGGCAACGGCACCGCGCTGCAGATCACATTGCCGTCGGGGGATGCCACGCCGAGATTGGAATAGACCTGATACTTCCCCAAGAGCTTCGTCAGGGATGCCGCGCACCGCGACGGGTCTCCCCCCCGTACATCGGGCAACTCCGCGACGGCGACGAGCAATTGATGGGCGCCTTCGATGACACGCCCGCAGTTGGCGGCGGTCAATCGCGTGATGCGCGCGACATCCTCCTGGGCCTGGTCGATGGCGACCGCCCGCTGTTTGTGGGCATTGTAGTAGATTAACGCCAGGGACGGAATGATGGCGATCAGCACGACCAGGACAAGGCGTCCACGCAAACCACCGAGGGAATTACGGTTCATGGCAGAATCTCCTTTCATGCGCTTGTCTCCCGCGTTTGCATACTAGCCAACCAACAACGAAAACGCAATCCTTCGCTGATCGCATTGCGAATCACGCCACAAGGCGCGTCCCGGCCTTGCCGTCGAGGGCCAACGGGAGCGATTCGGGACAGGTGATCAGGGCTTCCGTGCCGCCGTTCTCGATGAACTGGATGCAGGCCTGGATTTTGGGCAGCATCGAGCCGGGTTTGAAGTGGCCCTCCGTCACGTACCGTTTGGCTTCCGCGACGGTCAGGCGGTCGAGCGCTTTCTCGTCGGGTTTGCCGAAATTCAGACACACCTTCTCGACCGCCGTGGAAATCACCAGCAGATCCGCCCCGATTTCCCTGGCGAGCACGGCGGCGGCGAGGTCCTTGTCGATCACGGCGGCGGCGCCACGCAGATTCCCCTGCTCCTCCTGCACCACGGGGATGCCCCCGCCGCCGGCGGCGACGACGACACAGTCACCAGCGACCAATCCTTTGATGACATCCGCTTCGATGATGCGCACCGGCTTCGGCGACGCCACCACGCGCCGCCAGCCCCGCCCGGCATCCTCGACCATGGACCATTTCTCGACGCGGATGCGGTCGTCGGCCTCGGTCCTCTTGTAGAACTGCCCGATCGGCTTGCTCGGTTTCTGAAACGCCGGGTCGTTCTTGTCCACCAGCGTCTGCGTGACAATCGTAGCGACTGATTTCTTCAGTCCGCGCCGGTGAAACTCGTTTTGCATCGCCTGCTGGATCTGGTAGCCGATGGCGCCTTGCGTGTCCGCGCCAATCGAGTCCAACGGCACTTCATGCAGCAATCCCCGCGAATGCTCGCTGCGCAACAGGATGAACCCGACCTGCGGGCCGTTGCCGTGGGTGATGACCACACGCAAGCCGCGCGCAACGAGGTCGGCGATGTGGTGCGCGGTCTCGACGATGGCGGCGTACTGGTCGGCCACGCTGCGGTGTTCCTCGTCCTTGATGAGCGAGTTGCCGCCGATGGCGATGACGATGGTTTTCATGCGCTGGATTTTCGTGGCGACAGAATATCCCTTGACAAGAAGTTTGCCTAGTGAATTGTGCAGGCCAACGTTCGCGAAAAGGGTTGCATGGCCGACCACGGCGAATAGACTGCACCTCTTGCGGTATGCGAGGCATCGAAAGAGCAACTTGCCATGAGTCGACTCAGGATTTTCGCGCTTTGTTGTTGCAGTCTGGCCACGGCCTTGTTTGGGGGGAATTGCCGGGCCGACATGCAGGCATCCCTTCTTACTCCGGTCCGGACGAATGACGACCGGCAGGGCCCATTCCTGGCTGTTACCGAGGAGAACGACCTGTTTGGGACTCCGCTTGGCAGCAATACGGACCGGCATTACACGCAGGGCCTGAAGTTTACCTGGCTCGGCGGGGACGACGACCTGCCCCGGTGGGCCAAAAAGGTCAGCGAGGACATCCCGCAGATCGGGCTCAACGCTACGGCGCAAAACTTCGGCTATGTGTTCGGTCAGAACATGTACACACCGCAGAACCTGCACGCGAGCGTGTTGATCACCAACGACTGGCCCTATGCCGGCTGGCTGTATGGCGGCGTGTACCTCCAGCGACGCGACGACGCGGCTGGTACCAGCGTGCCGGTCGAGGAAAGTTTCGGAGTCGATTTCGGAACCACGGGCCACGCCTCACTGAGCGGCACGATCCAGACGTGGTTTCACCGGAATTACGATCCCAGCGATGTTCCCAGCGGCTGGCACAATCAACTGGCGGGGGAACCGGGCCTGTTGCTCAAGTACGAGCGGTTCTGGCGGTTGTCGGTGAACGATCAAACCGCGCGGCACGTCGATTTCATCCCGCACGTGGGTGGGGAACTGGGCAATATTATGATCTTTCAGAACCTGGGCGGTACGCTACGAGTCGGCGAGAACCTGCCCGACGATTTTGGCCCGCAAATCATCGACTCACCGGCGTCGTTGGGCGGCGGCGTCACGCCGACTTCCCCGCCCTATTCCTTCTACCTCTTCGGGGAAGTGGACGGACGGGCCGTCGAGCACAACCTTTTTCTCGACGGCAATTCCTTCCGCGGGGGCCCGAGCGTGGAACGGATCCCCTGGGTGGCTGACCTGAGTAGCGGCGTCGCTATGAGGCTGTTTCGGCATCTGGAAATGAGCTACACGCGCGTTATCCGCACCCATGAATTTGTAGGCCAACACAACGGGGACGTCTTTGGTTCTATCGAGGCGAAAGCGATGTTCCTCTTCTGAGCGGTTGGACAGCCGCGCGTTTGGATCAACCGCAATCAGTACCGCCAGTGGCCGGGCACCCAGACCCAGCCGCCGTAGCGCCTGGCCCAATGCCCGCGAACCCAGACGACTCCGGGGCGTGGCGGTACCAGCCATCGGCCCGGTACCCAAACCCATTGGCCACGCCATTCCCACGCGCCGCGGACCCAGACGTACCCGGGTCCCGGTGAAACAATGACCGTCTCGGCTGGGGGAGGCGGTGGCGCGGTCTGTGCCGTGACTGGAGCTCCTTCTTCGGGTGGTGGTGGCGGCGTAGCTTGCCCCGCAACGACTGGTCCTTCTTCGGGGGGCGGTGGCGGTTGAGCAACAGGCCCCTGCCGTTCTTGGTAGCAACCCCACAATACGAGACTGCCGAAGGCGGCGAGAATCAGTCCCGCTCTGCCCAGTTTTTTCGGTGCCATTGTCGTCTTCATTGCTTCGTCCTTTCCAAGAATGTCACAGTTTTGCGTGGTTTGTGGATTTACGGCTCACTTCTCAACGAATTAAAACACCACGGATGTGCGAATGTCTTGCGGCGAAGCATGTAAAACACTCCAAGTGATTTGCGCACAACGGGTTGGTCACGAGATTCACCGGTGAGCAATAACCACGGCAGGCCAATTTGGCACTGTTCGCTAGAACTAAGGGATTGACGAAATTAAATTCTGCAGCTTTAATCGAGATGCTCTTGCAGTCCTAGGGACTGCATGGTACAGTGGCACAGGTATAGGTTTTGGGAGTGTTCGGGTAGGAACACACCCATAAAGGGCATTCAGGGTACAGGTATGAAGAAATTAGCGAGCGCTTTCGTCGCTCTCACACTATTTATCGTTGTCACCAGCGCCTACGCTAACACCTACACAGGCAGCGCACAAAGTAGTGTCCACAAGGAAGCGGGCGTAACTCTCAAGGCATCCGCGACGTTCGTCGTAACGAACCTCCAACTCGTTGTCACGCTGTCGAACACCGGCACATTCGACCCCAGAAGCACCTCCGATATTCTCACGGGGGTCTTTTTTGATTTCGCAGGGGATCCGCACTTGACGCCCGTCTCAGCGACGGTTGCGCCTAGCAATTCGGTCATTGGTCTTCGTCATGGCTTGCCGCTTGCATTCCTGGGTGGTGATGTCAACGGAGAATGGGCGTACAAGAACGATCTGGCGTATCCCACCGCTGGCGACCCTACTGACAATGAGGGAATCTCCAGCACGAAACTCAAGTACTTCAAAAAGTTAGACCTGTTCGTCCCTAGCGGAAAAATTCCCGGAACCAGTCCCCTCAGCGGCATCCAGTTTGGCATTACGACATTGGATGACCTCGCCAGCATTAACAAGGGCAGCCTCAAGAACAAGGGGCTCATCGAGAGCACGGTGGTCTTCGTTTTCGACTTGCCGAGCAACTTCAGTGGCTTAACGGCGGATCAGATTTCCGCTGAGATCTCTGATGTCAACTTCCAATACGGTACGAGCATCAAAGGCGGAAATGATATCGCGGGCGAAATGGTGACCCAGATTCCCGAACCGAACACGATCGCGCTTGTCGCCGCAGGCTTGCTCGGAGCGTTCGCGCTCACCGGCTCCCGCGCCAGTCGGCGGTAGTGTCTGGCTCGCGCACAAGCGGATGAGAACGCACTAATTCCGCGCAGCACCGCCTTCTCGCTGTCAACAGCCGGCGCGCACCCCGAACGAAGCCGCCATGCCAACTCTCGCCGTGTCCCGTGAAAACGCCGCCCATTGGCCTCTCAGGCGCCCGGTTTCTCTCGCTCGCACACCCGCATCACGAGATACCCCACCACAACAATGTTGGCTAGAAGCAGACCCACGCGAAGGACGGTCGCATGTCGTACCAACTCATACACCTCAACGGGGATAAAGGTCGATGTGATCACGACGGTCATGTACTCCGCCCACACTTGTTCCATCAGCAGGCCGATCCCTTCCGTCAACAACAGCGCGGAATAAAAAAACGATACCGTAACGACCAGGGCCAGATCGCGGTGCCTCACCAGGCCGATGTGCACCAGGCTTTTTTGGAGGACGCGACTGTGCACGTTCACTTGCAGGTCGTTCGCCCACCGCTTGAAGATCTCGGCGGCCTCCGGATGAATCAACGACAACGCTCCCACGCCGACGAGAAACAACAGCAACCCCTTCACGAGCTTGAAGATCGCGATGGCCATGAGTCCAACGTCGTGGTGCTTTTTTGCTCCCATGCGGAGGCGGTACTATCGCAATAGTTCTTGTGAACGTCGAGCAGACTCTGACGGGCTGCGTCTCCCAACCTTTGCCCGGTAACTCTCGTCGTTCAAAACGAAAAGGCCGGGTCCATACCGCCCGGCCCTCTCGATTCCCAATTCCGTTACGGCCTTCCGCCCATGACGAGTGACAAGATCGCCTTCACCGTGTGCAGGCGGTTTTCGGCCTGGTCAAACACGACGGATTGCGGGCCGTCGATGACGGCGTCCTCGACTTCGGCGCCGCGATCGGCCGGCAGTGGGTGCATGTAGCAGGCTTCCTTCTTCGCCATCTTCATCCGCTTCTCGGTGCACACCCAGTTCTTGTACTTGTTGACGATCTTCATCCCCTCTTCCTTGCGCTTGTCCTCGGGCACGCCCTGGTCCGCCAGGTACTGGTGGCAACCCCACGACTTCGGATAACACACAACCGCATTTTTGAACCCGTCGTCCATGTCGTGGATGATCTCGAATTTCGTCTTGTTCTCCTTCGCAAATCGTTTCGCCGCTTCGAGCGTGCGCGGCATCAAATTGAATTCTTTCGGATGCGACAACGTCACATCCATCCCGAATCGCGGCAGCAGCCAGATCAATCCTTGCGGCACGCTGAGCGGACGCGCATATGCCGGCGCATACGTCCACGACACCAGACATTTCACTCCGCGCAGATTGTTGCCGTACTTCTCCCGCATCGTCATCAAATCGGCAATCGCTTGCAGTGGATGATCAACATCGTCCTGCAAACTCACCACCGGAATGGTCGCGTGCTCGGCGACTTCGCGCAGATACTTGTTGCCGATGCCATAGAAACAATTCCGGATGGCGATGCCGTGACCGTACCGGGACAGGACCTTGCCCGTGTCCTTCGGCGTTTCGCCATGGGAAATCTGCATCTTGTCAGGCGTGAGATCGTGCGCGTGGCCCCCGAGCTGCGTCATCGCCGCTTCGGTCGAGTTCCGCGTGCGCGTGCTCTGCTCGAAAAACATCATGAACAGCGTCTTGTCCTGGAGCAATCGATGTGGTTCACCCAGCGCAAAGCGGCGCTTCAGATCCCCCGCCACATCCAGCACGGTTTCCAGTTCTTCCTTCGTCCAGTCCGGCGTCTCAATATAGTCCCTGCCTCGCAACAGCGTCTGCATGATCGATGCGGTCTCCTCGTATGGGTTTATTCAGGCAAGGATTATCATCGGCCCGCGCTGGAGGCAACCAGAAACGCGGGGCGAGACGAATGGGTTTGATGCCCCGCTTACCATCAACGGAGACTTTCTTCTTTCGCTCTTGCCTTTCCGGGGTTCTTCCGTTACCGCTTCAACTCAAGAGGAGATTCTTCGATGAAACGTATACTGCCTTGGTTGGCGATCCTGTTGGTAGCGTCGGTGCTGGGCGTGGGTTGCGCGACGAGTTCGGGCGGAGGGCATCAGCCTGTGGGCACGAGTGCCAACTCCGGTAGCAACCAGACCCCGCCACCGGCGGAAGTCCATACTCCGACGGTCGGTGTCCCACCGTCTAATCCGTGAGGAATAGAGGCAGACTCTGAAAGCGACGGATCAGGACGCGAGAAGCTTACCGTAACACCGGCATCGGGGAACAGCGCGCGCCGTGGCGCCAGCCACGCCAATCATTGATTAACGGCGCCGCTGGCGGGGGCGCCTGATTTCGCAGCGGTGCCGATCATGCCCAACTTCCGCGGCGGCACGGCGTCCTGCTGCCGGAGAAGCACCAGATCCTTTGTTAGCAAGCCAAAGCGCCACTCTTGATTGACCGTCTTCACCACGCCCCCCCAACGGTAGGCCATCAGATGACGCTCGATGGAAAACTCCAGCCCGACCTGCGTTTTCTTCCACGCCACCGCTCGCGCTTCAATCCTGTTCTGAGAAAGTTTCTCCGGCATGCCGCCCGCAGGGTAGAGACGCTCGACGTAACGACTGAACAGATTCTTGAATTCGTCGGACGGTTCGCGTACCGCGTCCCATCTTGCGTACGCTTCCAGGAAGGCCTTTTCAAGTCCGGGGAAGTAATGCGGTCCGCAATAGCTCCTCCCGTGTACATCCCAGCCTCGGCCGGCCAGTCGTCCACAGTCCGGCCACTCACAAAGCCTCTCGTTCATAGCCATCTCCTTAGCCTGACGTGCAAAACATACTACTCCTCGCCGTTTCGGAATTCAATGGGAATCCGCGACGTCCGAGTTGGGACCGACTCATTAGGTGTGCCGGCGAACCCCGCTCAATTCCGTATCAGCGTGACCGGACAGCTTTGACACGGGCCGGGCTAGAACGCCCAGAGACACACTCCCGTCACGGCGATCGCCGCGCCGGCGAACCGGATCACCGGCAGCTTCACGAACCGTTGCGCCGATACTCCGATCACGATGCCCGTCGTGTGCAGCAACGCCGTCGCCAGCACAAACCCCGCGCCATAGGCATAGCCAACCGCGTTGGCGGGCATTTCCGTGCCGTGTGAGTGCCCGTGAAAGAACGCAAACAGCCCCACAATGGCCATGCTCGCCGCCAACGGGAACCGCGCCGCCACGGCAATCAGTATCCCGAATACCAGCAGAGAAAGCATGATCCCCTCCTCGGTGAAGGGCACGCGAAGTCCGGCCATCGCCAACGCCCCGCCGAGCACCATCACGGCGATAAAACTCGCGGGCACAAGCCAGCGCGCGCGTCCGCCCAGTTGCGCCGCCCACAAGCCGACCGCGACCATCGCGAGAATGTGATCGAGTCCGCTCAACGGATGCGCGAACCCGCCGTCAAAACCGCGCACGTCGCCGGGAATGATATGGGCATAAGCCCCGACGCTGGTCAGCAGCAGCAACACTGCGGAAATCAATAAGGAACGTGAAATCGTCTTCATGGGGTCAAGTCTATTTCTCCCGCCGTTCGTCTGTCAAGAAACTTACAGGCAGGTCTGAGCGGCCACAGAAGGTCCGGACCCGCTATTCCGCCAACAGCGCCTTGACCTGCTCGGCGAGGTTCGCGCCGCGAGCCTGCGTGCTGCGCACGAGCCCTTTCTTGTCCACCAACCACCCGGCGGGAATCGCGTTGATTCCATACCGGCTACTGATGAGATTGGCCCAGCCCTTGCCGTCGAAGTACTGTGGCCACGTCATGCCGGTTTGTTTCATGTAGGCGAGCAGTTGATCCTTGTTTTGGTCCAGCGAGACCCCGACAATTTCAAACCCGGCCTTGTGAAGCTGGTTGTATGTGGCAACGACGTTGGGGATTTCCATGCGGCACGGACCGCACCACGTTGCCCAGAAATCCACCAACACCACCTTCCCGCGAAGCCCCGCCATGTCCACATCCGTGCCGTCCACAGCCTTGAACTTCAGGTCGAGAGGCGCCTTACCGAGTTGGCGGGTCGACTCCAAAGACTCCAGATGCTGTTGCGCCACGGCGGCAACGTGAAGATCCTGGCTGGCTTCCAGGGTGCGCAACATCGATTCGGCCGCGCCGGGATCGCGCCGCTCAAGGAACAGTGCCAACTCCAACTGTAAGACCGCGGTGCGCTGGTCGTCCGGGTAATCCTTGCGTAACTGGGCAATGTCGGCCTCGACCGCTGCGCGCGCTCCGGGATCCATCGCCCCACCGGACCGCGCCAGCGATTCCACACGCGCCTTCGCGATGAGAAATCTCGCATCAGCCCTGGTCGATGACGAGGCGTCCGTCGCGCTAAGAATGTCCCCGGCAACTTGCAGCGATGCGGCATTGTCCGCTGGACGGCCGTCGACACGCGCGCTCATGGACTCGATTTGCGCCCGCAACAGCTTGGCGTCCCACCGCCGCGGATCGGTTCCGAAACGGGTCTCGAACTCCAGCAACGCGCTTCGCAAACTCCCCAACTGCTGGACGTACTGCGCCCGATCATTGGACGGTGGCGTCTTCTCCAGCGTCTGCAGGTGATCCCACAGGTCATCGGCAGTCTTGTACGGCGACAAGTCCTCGCCGCGGGCCGGCCAGACCGGCAGACACGTCATGAGGATGAGGAAAATAATTCGTCTCATGTGCGCAGCAACCAGGACTTCAATGACACCAAGTAGCCTGAAAGTCAACCACGGCCCGCGTCGCCGGCCTCATTGCGGATCCGGCCCGAGGCTCGCCTGGACCAGGTTCTCGGGGTGCAACCATTTGGCGAATGCGGCCTGCACGTCGTCAGCCGTCAGGGCGAGGCAAATCTTGGCGGCGCGTATCGTTTCATCCAGCGGCAGATCGTGCGTGGCGTAGAACAGCAATTTCCCGCCGATGTCGCCCGTGCTGGACTCGGACAGCGGGATTCCCCGGAGCCATTCCGCCTTTGCCTGCTGCAACTCGTCGGCGCCCACGGGCTTGGTCTGCATGTCCGTCAGGTCACGCAGGATGATGGCGCGGGCTCTGGAAACGTTGGGCGGGTCGCAGCCATAGTCCACCTTGTACAACCCGCGTGTCTCCTGGATGTCGAATGACGAATCCACGGCATACACCAGCCCGTTCTCCTTGCGCAGGTCGCGGTACAACCGCGTAGCGTAGAACCCGCCTCCCAAGACAAAGTTGCCGAGCCGTAGCGCGTAGTAGTCCGGGTTCGAGCGGTTCAATGCCAGCATCTCTGCCAGCGTCACCTTGTCCTGGACGCGGCTCTTGTCCGGCACCGCCGTCACCGCCGGCGCGTTGGTGGGCACGGGCGACGGAAGCACCTCGGGTTTTGGTCCCGTCGTCGTCCAGTCGCCAAACCATTTCTCGACGGCCGATCTCGCTTGCTCGGGCGTCACGCTGCCGACCACCACGATCGTCGTCAGGTCGGGACGAAACACGTGGTGATAATAATCGCGCACGTTATCGAGCGTCAGCGCGCTGACGGTGGAGGTCGTCGCCTGGCGCAACGCCGGGTCGCCCTTCGGCAGTAACGCGGTCGCCAGCGCCCGGTGCGCGAGGTACTCCGGGCTTTCCAACTGACCGGCCACCGTGTCCGACACCTGCTGGCGCACGATCTTGAACGCTTCCGGCGGCAGCGCAGGATGCAACAGGTTGTCCGCCAGAAGTTGCACGCCACGGTCAAAGAAATTGGTCAGCACGTTCACCCCGAAATCCGTGCCGGCGGATTCCGTCGCGCCAATGTCGTCGAGCGCTTTCTGAAACGCTACGCGGTCCAGGGATTCGCTGCCGAATTCAAACAGTTGGTCAAGGACATCGTCCACGCCTTCCTGCCCCGCCGCCGCTTCGAGATTCGGGTTGTTGCGGATTCGGCCGGAGAGGCTCACCGTGCCGCTCATCGTTTCGGTCTGGACAATGAGTTGAAGCCCGTTCGTGAGCGTCGTGACCACGGGATGCAACGAGGACGCGGGAACGGGAAGACGCGCCAATTGCGCCACCGCCCAATCCGGCAATGGCACCTTCCCCTTCTCCGTCGACGCCAGCGATTCGTGTCCGCCGTAACTGGCTGACGACACCGGCTTGCCGGATTCCTCGGGCGTGACAATCGCCGTGATCGCATGGTCGAGGTTCAGGTATTTTCGGGCCACGCGGTTCACGTCGGCCACCGAAACCTTCTTGATCGCTTCGATATCGTCGTCTGGTGAGTGGCGGCCTTCGAGCGCCAGCGCTTCCGCCCAGGTCATCGCCAGTCCTTCAATGGAATTTCTCTCGAACTCTTCGTCGGCGAGCCGGTGCCGTTTCGATGCCTCCACGAGATCGGCCGGCACGCCGTGTTTCACATAATTCCGAAACACATTCTGCAGTTCCTTGATCAACGCGGCGCCATCGCCTCCCTTCGGGAACGACCCAATCCCGTAGGCGAGGCCCGCCTTCGGCAGCGCATCCAACGAAAAATCGGTCGCGAGCGCCTTGCCGGCGGGCACCAGCGCGTAGAGATCCGCCCGGCGGCTGGCCAGCACGTCCCCGAGCACCTGCGCTGCCGCGTAATCGGGGCTGTCGGAACCGGGCCCGCGAAATGTGATGACGGCGAGTCCGTACGCCAGGTCGCTGGTCAGATGCAGGCTGTCCGTTTTCACGGATTGCAACTCGACCGTGGGACGACGCGGCAGTTTCTTCGTCGGGATGCTCTCAAAAAAACGTCGCACGGTGGCCAGCGTCGATTGCGGGTCCACGTCGCCGACGACGATCAGGATCGCGTTGTTTGGCGCGTACCAGCGTCTGTAGAAATCTTTCAGCATCGCGCCCGTCGTTTTGTCGAACGAGGGCCGCGTGCCCAGCGCGTCGTGCTCGTACGGCGTCCCTTTGAACATCGCGTCGAGCAGCTTCATGTACAGCACGTACTCGGGATTCGAGAGGTCCTGCGCCACTTCCTGCTCGATCGCGCCGCGTTCCTTGTTCCACAATTCGTCCGTGGCAAGGATGCCGCTCATCCGCAGCGATTCGACGTGCAGCGCCGTCTCCAGGTCGTCCGCGGGAACCGTGAAATAGTATTGCGTGATCGTCTGCTGCGTATCGGCGTCGAAGTTGCCGCCCATCGCGGCGGAAATCTGGGCCAGTTGGTCCGCCGACAGGCCCGGATTCCCGCGAAACATCATGTGCTCCAACGCGTGCGCCATGCCGGGAAATCCCGCCGGCGCTTCGTCCGACCCGACCCGGTAATTCACGACCGTCGTCACCACCGGCGCGATCGGGTCGCGCACGACCACCACCCGCAACCCGTTTTTCAGCGTCGCCCGCAGGATGTCTTTGTCCGTCGTGAATTGCCCGCTGGCCAGGCTCTCGTTCTGCACGAGCAACAGCGCCGCTAAAAACAGAAATGCCGATATTTTATATCTCATTTTTCCCGTGTTGCGATGTGGTATGCATTGGACACCGTTACTGCGCCATCGGTTCATATAGCATATTGACCACGCGCGACGCTAGAAGAGCCCTCATACCCCCCGACCGAACCCATTTTTCGAGAAAACGAACCCACCGCAAAAACGCAATTCCGCTTTTTCCAACCACCTCTCCCACAAGCTCATCCACGCGCATTTTCCATCCGGAAAGTTTGGGTTCGTTTCGCAATTTTCCCCTTTTTTGGGGGGGCCTGCCCCGCCCGCCCTGAGCGAAGTTGAAGGGTCGCCCCCTGCTCCGTCCGTGTCAAAACCCAACTCCGAATCCCCCCGGAACAAACCCATCACCGAAGCCGAGCCGGCCACAACAGGAACCAGGAACATATTCATCACGCAGGAGTATATCCAAAAATGGATAATTAGTAAATGTAAAAGCGATAGGACGTACAATAGGGACCGAAGAATTTCAGACTGTTGCCCTTGACTCGGCCGGAGAGGAAAGCGCGCGCTCAGTGCCCATCAGGTCCCCGCGAACGTCTCCGCTCGGCAATTACGCGAAGAGCAGTAGCCGGGCATCCTAGAATGCGTAAATGTCTGGAAAGGACTCCAGAGTCGTTTCATTCTGCTCGCAGAATCGTATGCCCTCGTTCGTGAGCATACAATGGTTGTTCTGCGGATTTACGCTTACCAAGGCTGCATCAATCAGCTCTGTTAGACCGTGCAAGAAGGCAGCATAATCCTGAGCGGACGGGGAAACGGTAAAAGTCCATCGCTTTCTGGGATCACTCCCAAAATACTCTCTTTGATACCGCCACAGAGTCTTCAGGATCTTCTTGGCATTCCCCGAGTAATTCCCGACCGCAGCGGCCTTCAGAGTTACATGTGGTACCGGCGGGGCTGGTTCATCGGTGGTCGACTGCTGCTTTCCGAGATCCACCTCGGTGCCTCCAGGCAATTTGACACTTCGAACCAAATCAATAAACCAAGGCAGAACGACAAACCCGAGCAGTGCGACCCCAATCCAATCAAACTTCATCTTAGGGCAGGTCAGGTGGCCGAGAAGTAAAACAAAAGCCGTAGCACTCGTAAGCCATCGAACCCACAGCGGAATCCGCCGTTGGTCATCCGTTTTCATTTCTTGGTGAGTAAGACTCACACCAACGCCTCGAACACAAGGGTAGCGAATCGCACCAGCCGGTACAAGTCATTTCCCCAGCGCAAGCATCCGTTCAATCGGGATCAGCGCGCGGCGGCGGATGTCTTCGTCGAGAGTGATTTCAGGCGAGAGAGTTTCCAGCGCGGCGACGGCTTTCTCCAGAGTGTTCTTCTTCATGAAACTGCACTCGTTGCAATGGCACGAATCCGTCGGGCCGGGAATGAAGACCTTGCCGGGCACTTCCTTCTGGAGCCGGTGCAACATGCCGGCTTCGGTGACGATGATGAACTCGGGCGCAGGCGAATTCTTGCAGTAGCCCACCATCTTCTCGGTCGAACACACTTCATCGGCCATCATCCGCACGGCCGGCAGGCATTCCGGATGCGCGACGATCTCCGCCTCAGGATGTTCCTGACGCAACCGGAAAATCGCTTTGTGGGTGAACAAGACGTGGGTCGAACACGCGCCCGGCCACAGGATCATCTGCCGGCCCGTCTGCGCCATGACCCATTGACCGAGATTCTGGTCGGGCACGAACAGGATCTTCTTGTCCGGCGGAATCGAGTTGACGACCTTTACCGCATTCCCCGACGTGCAAATGATGTCCACCAGCGCCTTCACCGCCGCGGTGCAATTGATGTAGGCCACGATGGTCACGTCGGGATGCGCTTCCTTCCATTTCGCCAGCGCCTTGGCATCGCACGAGTCCGCCAGCGAACACCCCGCGTCGAGATCGGGCAAAATCACCGTCTTGCCCGGGTTGACGATCTTGGCCGTCTCGGCCATGAAATGCACGCCGCAGAACAGAATCACATCGGCATCCGTCTCCTTCGCCTTGAATGACAACCCGAGCGAATCGCCGACGAAATCCGCCACGTCCTGCAGCTCCGGCACCTGATAATTGTGCGCGAGAATGACCGCGTTCTTGAGCTTTTTCAGCTCCCGAACCCGTTCCTGAAGTTCCGCCGTGTCAGCCGTGGTAATCATCGTTCCCATCGCCTGTTCCAAGGTTATCGGAATCACCCGTATTGTCAACGTGGGGCTACGGGATGAAATGGTGTCCGACGGAACCCGTCCCATCGCACTTGCCGATTCATATGTTTTCGGCGATATTGCGCGCGGTGATGATGGCATACCAATTGCATGACAGGCAGCACGGATTGAACGTACCCGTGTGACGCGGGTCAAAAGGCATACATTACATATGGACCAACAATATTCGCGCAGCAGTTCCCTAGTGGCCCGATGGTCGACCATCGGGTTTGCTTTCATTTTGGCCGCCTCGATACCCGCGTGTTTTGCGGAAGGCGCAACCACAACGGCGTCGAACGGTGACATCGATCTCGCCCGGCACCTCGAAAACGCTTTTGAGAACGTGGCCGACAAAACCAGCCCGTCGGTCGTCGTCATAACGACCAAGCACAAGGCGCCCGCGGAAGAGTCCCAAGGCGGCGAGGACGGAGAGAACGGCCAGGGCCAGCAGTTTCACGGTTCCCCATTTGAATTTTTCTTCCGCCACATGCCGCAGCAACACGAGCCCGACGTCGAGAGCCAGGGGTCGGGCGTCATCCTGCGCAAGGACGGCTACATCCTCACCAATCAGCATGTCATTGACGGCGGCGGGCAGATCACCGTGCTGTTGAAGGATGGCACGAAATTCACCAACGCGACGGTCGTCGGCATCGACGATCGCATCGACGTGGCGGTCATCAAAGTGGATGGCAAGAACCTCCCGGCGGCCCGCATCGGCGACAGCGACGCGGTCAAGGTCGGGCAATGGGCGATTGCCATCGGCGCGCCGTATGAACTCGATTACAGTTTCACGGTCGGCTTTGTCAGCGCGAAGAGCCGTAGCGGCGTCGCCAGCCGCGGCGGCAACGCGTATGAGGATTACATCCAGACCGACGCGGCGATCAATCCCGGCAATTCGGGCGGGCCGCTGTGTGACATCGAAGGGCGCGTCATCGGCATCAACACCCTGATTCGCGGTCTCAACCGCGGCATCGGCTTCGCCATCCCGATCAACATGGCGATGGATTCGGCGGACAAGCTCATTAAGGATGGCAAGGTCAAACGTCCGTGGATCGGCATCGGCATCAGCGAGTTTTCCGAAGACAAGGATTACGCCGACCTGGAAAAGGGCGTGAAGGAAGGCGTCGTGGTTACCGAGATTCGCGAAGGCACGCCCGCTTCGAAGAGCGATCTTCAACCCGCCGACGTGATCGTGGCTGTGGACGGCACCCCGGTGAAAACGCCGCGGGAACTCCAGCAACAGATTCTTCACAAGAACATAGGCCAGAAAGTCGTGCTCGATGTCGTGCGCGGCCCCAAGAAGATGCAGGTGACGATTCAAACCGATGAGATGCCCGATCAACTTCAAACGGTTTCGCTGGAGCATCATATGATGCCGAAACCCGAGACCGCGTTCGGGCTCACCGTGCAAACCCTGACCAAGGACCTCGCCGAACGGCTCAAGATCGAGGCGTCCGATGGCGTCGTGGTCACCGATGTCGCCGATGGCAGCGCGGCCCAGGAAAAGGGACTGGAGCGCGGGGATGTGATTACGTCCGTTGACCGAGCGCCCGTTCATTCGGCCGAAGATTTCAAATCCGTCATGGACAAGACCAATCAGGACAAGGGCGTGCTGTTGTACGTCCAGCGCGGCAAGGCCACGACCTTTGTTGTGCTGAAGGACTCAAAATAGCCTTTTGTTGTTCTCCAGGCGCGAGACCTCCCCTGACTAGCCACCGGGGAGGTTTTCGTTTTTGTGGCCTCGGCGGCCCCAACAGCAGTGGGCTTGTCACACGAGGGCATTCTGTTACACTCCGCACTGATGAAGACCGCTGCTACTCTGCGAAGTAGCTCGCTACGTAGCACGAGCAAGGGGGCGCTGAACCGTCGGTTGCGCAAGATCCGTTGTCTGTTGATGGACGTGGATGGTGTGCTGACCGATGGCAAACTGCATTTCACGAGCGACGGGACTGAATTCAAGACATTCGACGTGCAGGACGGCCATGGCATCGCGATGGCGCAGCGGGTGGGATTGACGATCGGTTTCATCTCGGGTCGGCCCTCGAAGGCCACGACCGAACGCGCCGCCGATCTGGGTGTCAAAATTGTGCTACAGAAACCGGTCAACAAGATGGAGATGGTCGAGACCGTCAAACGCCGGCACGGGTTCGCCAACGAGGAAATCGCGTTTATTGGCGATGAGCTGGTCGACCTGCCCGTGCTGCGGCGCGTCGGCTTGGCGGTGGCCGTGCCCAACGCGGTGGATGAAGTCCGGCGCGCGGCGCATTACGTCACGCGGCACCGCGGCGGCGACGGCGCGGTGCGCGAGGTCATTGAGATGATCCTGAAAGCGCGCGGCTCGTGGAAGAAAGCGATTGCAAAATACGTGACGCTCGCCGTGGCGGCATTCCTGGTCGCCTCCCCTCACCTGTTCGCCGATGGCGACGCAAAGTCCGCCACGAACCAGAAGCCGGCGGACACCGGGAACGGCTACATCGAGAAATTCGAGGTTCCCGAACGCGATGACGACGGCAATCTCAAATGGAAACTCTTCGGCGAGCGGGCGGTGATCCGTCCCGACGGGTTGATGGATATCCAGAACGCGCGCGCGGAATTTTACACCACCAACACGGTGGACATGGTGTTCAGTACGCCGACGTGCCTGTTGGACCGCGCGAACAACCACGCCACGACAGACGACCACGTGCGCATCGACCGCCAGAACATGGTGATCACCGGCATTGGCGGTGAATGGAACGGCAACACCACCTCGATGGTGATCCGCAGCAACGTCTGCGTGGTTATCACCAACGGACAACAATCTCTCGGGGGGCCACCGAAACAGCCATGAAGAAAATCCTCGTCGTTGCCGCGGCCAGCGTGGCCGCACTGGTTCTTGGCGTCGCCGCCGTGTCGGCGACCAACGCCACGGAACAAGCGACCGCACCGGGCGCCACGTCACCCCCGCCCGTCGCCGCGAAATCGCCGCTCCCGGTCGCCAGTTCGACCGATGAACCCACGATCATCACGGCTGACGTTTTGCATGGGGATTACGCCCACAATCTGGGCACATTTGAAGGCAACGTGCTCGTCGTCGATCCGCGCATGACGGTGCGCGCGGACAAGATGACCGTGTTTTTCGGCGCCACCAACGTCGTGACGACCACGGGCACCACGACGACCACCAACACCACCCGGTCCGTGCAGAAGATCATTGCCGATGGCGGTGTGGTGATGACCACGCCCGACAACAAGAAAACCAATAGTGAACACGCGGAATACACCGCCGCCGACGGCAAAGTCGTGCTGACGGGCGGCCACCCGCGCGCCGAGTCTGCCGACGGCGTGGTCACCGGCGACAAGATCACCTTCTGGCGCGACTCGCAGCGGATGGACGTCGAAAACAGCCAGACCGACACCAACCGCCCGCGCCTGCTCATCTATCCCGAAGACCAGCGGAAACAGAATGAAGGTGTCGGCGCGGATGACAAAGGTTCGGCGCAATAGCTCGGTCCCTCCAACCGCACCGGGCCTGCATCCCGGCTCTTACGGATTTACCAATCCGACGCGATAGAATCGGTGCGTCGCCAACGATGGCGGCGGGTTCGACAGGCAGATTACGCTAGCCGAGTATGGAGGAAAGGCCAAACTGAAACTCGTGGCGGCGCCGGTGAAGTTGGTTTGCGCGATGTCCGCCGAGCCGAACCCCGTGCAGGCGGCGTCGTCCTGCGGAATGCCGTAGGAATACACGACCGCATCGGTGTTGGTTAGATACCCACGGATCGAGAAACTGGCGTTCAACGAATTGGTGGCGCTCTTGTTGATCACCAGCACCGCCAGCAACCCATTGGTGCGCGCCGCCGCATAGACGGACAAGAGCGGATAATCGCTGGTCGCCGCCACGATATGGTCGCCTCCGCGCGCGAAATACTGAAGCAGCCGGGCCACATAGTATGTCGGGTATCGATCCGCCGGGGCCGCGGGATTGGCGGAATCGGTCATGCCGTAGTCGCCGTATTGACGCCAACCGTACAGTGACGGGTCGTTGTTGTTGACGGTCTCCTGGCCGTTGCGCGTGTCCCACCAGATGAGAGCGTTGCACTCGGTTTGCAGCGCGTTGCCAATGCTGTCGGCCAGAAACAGGCCATTAACGAGGCTGGTCGTCTGCTTGCCGGGATTCGACGGGACGGAATTATTCTCGGTGCAAACGAGTTCGACGTTGCTGGCGGGCGGGCCGAGGTAATCGCTGAGCTGTTGGCGCAGGCTGGCGGCGTCATTCGACCACGTGACGGAAGACTGGAGGAGTGTGGCGTCATTCTCCGCGCCCGGCGCTTGCGCGTACCGATGATAGATGACGAAATCGGGCGTGACCCCGAGGCGGTTCAGCGTCGCCAGCACCACCGGCGTCCAACCATTGTGGGTCTGGCCGGTGCGCGGGTTTAGGGCGGCGTGATTGGTGCCGGCCGAGTACCTGTCCTCGCCCGCGACGACGACCGCGCCGATCTTGATGGCGGGATCCATCGCTTTCATCCGGGTCCAGTAGCCCGGGAACCGCGTGGCGTAAGCGTACGGATCGTGTGGCGGCGTGTTCGTGTCGGTCTCCCACGGGCCGTAGCATTCGTTGCCGACCTCCCAATACCGGAAGCCATATTTCTTGGTGACATTGGAATACTGAACCCAGTTGGCCGCTTCCGCCGGCGTGCCCGAGCCGTAGTTGACGGTGATGAACACCTCAGCATGCGTGTTGGTGGCCACATCCGCAAACTGGTCGAAGGACGTCCACCACCTCCATGTGTTGGTGCCGCTGGTGTTCGAGGCCCAATGATACTCGTCCGCGGCTGAGCCGCCGGGAAACCGCAGGGCCTGATTGTTCATGCTCGTGAACATACCGATGGTGTTGGCAGTATCGAACAATCGGTCCCAGACGGCGGTGTTGACGCCGAACATCCGCGCGTCCACGGTGCGAACGATTTGCGTGGCATTGACGCTGACATGGATGATGGCCGGCGGCGGGAGGGTGGTCAGCACGATGTCATCGACATAAAACGTCGGCTCGCGGGCGCCGCTGCGGTCCAGGATCCAAAAGCCGTTCACGTTCGGCTTGTTCGTCACACCGAGTGAGGCGAGCGAGAGAACGATTTGCTTCCAGGTGTTGAACGGCAGCGGCGCCAGCGCAACGGCGGGTTGCGGGACGCCGTCGAGCAGCGCCTGCACCTGCAGCCGTTGGCCGCCGATCGGGCCGCCGTTAATCCAAAAGGTAAGATTGCTGTACGTGCTCGTGCTGAAATCGTTGTGATACAGATACAACGCTTGGTACGCCGCGGCGGTGACGCTGATCGAGTCGGCGCCGGAATGCACGAGCGACGTGCAGGCCAGATTGTCCGTCGCCCAACTCCAATCCTGCCAGCCGGCCGCCAGCGAATCCGTGTAGATCGGCTGGTCGGTCTGCGCCAGGGCGGGTCCGACGAATCCAACCACGCAGAGGAGCAAGCCGCCGAGTCGATGCAACGGCGTTATCATCATTTTCGCAAAAACCATCAGGCGTCCCGGTTCTGTTCGCGCCGAACCGGGTTGACCGCGAGGGTACGTCGCGCCGGCATGGAGTCAACGCGATTCCAGCGGTCCGGTCGCCGTGCTTGTCACGCGCGCCGGTTCTGGTACACTGCGGCTTGATGAATCGAGGCGCATGACGCTAAGAATGCCGGTGGATGCGGTTTGGAGGCAATGGATTTGAGCGAAGCGGCGGACAACAACGTCCTGCTGCGTACCCAGGGGCTGGTCAAGATCTACGGCCATCGGCGCGTCGTGGACGGCGTGGACATCAACGTGCGCGCGGGGGAGATTGTCGGCCTGCTCGGGCCGAATGGCGCGGGGAAGACCACGTCGTTCTACATGGCGGTCGGGCTGATCAAGCCGAACGCGGGCAAGGTCTTTTTTGATGGCAAGGATGTGACGCGCCTGCCGATGCACAAACGGGCGCGGCGCGGCATCAGTTACCTGTCCCAGGAACCGAGCGTGTTCCGCAAGTTGTCGGTCGAAGACAACATCATGGCGATTTTGGAGACGCTGCCGTTGTCGGCGGAGGAGAGGAAGTTTCGGCTGGATTATTTGCTCGAAGAACTGGATATTAAATCGCTGGCGAAGAACAAGGCGTACACCCTGAGCGGCGGGGAACGGCGCCGGCTGGAGATCACGCGCGCGCTCGTGACCGGGCCGAAATTGATGCTGCTGGACGAACCGTTCAGCGGCGTGGACCCGATTGCGGTGCACGAGGTGCAGAAGATCATTATCGAGTTGAAGAACAAGGGACTCGGTATCCTCCTGACCGATCACAACGCGCAGCAGACGTTGCGCATCGTCGATCGCGCGTACCTGATTCATCATGGCAAGGTCGTGCGCGAGGGCACGAGCGAATTTTTGACGAACGACCCGCATAGCCGCGAAATTTATCTGGGACCCGATTTCACAATGTGAGGCGGGCGACGGCAAACGAGAGGAGACGGTTTTCATGGATATGTCAGTGACCGGTCGGCACGTGGACATCACGCCGGCGATTCGGGAATACGCGGGACGGAAACTCGAACAGATCGGGATCGATTTCCCGCGGATCCTGAGCGCGCATTACATTTTGGAGGTGGACAAGTTCCGCCACATTGCGGAACTGGTGCTGCAATGCGGCAACCACATCACCATCGAAGCGCGCGAGGTCAGCGAAGACCTCTACGCGTCCATCGACCGGGTGGTGGACAAGGTGGCGCGCCAGATGCGCAAGTACAAGACCAAGATCCAGCGCCATCGGCCGCGCAAAGCCATTCCGTACCAGGTCGACGAACAGGTCATGACGCATGACCTTCAGGAGGAGGGTGGGACAACGCAGATCGTTCACACGGAGAAGTTCGCGATCAAACCGATGTTCGTGGACGAAGCGGTGCTGCAGTTGGAGCTTTCCGACCGGCAGTTCCTGGTGTTCCTCAACGCCGAGACGGAGAAAGTGAACGTCATGTACCGGCGCACCAAGGGCGATTTCGGGCTGATCGAACCCACCCTGAGTTGACCATGGTCACCGCCTCGATCCCGACCGTCACCGTTGAGCGGTTCTACCTGAACCACGCGGAGAAGCTGCAGCTCAAGCTCATCGCCGGCGGCGCCGGGCTGCCGCGGAAGATCCAGGAAGGCTCGGTGAACCGACCGGGGCTGGCCCTGGCGAAGTTCTTCCGGTATTTCGCGATGAAACGGGTGCAGGTGATCGGCGGGGCGGAATGGGCGTTCCTCAAATCGCTGGGCGAGGAGGAAGCGGCCAAACGCATCGAGCGGATGCTCAAGGCGAAGATCCCCTGCCTCGTGTTCGCGCGCAACATCAATCCTCCCCCGCTGGTGCAGCAGAAATGCGACGGGTACCAGGTGCCGTTGTTCAAGACCAAGATGGTCACGATGAAGTTCATCAACGCGGCGACGATCGCGCTGGAAATGGAGTTCGCGCCGCAGGTCAGCGAGCACGGGTCCATGGTGGACATCCTGGGCATTGGTGTGTTAATTCGTGGGGAGAGCGGCATTGGCAAGAGCGAGAGCGTGCTGGCGCTGTTGGAACGCGGCTACAGTCTGGTCAGCGACGACATCACGCGCATTCGCCTGCTGGAAGGCCGCGAGCTGGTGGGAACCTCGTCCGAGACGACGCGCTACCACATGGAGATCCGCGGTCTGGGCATCATCAATGTCCCCGCGGTCTTCGGCGTCGCGAGCGTACGTCCGGAAAAAAACCTGAACTTGGTCGTCACGCTCATGGATTGGGAGAAGATGGAAGAGGTGGACCGCATCGGCATCGAGCGCCAGTGCTACAAGATCCTCGGGATCGACGTGCCGCACGTGACCATTCCCGTACGACCGGGGCGCGATATCGCGCGGCTGATCGAGGTGGCGGCGCTGGACCAGAAGTTGAAGAGCCTGGGCCACAACGCGGCGCGGGAGTTTAATGAGCGGCTCATCGAGCGCATGCGCACGCCCTCGGGGTCGTAACGGAAGGCAACAACGGACATGATTTTGTCACGCAAGAACAGCGGCGGATCGGAAGCCAGGACGGCGAGTCGGGAGGTCACGGTGATCAACAAGCTCGGCGTCCACGCGCGGCCGGCGGCGCTGTTCGTCAAGACCGCCAATAAATTTGCCTGCGACATCACCGTCGAGAAGGACGGCGAACGGGTCAACGGCAAGAGCATTATGGGACTGATGATGCTGGCGGCGGGCCAGGGCTCGAAACTCATCATCATCGCCGAGGGATCGGACGCCGAGGCGGCGGTGCGCGATCTGGAAGCCCTGTTTCAACGCAAGTTCGACGAAGAATAACCGGACGACAGCCGTATGGCCGAACGCAGCTTTCAAGGAATTGGCGTATCCCCGGGCGTGGCCCGCGGGAAGATCTACGTCTACAGCGTGGCCGAAGAGGTCGTCCCGGAATACGACGTCGCGGCCGGGGACGTGCCCAAAGAGGTGGCGCGCTTCGAGCAGGCGCTGATCAAGACGCGCGAACAGTTGCATGAACTGCAGGACCGCATCGCCTCGGGCCTCGGCTCCAGTTCGCCGTCGACCATCCTCGACGTGCATCTGTCGATCACCGAAGACCCCGCGCTGATTGATTCGGTCATCAGCCGCCTCCAGCAGGAACGCAAGAACGTTGAGTTTGTGTTTAACGACGTCGCCCGGAAATACGTCACGACGCTGTCCGAATTGCCGGACGAACTGTTTCGCGAGCGGGCGGCCGACGTGCAGGACGTGACGCGGCGGATCATGCGCAACCTCCTCGGGCACGACCATCGGGCGCTGACCCATCTCCCGGCCGGTACGATTGTGGTGGCGCACGAGCTGTCCCCGTCCGACACCACGGCGCTGGACCGCGAGCATGTCAGCGGTTTTGCCACGGACGTGGGCAGCCACACGTCGCACAGCGCGATTGTCGCACGGTCGATGAACCTGCCCGCCGTCGTCGGCCTGCGCAACCTCAGCAAATTCGTCCATGACGGCCAGCCGGCGATCCTCGATGGCTACAGCGGCACGTTGATCGTCGAGCCGAGCGAGCAGACGCTGTTTATCTACGGGCAACTCGAGGTCAAACGCCACAGCGTCCAAGAGCGACTGGAGGCGCTGCACGATCTGCCGGCGCAGACGCTCGACGGGCATCGGATGATCCTGTCGGGCAATATCGAACTGCCCGGCGACGCGCCAGTGGTGATGGCGGCCGGCGCGGAAGGCATCGGCCTGTTCCGAACCGAGTTTCTGTATCTCAACCGCTCGGAATTCCCCACCGAAGAGGAGCAGTACGAGAAATACCTGGAAGTCGCCCGCGTGGTGAAGCCCCACTCGGTGATCATTCGCACGCTCGACATCGGCGGCGACAAGTTTCGCAGTGAAGACACGGCGCCGCAGGAGGTCAACCCGTTTCTGGGTTTTCGGGCGATCCGTTTCTGTCTGGCGAATGTGGACATCTTCGAGGCGCAACTGCGGGCGATCCTGCGGGCCAGCGCCGAGGGCAACGTGAAGATCATGTACCCGATGATCAGCGGCGTGGCCGAGGTCGTGCAGGCCAACGACATCCTCCGCCAGGTGATGGCCGACCTGAAGAAGGAGGGCGTGCCCTTCGACGAGCAGATTCCGGTCGGCGCGATGATCGAGATTCCGTCCGCGGCGCTGACGGCGGAGATGATCGCGCCCGAGGTGGATTTTTTCAGCATCGGTTCCAACGATTTGATTCAGTACACCATGGCCGTGGATCGGGTGAACGAGAAGGTCGCCAACCTCTACGAACCGACGCACCCGGCGATCCTGCGGTTGATCCGCTCGGTCGTCGAGGCGGCGCACAACAACGAGATCTGGGTGGGCGTGTGCGGCGAGATGGCGGGCGAACCGCTGTTCGCCCCGCTGCTACTCGGGATGGGGATCGACGAGTTGAGCGCGGCGTCATCGAGCCTGCCGCGGGTGAAGGAAGTGATCCGTCGCCTCACGCTGCGCGAGGCGCAGGAACTGGCCGCGGCGTCGTTGCACGCCAGTTCGGGACGCGAGGTGCTGGCGATGCTGAACGCGCTGTTGCAACGCGTCGATCCCGATCTGCTCGGGTGAACGACCCCGGCAACCTTCCCGGGAACCGGCGGCATGGTCGTATCGGCGCCAGCCGGTGTACGCGTATCAGATTCGCGGCCCATGGCTCGACATCGGCAATTTCGAGACGCTCGACCAAGCCAACGGCGAATCTGCGTCGAGCAGTCGGCGCGACACAAAAAGGCTTGAAGCCGCCCCTCAAAGCCATATACTGGGTGCTGACCCCGTGGGGGCCTTTATTCTTGGGCTCCAGAGTGCCATGGTTGCGCGAGGCTAGGAATTCGTTTCGACTTGGCTCATGAGGGATTGTGTGAAGAAGCAGGAGTCTAGGGCACGGTTCAAACCGCCGATTTTCCGGGCGTTGTTAAGAATTTCTTGCGGCTTGCTGGTACCGTTTGTCACGACGGTTGCCAACGCGGCGGAACGACAGGTCCTGCGCGGTCACGTCGTCAGGGCGGTGACGGAGTTACACTTGTCGCCGGTGGGGACGCTGGCGAGTTCGACGAATCTGGATTTGGTGATCGGACTGCCGCTGCGCAACCCGGAATCACTCGCCCATTTGCTGCAACAGCAATATGCGCCCACCAGTCCGCAGTACCATCATTGGCTGACACCCGATGAATTCACCGCGAAGTTCGGCCCGACGGAGGAGGATTACCAGGCCGTGATCGAGTTTGCGAAGATGAACGGCTTCACCGTTACCGGAAAGCATCCCAATCGCACCCTGGTAGATGTGCGCGGGTCTGTGGCGGACATCGAACGAACTTTTCGTGTGACGCTGCTCGAGTACCAACACCCGACGGAACACCGCGAGTTCCACGCGCCGGATGCCGAGCCGTCCGTTGACCTGACTGTCCCGATCTTGCACATCGGCGGCTTGGACAACTACCGCATTCCGCGTCCCTTGAGCATTCGAGAGACGTCTCATCACCCGGCGGCGGACGCAACGCCCGCTTCCGGCTCGGGACCGTCCGGCAACTATCAGGGAAACGATTTCAGGTCAGCCTACGCACCCGGCGTGTCGCTCAGTGGCTCCGGGCAAGTGGTCGGCTTGGTGGAGTTTGACGGCTACTATGCAAATGACATCACAAAATATACACGCCAAGCCAAACTGCCGAGCGCCTTCCTGACGAATGTACTCGTGGACGGGGCTGACGGAACGCCCAACGTTCCCGACCAGGTATTGGAAGTGTCCCTGGATATTGAAATGGTGATTTCCATGGCCCCGGAGCTTGATGAGGTTGTTGTCTACGAAGCCCCTCAACAGAGCGATCCGGCGGATGTGTTGAACCAGATCGCCACCGATAATTTGGCCCGACAAATCAGTTGTTCCTGGTTTTTTGGCGACGATGACTCCTTCGATCAGATCTATGAGCAATTCGCCGCCCAGGGCCAGTCGTTCTTCCAGGCTTCTGGTGACAATGGCGGGTTTAACTCGGACTGGCCCTACCAACAGCAAACCGATAGTCCATATATCACGCTTGTGGGAGGGACCGAGCTGACGACGGGCTCGGGCGCCGCGTGGAGGTCGGAAACTGTTTGGAACTGGAACACCGGCACCGGACCGCGCGAAACCAATGACGCCAGCGGCGGCGGGATCAGTCCCAATTACCCGATTCCGACCTGGCAACAAGAGGTCAACATGGCATTCAACCAAGGATCGACATTCTCGCGGAATGTTCCCGATGTCGCCATGGCGGCAGCCAACGTCTGCGTCATCTACAACAATGGGGCCACGGCCACAGACATCGGTGGCACCAGTGTTGCCGCGCCACTCTGGGCAGGTTTTACGGCACTGGTCAACGAGCAAGCTGCGACCAACCAGCAACCACCCGCTGGTTTCATCAACCCCGCCATTTACGCGATTGGCATGGGATCGAATTACACGGCGTGCTTTCACGACATCAAGACCGGCAACAACGAAACTTTTTACAGCCCCTCGCAATTCTCCGCGGTTACCGGCTACGATCTCTGCACGGGTTGGGGCACGCCAACGGGAAGCAATCTCATCAATGCCCTCGTCGGCACGACGAACATGCCGTTCGCCGCCCTGTGTCGCGACGTGACCACAAATGCCGACGTCAACTGCGAGGCCGACGTTCCCGTGTCTGCGGTGGACAACGGATCATATAGCACGGTTGGCACAATTGTCAGCCGCACACTCAGTCCGCCCGGGCCATATCCCCGAGGCGTAACCCAGGTCACGCTGAGCATCGCCGATAGCCGGGAGAACTGGTCATCATGCATTGCCTTTGTGACCGTGGTTGATGAAACTCCACCGTCGATTACCTGTCCGGAGGCTGTCGTCACGAACGTGCCCGCCGGTGTGACCAAGGTAGCCGTCAGCTATCCCACGCCGCCGGCCAGTGGCAGTTGTGGCTTGCAGACCATCTCCTGTACCCCGGCCTCTGGGTCAATATTCCGCTTGGGCACAACCCCGGTGGTTTGCACGGCCACCGACGTCGCCGGCAACACCAACACGTGCACATTCAACGTCACCGTCGCGCAAGGCGGGACGAACGCATGCCTGTTCACCCTGAAACCGACCAGCATCACGCTCCCCGCCAAGGGTGGCTCAAAACAAGTGGGCGTGAATGCTCAAGGTACCGATTGCTCGTGGACGGCCGTGAGCCACGATCCGTTTATCACGATCACCTCCGTCACCAACGGTATGGGCAACGGCAAGGTCGTTTACACGGTGCCCGGCAACACCAACACCGGCACCCTGACCGGGACAATGACGATTGCCGGTCAGACGTTCACGGTCAACCAGGCTGCCGGCGGCTGCACGTTCTCGCTCAGCCCGAAGAGCGCCAAGTACAGTTTCGCGGGCGGCTCCGAGATCGTAAAGGTCAAGGCCAACTTCAGCGATTGTGCGTGGACGGCGGTGAGTACCGATTCGTTTGTCACGATCAACGGGCGCGCCAGCGGCGTTGGGAACGGAACATTCAGCTACACCGTCGCCGGGAACACGAACACCGCGCCGCTGAACGGCACGATCACGATTGGCGGCGACACGTTCACGATCACCCAGTCGGCTGCGCCGTAACCCGACCGGCTACGCCGGCCCGCAAACCAATCGAGGCCAAGCTGACGAACTGTGGGTCGTTGCTGATGCCGTGCATGGCGAAGCCGACAGATTACCCTGACATTATGCGCGGTGGCGTTTGAGGAATGCGCAGAGCGTCATCGCGCCGAAGCCGAGGAGGAGAAACGTGGACGGCTCGGGAATGTCGTCGATGGCGAGATACGCTGCGTTGCCAAAACCAGAAGCGAACACCGAGCCAATGGCGCTAGGACTAAATTCCACAATTGAAGCATTGCCTTCGCTGGCAACATAGAGATCACCGCTGCTGTCGATGGCAAGGCCAACAGGGAATCGAAGGAGATTCGTCGATGTGAAGGTCGATCCCTGTCCGCTTGAATTGAATTCCTCGATCGTGTTGTTCCCGGCGTTGGCCACGTACAAATCGCCGCCATAAAACGCAAGACCTTGTGGGTTGGACAAGCCCGAGCTAGCGAAGATCGAGACACCTCCGCCAGTGTTGAATTTCAGAATGGTATTGTTGTAATTCGCTACGTAGAGATTTCCGCTACTGTCGAAAGCTAGCCCCTTTGGTAGATCCAAGCCCGAGGCGGCGGTTGCAAAGACAGACCCGGTGCCACTCCCGTCGAATTCCTCGATTGTGTTGTTCCCGATATTCGAGACGTACAGGTTGCCGCCGGTATCAAACGCGAGACCTGTGGGGTAACTCAAGCCCGTGCTGGCAAAGATTGATCCGCTGCCGTTCGGGCTAAACTCCTCAATCGTGCTGTTGCCGTTACCGCCCCCCGAATTTGAGACATAGAGGTTCCCATTGGCGTCGAACGCCAGACCACTAGGGTAGTTCAAGCCGGAGCCGGCAGTAGCAAAGGTAGACTGATTTCCGCCAGAATCGAATTCCACAACAGTGTTTAGGTTAAAGGTCGAGACGTAGATGTTGTCGGCGTGCACACTGGGGACGGAAAACCACAGAGTAAGAAGCACCCCAAACAAGAGATTTGCAACGAGTCCCTTCATACGTACCCGACACCTGTGAGGAAATATACAATGGACAGGTAATTGGTGGCAAGTGGAATCCCCGGGAATAAGCGGCAGCACCGCTCTCGCATATGCGTTCATGGCAACGTCTCCTCTCTTCTCAATGTTGAAGTGCAGGTCGATTAGGGTCAGGTCTATTTATTATGCAATTCATCATTGATCCGCTGGAGGAAAGCGGCCAGCGTGCGATCCCGTGATTGACGCAAGGCCACTCGGCGAACGGCGCTCGCGGCGCTC
>JBEKBH010000036.1:0-31165 GCA_050015495.1 Verrucomicrobiia bacterium
ACACTGGAACTGAAACAAATCATTGAGGCGCTGCTGTTCTCGGCGGAGCGGCCGCTGTCGCCGAAGGAAATCCGCGCGATTTTCGCCGAGGCGACGGACGAGGAGAACTCACCTGCCGTGTCGGAACCGTTCCGCAATGTGCGGGAGGCGCAGATTGTCGCCGCGCTCGAGGAGTTGAAGGCCGAATGCGAATTGCAGCGGCACAGCTACCAACTGGTGGAAATCGCCGGCGGATGGCGGTTGGTGACCCGTCCCGAGTACGCGCCGTGGTTGAAGAAATTGCTGGATGAGGCGCGTCCGCACCGTCTTTCGCCGCCGTCGCTGGAAACCCTGGCGATCATCGCATTGCGGCAACCGATCTCCCGCGCCGACATTGCGGCGATCCGCGGCGTGGAAGTCGACGGCGTGATCAAGACGCTGCTGGAACGGGATATGATTACGATTGTCGGCAAGAGCGAGGCGCCGGGTCGGCCGATGTTGTACGGCACGACGCAGAAGTTCCTCGAACATTTCGGGCTTCGCGACATCGACGACATGCCGAAGGCCGCGGAGCTGCGGCTGCAGGCTGCCGCGCTGAAAACGGCGGAGGAAAAGCAACAGACAACAGCCCCTCACCCTGACCCTCTCCCCCAAGGGGAGAAGGGAAACATTTCCTCGCCCCCCGGGGGAGAGGATAAAGGTGAGGGGGATGGAATTCGTTCATGAAGGACAAACTTCAGCAACTCCGCAATAAGATCGACGAAATCGATTCGAAGCTCGTGCGGCTGTTGAACGAGCGGACGAAGCTCGTGCTCGACATCGGCAAGATCAAGCACGAGTCGGGCGAGGAGATTTATGCGCCCGACCGCGAAGATGCGGTGTTGCGGCGCGTTGTCGAGAAGGGGAGCGGACCGCTGCCGGCGGATTCGTTGCGGGCGATTTATCGGGAGGTCATGTCGGCGTCGCTGGCGCTGGAAAAGCCGCTGGTGATCGCCTATCTCGGGCCTGAGGCCACGTATTCGCACATGGCGGTGATCAAGAAGTTCGGGTCAGCCCTGAAATACGAGCCGTTGCCGAGCATCACGGATGTGTTCACCGAGGTGTCGAAGGGCCGGGCCGACTACGGCGTCGTGCCGATTGAGAATTCGACCGAAGGCGCGGTCACGCACACGTACGACATGTTTGTGGACAGCGAGCTGAAGATTTGCGCGCAGATCGTGCTGCACATCCGGCACAACCTGATGGCCGCGTGCCCGCGCGACCAGATCCAGAAACTGTACTCGATTCCCCAGGTGTTCGCGCAATGCCGGCAATGGTTGCAGACGAACATGCCGCACATCGAGTTGATCGAAACGTCGAGCAGCACGCGGGCGGCGCAGATCGCCAAGACCGAGCCGAATGCGGGCGCGCTGGCGAGTTCGCTGGCGGCGGAGATTTACGGGCTGACGATCCTGGAACCGAACATCCAGGATTCGAGCGAGAACGTGACGCGGTTTCTCGTGATCGGGCGCAAGTACCCGAGCCGGACGGGAAACGACCGGACGTCGATGATGTTCTGCGTGCAGGACCGGGTGGGCGCGCTGCATGACTCGATCGCGTCGTTCAAGAAATACAAGATCAACATGACCAAGATCGAGTCGCGTCCGAGCAAGAAGAAGGCGTGGGAGTATTACTTCTTTGTGGACGTGCTCGGCCACTGCGAAGACGCCCGCGTCAAAAAAGCGCTGGCGGAGCTGGCCAAGCACACCATGTTTGTGAAAATCCTCGGCAGCTATCCGAATGTGAATGGGTAGTCTCGACCAGACTCGGCTTGCGTGATCTGTCCGTCTTTGTCACACTGGCTTTGTGAAATTTCAATCTTTAGCGAATCAATTTGTGTGCGATGTGCCGGTGTATGAGCCGGGGCGGCCGATTGAGGAAGTGGCGCGGGAGTTGGGGCTGAACCCGAAATCGGTTATCAAGCTGGCATCGAACGAGAACCCGCTCGGGCCGTCGCCGAAAGCGGTCGCGGCGATGCGCAAGGCGTTGGCGTCATCGCATCTGTACCCCGATGGCGGCGGATTTTATTTGCGGCGGGCGTTGGCAAAAAAGTTGTCCTGCGAGATCGACAACATCGTCCTTGGCACAGGGTCGAACGAGATCATCGAGTTTCTGTATCACGCATTTGTCGGACCCGGCGATGAGATTATCGCGGGCGACCGGGCGTTCGTCATTTACAGCATCATGGCGAAGATGTTCCAAGCGCGATGCGTCGAGGTACCGTTTCGCGGTCACACGCACGACTTGAAGGCGATGCTGGCGGCGATCACGCCGAAGACGAAGCTGGTGTTCGTCGCCAACCCGAACAATCCGACGGGCACGCGGGTGACCAACGCCGAGCTTGAGGACTTCATTCGGCGGTTGCCGGCGCACGTGATCGCGGTGCTCGACGAGGCGTACATCGAATTTTTAGATGACCCGCCGCCGTCGATTACCTGGGCGCTCGAGCATAATGTGGTCGTGCTGCGGACGTTCTCGAAGATTGTCGGTCTGGCGGGGCTACGCATCGGGTACGGCGTGGCGCAGAAGGAGTGCATTGCGCTGCTCCAACGAGTCCGGCAACCGTTCAACACGAATGCCATCGCGCAAGCCGGCGCGCTGGCGGCGCTGGACGACACCGCGCACATTCGCAAGACCAAGACGGTGACGCGGCGCGGGCTGGCGCATCTTTACCGGGAATTCAAGCGGCTCAAGCTGGAATACGTCCCGAGTTGCGCGAACTTCGTGCTCGTGAATGTCGGCAATGGGGACGAGATATTTTGGGGGTTGCAGCGGCGCGGGGTGATCGTGCGGCCGATGCGTGGCTACAAGATGCCCGGGTGGGTGCGGGTGACGGTCGGCACGATGGAGGAGAACCGACGGTTCGTGGGCGCGCTAAAGCAGGAACTGGGCGGCGTCGCCACCAAATCGTAACGTGGCGGACGGGTTTTTGCCTTGCTCTTCGGGTGAGGCATACATAGGCTCCACACCCCAAGGAGGTTGCAGCTTATGGGGAAGATCAATTTGGAAGCCTACATGGCTCGCCAACTGGCGTCGCGTGTCAGCGGCGTGCGGGTTGAGGTCGAGCAAAAATTCCGCGTTCAGGACATCGAACGAATCCGCAAACTGCTGCGGCGTCTCGGCGCGCGCCTGACCAAGAGCGGTTACGAGCACAACGAGCTGTTCGACATGGACGGGCGCCTGAAGGAAAAGGAGTACAAGCTGCGGTTGCGTCGGCACGGGCCGAAAGACGCGTGGCTGACGTTGAAAGGCCCGCGGCAGGAGGGCGACAGCAAGCAGCGGATGGAGGTCGAGACGCCGGTTGACTACGAGAGCACCAAACACATCCTCGAATTGCTGGACTACCGGGTATGCGACACGTACGCGAAGCAGCGCGAGGAATACGCATTGGACGCCTGCGCGGTGAGCCTGGATTATCTGGATGGGTGCGGCTGGTTCGTGGAAATCGAGGGCAAGTCGGAGACGCCGATCAAGTCAGTGGCGCGGCGGTTGGGATTGAAGGACCAGGACCGCGAACATCGGTCGTATCGTCGATTGTTCAAGGCGCAAGCGGTCGCGTAGCGCGGCGGGTGGGGAGGGATGGCCATGCCGAAACTGTTGATCGTCGAAGACGAAACACCCATCCGCGAAATGCTCGAGGAATTCCTGAGGGACTACGCCGACTTCAAGGTTGTCACCGCAACGGACCGGAAGTCCGCCGTGGCGGCGCTCGAGCAATACCAGCCGGCGGGGATGCTGCTCGATGTCATGCTGCCGACGAAACCCGACGGGCTGGAGGTGCTGGCGGCGGCGCGGCGGGTCAGTCCGCGCACGAAGACGATCATGGTGACGGGCACGGTCGATCTCGATACGATCCGGTGCGCCAAGGCGCTGGGCGCGATCGATTACATTACCAAACCGTTCACGCTCGATTATCTCGAACGCACGTTGAAAGAAAAAATCGCCGAGTGTCTCTGATCGGGGACGCGTTATTGCTGAAGCTTCTGCTGGATTTCCTTGATACCATTGTCGAAGGCGGATTTGACATCGGCCCAAGCGTTGGTGGCGGCGACTTTGAGTTCGTCCAGCTTGGGTTTCAGGTCATCGAGTTTTTTCTGCGCCTCGGCGATCTTTTTGTCCATGTCGGCCCTGGCCTGGCCGGTTTGCGACTGGGCATTGGACTTTAGTTCCTTCAATTTCTTGTCCAGCTCGCGGAACTGTTTTTCGGCGGTCTTGTTGAGTTCCTTGATCTGCTGCTCGGTGTAATGCCCGGCTGTCGTGACGGCGTTTTTGCCCGCCTGCTTCACATCCTGCACGGTGGTCGTATTGTTCGATTGCGCCTGCGAGAGAAGCGGAGCGGCGGACAGCAGCGCGAGGGCGACGAAAGTCTGTAATTTCTTCATGCCTGATGACCTCCTGTGAACGTGCCAGCAGCTTACATGTCCCGGCGTCGAGTGCAAGCCCGGTGGCCGGGTGTGATTAGAAACGGTGGTCTGAAGCCAACGGCACCCCTCACCTTGATCCTCTCCCCCAAGGGGAGAGGAAATGGCAGCGATGCGCGCCTCGCCCGACGAGGGAGAGGCCGGCCCCGCCATTGTTTGCGGGGACGAGTGAGGGGGAAGTTGCTGCAACGAAAACCACTTTCAATCATACTCCCCGTCGCCAATTCGCTTGCTGTGGCGGCGGGGGGCGGTGTAAGAAGGCGCGGAGATTCCAAGGAGATCTCGGATGGCACAAACGACAAGGGGGCGGGCGACGGTCGCAGTTTACCTATTTTTATTGCCGAACCTGCTCGGCTTTCTCGCGTTCACGCTGCTGCCGGTCCTCGCGTCGCTGGCGCTGAGTTTCTACGCGTGGGACCTGTTCACCCCGCCGAAGTTCGTCGGGCTGCATAATTTCGTCGCGCTGATCCACGACCGCGATTTCTGGTACTACGCGTACAACACGGTCTTCCTGATGCTGGCGATTCCCGTGAACATACTGGGGTCGCTTCTGTTGGCGGTGGTGATGAACCAGAAACTGCGGGGGATCGTCGTCTTTCGCACGATGTATTTCCTGCCGAGCATCGTGGCCGGGGTCGGCACGTACCTGTTGTGGCGGTGGATTTACAATCCCGATTACGGGCTGATCAATACGATCATCACGGGCTGGTTTCCGCGATGGCTGAACGACGGGATTCGCGGGCTCGGCGTGGACTGGCCGCCGCAGTGGCTGACCTCGGTGACATGGGCCAAGCCCGCGCTGATGTTCATGAGCTTCTGGACGGTGGTGGGCGGGTACAACATGATTCTGTATCTCGCGGCGCTACAGGGCGTATCGCCCGAGCTGTACGAAGCGGCGGACATCGACGGCGCGAACGCCTGGCAACGGTTTTGGGCGATCACGTGGCCAATGGTGAGTCCGACGACATTTTTCGTGCTCACGATGAGCCTGATCGGCGGACTCCAGGGCGGATTCGAACAGGCATTCGTCATGACGCGCGGCGGACCCGCCGGGGCGACGACGACGATCAGCTATTACATCTACAATCACGCGTTCGCGTGGAACCACATGGGCTACGCGGCGGCAATCGCGTGGGTGCTGTTCGCTGCGGTGTTCGGGGTGACGCTGGTGAACTGGCGCTTTGGAGGACGGATTGTCCATTATTGATGATGGAAACGACTACCCCTCACCTTAATCCTCTCCCCCAAGGGGAGAGGAGAATTCCACTGGTGTCCACGACGGACAGAAGCGTCAGAGCAATTGGATGAAGAGACTGCTTACATACCTGGTGCTGGGGTTTGTCGGGTTGTTCATGCTGCTGCCATTCTTGTGGATGCTGTCGACGTCCGTGAAACCGGCGGAGGACGTGTTCACGTCAGTTGAAGACCCGGTCAAGGCATTCGTGCCGCGGGAGACGCAGTGGCGAAATTACGGGCAGGTGTACGACACAACGCAGGCCATGGGCGGCGGGTTTGCGCGGTGGTATTTGAACAGCGTGCTCGTGGCGGTCGTCGTAACGCTCGGTCAGGTGACGACCAGCGCGTGCGCGGCGTACGCGTTCGCCCGGTTAAAGTTTCCCGGCCGGGACAAACTGTTTCTGGGGTATTTGGCGACGATGATGATCCCCGGCGCGGTCACGATGATCCCGAACTTCATCCTGATGCGCAAGATCACCGAATGGCTGACGACGGCGGCGCCATCGGTCAATTGGGATGCATCGCGCGTCGTGTCCATCTTCGGGCGGACGTATGAAGCCGGGCGATTGGTCGGGCTGGATTCGTATTTTGCCTTGATGGTGCCGGCGATGTTTTCGGCGTACGGCACGTTCATGTTGCGGCAATATTTTATGAGCATCCCGCGCGACCTCGAAGAGGCGGCGACCATCGACGGGTGCGGCCTGTTCCGCATCTTCACGACGATCATTTTGCCGTTGAGCAAACCGGCACTGGCGACGCTGACGATTTTCACGTTCATGGGCAACTGGCAGAGTTTCTACTGGCCACTGATTGTGCTCACGCAGGATTCGATGAAGACGCTGCCGCTGGGATTGTTGTCGTTCATGGGCCTGTACAGCACGCAATGGAACCTGCTGATGGCGGGATCGATGATGATGATTTTGCCGGTGATAATTGTCTTTCTTGTGGGCCAGAAATGGTTTATAAGCGGGATCCAGTTGGGCGCATTGAAAGGCTGATAGAATAAGGGATGCAGACATGTATCAGGGTCATACAAATCCAGCCCGGGAACTTCTCACGGAGGTCCGTCATCGTGTGCCATCGGGGACCCGCCTCATCACGGAGGCGTTCACCACCGAGCATCGCCGGCCCGTCCTCGAAAAACTTTCCGAATTGACGCCGGAGACGTTCTATCTGTTCGACGAAACCACCGCGCAAGCGTTCCAGGATGCCGTGATCGAAATCGGGGCGCGCGATGGCGGCGGGCGATTGACGATATGCGATCCGTTTCCGGCCGGGGGCCGGGCGCAGCGGGATCACTGGCAGCGCGCAGCCGGAAAGGTGGACCGGATCCGCGTGCTGATGGTCGGCACCGCCAACGTGTCGGCAGCAGGCGATACGTCGGTGGAGTTTCGCGATATCGCCGCCAATCCGCTGGCTCGATACAGCTTCGCGATCAAGGAAGGCGCGCGCCCGCTGATGTTCATTTGCCGGAGAGACGGTCGGTCGAATACTTCGGGCACGCGGCGGACCGCCGGGTTTTTCTCCATCAGCCGGGACGTGGTCGAGGAAGTGGCCGACGACGTGGAGTTGGCGCTACGCGGGGCGGCGACGACGATGGTGACGTTTGAGGAGATGGAACTGCTGCATCGGACGACCCAGCGGGTGTCACAGGAATTGGAGAGTTATTCCCGGCGGGTGGAATGGGCGGTGCAGCGCGCGCGACGGCGGCCGGATTTGCTGACGCCGGAGCGGTTCGACCGGATTGTCGACCAAGCCATTGCCAAGATGGGCCAGCTCAAGGAGATACCGCGCCGGGCGCTGCGGTCCATGGAAAAGGGCGGATTCTGATCAGGGCCACGCGCGTCTGATACTGCCTCGATTGTAGCGTCGGCTGTCCCAGCCGAAACTGTGCAAGTGCCCACCCGGATGCGCTGGGGACAGCGCACGCTACACCAACGTTGCGGTCGATGGAAAAGGGCGATTTCTGATCGTAACCGGGGCGACACCTTCGCCGTCTTACGGTGTTGGAATGTGTGAAGGTGGAATGGAGGATTGCACATGAAAAGAATCCTGAAAGCAGTCAGTGGTTTCGCGGTGGTGATCGCAGCGGTATGTTTGCTGAGCGCGCCGGCCCAGGCGCGGGTGTTTGTGAACGTGGGGTTTGGGTTCCCGTTCTTCTACGGCCCGGCGTATTACCCGGCCTATGCGTACTGTGCGCCCCCGGCGTATTACTATTACGGGCGTCCAGCGTATCGGTATTATTACGCGCCGCGCGGGTATTACTACTACCGTGGCGGCTGCTGGTATTACCGGTAAATGGGGGCGGTAAATCGCAGTGGCGAGCAGCGCTTAACTGCAAAAGGGCAAGAGGCAGGACGGCAGCCGTTTGTCCGTGCCTGACGGTATTTGGCTTGAGCGGTTGATCTCTCCCACCTATACTCACGGTCATCATCCCGTTTGTATGAGTCGTATCGGAGTTCAAGCATGAAGACGAAGCCCTATTGATGAACGACCTTCCCTCCAATTGGAAAGAAATGATACGCAGGTGCAGTTTCTTCACGGCTCGCAGAGTTATAGCGGATATTTTACATGTGGGAACGCAGCAGGCCGCAGCGCGAGGCGAGGTTGTAACTTGGAAGAAAGAAATTGGCGATGCCTGGAACCTGTTTGCGGAGAATCCGTGTTATGAGACGGCCGTTGGCTTCGTCGCGGTAGAGCCGACATGTTTCAAGTATTTCTCAGGTTGCTGTCCAGGAGGGGCATTACACAAGACCGGGTCTCTGACGGTGATGGACTTTTACGTCGGATGTTATAGTTTGGAAACCAATATTGCTGACCTCCACATTTTGAGTGAGCTTTCGAGTCAGGAATATGAGTTTTTCCCTCGTGTTTTCAAAGGCGAGGTGATTTATCACGCGGTTCCCGTTGAGTTGCTGGGACGCAAATGGGAGTTCATGGTTTCATTAGTCAACGGAAGAATTATTAAGTGGGCTGCGAGCCTTGAGTTACGCGAGAATGAAGTTGCGGAGATGGTACAAAGCACCTTTCAACATTGTGAATGGAGCCTGGGTTCCCCAACAGAAGAAAAGCAAGGGTGGTTCTTTTGGGACAAATCAGACGGTAATGTGATTCTGCAAGTAGCTCAACTAGCAGATGTGTTCGACATCAGCATTTTTGCAACTTCGCGGGAGATCCGCAAGCTATGAATAACGCCGCTTCAAACAACGAGCCGGCTTCCGATATTTCAGTTTGTGTATCCTCGATTGAAGCGATTGTCGATAAAGCAAAGAGAGATGACCGAGTGAGGCCGCTGCTGGACAGGTTGGAGAAGCAATGCAAGATCGAATACTGCCTGTCTCGGACTGGTATCTGGTATTTCGACCTCGATCTAGAAGTGATCGGATGTGCAGACACTCCTAATCCCGGAGCCGCTTTGGCGCACGAGCTTCTCCATCTCGAAATGAAGGTCCGAGGCTGCCGCTCTTTGTATTACATCGTGCCAAAAACTGAGCCCGGCTTAGCCCTCAATTTTAGAAACTGCTTAAATAATGAGTTGCAGCATCACAAGATGTACCCAGAGTTCATTGCTCTCGGTTTTCAAGGTGACGAGTTTTACGGTAGTGAAGAGCCAGACACGCCTAATACGGGAGAGCCAGCAATAGACATTGCAATTATGTACTTTAGTGCAATCGCTCCCGGTGGATCATTGCCGGAGGAACAGCGGAGGGTTGATGAGGACCGCATTTTGCAGGAGGGAAATGGACAATATCGGGACGGTTTGCTCAAAATACGTGAAGCAGTGGAAGATTGGAAAAACTCTTCTAATTACGATATAGAACCGACTGTACGTCGCATCTGGAGGGCGATTGAGAAGAGTTCGGCTTGGTTCGGGTATTTGGAATCCGATAGGCCGCCAGCCCAGGGTTTTTTTGCTGGCGAAGCGTTTGACTTTATTGATGAATACCATGGTCTTGTGTTCAAGAGCTAACCCTCCGTCGGGAAGAGTTACCTATCCCGAGCGAGCCAACCGCGCTGAACCAGTTCGTCGGCGAGCCGGCGGGGCGAGACGATCTTCACACCCTGGACGGTCCTGCCGAAGTACGGGCCGAAGTCGCGTTCGTCGCCGGTCACTGAGGCCGGAGTGAAGGACGCGCAGCAGCGCGTCCCTACCGGCGCTCACGCCCGAGGCCAAGGGTTGCGCTACGACCGCAAGCAGGGACGCTTGCGCCACCAGCAAGTCTATGGCTGGTCAGGGCTCGCCCCTGTTGTGCGACGGTGTATCTGAGGATGATTTTTATTTGACTATTGTATCTGGATGCGATAGTGTCGGCGCTGTTCTTTGAAATAGGGGGTTGGGTAGCAACGGGGGCGCCGGACCGGGGATGCGGCTCGCCGGGAGGCTCGCCCTCCACACGACCCCGTCCACGGCGGCAGAGCCACGCCTGAGGCGGGCAAGCGCTGCGGCTACAGGGGGGGCTACCCGCAAGAAGGGTGTTTTTGCGAAACGAACCCAATTTCGATCAAGCCGGCGTGGAAAAGTGTACGAAACAAAGCCAAAAACGAACCCAAGTTAGGTGGGTAAAGCGGGCATCGGGACGACGTATTTGGGGCAGATAGACGGTGCGACGCGAAGCAAACAACCGCCGCGTGGGGGTTGCGCCACCGGCAAGTCTATGGCGCGTCTCGTCCGACTCGGCTTGCGGCCTACAACGACCGCAAAGAGGACGCGCTACAAGACTTCGGCGAGGGGGGCGAGAGGTTTGCGGTATTGGGTGGCGAGATCGGCGTAGGTGACGCGTCCGCGAACGATGTTCAAGCCGCTGGCGAGAGCCGGGTTCTTGCGGGCGGCGCGGCAACCTTTTCGGGCGATCTCGAGCACGTACGGGAACGTGGCATTTGTCAACGCCGTGGTGGACGTGCGGGCGACCGCGCCGGGCATGTTGGTGACGCAATAATGGACGATGCCGTTGACGAGATAAGTGGGCCGTTGGTGCGTGGTCGGGCGCGAGGTTTCGATGCAACCGCCCTGATCGATGGCGACATCGACAATCACCGCGCCGCGTTTCATCTGTCGGACCAGTTTTCGGGAAACCAGCACGGGAGCGCGCGCGCCCGGTCGGAGCACCGCGCCGATGAGCAGGTCGGCATCGCGGACCTGATCGCGGATATTGTGCGCGTTGCTCATCAGGGTCTTCACGTTCTTGGGCATCACATCGTCGAGGTACCGGAGCCGGTTCAGGTTGATATCGAGGATCGTCACGTCCGCGCCGAGACCGGCGGCCATCTTGGCGGCATTGGCGCCGACGACCCCGCCGCCGAGAATCGCGACCCGGGCCGGGGCAACGCCGGGAACGCCCGCGAGCAACAGGCCGCGGCCTTTCGTGGGTTCCTCGAGATACTTCGCGCCTTCGTGGACCGCCATTCGGCCCGCGATCTCGCTCATCGGGGTGAGCAACGGGAGCGATCCGTCGCGCAACTGGATGGTTTCATAGGCGATGGCGACGATGCCACTGCGCAGGACGGCATCGAACACGGGTTTGTCGGCGGCAAAATGGAAATAGGTGAACACGATCTGGCCGGGCCGGAGAAGGCGGAGTTCGGACGGTTGCGGTTCCTTGACCTTGACGATCATGTCGGCGCGCCGAAATATGTCACGAGGCGACCCGATCACGCGCGCGCCGGCGGCCCGATAATCCGCGTCGAACGCGCCGCTGCCATCGCCTGCGCGGTGTTCGATGAGCACCGTGTGGCCAGCTTCCACCAACGCCTCGCAGTGAACGGGCAGGAGACCGGCGCGATACTCGTTATTCTTGATCTCCCTGGGAACGCCAATGATCATGGGATCACAATGTCAGTGTCGCGGTGGGCTTATCCTGGCTGGAGACCGCGACAGCGATGTGACGCGCGCCGATCTGGCGAAGTTTGTCGGCGACGGCCTGCTGGGCGAGTTCGGGCCGGTTGCAATCGCGGCTGAGATGCGCGAGGAACACGTGGCGAAGTTTGTCACACGCAACGTCGCCGGCGAGCGTGGCGGCGGCATCGTTGCTGAGATGGCCGTGACGGCTCATGATGCGCTGCTTGAGAGCCCAAGGTCGCGCGGCATCCTCCTGGAGCAGCTTCAGGTCGTGGTTGGCCTCGACGACCAGCGCATCCATCTGGCGGACGCGTTCGGTGACGAGTTTGGTGGCCTGGCCGAGATCGGTCAGCACGCCGACGGCGACGTTGGAGCTAGGCTGACGAATCACGTAGCCGACGGGATCGTAGGCGTCATGGGGCACGCTGAACGATTCGATGAGCAGATCGCCAACCTCGAACGAACCGCCGGTCGAAAACAACCGCCAGGAAATGCGGACGGTCTCGGGCCAGTCGGGGTCGGTCGTCACGGCCTCGGCGGTGAGACGATTGGCGTAGACGGGCAGGGGACGGGCCTTGCACAGGACGCCCAGGCCGCATACGTGATCGGAATGTTCATGGGTGAGGATGACGCCGCTGATCTGGTCGATGTTGCGGTTGATGAGCGCGAGCCGGCGGGCGATCTGGCGACCGCTGAGGCCGGCATCGACGAGAAGCCGCGTCGTGTCGGTCTCGATCAAGGTGCAATTACCGGCGCTGCCACTACCCAAAATGGTGATGTGCATCCCCACACCGCCGATAGTACACGGTGGACGGATTGACTCAAGCTTTCTGCAACTGGACGAGCGCGATTTCGGGCGGGCAATTGAAGCGGATGGGGGGAGCGATCACGCCGACGCCGCGGTTGACGTACATGTGGGTATCGCCGCGGGCGAACAACCCGTGGGCGTATTTTTGTCCGTATTGCGAGGGGACGTACGGCGGGCCGTAGAAGGGAATGACCACCTGACCGCCATGCGTGTGGCCGGCCAGAATCAGGTGCGATCCCTTCTGCCACCAGTCTTCGAAGGTATCGGGGTTATGCATCAACACGAGCGAGAAGGGCGTATCGACATGTTGGAAGGCGCGGACGACGTCCACACCGTCGGTCCAATAATCGCCCAGACCGACGATGGCGAGCGGCTCGCCGTTGACGCGGATGGTCCGGCTGGCGTTGCGGAGGACGGGAATGCCGACGGATTCGATGGCCTTGGCGACAGCATCACCATCGTACCAGTTATCATGGTTGCCCAGCGATGCGAACACGCCATATTTGGCACGGGATTGGCTCATGCAGAGAGCGCATTCGTGTACCATCTCGGCTGGTGGAGCGGTTTCCTTGAACAGAGACTCGACCACCCGGGCGATATGTGGGTGATGACGCGAAAGGTGGTTGCCCATGGTCAGATAATCGCCCGTGAAAACCATGAGATCGGGCGCGAGAGCGCTGGCCATGGCGATGCATTCGGAGAGGTACGCCGAGCTGACCACGCGGCTGCGGTGAAGATCGGTCAGATGAGCGATGGTGAGGCCATGAAACGCGGTTGGAAGTCCTTGGATGACAACTGAAATGCGACGGACATGGGCAAAGCGGGGTTCGATGAGCGTGGGGTACACGACACCGCCGGCCGCGGCGATGGCCGACGACCAGAGCAGGCGCTTCAGGAATGTGCGGCGGGTAACGTTTGGCACATGTATTGGACAATATTTGGCCTTTACTTGTTGAATGTCACGAATATAGTGAAGCGGGTTTCGCGAGACACGAGCATACAAGGAAGAACAAGGAATCATGGCAGGCCCGGGATTGCATCAGGTCCAGAGATTATCGCTGCAGCAGATTTTGGCGCCGCAGTTGCAGCAGAGCCTTCACTTGCTCCAGGTGCCGACGCTGGAACTGCGGTCGCTGGTGCAGGAAGAGTTGCAGCAGAACCCGCTGCTCGAAGAGATCGCCAAGGATGAGCCGCGGGTCGAGGTGGAGTCCCCCGAGAGCGAGCCGGATACCGCCGACAAGACCCCGACCGCCGAGGAACGGGCGGAGTTCAAGGAGGAATTCGAGGTCCTGTCCAAGCTCGATGAAGAATGGCGCGAGTATTTTTCCCAGACGAGCAGTTTTCGGTCGCGGTCGCCCGAACAAGAGGAGCAACGGCAACATTTCTTTGACTCGATCGTCCAGCAGGAATCGCTGCAACAACACCTGATCCAGCAGCTCAGCTTCATCAACGTCACCGACGAGAAGCGCAAGGTGGCGGAGTTGATCATCGGCAGCATCAACGATGACGGGTATTTGCTCACGCCGGTCGAGGAACTGGCGGTCAGTTCGGGGATCGGGCTGGAACCATTGCAGGAAATGCTCGATCTGGTGCAGACGTTTCATCCGGTCGGGGTCGGCGCGCGGAACCTGAAGGAATGCCTGCTAATTCAGTTGGACCGGCTCGGCAAATCGGAGTCGATCGAGGCGGTATTGGTCAACCAGCACCTGGACGATCTGGGCCGGAAGCGGTTCCCGGAGATCGCGCGAGCGATGGGGTTGAGCGTCGAGCAGGTGCAGCAACTGGCGAATTTCGTTTCGACGCTCGAACCGAAGCCGGGGCGGATGTTCACCACGGAACAACAGCAGTACGTCGCGGCCGACGTGGTCGTGCAGAAGGTCGGCGAGGAGTACGTGGTGATGCTCAATGACGAGCAGATTCCGCATTTGCGCATCAGCAACACGTACAAGGAACTGATGGCGAATGGCGAGAAGTCCAACGACGCGCGGGACTACATTCGCGACAAGATTCGCGCCGGGAAATTCCTGATCAAGAGCATCCACCAACGGCAGCAGACCATTTACAACATCGCCAAGGTGATCGTGGAGCGGCAGCGCGAATTTTTCGACAAGGGGATTTCGTTTTTGCGTCCGTTGACGATGGCGCAGGTCGCCGAGGTGGTGGGCGTGCATGAGACGACGGTCAGCCGCGCGGTGGCCAACAAATACATGCAGACGCCGCAGGGGTTGTTCGAGATGAAATATTTCTTCACGCCCGGATTCGAGACGGCGTCGGGCGGGGCGATGAGCAACACCAGCGTGAAAGAACAGATTTCGAAGCTCATCGAACGCGAAGACCAGACCAAGCCGCTGTCCGACCAGGAAATCGTGGCGATCCTCAAAGAGCAGGGCATCCCCATTGCCCGCCGCACTGTGGCGAAGTACCGCAACGAGTTGAATATCCTCCCGAGTAATTTACGGAAGACGTATTAGAGGACCTGTGTAACAGCGCTTCTGCGAAGCGCCAGTGGGAGAGGGCCTTCAACACGAGGTGCATCACGAGTGTCTAAAGATCGGTCATGCAATCCAGCGATACCGATTTAAACCAGCCGATGAGTGTGGGGGAATTCTTTGGACTCGTCACGCTGGCCGCGATAATTGGGGTCTGCCATCTGGCGTACACCTCCTACATCGGATATCGCTTGTTTGAATTGCGAGGCGGTATCCAACAGCGGTCTCTCAACGGGTGGTTCGAACGTGCGCCGATAAGCAAAGCTTGGACATGTCCGGTCCACCTGCCGGGCGGCCTCCTTTTTGCGATGGGAGAGGCAGCTCGTCATGGTGACCACCTTGATCCGTTCGATCCCATTGGCGGGCTAGCCGTCTTGGCCGGCTCATTTTTCGCAGGTTGGGCAACCAGCTCAATTATTCAGTCGCTGTTGCTGCGACGGAGACCCGCACTCGGAAGGTATCTGTGGCGTTTATGGCTGGCGGTCTTTTGTTGGGGCTGGATTCTAGTTCCCGTTCAGATGTCGTTTGTGTATCAGTGGACTGTCAGATACTGAACCCAGGCTGGGGTTCGACGATTACGGGTCAATCCAAAGGGTGTCGACTCTCGACTCCGGCTTTAGATCGAACCAGGTGGACTTGCCGAACGGCTTTGTATCAGTTCCGCTCGTTGGCCTGCGGCTGTTTCTCGAGGAGGGGCATGCCGACCTTGTCGGCGATCTCGTGGAATTCGTCGCGGGAGACGGTATCGAGGGTTTTACCGCGGCGTTTGAGGTGTTCGTTGAGCTTGATGGCTTTTTCCTGCATCGTGCCGTGGGTTTCCTCGCTGCCGCCAACCAATTTGAAATTGTCGCCGGTCGTGATGCGGGTATGGCCGTCCTTGTTGTCGAGGCCGAGGCCGAACAACATGGCTTTTTTCTTTGTTTTCGCGGGTTTGACCGGCTTCTTCATCTGAGTCACGGTACCAGACGGGGGCGTGGATTGCAATGAGGGCCGGCAGACTGGGGCGAAAAATGTGTCCGGATTCGGCTTGCAACGGGGCGGATGCTCTAGTATGTTGCGCGGCCCTGAGTCATGAAAGCCAAGATACATCCTGAATATGTGGACGCGGTGATTCACTGCGCGTGCGGCAACATCATCAAGACGCGGTCGACCCGCAAGGACATGCGCATCGGCATCTGCTCGAAATGCCATCCGTTTTTCACGGGTACGCAGAAGTTTGTCGATACGGCGGGCCGCGTCGAGCGGTTCCAGAAGCGGTACGCGAAGAAGACCAAGTAGCGGATTTTCCCGGGAACTTCGCGCTGATATTTGTCGGCGCGAAGTTTTCTTTTATGGTGATTTTGCCACCGAATCAACGACGCCAACCGGGACGGTCGGCCTACAAGAGAGGGGACCTGCGCTTCATAGAAGCGCAGCTACAACGAAGCAATGACCACACTTCCGAACATTGATAAATTCCGCAAGCGAGCGGGTGAGTTGGAGACCGAGCTCGCCAATCCAGTGGTGTACTCCGACCAGCGGCGGGCGGGCGATCTCGCGCGGGAACTCCAGCGGTTGAAGAAATTGTTGGGGGATTACGCGGCGGCGGAGGCGGTGATCAAACAGATCGGCGAGAACAAGGAACTGGCGGAGTCGGGGGACGCCGAGATGGCGGAGCTGGCGAAGGGTGAACTGGACGATTTACAGCGGAAACTGGAGAAGCTGCAACAGGGCATCCAGTTCGGATTGGTTCCGCCGGACCCGAACGACTCACGCAACACGATTGTTGAGATCCGCGCCGGGACGGGCGGGGAAGAGGCGGCATTGTTTGCCGGCGATCTGTTCCGGATGTACAGCCATTACGCGGACGGTCAGGGATGGAAAATCGAACTGATGGACACCAGCCCGAGCGAGCGGGGCGGGTTCAAGGAAATCGTGTTCTCGATGCTGGGGCAGGACGTGTACAAGAAGATCCGCTACGAGAGCGGGGTGCATCGGGTGCAACGGGTGCCCGAGACGGAAGCGCAGGGGCGGATTCACACGAGCACGGCGAGCGTGGCGGTGTTGCCCGAGGCGGAGGAAGTGGACGTGCAACTCAAGACCGAGGACATGGAGATAACGGTATGCCGGGCGAGCGGCCCGGGTGGCCAGGGCGTGAACACGACCGACAGCGCGGTGCAGATCCATCACAAGCCGAGCGGATTGATTGTGCGGTGCGCCGATGAGCGGTCACAGATCAAGAACAAGGCGAAGGCGTTGCGGGTGCTGCGGTCGCGGTTGCTGGCGCACAAGCAGGAGGAAGAGGAAAAGCGAATGTCGGCGGCGCGCAAGACCCAAATCGGCACGGCCGACCGCAGCGAGAAGATTCGGACGTACAATTTCCCGCAGAACCGCGTGACGGACCATCGGATCAACCTGACGATCCAGAATCTGCCGGCGATCATGGAAGGTGACCTGGACGAGTTGATCGCCGCGCTGATGACGGACGATCTGAACAAGCGGTTGGCCGAGACGACGAAGTAAGGCAAGCGGAAGCGCCTCTACAAGGCGCGGGCGTTGTGTTAGTCATTATTCTTGATGGCTAACGTGCGCGAGATAAATGCCTTGGTGGTGGCAGCGTGGATTGCGCTGCTGGTGGCGGCGGTTTCCGTTTACGGGCAAGAGCCCACTCCCAGGATTTCGCGCGAGGACGTGATCTCCATCCAGATCGGGCTCGATGACGCGGGGTTTTCGCCGGGGCGGATTGACGGCAACTGGGGCGGGATGACGCGTCAGGCGCTGGCGGCGTGGCAACAGGCGAACGAGTTGAAGCCGACGGGCGAGTTCGATGCGGACACAGCAGCGAATTTCCCGGCGAGCGGGGCGAACTACACGAATTACGTGGTCACGACCGGTGATCTGGGGAAGCTGACGCGCATACCCGAGGATTGGAAAGCGCGGTCGGAACTGACCAACATGTGGTTCGAGACCGTGGTGGAGATGGTGGCGGAGAAATGCCATGCGTCGGAGGGATTAATCAAGACGCTGAATCCCGGGATCACGAACTGGGGGGCGATTCCGGCGAACCAGTCGGTCGTGATGCTGAACCTGTCGCCCGTGAAGCGCGTGGCGGCGGCGAAGGTGCGGGTCAGTTTGTCGGCGAAAACGATCACGGCGTACGACGAGAGCGGGAAGATGATCGCGATGTTTCCCTGTTCGATTGCGGCGGACAAGGAGAAGCGGGCACCGGGGCAATTGACGGTGGCGACGGTGGCGATGAACCCGAATTACACGTTTGAGCCCGCGAATTTTCCCGAGTTGGACGACACGCAGAAGGGGTATGGGAAGTTGATCGTGCCGGCCGGCCCGAGGAACCCCGTCGGCACGGCGTGGATCGGCCTGAGCCGGGTCGGCTACGGGATCCACGGCACGCCGCATCCCGACCAGATCGGCAAGACGTTTTCGCACGGGTGTTTTCGGTTGGCGAACTGGAACGCGAATCGTCTCGCGCAGATGGTGGCGATCGGGACGCCGGTGGAAGTGGCGGAATAGCGGACGTTTCGGTTGTCCGGATTGGCGTGAAAGGCGAGCTTCTGCTCTCGCCGGTCAGAGATTCGTTCTTGGGGTTGGGCGTGTTTCGTAGACCCAGTAGGCAGCCGCGGCGATGAACCCACCGAATATGTCCGCCGCCCAGTCAGTCACGATGTCGGTAGTGTTGAGCAGAGATCGCTGGTGAAACTCGATCAACGCGGCGTAGGCTGACGTAATCAGAAAAGCCCCGACAATGGCCTTTGCCAGCGACAGATGGTGGGCGTGTCGAAAAGGCAGCAAGACGAAAACCCAGAAGATGAGGTAAAAGGCGAAGCGTTCGATTTGGTCCTTTTCCGGGAATATCGCCCCGATTTCCGGCAGCCTGGATTGCGAGGACAAAAAGAAAATCAATCCCGCGCACAGCAGAGACGGAAGCCAGAAGGCAATTCTTCGCACCGGGGTGATGGAAGCCCGTCGTCCGTTGCCGGCTCGCCCGTCAGGCAGTTCTGCGTCGTCCGCGCGGAGCGATTCGCCGATGTAATAGGCAAGCACAGCAAGCGCACCGGCCGTTGTGTCGAGCACTACGTCGGAGAATTCGCAACTACGACCGGGGACATACTTCTGGTGCCACTCATCGGAGGCGCCGTAAGCCCCGGCGATCAGGATCGCGAGCACCAGGGACTTCGACAAACGCAGAGCATGACCGCGGTCCAACGCCCACATGACCGTTCCCGCCAGAATGGAAAAGACGGCAATGTGACCGATCTTGTGTTCGGCCGTTTCACCGGGCGGCCCGGCTCGTTGAAGCATTGACAGGAAGAAGGTCAGTCCTCCCCAGAGCAGGGCGGGAAGCCAGAAGACAGTTTTCGGCAGTCGTGTCATGGAAGTATGTTGTCCAATTGTTGGCCGGCATTTCCCGGATGACGTATGCTCATGATACCGCTTGGTGATCGGAACCGCAAAATGAAAGCGGCGCACTCGGTTGAATGCGCCGCCCTCAGTTTTCGACTCTTCAGTCTCGAGGTCGGCGGGGTTGACGGTTTCTGGGCTCGACCACTGGAACCCGTGTTCCTCTAACCCGCCCGCCGAATCCAAGGGACTGAGAAACTGAATGTGAGACAGGGGAATGGGAATCCCCGTTCAAAGTTTTCCGGCACCGCGTGAGGGCACGCAGTCCGCAATCTGGCCCTAGATCGGGCTGGAGAGCGCGCTTTCAACGTGTTCGCAGTCCGTGCTATCCTCAGCGGCGTGACGATTTTGGAAGTCATCAACAAGACGACGCCGTATTTCGAGAAGCAGGGGATTGAGAGTCCACGGCTGACGATCGAGTTGCTGCTGGCGCATTTGTTGAAGAAGAAGCGGTTGCAACTGTACCTGGAGTTTGAGCGGGAGCTGGATGAGACGACGCTGGAGGCGTTGCGCGGGATGGTGAAGCGGCGAGTGGCGGGCGAGCCGTTGCAATACATCACGGGCGAGGCGGAGTTTTGCGGATTGAGGCTGATGGTGGACGGACGGGTGTTGATCCCGAGGCCGGAGACGGAGTTGCTGGTGGAGACGGTGGCGGGGAGATTGAAAGGCGAAAGCGGAGAGCGGAAGGCAGCGATAAAGATCGTGGATGTGGGGACGGGGAGCGGGGGGATAGCGATAGCGCTGGCGAAGAGATTTCCGGAGGCGGAGATTTTTGCACTGGACGCAAGCCGGGATGCATTGGATGTGGCGCGCGGGAACGCGAAATTGCACCAGATCGAAAAAAACATTCGCTTTTTGGAAAGCGATTTGTTACAGAGTCTGAACGACAGCTTGCGTGCGGATGTGATTTTGTCGAATCCGCCGTATATCGCCGATGGGGAAATGGCGAAGCTGCCCAGGGAGGTCAGAGACTTTGAGCCTGCGCTTGCACTGGCGGCGGGTGAGGATGGACTCAAAGTTATCCGACGCTTGGTCATCGAGGCCAAGCGTATTTTGTCTCCCTCCGGGTTTATGGCGCTGGAGCTTGGCGCCGGGCAGCGGGCGGCTGTCGAAGAATTTTTCGGCCAGCAAGGGTATGATGTGGTCGAGGTCGTGAAGGATTTGCAGGGGCATGAGCGGGTGATCGTGGCTCAGCCCGGGAAGTAAGAAGTAAGACGTCGGGCTTGGGGAAGCCCGATGGCGGTAACAGCAGAAATAGCTCGTGCCAAGGAGGGAGCTATGGAGAAAATCATTATCAGCGGAGGAAATCCGCTTCGGGGGACCGTTGAGATCAGCGGTTCGAAAAATGCGGCCCTGCCGATCATCGCCGCGACATTACTGACCAGCGAACCGTGCACCATCCGCGGCGTGCCGAATCTCAGTGACATCCAGTTCATGTGCGACATCTTGAAGTGGCTGAGCGTGAAGGTCACGCACCACAAGACGGAGGGCGTGATCGAGATTCAGGCGCAACATCCGCTGGGCGTGGCGCCGTACGAACTGGTGCGCAAGATGCGGGCGTCGGTATGCCTGCTCGGGCCGCTGCTGGCCCGGCTGCATAACTGCAAAGTCTCACTGCCCGGCGGCTGCGTGATTGGCGATCGGCCGATCGACCAGCATCTCAAGGGACTCAAACGCCTTGGCGCGGACGTAATGGTGGAGAACGGTTACGTCCATGCCCGATGCAGCGAACTGACCGGCACGGATGTGTTCATGGGCGGGCGGTTTGGTTCGACCGTGCTGGGAACGGCCAACGTGATGATGGCGGCGGTACTGGCCAAGGGCACGACGTGGATTGAAGGCGCGGCGTGCGAGCCGGAGATCGAAGACCTGGCGATTTTCCTCATCAAGATGGGCGCGAAGATCAAAGGCGCGGGCAGTCACATCTTGGAGATCGAAGGCGTCGAAGCGCTCAACGGGGCCGACCACAAGGTCATCACCGACCGCATCGAAGCGGGCACATTCATGGCGGCGGCGGCGATCACAGGCGGCGACATCGAGATCAAGGGCGCGCGGGCCGAGCATCTGTGCGCCGTGCGGGACAAGCTGGAAGAATCCGGCGTGACCGTCGAGCGCGCCAACGGGACGATTCGCGTGAAAGGCAATGGCGCACTCAAGCCCGTGGATGTGATTACGATGCCGTACCCCGGTTTCCCGACAGACATGCAGGCGCAAATGAGCGCGATAATGACGGTGACCCCAGGCATCAGCGTGATTACGGAGAAGGTGTTCCCGAACCGGTTCATGCACATCAGCGAGATGGCGCGACTGGGCGCGGATGTTTCGCTCGAAGGCAACAGCGCGATCGTGAAGGGCGTCAAACAACTCAGCGGCGCGCCCGTGATGGCCAGCGATCTGCGCGCGAGCGCGGGCCTGGTATTGGCGGGGTTGTGCGCCGACGGCGAGACGGAAGTCAACCGCATCTATCACGTGGACCGGGGCTACGAGCGGATCGACCAGAAACTGCGGCATCTCGGCGCGAAGATCGAGCGCGTTTCCGAGTAACGATGAAAAAACTGTTGTTCTTGGCGCTGATTGTCGGCGTTGCCTACGCCACGTGGAAGTGGCTGGAGCAGGTGCAACAGAACGCGGTGCTCCAGCAGGATCGGCTCAAGTCACCGAGTGAAAAGGCCTTGAAGGACATGGACAAGGAACAGACGCCCGCGCCGTAGTACCGCGACACACTTCATTTGGTGTGCACGCTCCATCGTGGCCGCACGTCAGCATCGGACGCGACGGAGCGCGTCCCTCCGGCCAAGAAACAAAGCACGACAGAGATTCCTCGACAAGCTCGGAATGACAGGCTGTAGTGCGGACGCGACAGAGCGCGTCCCTCCATCCCAGTGACGGTAAATTTCCTTGCGCCCGGACGCCGATGGCTGATATTGCCAAGCGGGCGAGTGACCATGTTTGATTCCCTTTCAGAGAAACTGCAGGCGGTGTTCAAGAACCTGCGCGGGTACGGCAAGTTGACGGAGAAAAACGTTGCCGACGCCCTGCGCGAGGTGCGGCTGGCGTTGCTCGAAGCTGACGTCAACTACAAGGTCGCCAAGGATTTCATCGAGCGCACGAAACAGCGGGCGCTCGGCCAGGAAGTACTCACCAGCGTTACCCCCGGCCAGCAAATCGTCAAGATTGTGCATGACGAGTTGGTGGCGTTAATGGGGGGGGAATCGCAAGCAGGGACGCTTGCGCCACCAACAGCGGGTCGCGCCCTACCAACGGCGGCCGGCAACTGGATGATGGTGGGGCTGCACGGGTGCGGCAAGACGACGACGTGCGGCAAACTGGCGAAGTTGCTGGGGAAACAGGGACGCAAACCATTGCTGGTCGCCTGCGACGTGCATCGGCCCGCGGCGATTGACCAATTGGAGACGCTCGGCAAACAAGTGCAGATTCCGGTGTTTGCGACGCGCGGCGAAACCGATGTGGTGAAAATCAGCAGGCAAGCGGTGTCTTTCGCGCAGTCCCAAGGGCGGGATGTCGTGATCTTTGACACGGCGGGCCGGTTGCACATCGACCAGGAACTCGTGCAGGAACTGGTTCGCATGAAGGAAGCAGTCGCGCCGCAGGAGATTTTGCTGGTGGCGGACGCGGCAACGGGGCAGGAAGCGGTGAATATCGCCGAGCATTTTGACAAGGCGCTGACCATTACCGGGATCGTGCTCACGAAGCTCGATGGTGATGCGCGCGGCGGCGCGGCGCTGTCGATGCGGGCGGTCACCGGCAAGCCGATCAAGTTTGCGGGCGTGGGCGAGAAGCTGGACGACCTGGAGCCATTTTACGCCGAGCGGATGGCGGGCCGGATCCTCGGGATGGGCGACGTAGTGAGCCTGGTCGAGAAGGCGCAGGAGACGTTCGACGCGGAAAAAGCCGAGGAAATGCAGGCAAAAATCGCCGACCAGAGCCTGAATTTGGAAGATTTTCTCTCGCAACTGCAACAGCTCAAGAAACTTGGGCCATTGGAGAATCTACTTGGCATGTTGCCGGGAATGAGTAAAATGCCTGACCTCAGCGTTGGCGAGTCGCAACTGAAGCGCCTTGAGGCGATCATCCAGTCGATGACACCCACGGAGCGTCGTCGTCCCGAGATATTGAATGCGGGGCGGCGAACACGCATTGCGCGCGGAAGCGGGACGAGCGTGGCTGAGATCAACGATCTTTTGAAGCAGTTCAATGCGATGAAGAAGATGATGAAAGAAATGGGCAAGATGCAGAAGGCCATGGGCCGGAAAGGCATGTTGCCGAAACTGGGATTGGGGAGGTGAGACAGTGCCGGTAAGAATTCGATTGCGGAGAGTTGGAACGAAGAACGTTCCGATATATCGTATCGTGGTTGCGGACGGACGCAGTCCTCGCGACGGGCGATTTCTGGAGAACATCGGGACGTACGACCCGCGCAAGGCGACCGACAATTTTCAGGTGGATGTGGAGCGGGCCAAGCATTGGATCGGGAAAGGCGCCCAGCCCAGCGACACGGTGCGCAGCATTTTGAAGAAAGCGGAACGGGCAGCCAAAGCGGTGGCCTGAGGATATCCATCGCGGCGTCGCGGATGCGTGACGCGACCATGGCGGGCCGCACAGACGGGAGCACGACATGAAAGCGTTTGTCGAATTCGTAGTGAAAGCACTGGTCGATCACCCCGAGGAAGTGGACGTGCGACAAGTGGACGGGGAACGCGTCGTGGTCTTCGAGCTGCGGCTGAACCAAACCGACGTGGGCAAGGTCATCGGCAAGAGCGGACGCACCATTACGTCGATCCGCACGTTGTTGACGAGCGCGGCGGCCAAGCAGGGCAAGCGCGCCATGCTCGAAATCATTGAACCCGAAGGGCGGCGTCCCGAAGGTTCCGCGCCGGCTGAGCCGCCCGCGGATGCTCCGGCGGAATAACGGCGGTGGACGCCGCGGGGCAGGAATGGAAATTGACGTTTTGACGTTGTTCCCCCGCATCTTCGAGGGACCGCTCGAAGAAAGCATCCTGAAACGCGCGCAGAGCAAGGGACTGGTCGGGGTCCGCGTCCACAACCTGCGCGATTTCACCCACGACAAGCACCACGTGGTGGACGACAAGCCGTATGGCGGCGGACCGGGCATGTTGATGAAGCCCGAACCGATCTTTGAAGCGGTGGAGAAGTTCCGGCGGCCCGAATCGCGGGTGGTGTTGATGACGCCGCAGGGCGCGCCGTTGACGCAGGCGCGGGCGCAGGAGTTTTCCCGCGCGGCGCACCTGATCATCATCTGCGGCCATTACGAAGGCGTGGACGAGCGGGCGCGCGCGGCGCTGGTCACCGACGAGGTCAGTATCGGCGATTACGTGCTGACGAACGGGGCGCTGGCGGCGGCGGTGTTTGTGGATGCGGTGGTGCGGCTGTTGCCGGGCGTGCTCGGCGACGAGACCAGCGCGGGCGACGATTCGTTCGCGGGCGGATTGCTGGAAGGGCCGCAGTACACGCGGCCGCCCGAGTTTCGGGGCTTGACGGTGCCCGAGGTGCTGCTGAGCGGCAACCACGCGGCGATCGCCCAATGGCGGGCCGAATGGGCGCGGCAGCGGACGAAGGAACGGCGGCCGGATTTGTTGAAGGAAGATTAGCATTTCAATTTTGTGCGCGATGCGCGATAACAGGACGGAGTAAGAACATGAATGTGATTGAGAAGATCCAGGCGGAACAGTTGCGGACGGACATCGTGCCGTTCAAAGTGGGCGACACCATCAAGGTGTTTTCGCGCATCAAGGAAGCGGACCGCGAACGCGTCCAGATGTTTTCGGGCATTGTCATCAACAAGCAGGGACGCGGCATTGCCGAGACGTTCACCGTCCGGCGCATCAGCTACGGCGAAGGCGTCGAGCGCATATTCCCGCTTCATTCCCCGTTCATCCAAAAGATCGAAGTCGAGCGGGCCGGCAACGTCCACCGCGCCAAGCTCTACTACCTGCGCAAGCGCATCGGCAAGACCGCTACCAAGGTCGCGGAAGCGTAACAGACGACGCAAATCGCTCATCAAGCGGTCGGCGACAGGGGGCAGACAAACAGAGGGATGGTTCTCGTTCCTACCTCCCCAGCCATGCTGGGGGAGGGGCGCTGTAGCTCGAGTAATCAACAAGCAGTTCCTCGCCCGCCTTGATATTCCTCCGGGCGACAAAATCGTATTCATCGGTCGCGTAAACATTGGCGTTGGCAGCATTCTTGGAATCGTTAATGTACCAAGACATCGTCAACCGATTGAAATTTAAGGGACAGCCGAATAGGTTGTCCTTGAATACTGCAAAATCCCTGTACAGCCTGCGAATCGCAGCCGGTGCTTTTTTGATAATGGCCGCGGGTGCCCATAACATTTCTTCGTTGTCGCCTTCGAATAGGCGTGTGCCCTTTGCAATATCAACGATGGCAAAGACACCAACTCCCCCTTTATCGACTAGTGACGGGGCCAGTCTAGTGTGCACCCGCTCGTGAGCAGAGTTGCGTTGTTTTGACTTCCACGCGTCGCCCACAACTCGGGCCAGACCTTCCAAATCAGGGAAAATGGTCGATTCATCAATTCCACAGATATTTAATTCACTTCTGATCTTTAGGACCTCGGAATGTGGGATTAATATTCGTTGCACACAGCTTTTTTTGCCGAGCGTGAACTTGTCTAAACCGAATTCGTCTTCTCCATGGATTGTAAAGCAGGAAAGTTGCGATTTAATCCTATGTGCTATGTGCGTTGGTAGTACGGCGATTGGATCTCTCGGCAAAAGTTTACGTTTTTGCGGAAATCGTCCGGGAAGCCAGCGATCAACTATCTTCTTGTCTGCTAGGTCGACATTCGCGCTCGGGGGGATAACCTCATCCTTCCCGATGACATGTTTGTTGAGCTCGTAGGGGTCGAGTACCCAGACGGCGGCGTCGTAGAACCCCGGGTTGTCCCGCACCGCGAAGTACAAGGCAATTAGTGCGCCTTGTGTCCAATCAAGGAGTCTCGTCGGGGCCCCGAAGTGCTGCATCAGAAAATACCACTCCCAGTCGTCCACCACCGCCGGTTTTATGTCTGATAAGACGGGAGCTCGGGTGATGAAATCTTCTCTTATCTCATCCTCGATCCTGTGGTCATTTCGTCTTCGACGATCACCGTAGTCTCGATAGAGTTTTGGGGTAAGCTGCCAGTGGGCCTTTTGATGGCCCCGATACCAAAGGCCGTAAGGTTCATCATCCTTGGGGAACCATTGTTTCTGAATCTCCTGCACATGTTCCAAGAATCCGGCGATAGTTGCTGCCGTGCGTCGCTTGGACGACCCGTGGCGCGTCATCTTCATAAGAACAATACTACAATCGTATCTCGAAATACGTCTAGCGAAACATGAGCTCACCGCCCAGCGCTTTACTGCTCAGGCTGCTGGCTTAATGCGGTGGGAACGTCGCGCCGTCAAGCCTCTTCGGGTGGGGGCAGTTCGAGGCCGGGAACGACAGAGACCCTTCGACAAGCTCAGGGTGACAGCGCGGAGAAAGGCAACAGAATCGGGAACGCATCGCCTCCGAGCTTGCCGAATGAAGGCGCTGCTGGACGTCTGCACGCCGGTCCAGATTCGCCGAGCTTTACCCAACCACGAGATGTCTGGAAGCTGCCGCTGTTGTAGCGTCGGCTGTCCGCAGCCGATAGGTTCTCGACGCGCCCGGATGCGCTGGGGACAGCGCACGCTACACCAGCGCTTCGATCCCTGTAGCAGTCCTAAGATGCGCCCCGTGAGATTCACACCCTAGCCGCAGTGTTGACTCTTCGGGTTGAAATCCGCACACTGCGCGGCGGAGCCATGCCAACGCTGCGCTACGAACTGAAGGCGTACAAGAACGGAGCGAAGATTGTGGCCGGTATCGACGAGGCGGGACGCGGGCCGTTGGCGGGGCCGGTCGTGGCGGCGGCGGCGATCCTGCCGGAGAAATTCCGCCATAAGACGCTCACCGACTCGAAGCAACTCTCCGAGCAGCAGCGCGAGGACATTTACGCCGAGCTGACGGCCAACGCCGATTTCCATTGGGCGGTGGGCGTTTCCGATGTTGATGTCATCGACCATTACAACATCCTGCGCGCGACCTGGCGGGCGATGCAGCTCGCGCTGGACGGGCTGAAGGTGCGGCCCGATCACGTGTTGGTCGACGGTTTGCGCGTGCCGCTGATCGGCGTGACGCAGACGGCGATTGTGAAGGGCGACGCCAAGAGTTTTTCCATTGCCGCCGCGAGCGTCATCGCCAAGGTGACGCGGGACCGGATGATGCTGAAGGTCCACGAGCAATTCCCGCAATACAACTTTGCTAGGCACAAGGGTTACGGCACGCCCGAACATCTCGCCGCGCTCGGCCAGTACGGCCCGTCGCCCGTGCACCGCAGAACTTTCGCCCCGGTGCGCGAGGTCATCGAGCCCGTGCAGGCGGAATTTGCGGCGATGTGATATGTTTTTCGGCTGGCTCCAGCGGAAAGAGGATCGCCGCACGCCGCGGCAGATCACCGGCGCGCGCGGCGAAAAGGCCGCGGCCAAATACCTGCGCCGGCACGGTTACAAAGTCCTGCTCCGCAACTTCCGCAGCGGCAAGGCGGAGGTGGACATCGTCGCACGCGACAAGGACTGGCTGGTGTTCGTCGAGGTCAAGACCCGCGAGACGGAGGAATTCGGCGCCCCGAGCGAGGCGGTGGACCGCGAGAAGCAGCGGAACCTGAGCAAGGCGGCGCTGGATTATCTGCGCCTGCTCGGCAATCCGAGAATCCATTTCCGGTTCGATGTGGTCGAAGTCGTCCAGCCCAAGGGCACCCGCCGGCCCGACGATATCCGGCTCATCCAGAACGCGTTCGACCTGAGCGAGCCGTATATTTACTGATCGGCTGGGCGAAACACTGGATCTGCCGCAGGCCCACAACAGCTTGGGCGCTGTCTTGTTGCGCACTGGCAACGCGCAACGCGCAACGCGCGAGGGCGCACTACGAGCCGGCACTGAAGCTCCGACCGGATTTGATTGCTGCCAAAGACGCCCGCGCGGGATTGCGGGACCGTCGAAAAAAGGTATGGGATCTCAGAGGGGCGATCGGAGAACCGCGAGTCCAGGAACCCGGCCAATTCGCCGTCCGTCAGGAATCCAGAGGATATTTCTTGGCGTAAAGGACGGGTCTGTGCGTCGCCTCCAGCGGAAGATACTTCTCTGGAGCCGCAGAAAATCGGTATCCGGCACCTGAAAATTGGGCAAATTGAGGCTGTCAGCCTCGAAAACCTTGATTTTGCGGGGAAATCAGACAGGTAACCACCTTGGAGCAGCAGCGGCTGACACGCGTTCGTCACATGTTCGGCGCTGCTTCTTGACCATATTTATGCAAGATTGCGCAAGAAAACGCTTGCAAAAAAAAGGCGGCTGTATATCATCGCACACATGGGATTAGGAAGGTTGCCCCCTTGCGAGGGGGGCGCGGTGAGAAGTGAGGAACACAAAGGCGCAGCGAGAAAGGGCAGGAGATGAAAATTTCTAAGAGCCAATTAACCAAATCCACGAAGGGGGTAGTCATGAGGAAGAGTTTATTGTTTACAGCAGCGGTTGCGGCAGTGGTGGTGTTGTCGGGCGTGACGGTATATGCCCAGACTTGGGCCACCGTCGAAGGTCAAAGCAGCGGGACCGTCGGCGTCACGCTGGGCAACCCGAGTGTGGGTTATCCCATCATCACCGCGATCGGAAGCGCTCCGGTCGGTTCATTGGATGGGTATACCTACAGTTCGTACTCGGTTTTTAGTCAGGATTCGTCCGGGTCGGGTGACCTTTATGGTAGCAGTGCCTCATTCGGTAGCTACACCCCGGCCGTCGGGGATGCTGTAACCGCAACCGGCACCTATGCTCCGTATCATCAGATTCCGGAGGTTGACGCGTTGACCGCCGTCTCTGCGGCATCTTCAGGGAATACGGTGCCCACAGCCCCGGTCTTCTCGATTCCGACGTTGGTCGCATCGGGGACGGGCCCGATTCCGGAAAGTATCGCGGGCTATGTACTGCAGGTGCAGAACGTCGAGCTTTACACGGATGCGGCTTGTACCATTCCAGTGTCAGGCAACTTCGCGACTCACGCCAACACGACTTTGTATGCCGAAGACGGCAGCGCCAACACCATGGAAGTCTACGTCTGGGCCTCGTCTTACTCTACTGACGGGGCGATGGGCGGCACGCCGATTCCGACCGGACTGGTTGATCTCACTGGGTTTATGTCTCAAAGCTCGACCTTCCCTCCGGAAATGACCCCGTTCCAGATTACGCCTGTTGCCGTTCCTGAGCCTGCGACCATCGCGCTCGTCGGCACCGGCCTGCTGGGACTGTTCCTGATTCGGCGCCGTCGCGGTTAGACCGGCCTCGATCTGAAAGCAATCGAAGGGCGACCAGTTCACTGGTCGCCCTTTTTCTTGCCCGCGTTACAAAACTTGCGATGCTCGCCCAATCAACGCGAAACCCTTTCGATTATCGGAAGGATTTATTCACGTGTCTGCATTCGGCGAAGATCAGGGAGATTGATCAGTTCACGCCGCGAGCATGGGCCAGGCCGGGAGCGAAGGAGAAATGGGGTGTTCTGGCAGCGTAACCAACTCGGCAGCCGGTCGAGTTCAATGTCCCGTTTAGAAGTTTTGCTGCATGATGGTTGCGTACCCTCCCATCCGCCGGATGCGACACTTACTGGCCAGCTTGCAGTTGCGCAAGCGCGTTTTGCGCTCGGGTGAAATCGGGCCTGATGCGGAGCGCCTGCTCGTAATGCCCGATTGCCTCCTGCATCCGGCCGAGTTGTGCCAACGCAACTCCCAAATTGTAATGCAGCTCGGCGTTGTCGGGCTCGCTCCGTAACGCTTCTTCATAGTGCCCGATGGCATCGCTGACCTTGCCCTCCTGCAACAGGACATTTCCCAGATTGTTGTGCGCTTCGGCGTAATCGGGCTTGATCCGCAGGGCCTGTTCATAATGCCCGATGGCATCGCTGAGCCTGCCCTCCTTCAAGAAGGCATTTCCCAGATTGTAATGGGCATCGGCATAATCGGGCTTGAGCCGCAGTGCCTGCTCGTACTGTTCTCTGGCTTCTGCCACCTTGTGAAGTCGGGACAGGGCTTGGCCAAAATTAAGGTGCGCGCGCGGGTTGTTCGGGCACTTGGCCACCGTGTCCTGCCAGATGGCGGACTCGGAGATGTAGTCGCGGTTGCGCTGGATGGTAAGAACGGCCAATGGCACCACCACGAACCCGCAGGCCACCCATCCGGGAACGGAGCCTGGTTGGTTGCGGAGCAGCCGTTTCCCGAGCACGAACGCGGCGACGACCACCGCCGTCACGACCGCCGCCAGAGGCAGGTACAGGCGATGTTCCGCGATCGGGTCCGCAATCGGTATGAAGCTGGAGGTTGGAGCCAGGATCAGGAAGAACCACGCGCCGAGAAATCCCAGCGCCGGCTTGCGACAGCAAGCCCAGATGGTTCCCGCCAGCAAGGCCGTCACGACCAGCAGATCCGGCAACGCATCTCCTGCCCCCACCATTGCCTGCCAGTGGTACCGCCAACCGTAATCCAGGCATAACGGATGCGGCCAGAACGCGAGGCGCAGATAACGCAGAATCACCACGGACTGCATCCGCGCATATTGGAGCGGCGGAGTACCCTGGAACTCAAACCCGGCGGTCCTCTTCCATTCTGTCGGCGCCTTCGCCAGCAGTGGCGGGAGCAACAGCCACGAGGCCGCCAAACCAGCGTACAGCCAACCCCGCCGTCGCCAGACCTCGCGCCACGATTTCACCAGGAACGCGCGGTCGTAGAGGAGCGTGACCAGGGGCGCTGTGACCATGACGGGTTTACAGGCCATTCCCAGCACGCAACTGGCCACGGCGCCGATCTTCCACCAGTTTTCCCGCGACGCGCCGTCGCTGCGAATGACGCAGTACAGC
>JBEKBH010000037.1:0-29638 GCA_050015495.1 Verrucomicrobiia bacterium
GTGGAGCGCGGGGGTTCACCACGAAGAGCACGAAGGACACGAAGGGCGAGCCACAGATGAACACAGATGGGGATGGATATTCACCACGAAGTCGCGAAGGGCACGAAGGCCGGGGTTGTCGTGGCATGCTAAATTTTTAGCATACCACGAATGGCGCCTTTGGGATTATGGATAGCACTATCCATAACTTTTTATCGGTAGGCGGGTGTACGGACGGAGCCGAACCCGAGTGTCGAGATTCGGAACGCAAGGGTGAGGAGGTTTCAGGGGGGCGCGACCGGGTGGGGCTCATGAGTCAGGCGTTGACGCCGTGGACAATTGCATAATGAGTAGACTTGGCCCGTGTCGTCCGGCTACAGTGCGAATGGATCCTCGTGGTCCACATCGTCCGTCCAGAAGTTGTACCTTTGGGCTAGGAAATCTTCGATCTCGGAAAAGTTCGGCGTGGGGCTGTGTAATTCCAACTTGTAGGTCTTCGCGAATGAGATGACGAACATTTGAAACTGTGCACGCATATTCTTTTCCTCGTATTCCTCTAGCGGTACAGGGAGTGCATCTTCCGGTTCCGGTTTGTGCGGCATTAGCAAGCTGGTTGCTTGTTCTGGTCCAACTCCCTGCGTACGGCGTATGTGGTTGAGTCGGTAATTCATTGTGACGTGAAAGACTGCGCTCAGTATATGCCAATCCTTCCAACCAGTTGCTCGTAGACGATCCAATGTCATTCGGAATGGCAACTCTCTCTTCAGACGTTCTAGTGTTCTTGCAATCGGCGGGGGGAACCTACTGTAGCGATTTCGTATCAGCTTTTTGGCCTCCCGAGAGTCGTACCCCGGACCGGGGCCATTAAACCAAGGAAGCTCATCGGGGAGGCGCGGCGCGAAGCGTACCGACTTAGGAAGCGACGCGTGCGTATAACGGCCGGAAGACTCAAAGTCTTCCTGGCTAATGAATTCGCGATGACATCGCCCGTATGTTGCGGCTATCAAAAGTTTGGTTTGCAGCCCTTCCTTAAGGCGCTCCTCCAGAATCTTACCAAAGCGATCCAAGGGCAGCAGTGAGATTTCGGTAAGGAGAGAGCCTGCAACTCCCAGGGCACCAGCTTGAAGATCCTCGCGCGTGATGGTGCCGTCATAAAAACGCCGGTAGGGCGGCAGAGTCACGACGCCGACCCGTTCTGTATTCGATGGTTCAAACCTGACGTCGAAACCGTTGTGACCCCCGCTTTTCGCAGTAGCGAATGCATCGTCGCTGGCCAGACGGATGGAAATGCTAAGGGATGAGCGCAATAGGCAGAGGTCTTGGCCTGCGAGGTCGGACAAAAAAATCTGCAAAACGGCAAGAAACTCCTCAGCGGCAAGTGTACTTTCGTAGTCGTTACACCATTGGACATTCCAAGTAACGCCATGCGCTTTCCATCGCACATACCGCATGGGTCCGGAATCGCTCCATGGAGGGCCGTTCAGTTGCTCTTCGATGGCGGTCCACAAGTCCTGCGCATTATTCGCCCACACTTTCAAGGCATGGTCGCGCGTCTGCTGCAAAACGTCGTCAAGCCCCAGGCTTTTCATGATTTGTGTCGTCTGCGTAGTTGCGTAAGCCTCTAGATCGGAAAACAGCAGTTTAGTCGCGGCTGCAGCCATCGCTAGATGAAATGGCAGCCTAAACATACTACCGTCAGCGCTTGTGAAGTCACTCTCCGGATCTGATGCGAAATGCGGATAAAGCTTTACACAGATCGCGGCTAACTCAAGAAGGCCATGCCATGCCCCTACCGAGTAATCGCACGAGGCAGCACGTTCGAGGTTTCGCGAGACCATCGGCTTCAGTTTCAGGTCCTGTGAATGAACTGCTGAAAATGCGGCAGCGAGGGCGTAGTACTTGGCGGCAAAGCAGAGCCCTTGCTCTTGGTAGGCACCGCTCAACCATCCGAGAACCTGCAGGGACTTACCCAGGGTTTCCTCGGCAAACCAGTCAATCTTCGCCCTGTGCAACTGAGCCATGGCGCGCGGCAGGTCATCTGCGTCTCTGAAGGCGATGGCGCGGTCTAGGCACTTCTCAGCAGCTTTGAAATTGCCAAATCTCTTCGCGACCAAAGCGTCCACTTTTTTGGTCAGAGGTTCATACAGCGGATGTCTTCCGATGTAGCGAGCGTACTCAGCCAAACGATCCGCAAAGCGTTCTAGTGGGAAAAGAGGAGCACGATTCACTAACTTCACCAGTTTCCCCCAGTACTGTAGTGCTTCCGTGGCGTCTGGCTGCTTCCAAGCGATGCGAAGGAACAGCGCCAAGTGGGCGCGGATGTCAAGGAGCGCACACCATTCATTAATCTTTTCGTGTTTCTTGGCGTTATGGAGGCGGTCGACCAAACGATCTTCGAGTGCTTGGACCCAATTCTTTAATTCTGCATCTTGAAGTCTGACATGTCCCAGTCGATTGGCGACCACGACGTAAGTCAAAAGCACTTGGAAGTCTTCGATTTCCGACAGGTCCTGCAATTGCGTGAGGTAAGAGAAATAACCGCGCAGCCGTTCTTCCTGACCGATGAGCGAGCCGAGTCCGCGCAGTCTCAACACCGTTGCTTCGTAAAAGGCGCGGCGGCGTAAGGACTGAACGGCACCTTTGCTTGTGATCTCGTCCAAGCGCTCAATCCAAAAGGGCAACTCGGGCAGGTCATGGCCGCTTACCGGTGCGCCGTCCTTGTCGTATTTGAATGGCCCGAGCGCCGTACGACCTGCTGATCGTATCTCTAGAAAATGCGCAAATGTCTGGGGAGGACACTTCTCTTGCTTCCATTTCTCGAGTTTGGAGGTGTACCAGTCTTTCTCTTCCTCAGCAGTAGTCAGGGACGGAAGGAGTTCTGACGGCAGTTGGAGGTAGCGTTCTACAAGCCAGAGTAGCTCGCGGTCACAGAGGAGTTCCGCGACCGCGGCACCATCCATTATCTCCAAGTGTACGCTATGTTTGGTTTGCGCCCACTCTTGCAACTCGTGACGTTTTGCGACCTTCACCCCGCATGCGCAGAATTCATATATAGTCTCCGGCCGCGTGCCCGACGACATAATAGTTGTGATGTCATCGCGAATTTTCGAGGCGATGCCTTTTTCTTTTTCGATCGTGCAGGCGAACGCGATCGGCTTGTCGGAAATCAAACCAACAAACGATCTCTGGCCTAGCGAGCTCTGCTGCAAAAACGTACGGAATGTTTCGAAATCCCGTCCTTGATCACCACCCGCCTGTACGGGCCCCGTTGCGGGCAGAATGTTGGCGCAAATACGTTCGCGAGAGAGGTGCCGGCACAACTCCTCCCATTCGTGCTCAGCATTTCGCTCGGACAATCGCTCTAAGGCGAAGCGAATCTGGGCTATGAGTTGCGCTTTGTCGGGCATATGAGCCGCGAGAATGCCGGCTTCGTGGGGAGGACACAAACCGATCTGCGCGGTAGCACTGCAGACCGATGTTGCGCCATCGACGCTATCGCCAGAATCTGCGCTCCCATTTCTCGACCGACTTCGTTGCCTTGCGAAGAGCGAACATGGCCGCCGGAATCTGTAGGATGTACGCGGCGGGGATGGCCCACTCTGGATGGTCCGGAACGACCACGATCCAAGTGAGGATCATTTCTCCGAAATAGAATGAGATAAACCACCCGCAGAATGGGGGGAGTCCGGCCATGCACTTCATCAAAAACCACATAGTTTCACCACCTTCCGTCTTCAGTTTTCATTCCGTGGTTGACTTTATACCACGGTGTGGTGTAATTTCAACCACAATCGAACAGGGACAACAAAAAAAGCCGCTTCGCGTTGGCGGGGTACAAGTGAGCGCAGGAAACTATGACCTTCGGCAATCTTGTGAAGGATTTGCGCATTGCGCAGAAGAAGACGCTCCGGCAGTTTTGTCTGGATCACGGGCATGACCCGAGCAACTGGAGCAAGCTGGAGAGGGGGGTCAATCCGCCGCCGGGGGATGAGAAGACGTTGGAGCGATGGGCGAAGCAGTTGGGGGTGGAGGCCGGTATGGAGGAGTGGCAGAATTTCATGGATTTGGCGGACATAGCGCGGGGGGAGATCCCGAGGCATGTGCTTAATGATGAGGAACTGCTGAAGAAACTGCCGGTATTTTTCCGGTCCGTGAGAGGCGCCGAGCTTACGGAGAAACAGTTGGATGAATTGATCAGGATTGTGAAGGAATTGCATACGCCCGATGAGAGTTCCAGTTCCGTACCGAAGAGACGAAGAAATTTGGGCCGCAGTTGAGGAATTTCGCCGTAGAGAGGGCGTCGGGCCGTATGCGGATGTGCCGGTGGACGTTTTTTCCATTGCGGAGATTGTGCTCCGGTTGGATCCTCTCCTGGCTCCGTCGCTATACGATAAGTTCAAAGTCGATGCAGCGATCTCATTTGATTTGACGGGTATCTTTCTCGACAAACAGGCCTACGAAGATTTTGAGAACGGTGATCGCTGGGAGGAAAGACGGTTGCGCTATTCGGTCGCCCACGAAGTCGGGCATTATGTACTCCATCAACGGGAAATTCTGGCGAGCTTTTTTGATTCGATAGGCGATTTTAGGAAGTGGGCCGGCCGCCGGGACGATTGTAACAGCGCTGAGTATCAAGCGCATGAATTTGCCGGGAGACTGCTTGTTCCGTTGGAATCGCTGGTTCGGGTGTACGACGAGGTATGCGCTACGGAGGATCGAAGGAGCAAGGGATGGCGGGAACAGCCCAACGCTCGATCTGACCTGGCGAAGAAGATTGGCCCACGATTTGGCGTGAACCGGGGAGTCATAGAGGTTCGCTTCCATCGCGAAGGCATCTGGCCGGCCGGGTAGGCGCGGGCCCTTCGACGGGTTCTATCTTTCGACTCCGCACGCATCACCCCTCTGTTTTTATCCGCCATCGGAATTTTATCGACGAGCTATATGCGGTGGCGTATAGTCGGGGCGGTTTGGGTTGTTTGATCTTTGAAAAATGGGGCATAGATGTTCACCACGAAGTCACGAAGGGCACGAAGCACGGCGACCCGTTCGACAAGCTCAGGGCAGGCGCAGTGCCGTGGCTACAAGGGGCTACCCAGGGAAAGGGCGCTTTTTGCGAAACGAACCCACCGTTTTCTTGACAAAAAGCGGTGTCGATGGAGCTTGTGGTGCAGGTGGTTAGGAGTTTTTAGGAGGGTGTTTTTGCGTTGGGTTCGTTTGGGTTCGTTTACGGCAAGGCAGGGCGGATGGGGGGATAAATTACCAAACGAACCCAATTCCGGCCAAGCCGGCGTGGAAATTTCATTTTTGGAAAGCCAAAAACGAAGCCAATTTCGGGTTCGGTTACGAGGTTGTAACCGCTAAAATTGGGTTTTACGCCCGTTTGGGGCAGCAATGGAGGATGTCGTAGGGTTTGACGTCGCGGAGGGTCGGGCCGCTGACGAGGTAGATGGTATCGGTCAATCGCTCGACGCTGCGATGGTAATCCCAGCGGAGCATGGCGGTGTGTTGCACGACAAAGCGCGGGTCGTCGTCGCGGAAGCAGGACACGCAGCTCGGGTCGGGCAGGCCGACGAGGAATTCCTCGGCGCTGAGGTTGTGGGAGGTGGTGTTGTAGAAGTCCTCGAACAGGATGAACGACGCGCTGAAGGAGTGGTCGACGTAGCTGATGGCCTGGGTCACGCCTTCTTCGTTGCGGAGTCCGCGGGGGGCGACGGGCTGGATGCTGTAGAGGTTGTCGGTCAGATCTTCGAGGATATCGTCGAGGGACTCGAAGTCCCAGTTTTTCAGGCGCTCGGAGTTGACGCCGTAGGTGAACACGGTGCCCTGGATGACGGCGCCGATGGAGATGCCGGGCCACAACGGCAGGCGGTGTGGCGGCAGGCTGTGCCCGGGGGCGCGAAACACCTTCGGGAACAGGAGGGGCTTGATGAGCTTGTAATTGCGGAGATCGGGCACGTCGTCGCTGCAATAATCGAGCAGATTGATGTGCGACTCGATCAACTCGTCCATCCGGTGCGGTTCGAGCAGGTAATGATGATACAGGTGCTCGAGGAGGACGGTCTGGCCATCGGGAAGGGTCAGGGCCAAGCCCTCGGGCAGATGGACGCCGAGTTGGGGGCGATGGCGCTTGAGCAGGCTGAAATAGTAGTTCGTGAAACTGGCGGGATCGAGATGCGGATCGTCGTGCAGTTCGAGTGAATTGACGATTCCTTCCAGTTCGTCGTCGTCCACGCCGGCGTCGCTGCTGCGGCAGCGGTAGAGGCAGCGGACCTGGACGCGACCGCGGGTGAAGATCCAGGCGCGGGTATGGCCGAAATCGGCGAGGTGCTCCTCGTCGGGGACTTCGACCCGGGTAAACGTCATGTAGGCGAGGGCGGAACCGTTGCGGGAGCCGCGTTGAATGAGCGGGTAATCGATGTCGGGCCAGGTGCGTTTCTCACATTCGATGAGCGATTGCAGGGCGCGCTCGGGTTGCATGGACTCCGGGGCGGGCTTCTCGAACTGGCAGGCTTCGACTTTCAGGTAGCCGCCGGTGGTCAGGCTGGCGAGGCTGACGTGTGGGGAACCTTCATGCGTCAGAGGCAGCCACCCTTCGGGGTAGCTGATCGTGTAGCTTTTCTCGGGATCGCTGTACTCTGGCATGACAGACCCATAAAGCAGCCGCCTTGCCAAGGGTCTGGCGGCCCCGGGGGCAACCCCATTACCAGCGGCGGGCGCGTCACAGGGGGTGGACAGACAGAATTGAACGTCTCATTTGCTGATATGAGAGGCTGGCAACCGTCGATCCGTGCTGGCGGCTGGTTTTGAGAGTTGATTCGGTGGGAGGCTTTGCGTAGGCTGGCAGCACCATGAGCAAGGTGATTCGCGGAAAGGCCTATGTTGTGCGGGATAATATCGATACCGACCAGATCATCCCGGCGCAATATCTGACCCTTGTCCCCACGATTCCGGAGGAGTACGAGAAACTCGGCAGCTATGCGATGTGCGGTCTGCCGAAAGACCAGTATCCGGCCCGGTATATTCCCGAGGGGCAAACCAAGGGGCCGTACACAATTGTCATTGCCGGGCGCAATTTCGGCTGTGGCAGCTCGCGCGAGCACGCGCCAATTGCCCTCGGGGCGGCGGGATGCGAGGCGGTGGTGGCGGAGAGCTTTGCGCGGATTTTCTTTCGCAATAGCGTGGCCACGGGCGAACTGTATCCCGTGGAATCCACCACGCGAATCTGCGAAACGATCCGGACCGGTGACGAACTCGAGCTCGATCTGGACGCGAACACGCTGACGGTTCTCAACTCCTCGACGGTTTTCGCCACCAAATCACTCGGGGACGCTCGGCCGGTGATCGACGCGGGCGGTCTCTTCGATTTCGCCCGCCAGAGCGGCATGATCCAGGCACAGGGCAATCATTCGAGAGCGACCGGGGAATTGGCGGCCAAAGAGCCGGCGGACGATTAGTTTCCGCCGCACGGCAGGCGCATCCTGCGGTCGGCATACGTCCGGCTAGCAAAAGGCTGTTGACTCGTCAACGGAAGCTCGGACACAGTAGGCTTCAGATAGGAAAGGCACGCGACCTTGCAAGGCTACAAGCTCGTCGTTCTAGCCACTTTTCTGGCCGTCAGCTCGCTCTGGGCATCGGAAGTGAAGCTGAAGGACGGCAGGGTCTATGATGACGTGACGATCCTGGGGCGCGATGACCAGGGTGTGGAGATCGCTGTGTCTCACGGGAAGATCAAGCTGCCCCTGTACAGGATCGACAGCATCGATGGCGTTGCCATTTCCCCGTCTACGAACGCGCCGGGGTCGGAAGCCACCGGAAGCGAACAGCCCCAAGCCCCACCCGCCGCGAATTCCCATCCCGGGTCCATGGCGCTTCCGTACGTCCATTGCTGGTCGATGGATATTTTTCTGTTGATGCTGGGACTGACGGCGATGGCGTGGATTGGGTCATTGATCTGGGTGCAACACGACGTCAGAGGGACGCGGGAGGAAATCAAGCGCGCCAACGCGGACGTGCTGCTTCTGCCTGTCCTCGGTCTGGTGGCGTATTTGATCAAGCGCCACCGTCGGCTGCGCGAGAAGGAACGGCAGGAGACGTTCGCCGGCCGCGTGGCCGCGCTGGCGCCGGGCGAGGTCCCCAAGAAGCGGGGACTATTTGGCGGGCGGACAAAGATTGCCGCCACCCTCGGGGCCCGAAAGCGCCGGGTGAAGATGGAATTTCTGGATGTGGACGGCAATGAGATCCAGGTCCGCAAAGACATGCCCGAAATGACCGGCATCGAGGCGGCGCGGGAAGTGTTGCAAGATGCCATGAGCGAACGGGCCAGTGACATTCACTTGGAACCGCAAGCCGACGGTTGCCGGGCGCGGTTTCGTATCGATGGCGCGTTGCAAGAACGGCTGACGTTTACCCGGGCGGATGGGCTGCGCGTGGTCGCGGCGCTCAAGACGCTGGCGCAGATCGACGTGGCGGAAAAACGCCGCGCGCAAGACGGTCGGTTTCGCGTGCGGACCGACGGGGGCGAAGTGGATTTCCGCGTCGCCACCGCCAGCGCGATTCACGGGGAGAAGATGGTGCTGCGCATTCTCGACCGCAAGAGCGGGGTGATGGGCCTCGGAGACCTTGGCATGCGCAAGGAGATGATGGAACGGTTCGACCGGGTAATTCACTCGCGCCACGGGATTATCCTGGCCGCCGGGCCAACGGGTTCGGGCAAGACCTCGACGTTGTACGCCGCGCTCAGTCGGCTCGACCGCAAGCGCTTGAACATTATGAGCATCGAGGACCCCGTGGAATATGAACTGGACGGGGCGACACAGATCCCCGTCAACGCGAAGGCCGGTATCACCTATGAGGCCGGGCTGCGATCGATTCTGCGCCAGGATCCCGACGTGATTTTTGTGGGTGAAATGCGCGACGCCGAGGCGGCCAAGATCGCGATTCGCGCGGCCTTGACGGGTCACCTGGTGTTCAGCTCGCTGCATGCGAAGAATGCGGTGGGGACGATCGTCCGGCTGGAAGAGATCGGGCTGGAGCAGTACCAGGTTTCCTCGGCGCTGTTGATCGTCGTGGCGCAACGGCTGGTGCGCGTGCTCTGCAAGCATTGCCGGGAGGAGTATGAGGCGACGGGGACGGAATTGAGTGAGATCGGACTGGCGTTTGAGCCGGGAAGCCGCCTGTATCGCGCCACGGGATGCGAGGCCTGCGATAACATCGGGTACCAGGGGCGCACGGGGATTTTTGAATTGCTCGTGATGGACGAGGAATTTCGGAAAGCGGTGAATGATGGCGCCAACGAGCAGGCGTTGTCGGAAATAGCCGCCCGCAAGGGTCTCCGTCCGTATCGCGAAGACGGGGCGGAGAAAATCCTGAGTGGGATCACGTCCGTGGAGGAAGTGATCCAAGCGAGCTAACCATGTACGTGGAAGTCATTCTGAGTATCCTGGCGTTGGCGCTGATCCTGTCATTGGGATGGGGCGGGACATTGTTCGGCGTATTTTACGAGCTGACCAGCTCGCTGCTCTTGTTTTTTGCGATGATGGTGACGATGCGGTACTGGTACGAGGCAACGGGTCTGGTGGAATCGTTCATGCCGGGAGCGGGCGCGTACGGCGCGTTCGGCGCGTACTGGGCGCTGTTCCTCCTGGGGTGCCTGCCGCTGATTCTGGTGTTGAACCAGGTCACGCAACAAGCCGTGCCCCGATACCCGCGGATTGTCGACACGGTTTTAGGTTTCGTATTCGGCCTGCTCTCCTCGACGATCTTGGTGTGTTGCGTCATGACGAGCCTCTCGGTGATCGGTCCCACAATTTGGGAACCCTATGATACCAACAAGTTGACGGTACGATTTGACCAGAAGCCGATCGAGGTTTACCAGTCCATCGAAAGCGCGATCGGGGTCAAAGCCAGGGATCCGGGCCATACGCGGTTCCCGACGTTTGAGAAGGAGAACGCCGACGACTTCCAGAAGTACTGGAAATAGCCGCGTCGCCGTTGTCAGGAGCGCGTGAACAAGCGCGACACACCCCAGAGCCCGAGCAGGGCGACGCCGGCAACAATGATCCAGTTTCTGCTGAACCAGGCGCCCATTTGATCGAGGACCGTTGGCGGTGGTGGCGGTCGTGGTGGGGGCGCGGGGGCGTTCGTCTCCGGTGGCGCGGGGGCATTTGTCTTCGGCGGCGGCGTCTCCTTCGCCAGTTCGACAGAGGGATAAGCCGCTGTAAACAGATCCTGCTCCTGGTGGACCTGTCTTAGCAGGCGAATCGTATTGTCGAGCTGTTCCTGAATCGCAAACTGTCGGTTCTGCTCTTCGTTGTACTGCTTCTCCGCGCGGAGATAATCCGCACTGGCCTGGCTGGATATCGTGTTGTCGCCCAAGGTTCTCGATGTCGTATTCAGGCTCTTGTCGCGAGCCTGATCATAGTTGGCCTGGGCCCGTTGTCGTGTTTCCGAAAGGCGGGCGACCCTGTCCTTGGTGGCTTCCAGGTCCTTGGTGAGTTGTTCCCGGGCGGTTTCGAGGCTGCTGATCCACATGCGATACACATCGGCCTGGAGGCGACGGCTTTCAGCAACGAGCGGTGTCGGCTCTGCCCCATTGTAATAGAGCGCGAGCTTTGCGGAGGCCGCCTCGAATTGGCCTTCCGCCAGCGACGCCCTGGCATCCTGAATGATTTGCTGGGTGCGCTCGGTTTCGGCAAGTTTGTTCGCCTCGACGGCGGGCATCCATTGTCCGTGGTACTTGACCTGGCCCGAGGCCACCTTGTCCCGTTCCTCCTGCCAGCCGGCGAGTCGCTCGGTGACGGTGGCGACTTCCAGCGCATGCGGATACAGCATCAGGAAGTGTCGGAAACCATCGTTAATCGCGGTGTCGTAGTAAGCGAGGGGGTACGAGTTCTGTGGATCCAACTGGTACTTGCCGAGTTCATGGTAGGCAATCGTCGCCAGGCGCTGGTCGCGGTCGGCGGCGCTCATGTGCGAAATGGATGCGATGTCACTCTTGTCGATCTGATCCTTCCGGGTGATGGTGCCGTTGGCGAACTGCGACTCGATGGTGATCTGCTGATCGTTCTCGAGGAGAACCGGCCCTTCGAGCACGCGACCATCTTTGAGCTTGATGGTGACGTAATCGTTGACATTGGAATCGATTGTTTGGCTGAAAGCAACCGACGCGACGCCTGTGCCGAACAGAGCCAGGGCCAAAGTCAGAATCCGGACGACGTTGCCGCGCAGAAACGATGTCATGGGCATCCGCTCCTCTCTGGGAGAATATGCTACGGCGAAGGCCGCAGTTTCTGCAACGACAAAAGCGGCGGAGGCGGTATTGGCGAACCGCGGGAGCCCCTGATTCACCCTTTTAGCAGGCGAGACAGCACGTACAGGAGTACGAACAGGACCACCGCCATGTAGACCCAATTGTTTTTCACCCAGGCTCCGGCACCGGCGAACACGTCCGGGCCATTGTTGGTGGTCGATGGCGCGACCGCCGGCTGGGCTTTGGCGGTGTCGGCATTGCCGCCTCCGGCGGCGATTCCCCATTTCGCTTCCACGGTTGACGCCCGCGATTGCAACTCCGCGAGCTTCTTGACCGTGTCATCCAACTGGCTCTTGGTCTGATTGAGACAGCCCTGGGCTTGGGCAAGATTGCTGCGGGCCGTGTTGACGGCGGTCCGGTTCTGGACGAAGGACTGCGAATCGCCCCCCAGCGCATGATAAGAGGAGCCGACCGGCGCCGGTCTTCCCAGAGATGGTGCGTTGCTGGGAGCCTGATTCGCCGACGTCTCCGCCGTGTTGACCGCTTGTTGTGCTCGATCCACCCACTGTTGTGCGGAAGCAACGTCGGATTCCAGTTGCTGCTTCTGACGGCCGAGCGAGGTGACGGCCTGTTGAAACGCGGAGACCAGCAGCGTCTTGGCCTGGGAGACAAGGTCGGGCTGCGTGGACAGACAGAGGACCTTCTCCAGTTGCTGGATGGCGGTGTCGAGTCGGCCCTGGGAAATCAACGAGCGGCTCTGTTGCAACAGTTGTTGGCCGCGTTCATGTTCCGCCAGCCGCGCGCCTTCCGCGGCCGGCAGCCACTGACCGTGGAACTTCATTTTCCCAGCGGCCACCAGGTCGCGCTCCGTCTCCCACTGCGCAACCCGCGTGGTGACATTCGACGTGTAGGCGGAATCCGGGTGGTCGGTGAGAAACTTGTGGAAAACGTCGCGGACGACTTGATCGTAGTAGTCGAGCCGATAACTGACATTCGGACTCAACTGGTATTTCTCGATCTTATCGTAATCGAGCTTCGCCTGCCAGGCGGCCCGTTGCTCGGGCGTCAACCGGACGATCGTGTCAATGTCCGTCTTGGCAATGTGCCGCGTCTCCGTGATTGTCCCGTGGGCAAATTCGAGGTAAATGGACAACGACGAGTCGTCTTCCGCGGTGATGTTGCCCTCCAACACCGTGCCGTCCTTGAGCGTGACCGTATCGGCGCGCGCGCACACGGTGGCCAGCAGGAACGCCAGCAACAGCCAGCACCGGCGCATCCACGAGCCGCCTCTACTGAGTACGGTGGATTTGGACGGAAACATATTGGCTACGCGGAATACTGAATTTCTTGACCTCGACGGTCACCGCTTGCGCCAATTTGCGATAAAGAATGACCTTGGCGATATCCCCGGCGAGGGATTCGACCAGTTTTCGCGGCCGTTCCGCGGCCGTCCTGTGAATCATGTCGGCGACCACGTCGTACGGCGTGGTGGAATACTCCCGGTCGGTTCGTCCCGCTTCGGCCAGATTGCATTCGAGTTCCACGGTGATGAGCAGTCGCTGCGGTCGGGCGCGTTCGGCTTCGGTCACGCCAATGCGCGTGTCCACTTCGAGGTCCTTAACCACGATTCTATCCACGCATAACCTCTCGTGCAACAAGGAACTCTTGCAGTTCACCAAGATGTTGGCAGATAAGTTCCGGGTTCACTGCGCGCAATTTGTCAAGGGGATTGTACCCCGTGAGTACCGCGCACGTGTGAATTCCGCCAGCCCGGCCAGCTTCGACATCATGCTCCATATCACCGACGAACATCGTTTCCTCCCGGTCGAGCCGGTTTTCGTCCAAAATGTGATGAATCTTTGACGTTTTGTCCTCAATGCCGATATACGGTTTGGTGATGTAGGAGCCGATTCCGAAACGTGTCATTTGTGTCTCGTACGTATGAGCATCCACCGTGCTAGCGATGTACACACCCATGCGCTCCTGCTGGCAGAAGCGCAGAAACCCCAGCGTATGGGGCAACAGGGTGATCTCGGCGTGGTGCTTCGGATATTCGGCGAGGAAGATTTGTTCGAGCCGGGCCTGGGGCACGTCGGGCACGCGCCGTTCGTAGAACTTGCGGATCGGCAGACAGAATTGTTCGCGGAATTCCTCACGGGACATGGCCGGCAACCCGCACGATTCCAGCACGTGATTCGTGGTTTTCAGCACCGGCATCAAATCATCGACGAGCGTGCCGGACCAGTCGAGGATGACATTGCGGATGATCACACGCACGAGGGTAACACACACCCCCAAGCCGGTGGCACAAGAAAAAACCGGTCGGTCCAAATGGCGGGCGGTTTCCGCCTACGGTTTGCGCCGGGGGCCGCGCTCGCGTTTGGCAAGTCGCTCGGTCTTGCGTTTGCGCAGGCGGCGTTCGATCTTGCCCGTTGCCACGTCGAGCGCGGTGATCACCGTGGCGCGGGATTCCTCCGCGCTGAGGTCGGCACCGGGAACCTCGACGAGCACGCGCACGGTATACTGGCGCTGCGAAGGATGGGCGCTGGCTTTGCGTATGCGCACGCGGGCGCGCACGGCCCGCGGCGCGTATTGCTCGACGTGGCCCATCTTTTCATCAATGGCCTCCTTGATTGCTTCCGTGAGGGTCACTCCATCGGCTTGGATGAGAATATCCATGAACTGTCTCCTTGATTAATAGCTGAGCGTACCCAACTGCACTTTACCACGGAACACCCAATAGACAACCGAGGTGTAGGCCAGCACGAACGGCATGCCGAGCGCGGCGATGGTGGCCATGATCGCCAGCGTTTTGTGCGACGACGACGCGTTGTAGACCGTCAGGCTCCAATCGGGATTCAGCGACGAATGGACCAGATCGGGGAACAGGGCGACGCCGAAGAGGAACGTCAGCGCGGCAATCGTCGCGCACGACGACAGGAAGGCGTAGCCCGGCCGGCCGAGGAAGATCGCCCGCGGAATATTGGCGACGGCGAGCACATTGAGGACCACGACAATCCACACCCACGGATGATCGTGGAAGTTGCGGGTCGCCAGCGGCAGGTCGACGAGCGTGTAGATCGTCGTGAGGATGTAGAGAACCAGAAAGAATCCGAACGTGCGCCACATCCACCCGTGAATGCGCTGTTGCAGGTCACCCTCCGTCTTTAGGTAGAGATAGATCGACCCGTGCATGGCGAACGTGGCCACCGCGAACACGCCGACGAGCACCGCGTACGGATGCAGCAGATCGAGGAACGTTCCCTGATATTCCATGTCGGCGCCGATGGGCATGCCGCGCATCGCGTTGCCGACCGCCACGCCAAACAACAGCGTGGCCACGCCGCTGGCGAGCGAGAACGACACGTCCCAGAACGAGCGCCACGACGGCGAGTCGTGTTTGCTGCGGAACTCCATCGACACGGCGCGGAAAATCAAGGCAAACAGCAGCACCATGAAAGCCGTATAGAATCCCGAGAACGCCGTCGCGTACGCGTTGGGGAATGCCGCGAACAGCGCGCCGCCAAACGTGACCAGCCACACTTCGTTGCCATCCCACAGCGGCCCGATCGAGTTCATGAGGATGCGGCGTTCCTGGTCGCTTTTCACGGCCAGATGCACGATGCCGACGCCCAGATCGAAACCATCGAGGATCGCGTAGCCCGCGAGCAACACGCCGAGCAGTATGAACCAGAAAATGTTCAAATCCATGGCGCTATTCCGTCTCCTCCGCGTTGTCGGTCCCGGTCAGCGACGGGCCGCCGGTGCCGGCGCGCAGGCCGGCGATGCCGAGGAGACCGCCAAGCGCCATCGGCGTCGGGCCGGTCACGATCTCATCGGGCCCGTGCCTGATCTTGCTATCCAGGACAAATACCCAGACGACGAAGAGCAGGGCGTAGATGACGGCGAACATGATGATGGACCCGAGCACCTGATTGGCGACGACGGCTTTCGAGAGGGCGTCACTCGTGCGCAGCAATCCATACACGACCCACGGCTGCCGTCCGACCTCGGCGGTCATCCAGCCGAACTGGTTGGCAATGTACGGCAGCGGCACCGCCAGCACAAACACCCACAGCAACCAGCGTTTCTCAAAGATCGTGCCCTTCCAGAGAAAGCACATGCCGACGAGCGTCAGAAACACGAACAGCCCGCCCAGCCACACCATGATGTGGAACGCCTGAAACGTTGCGGACACGGGCGGCCAATCCCGGCGCGGAATCTGATCGAGCCCGGTCACGGGTTTGTGAAGATCGCCATAGGCCAAGACGCTCAGCAGACCCGGGATGGCGATACCATGCCTGACTTCTTGCTCTTGTGGGTCGGGCTGACCAAACAGGTAGAGCGGCGTCGGTCCCGGCCCGGTATGAAACACCGCTTCCATGGCCGCCAGTTTGGCGGGCTGCGTTTGCGCGACCTTCTTGCCCTGCAGGTCGCCGGAGATCGGCTCGGCGAGCGACGCCACAGTCGCCACGATCAGGCCGATGGAAAAACTTTTCTTCGCGAAGTCGAGGTGTCGCCCCTTGAGGATGTAATAGGCGGTGATGCTCATCACAAAGAACGCCGCGAGGATGTAGGCGCCGATCACCGTGTGCGCCAATCGCTGCATACTGGAAGGGTTGAACACCATCGCCCAGAAATCCGTGATCTCCGCGCGCGCGCGGAGTCCTTGTCCGACGATGTGGAAGCCCGCCGGTGTTTGCTGCCAGGAGTTGGCGACGACGATCCAAATGGACGAGAAGAACGCGCCCAGCGCGACCATACACGTCGCGAAAAAATGCATGCGCGGCGAAACCCTGTCCCACCCGAAGATCAACACTGCCAGGAACCCGGACTCCAGAAAGAACGCAAAAATGCCCTCGGCGGCCAGCGCCGAGCCGAACACGTCCCCCACGTATCGCGAATAGGTGGCCCAATTGGTGCCAAACTGGAATTCCATCGTGACGCCGGTCGCGACGCCCATGGCGAAGTTGACCCCGAAAATCCTGGCCCAGAATTTCGTCATCGCTTCGTACTCCAAGCGACCGGTTTTCAGGTAGATGGCCTCCATGATGACAAGGATGCCGCCGAGGCCGATTGACAACGGAGGAAACAGGTAATGGAACATGATGGTCAGCGCGAATTGAAAGCGCGACAGTGTCAGGACGCTCAGGTCCACAAGGCCAATCCTCCTCCGCTGGGTGTTCCGACAATTATTACCCGTGAAGGCCCGAAATGCAACTGGCTGGCGCGAGAAACCGTGCGCGTCGGGTTTGACGGCGTCGTCGCGTATGCGATGGTCTTCGCCCAAGACCTGATGGGCGTCGAGCTGCTCGACACGCGGCTCGCCGGGAGGCTCGCCCTCCATTTTCCAGCGGATGACGTGGCCGTACTTGATGAGGAGCTACATGAATCGGCAGCAATTTTACGCAGGCGGCGACCAACACGGCAAAAAGATTCGGCGACGATTGGTGGTGCCGGTTTAAACCACAACCTTGCATTGCTGCCATTCGGCAAGATCTGGGAGATCTTCGGTCGGCCGGTGTGCGGCGTCGGGAGACCCTCGCCCAACGGGTGCGGCGATTGTGAGGCCGTCGGAGAGACCGATGGGCACAGCGTTTGGGCTGGGGAGAATTACACTAGACAACACGGGCAGATTCGTTTTATAAGACTCGCGGCGGAGGGCACCCGCAACTGGCAAATCAAACCGAAGGAGAAGAGCTATGAAGAAACTCATTGTATCTGCGGTAGTGGCATCGGTTGCAGCAGTGATGTTGACGGGATGTACGGGGATAATGTCACAAGGCGGTGGCACATTTGGCTATCTCTATAGTCAGGTGGATGGCGCAGGCAGCAGGCCGCCGGTCGGGGAAACGGCCAGCACCAGCAAAGTTGGCACCGCCGAGTCTACGGGGATTCTCTGTTTCGCCACGGGTAATTCCAGCCTTCAGGCGGCAATGCAGAATGGCGGAATCACGAAGATTCATCACGTGGACTACAAAGTCACGAACGTGCTTGGTGGCCTGTATATCAAGTACACGACGGTCGTTTACGGCGAGTAGCCGAGAAAAGTCGCGTTGCGGGTGCCCCAATCCGTCTCCGTTGGGTAGACGGGTCGAAACGTAGATTTTGTTCGGCGCGGCGCGCACTGTCCGGCGCAAGGCCATCCAACGCATTTCTCAATTGCGTGGCGTCATCTGCGGCACGACGGATCCCCTCAACGATCGCTGACCATTTAGTCTGACCAGCGCACCGCAACATGCGGTGTGTTCCTGTCCTAGTCGTGGCTGAATGGCCATCGGCCCGGGGTGCGGCTTGTGTGAACTTCTCGATGCGATTGCGCGGCGAAGTATGTTGACGACGATTTTCCAGTCGTCTAACTTCGGGCGCGAGGAGGGCCGAATTGTGAGAACGATCAAATGGGTTGGAGTAGCTGCGATGTTGGCCAGCATGGTGGCCGCGCAGGGATGCCTGTTGTTTGTTGCGGGAGCGGCGGCGGGAGCGGGGGTGGGGACGATCTCATATGTGGACAACGAACTGCGCGCCACGCAAGAGGTTGGCATGGATCGGGCATGGAGCGCGGCCCTCGCATCGATGCAGGACTTGCAGTTCCGTGTGATTCAAGACAGGACCGTCAAGGACGCGACGGGAGGAACGGTGTATGCCCGCGACGCCAAGGGCCAGCCCATCGTCATTCAACTCATCCGCCAATCCGACCGCGTGACCGAGATCCGTGTGCGCGTGGGGACGTTTGACACCGCCGCCAACCGCGAGATTGCGCAACTGATTTACGACAAGATCAAAGGACACCTGTAAGCGGCCAGGAGCGACCAACACACCGGTGTCCATTCAAGAAGCGGCGACATTCGGCTCCTCCGTCAAGACGGCGTCCGCGTTTGTTCGTCCGGCCACCTGAAACCACCGGACCGCCTCGTCCGCGATGGTCTGCAACGGCGTCTGCGCGTTCCACTTCAGTTCCTGTGTTGCTTTCGAAAAATCATACCACTGCCGACGGCGGGCGTGGGCGGCGGTTTCGCGGCAAACGCGTCCGCTGCCAATCGCCTCCCCGATGGCGCCCGCCACCGTAATGGCCGGCTGTGGCAATAGAAACCGGGGCGCCCGACGGTTGGTGGCTCGCGCGAGCGCCTGGAGAAACTCCTGAAGCCAGACGTTGTAATGACCGAGGAGATAGCGTTCGCCGATCCGGCCCCGGTCGGCAACGGCCAGGATGCCGTCCGCCGCCTCGCCGACGTGAACGAAATTCAATCCCACACGCGCGCCGAACGGGAACCGTCCGCGCAGATAGTCGAGCACCATGCGTCCCGTGGGGGTTGGGGCCTCGTCGCCGTCTCCCAGGGGACACGTCGGACTGGCAACCGTCACCGGAAGGCCGCGTTGCGCGGCCGCCAGTGCGGCGAGTTCGCCGAGCCATTTCGAGCGGCGGTATGACGCGTAGCGGGGGACGTACGTTGGGAAATCTCGCTCGGTCAACAATCCGGGTCCTCCTTCCAACACGCCGCTGGAACTGACATAGACGAACCGTTCGATGCTGTTTTGCTCGGCGGCCTCGAGCAGATGCTCCGTGCCGCGCACGTTGGTTTCCTCAGCGATGCGACGCGCTTCCCGGCCGAACTGAAACGTCGCGCCGAGATGAATGATCACGCGACAACCACGCACCGCCGCGGCCACGCTGGCGCGATCGCGCAAATCGCCGCGGGAAATTTCCACGCGATTGCCGAAGAGGCGTTGGGCCTTTTCCGGCGCGCGGCAGAACACGCGCACCGCCGCGCCCCGGTCCAGAAGCCGGTACGCGACGTGTCGGCCGATAAAGCCGGTGCCACCCGTGATCAGGAACTGCGTCAACTCGCCCATTCGTGCAGAATTTACGTCAAACGTAAGCCACAGAGAAGTGTTTTTCATCGCAGATGATTTCGGGATGAACGCGGCGGTGAACCGGGCCGTTGTCCAAGCCCACTCCCGCGGCGTCCTGCACGGGGCCAGTTTGATGGTTGGCCAGCCGGGGACAGCGGACGCGGTTCGTGCGGCGCGGTGCACGTGAGACGGATGTACACGGGCCTGTTTCGGTGACGTTCGCGCGAAAGGGATCGGCTAAACCAGGTCGCAGGCGTCGGCGGGCATCCAATGCGCGTCCTTGCCGTCCCATTTGACGTTGCAGCCGATGGGATTGGTCAGGGGTTTGGACAGGGATTTACCCGCGAGATGCTCGCGCAAGGCGTTGTCGAGATCGTTGACGGTCATTTTGCTCGTGTCACGCGGGGTATCCACGCCGCGCCCCGTGTAGACGAGTTTGCGGGCGCGGTCGAACACGTAAAAGTGCGGTGTGCGGAGCGCGCCGTAGGCGCGGGCCACGGCTTGCGATTCGTCGTACAGATACGTCCACGGAAACTTCTTTTCCTCCATGCGCTGGACCATGTGCGGGAAATCGTCCTCGCGATAGGTGTTCTTGCTGTTGGAATTGATGCCAACGAATTTCACGCCCTGCGCGGCGAATTGGTCGGCGGTTTTTCGCGTGACCTCGTCCGACCCCGTGACGTAGGGGCAGTGGTTGCAGGTGAAGAAGATGACGAGAACCCGGGCGTCGGCGAAATCCGCGAGCCGGTACGTTTTGCCGTCCGTGGCGGGCAACTGGAAATCCGGTGCCTTGTCCCCGATTTGTAACGTGAATGCCATCGCGACCGTCCTTTCTGGATTCGCCCTAAATTTAGACCGACCGCGCGTTGGCGACAACCCATTTGTCCGCCGCCGAGAAAAAGGCCATCTTATGGTTCCGTGCCGGGGTCGGGCATGCGGAGGACGTCGGAATCGGCGGTGAGGCCGAGGTCGCGGACGGCGTGGGCGAGCGGCTGAATGATTTCAAGGGCGCGGGCGATGGTTTCGTCGCCGGCTTTCTGGCTGCTATCCGGACCTTCACCAAGCAATCGTTCGAGGGGCGATTTCGGACGCGGGAACAATTTCAGTTTGATCTTCGCGTCGGCGGGCAACTTCGCGGCTTGGCGCACGAGACGAAGGGCCACGGGAAACCCGCCGAGTTCGTCCACCAAGCCGAGCGCCTTGGCGTCCTCGCCGGTCCAGACGCGGCCCTTGGCGATTCCGAGGACCTTGTCTTTGGGAAGTTTGCGGCCTTCGGCGACCTTGGTGGTGAAATCGTCGTAGATGCGGTCCAACCAGCCTTCAAAGCGCTGCCATTGTTCGGGGGTGTAATCCTGGAGGCCGGTGAACACGGTGGCGTTCGAACTGGTGTGAACCTCGTCCCAGGAGATGCCGAGTTTGTCCCAGAAATTCGTGGTGAGGAACTTGCCGGCGAACACGCCGATGGATGCCGTGAGCGTGGCGGGCTGGGCGACAATCTTGTCGGCGGGCAGGGCAACGAAATAGCCGCCGGACCCGGCGACAGCGCCCATGGAGACGATGATTGGTTTACCGGCCTTTTTGGCGCGGGCTACTTCCCGCCAGATCGTGTCGGAAGCGACGTACGACCCGCCGCCGCTATCGATCCGGAACAGGATGGCTTTCACGCTTTTGTCGGCGGCGGCGGCGCGAAAAGCGGCGGCAACGGTGTCGGCTCCCATCGTGGCGTGCTGGAAGATGGGGTTGTAGCCGCTCTTGCCGCGGAGTATGTCGCCAACCCCGTAAATGAGAGCCACAGTCGTACCTTCTGTGTACGGGGACCCGGCGCGATCGAGGTATTTCGACACGTAGAGGAATTTGGCGTGGGGACCGAGCTGTTTCTTGATGTCGTCATACGCGGCGTCGCGGTAGGCGAGTTTATCGACGAGTTTGGCCTCGAGCGCTTCGGCGGCGAGGAACGGGCCGCGATCGATCAGGGCGCGCACATCGTTGGTGGACATCTTGCGGGCCTTGGCGATTCCCGCAATGAGCTGACCGAAAGTCGAGTCGACGATCTTTTCGGTCGCCTCCTTGTGCGCGGCGGTGTACTTCGTCTCGGTAAGCTCGTTCATGGCGTTCTTGTACTCGGCGCGGTGATCCATGCGCGGGACGAGGCCGAGTTTGTCGAGCGTGCCCCGAAGAAACGGGGTTTCCGCCATGAAGCCGGCCAGGTCGAGTTCGCCCGATGGTTGGAGGTAAATCTTGTCGAAGGCGGTGGCGAGATAATACGACCCATTGGCTCTCTCGCCCTCGCCGAACGTCTCGGCGTACGCGATGGCGGGTTTACCCGTGTGACGGAACGCGATTACGGCGTCGCGAATCTCCTGGACATCGGCCAGCGGCAGGCCGGCTTCCCCGACGCGGGCGATCAGGCCGACGACGCGGTTGTCGGTGGCGGCGCGTTGCAAGGCTTCGATCAGGTTGAGCATCGTCGGCGCGCGGCCCGAAACGATCCGCGCGACGGGATCGTCCGGCACGTATTCGACCAGACGCTGTTCGAGATTGACTTCGAGGATCACCTTCGACGGGATGGCGCGTTTGGCAATGAGGCACGCGGCCCCGCCGACGATTGCCACGAGGAGAACCAGCGCGCCGATGGTGGCCAGCAGGCGGACGAAAAAGTTCTTCACGATGTTCTGTCCCATGGTTCTTCTCCTTCAATGACGGCAGCCGCGCGCATATCGTTGCCGAGAGTACGGCAGCGCGTCCTCGACGGCAAGCTGAGGATGCTGGTGGCATAGGAAATGATGCGAAAGTGACGGCAAACCGGCCAAACAGGCGTCCGGACCAGATTTATGAAGGTGATTACGCTTCTTATTGTGGCGGGGATGATCGGAACCGCTCTCGCAGAGGATTCCGCGCCGGTACCCGTGACGGCCACGGTGACGATCCACGCCGACCGGCCCGGCGGGACGATCAATCGGAACATTTACGGTCAATTCGCCGAGCATCTTGGGCGGGGCATCTACGAAGGGATCTGGGTCGGCGAAGGGTCATTGATCCCGAACACGCGCGGCATACGGAACGACGTGGTGGCGGCGCTCAAGCGGCTGAATATCCCGGTGTTGCGGTGGCCGGGCGGTTGTTTCGCGGACGAATATCACTGGCGGGACGGGGTCGGCCCGGTGGAGGACCGTCCGCGGACGATCAACACGCACTGGGGGGGAGTGGTGGAAGATAACGCGTTCGGGACGCACGAGTTTCTGGATTTGTGCGAGCAGCTCGGGTGCGCACCGTACATTTGCGGCAACCTCGGCAGCGGCACGCCCGAGGAGATGAAGGACTGGGTCGAATACATCACGTCGGATGCGAACAGCGCGCTGGCGAATCTGCGGCGGGCGAACGGGCGCGACAAACCGTGGAAACTGCCGTACCTGGGGCTGGGGAACGAGAGTTGGGGATGCGGCGGCAACATGCGGCCGGAGTATTACGCGGACAATTATCGGCGGTACAACACGTTCGTGAAAGACGCCCCGGGCAATCGGATCGAGCGGATCGCGTGCGGCCCGAGCGACAGCGACGAGACCTGGACGGAGACGGTGATGTCGATGGTGGGTCGGCAGATGAACGGGTTATCGCTGCACTATTACACGATTCCGTCGGGGCGGTGGACCCAGAAGGGCGCGGCGACCAAGTTCACGGAGGCGGAGTGGCATTCGACGATGCGGGAGGCGTTGCAGATGGACGGGATGCTCGGGCGGACGGCGGCGATCATGGACAAATACGATCCGCACAAGCGCGTGGGCCTGGTCGTGGACGAATGGGGTGACTGGCTGGATGTCGAGCCCGGCACGAACCCCGGTTTCCTGTACCAGCAGAACACGATGCGCGACGCCGTGGTGGCGGCGGTGACCCTGGACATTTTCCAGCGGCATTGCGACCGGGTGGTGATGGCGAACATCGCGCAGATGGTGAACGTGTTGCAGGCGATGATTTTGACGGACAAGGAGCGGATGATCGTCACGCCGACGTATCATGTGTTCGAGATGTACAAGGTGCACCAGGACGCGACGTGGTTGCCCGTGGAGATTACCAGCCCCGAGTACAAGCTCGGGGAGAGCGCCGTGCCGGCGGTGGACGCGACGGCGTCGCGGGACCGGGCGGGACGGATTCACGTGTCGCTGGTCAATCTGGACCCGCAGCGGGCGAGCACGGTGCGGGCGAAGCTGGCCGGGGCGACGGCGAAACGGATTACGGGTCGGATCCTCACGGCGGCGACGATGGACGCGCACAACACGTTCGATGATCCCGAAGCTGTGACGCCGATGGCGTTCACCGCGTTCGCGCTCGACGGCGACGCGCTTTCCGTCACCCTCCCTGCGAAATCGCTAGTGGTGCTGGAGATGGAGTAGAAATTGTTCGTGCCACGAGCGTCTTCGGCGGGGGCAGCGGCAGGAGTTAGAAGTCAGGGTGTAATTGTGACGCGCTGACCCCGTCTAGCAAAGCCTACTGCCCTGCCTGCAGTTGCGCGAGCGCGCTCTGCGCCTGGGCGAAATCGGGTTTGATCCGCAGCGCCTGCCGCAAATGCTCGATCGCTTCCGGTATCCTCCCCGTTTGCGCCAAAGCGACCCCCAGATTGCTGTGCGCATCGGCGTGATCCGGATTGATCCGCAACGCCTGCTCGAAGTGGGCGATGGCTTCCGGCAACCTCCCCGCCTGCGCCAAGGTGTTCCCCAGATTGTAGTGCGCCTCGGCGAAATCGGGCTTGATCCGCAGGGCCTGCTCGTACTGGGCGACGGCTTCCTCGATCTTTCCCGTTCGTGCCAAAGCTGCTCCCAAATTGCTGTGCGCCTCGGCGTGATCCGGACTGATCCGCAACGCCTGCTCGAAGTGGGCGATGGCTTCCGGCAACCTCCCCACCTGCGCCAAGGCGATCCCCAGATTGTTGTGAGCCTCGGCGTAATCGGGGTTGAGAAGCAGCGCTTGCTGGTACTGTACAATCGCCTCCGGCAGCCTGCCGAGTTTCACCAAGGCAGACCCCAGGCTCTCGTGCGCCTTAGCGTAATCCGGATTAATCCGTAGCGCCTGCTGGTAGCGCCCGATCGCCTCGGAAACTTCGCCTCTCCGGAACAGTTGATCGCCCAAGCCGGTCTGTTCCTCGGCATGATACTCCACGCCCGCCAACAGGTTAAATGCCACCGAGAAGCTCAACAGCAGCCCCCAAGCCCAGCGCACGGCACGCCGCCGAACCGGCCGGTCAACCAGCCCCGACTCCGAGGTCGGGGCCAGCGCGCGCTTCAATCCAAGGATGCCAACCACAGCCAACAGCACCAGTTCAGGCAGGAACTCCACTTCAAAGCGACTGGCGGTGCAGTAATAGAAGCCCAGCGTCAGCGCCTCGATCCCGAAGAGCAGGGCCACCGCCGTCACAAACCGGCGCAAGATTCCGCCTGTCTGCTCCGATCGACCCCGCCACGCCAGTGGCGCCGCCAGCGCCAGCCACACCAGCGGGATGTTGGTCAGGACGCCGAACGGGCGTTGCACATTGGCATGATCCAGCGGGGCGGGCGGCATGGTGATTTCCTGCACGAACGGGGAGCGAGCCGTCCAGCGCATCGGCTGCAGAAAGTACGCACGGAAATTGAACCCGAAATGATGCAGACCGAACAATCGCCGCGCCATCTGCCGTTCGGGCTGCAACTGGTAGTTCAATCCGAATTCGAATGGATTGTCGAAGCGCCGCGCATTATACAGCATCAACCCCAACCCGATGAGCACGATCGGGATGATCGCCCCGAGGAGCGGAGCGATCATCCGCCGGCCCTCACGCCGGGCCTGCACCACCGGCGCCAACAGGATGATCGCGCCAGGCAACAACGAGGGCCGCGCGCCCACCGCCAGTCCGTAGGCCGCACTTGCCGCAACCAGCCACCGGCACCTCCGCTCCGGCTCGTGCGACGCGCACCAGATTGCCCCCAGTGCCAGCATTGTCAGCATATACCCGCAACTGATCGGCACTTCCCAGAGATCGGACTGCGACAACAGCACCGGCACCCCCGTCGCCAAGCCAAGCGCCACCACGCAGGCCACGACCACCCCGAGGCTCACGTCCGTAAAATAGCGCCGCCACAACGCGCGCAGCAGGCCCGCGCCGGCCAGAAAACCCAGGGCACAGAAGATTACCACCGCCTGCCGGTGAAACAGGTAATGACCGGTCAGCGCGCTATACGGCCAGAACAATATCAAGGCGGGCGTAACCCCAAAGTAGAGGTAGAGCCGGCCCTTGTAGTAACTGAGGTCGAGCAACCCGGAAGGCCTAACATATGTGGACAGATTGTACGGGTTGGCGAGTTTCGCGAGTCCGGGCGGCACGTCTTTTTTCACGCTGAGCTGGCCGGCGCGAAAGCCCTGCACCAACAAATTGTAGTAAGCGTCCGCCGCATTCGAACTCCCCAGTTCGAGCGCGCCCGGTTGGACCACATACGCGTACCCCCCGATGACCAGCAGGCACATAGAGGCCAAGACTCCGTGCTGCATCCAGGGAAGTTTCCGTCCGGATGCTTCTGCCTCCTTTCGATGTGGCTTGAGGTGTATGACCCGTGAGACCTCACCGAGCCAATCTGCCAAGAAGCACCAAACCCAAGAGAGAGCGGGGAGAGCCAGCCAACTGAGCGGTATCGAGATGACAAACGCCAAAACGCCAAAGCCCAGGCTTCGCCAGATACGCTCGGCCTTCGTGCAGACGCTAAAGCCGCGCAGCGCGAGCTCAAAACGATTACTCCATTCGTAGGATTCGACGGAGCTGTCCGGATTCACCTCCAAGTATTGCATTGCCCTGGCTTTGAGAATCTGACCGTTCGACGAAGTCAGTCCACGACTGGCGGCGTCAACGTCCTTCCATGGCCGGATGACGGCAATCTTCTCCGGCGGAAACTTCTTCTGCAACGCGGTCTTGATCTCCGCGGGCTTTGTATCCTCCGGGAATTCGTCCGTGGCATTGTATTCTGGAATCCCGACAAGAATCTTGTGCTCTCTTTGATTGGGCAAAATACCAAAGACATCGGCCAACTGTGACTGCGTGGGAACTGTGTGAGCAAAAATCATTATCTCACGACCATCAGGAGACGTCACCGAGTACAGGGATCCCTCTGTTTGCTGGCCAAGACGAAACTGCTCCAGCAACGCATTGGCCTCATGGATTCTGGAGGGTTCATCGCCCGTTGGAGTGTGCCAAACCGAGATTGTCTGCATTACAAATGCGGCCAGGCCGACAATGGCCGACACAACTACTCGCGTCGGGCTACGTGGTGTAATTCTCCTCATGGCAAAGACGCCTCGACTGCGTCGATGACCATTCTAAGCCTGCAAAAAGGATCTGTCATTGAAGAAAAGATGCGGCGTCGTTTGGAAGATCCCATTCGTTGCGTTACGCCATTCGCCTCGGCGTGGATGCGCCGGAGACGGCGCGCGCCACACCTTTTCAGTGTTCTTGACCTGCCATCGGAGAAAGATATCGACAATCGGCGTGCGATAATGTATAGTCGGGGCGATTTGGGTTGTTTGATATGGGGGGTTTGGGACGGATCGAAGATGGGCGATGGTTAATGGGAAATGGCTGATGGGGGCAGAAACGACGGCAGAAGGCAGGGGGACCCCTCACCTTAATCCTTTGCTCCGAACTACGGTCCGTAGGTTCGTGGCGTCTCGGGGACTCGGCTCCCCTCAGGGGGCGAGGAGACGGCGTGATGCGGCTCGCCGGGAGGCTCGCCCTCCAAAGAACCCAATCCACGGCGACGGAGCGCCGTGGCTACAAGGGGTCACCTACACAAAAGCACTTTTCGTAAAACGAACCCAAGTTTGATCAAGCCGGCGTGGAAAAGTTGCCGAAGCAAAGCCAAAAACGAACCCAAATTCAAGGGGGTCAGCCTGCGAGTTGGGCGGTTTCGGGCCCCCAATTGAACGTGGCGGGGGGATACGGGTCAAAGGTGGCAGGGCGCGGCGAGACTGTACGTTGAATCGAATCCGGCCCGGTCGCATCCAATATATATTGAAGGGTCGCGGTATCCGTGTGTTTACCGCACAAGCCGTTGGCACAGAGGCTGAAAGAACGTTTATTTATGGTTACGGATCGCTACAACGAAAGCGGAGGGTCACTCCCACTCTACATGCGAGAGATTGGGGAAACGCCGCTATTGACGCGCGAGGAGGAGATCAAGCTGGCTTCGCGGGTCAGGCGCGGCGACAAGCGGGCGCGGGAACGGATGATCAAGGCGAATCTGCGGCTGGTCGTGAAAATCTCGTATGACTACGCGAATTTCGGGATGCCGCTGCTCGATTTGATCAACGAAGGCAACATCGGCCTGATGAAAGCGGTGGAGCGATTCAATCCCAAGAAGGGCGCCAAGCTTTCGACGTATGCGGCGTTGTGGATCAAGCAGTCGATCCGCCGCGCGTTGTCGAACCAGTCCAAGACGATCCGGCTGCCCGTGCACGTCGTGGACAAGGTCCACAAATTGCATCGGGCGAGTGTCGAGCTTACCGAGACGCTTGGGCGCGAGCCGCAGGACGCCGAGTTGGCGAAGCGTCTGGGCACTTCGCCGGCCAAGGTGGCCCAACTCCGCACGTGCGGCGTGAGCCCCGTCAGCCTCGATGCGCCGATTGGGGACGAGGACGACAATCGGTTCAGCGACATTGTCCAGGACGATGGCGCGTTGACCCCGTATGAACTGCTGCGCGCCAAGACGATGCGGCAGGAAATCCGCCAGCACATCAAGCACCTGACCCCGCGCGAGGCGGAAATCCTGACCATGCGATTCGGGTTGGACGGGAAAGAGCCACGGACGCTGGACGAAGTGGGGAAGAAATTCAAGGTGACCCGCGAACGCATCCGCCAGATCCAGGAACAGGCGCTGGGCAAACTTCGGCGGCGGGTTGAGGCGCTCGACAGCGGCGATCTTATTGGCAAATCCTGACCACCCGATCCGGAGCGGTGACTCCAACCCGGACGTCAACCGCGACGCGTAACCGGTGTCGTGATCACGCCGAAGAGAATTGCGGCATGTCGGGTTGGGCAGATCCCCGGTTTCGTCAAGGAGCACGGCAACGCCGGATGGGAAACTACAGGTACATCGTAACCCTTGTTGAATGAATCAAGAACGCGTCGTTGTTCTCAAAACACGACGACATGGGCATCGATGCCAGGACGGATGATTCCCCTGGCCCCGCGATTCCCGCAGTCGCCGTAAACGGACTCCGCTTACTGGCGAGCTTGGAGTTGCGCGAGCGCGTTCTGCGCCTGGGTGAAATCAGGCTTGATTCGCAGGGCCTGCTCGTAGTGGGTGATGGCTTCCTCGATCTTACCCGTTCGCGCCAAAGCCACCCCCAGATTGTAGTGGCCCTCGGCGTAATCGAGGTTGATCCGCAGGGCCTGCTCGTAGTGGGCGATGGCTTCCTTGATCTTTCCCGTTTGCGCCAAGGTCACCCCCAGATTGTTGTGCGCTTCGGCGAAATCGGGTTTGATCCGCAGGGCCTGTTCGTAGTGGGTGATGGCTTCCTCGATCTTTCCCGTTCGCGCCAAAGCCACCCCGAGGCTGTTGTGCGCGTCGGCGTAATCGGGCTTGATCCGCAGGGCCTGCTCGTAGTGGGTGATGGCTTCCTCGATCTTTCCCGTTCGCGCCAACGCGGTCCCCAGATCGTAGTGGGCCTGGGCGAAATCTGGCTCAATCCGCAGGGCCTGCTCGAAGTGGGCGATGGCTTCCTCGGTCTTTCCCGTTTGCGCCAACGCGGTCCCCAGATCGTAGTGGGCCTGGGCGAAATCTGGCTCAATCCGCAGGGCCTGCTCGAAGTGGGCGATGGCTTCCTCGATCTTTCCCGTTTGCGCCAACGCGGTCCCCAGATTGTTGTGCGCCGCGGCGAGATCGGGCTTGATCCGCAGGGCCTGCTCGTAGTGGCCGATGGCTTCCTCGATCTTTCCCGTTAGCGCCAACGCGATCCCCAGATTGTTGTGCGCCTCGGCAAAATCTGGCTCAATCCGCAGGGCCCGCTCGTAGTGGGCGATGGCTTCCTCGATCTTTCCCGCTCGCGACAAAGCCACCCCCAGATCGACGTAACCCTCGGCGTAATCGGGATCGATTCGGAGAGCGTTCTCGAAGACTCGGATGGCTTCCGTCGCCCGACCTTTTACCCTCAGCACCCGCCCCACCGAACAGTCCGCCTCCGCGTAGTTCCTAACGCTCACCAACACGTTGAAGATCACCGAAAAACCCAGCAGCAGCCCCCAACCACAGCGCGTGGCACGCCGCCAGACCCTCCGGTCATCCAACCCTGACTCCGAGATCGAGGCCGGGGCCAGCGCGCGCTCCAATCCGAGGATGCCAACCACGGCCAGGAGCACCAGCGCCGGCAGGAAGTCTACCGCATAACGTATGTCCGCGGCGAAGAAGGTGCCATCGGTCAACGCGCAAATCCCGAAGAGCAGGGCTCCTGCCGCGACAAACCAACGCAGGGTCGAGCCTGCCTGACCAGACCGTCTCCGCCACGCCAGCGGCGCCGCCAGCGCCAGCCACACCAGCGGAATGTTTGTCA